>DATIFP010000015.1:0-32352 GCA_035455165.1 Blastocatellia bacterium
GACGCCGGAAAACTAAGATCATTTCTTCCGGAGCTGAGTCGTACGATCAAGAGCTTTCTGGATAATCCAGTATTCCGCGTCAACAGTCCAAATGACTCGGATCTCCGGTCTAACGCCGGAAATGATTTGGAGAAGATCATCAAACTCAGCAAGACGATCAACAAGATCGCGAGACAGTTGAACAGGAGTGCAGCCCAAAGGGCGTGAGCCGGGTGATGGCGCCGGTGTAACGAGGTTGGCTCGCACTCTCTGTCAATCGTCGACTGAAAGCGAGGAGGCACGGAATGAAGACGGTTAACACGCTGCGCAACCGAAGCGTCGTGCTTGCTCTTGTCCTGCTGGCGTCGATGCTCGCAGGACCATCATCGCCGGCCCAGCAACCGGCGCTTCCGGGCAGACAGCCGGACCCAACAACGCGGCCGAAGGTAAGGGCGAACCTGGAAGCGATCAGTCAGCGAGCTCGGGAATTGGGCCTCGTCGCACCCAACCAGGATGAAGACGACGAATTCATCCGCAGGCGTATGAACGCCCAACTCAACCAGGATTTCATCAAGCTTCACACAATAAATGACGAAACCATCGCGGCGCTTTCGTCGGCGCCTTCGCTGGATTACAAGACCCTCTCAGAGGCCACCGCCGATATAAAGAGCCGGGCGACCCGAATCAAATACAACGTTGCGCTGCTCCAGATCGCCGAAAAGGGCGACAAGGTTCGATATGACGAGACCATCGAGGGGCTCGGGGGGATGATCCCGGAACTAAATCGCTTGATCAACAGCTTCTTGAGCAGCCCCATCTTTCGCCTCAGTTCGCCAAATGACGCCGAGCTTCGAGCGAAGGCTCGTTGCGATCTCGAGGGCATAATCAAGCTTAGTGAAACGATAAACAAGCTAGCCAGGCGGATGATCAAGGCCCCGGCCGCGGGCAGGTAACCTGTGATATAGCCAAGCGGGAGTGTCAGGCAGCCGGTACCGAAACCGTCTAGCCTTGTGGCTTTCGAGCGGCTAATACCCGGTGGTAGAATGCGCGCACCTGGATCACGGATCATACGAGTGAGCGCATGACGAATGGGTCAGGAGCAGGAGCCGAGCTTGATAGAGGCTGGCTCGATAACCTCAGCGACGAGGAACTTGTGGACAACTTCCTCGCGCGTTCGAAGAACGACCGCCGCGCTGCGCATCTGTGCTTCGAAGTCATAATCGCTCGCTACCACTGGCTTATCAATCACGTCGTGCGGAGCTCGCGGTATCGATTCCCGGCGTGGGATTCCGCGGAAGACGTGATCTCGCGCGTGATCTTTAAAGTCTACAGGGGACTCGGTCAGTGGCGAAGACAGGGAAAGCTGTCGAGCTTCATCGCGCGCATCGCTTCCAGCGAGATGATCGATTCGATTCGACGCGCGACCCGGGATAAGTCGTGGAACCCGCGACAGTCGCCCGCCGACCCCGATTCGGACGAGCCGTCGCCTGTTGAGCGGGCGGCCTCTAAAGAGCCGTCACCCGAAGTGCTGTTGATCGCGCGCGAGCGGCGGGAGATTGTTGACGGCCTCCTCGACGAAGTGTGTCGGGACTGGAAGGACAGCGTGATCGTGAACGAGTACATCATCGGCAATCGAAGCGGGAAAGAAATCGCCGAGAAGTACAGCATGTCGGAAGACCTGGTTTATCAGCGCGCACGCAGGCTGAAAGTCCGCTTGATGAACTGGCTCAAGGAACGGGGCATCACTTCGGCGGAATCCCTGTTGACGGGTACCGCCGCGCAGTGAAGTCTGTCTGAC
The DNA here is from genome assembly GCA_035455165.1 of Blastocatellia bacterium. Classification (GTDB taxonomy): domain Bacteria; phylum Acidobacteriota; class Blastocatellia; order UBA7656; family UBA7656; genus Onstottus_A. The sequence goes on from DATIFP010000015.1 coordinate 1,778, forward strand.
GGAGAGTACTCAATCCGGTACTCCCTGTTATTGTACGAGGAGTACAACTACAAAGAGCGCGGTGTCAGATGTCGAAGCAGTCAGCACATCCGGATAGCAAGTTTCTCGATTACCTGAGCGGGAAGACCGAGGGCACGGAGACTCGTTTGATTGAAGAACACCTGTCGTCGTGCGACGAGTGCGCGTCGGCGGCGGCCCTTGTTCGAGCGATCAAGAACACCGTTTCAGATCCGGGCTTCGCTCCTTCCCACGAACATCCTGACGCCAGCGAGCTCGCATCTTTCTTCTATGCCTCGTCTCCCCAGGAAGTAAGTTCTCCAGTTGCTAAACATGTTGCACACTGCGTATCGTGCGCCGAAGCAATGGCCCAGTACGCTGCCGCTGAGTGTGCGGCTTCGGAGCGCTCTGCTGCATCCGCGAGATCCGGAGGTGTTCCCGCAAAAGCGTGGGAGATGATCCGCGAGTGGGAGGAGAGCAGCTTTGCGGAACTCAAACCTGCGAGCGAAGTGCTTTCCGGCGAGTTTCTCGAGGAACTATCCCGCGCTCTCAGGTCGCGGGAGCGCGAGCGGCCCGAACTGAATCACTCGGTTTCGGAATCGCGAACCGGCGAACGAATACCAGTGCTGGTCGTCAACCAGTCGGGAGAATTGCACGGCGTCGAGTACTTCGAGCAAGAGATCGACTCGACGGGCGCGAGGGTTTTGCGACATACGGAAGGTTCCGTGAGATTCGACAACCGGCTGGTTCACGTCCTGCTCGACGTTGGAGAGAACGAACCCGTCTTGGTTTCTGAACTGATTGAATCAGACACGCTCCGGCTGGAGCGTGCGTCGAACCTCGAAGGGCTTCGCCGCGTGGATTACTTCATCGTAGATGAGAGCGAGGAGTGAGAAGACAGAAGTCAGAAGGCAGATAGGTTCGTCTGACCGCTGACTTCTGACTTCCGACCTCTTGCCTCTGTCTTCCCGCCCCTGATCATCCGCTCTATAGAGTAGATCGGCTTTCCCTGCGACTCGAAATAAGTCCGGCTCAGCATTTCTCCGATCAGACCGGCGGTCACCAATTGAACCCCTGCCAGTATGAGCACAGCGCCGAAGATCATCAGAGGGCCGTGCTTGTCGAATATTTCCGTTCCGTAGACTGCCTTGTCGAAGATCAACCAGAGGTTGATCAATAACCCGGCGATCGTGCTGAGCAGGCCGGGTGGCCCGAAGAAATGCAGCGGTCTGGTTACGTACTTCAACAGAAACCGAATAGTCAGAAGGTCAAACAGCACACGCACGGTGCGCGACAACCCGTAGTGCGAACGCCCGCCCGGGCGCTCGATGTTTTTGATCGGTACTTCGACAACAGTCGCCCCGTTCCACGACGCAAGCGCCGGAATGAAGCGATGCATCTCTCCATAGAGTTTGATCTGCTTGATCGTGTCTTTCCGATAGACCTTGAACGTCGTACCGAAATCGTGGATGTCCACCCCCGAGAGCTTTGACATGAGCCAGTTCGCCACTCGCGAGGGGGCGCGTCGCAGGAGAAAATTGTCGACTCGCTTCTTTCGCCAACCGCTGACGATGTCGCAACCTGTCTTTTCAAACGCAGCGATCAGGGTTGGGATGTCGGCGGGATCGTGCTGGAGATCTCCGTCCATAGAAATGATCACGTCACCTTCCGCCTGGTCGAAGCCGGCGGCGAGCGCAACCGTCTGCCCATAGTTCCGCTTCAAGCGAATCACCAACACACGCGAATCGTTCCGGGCAACCTCAGCAAGTATCTGCGGCGTCGAGTCTGCGCTATGATCGTCGATGAACACGAACTCGACCGGTTCGTAGTGCCCCGTCATTACATCCGAAAGCTGGCGATACAACTCGCGCGCCGATTCCTGCTCATTGTGAAATGGCACCACCACCGAGTAGCTCGGATTCTCGACCTCGTTCTCAAACATGCCTTCAAAGCTCCCTGTAGCTGATCAACGATATGCCTCGAGCAGCCGCGAGTTCTTTCACGCCCGGATCGATCAACGCCTCAAGCTCGTGCTGGCGTTGTCGCTTTAGCCGCGTGGGAGAGTGCTCGAGTTCAGCATCGTAAAGTCCCGGATGGCACATCAGCTCAGCCGTCCCATCTATCAAGGATTCCATAATACTTCGAATTGCCGCGCTGTCCAGCAGGCCCGTGACCTTGACGCCGAAAAACCGATCAGTCGTCTTGAGGCCGTGCTCCTGGGCCAGCCGCTTGAACCATATCGCCCCGGGCGCCACCGCCGCGGACAAGACAGTCTGTTTCACGTGAGTCAACGTCGAGACGGTGCCCCGGCTGAAGACCTTTTCGAACGGATTTCTTACGCAGTTTATGCCGAACTCGTTTGCGATTGCGGCGACTGCTCGCATGATTTGCGGATGAACGTGTGAGTGCTTGTGGCTGTCGAGATGAGTAGGCGTGACGCCGGCGCTCACCATGCGACCGACTTGCGCTCGAAGCTCGCGGACAATCTCGTCAGGCCGCACGGAGCCCCGGGCCAGTCTTGACAACAGCTGCGATAGCGTCCGCGGCAAGAAGCCCTGATTGTCCACGAGCGATGGCACCTCGTCGGCTCGAGTTATAGGCCGTCCCCCGACTAACGCAAGATGACATCCGACGCCAAGACCGGGATTCGAGAGAGCAAGGTCGACCGCATCGTCAAACGCTTCGCCGTTCGCCATGATCGTCGCGCTCGTGACGATGCCCTCCTTGAACGCGCGAACAATGCCGGCATTGACGCCCGTCGTGAATCCGAAGTCATCCGCGTTGACTATCAGTTTCTTCATAACATTGCGTCGGGTAGAATCCAGGGGTGTCTATTCCGTCAGAGCTCGTCTGTTGCCCGTCGAGTAAACCCGACTCGCCGTCGCGCCTTCGAACACGCTCGACTGCACCGCAGGAGAGGTTTTCTCGATGAAGCGGAAGACATCGATATTCTCGAAGTACACGCGGCCGCGCTGAAGCAGGACAAAGTCGGGCCTGTCCCGGCTCAATGCGAAGCCCGGCTGCGAAATGATACGGGACCGAATGTCCGGCCGGTCGAATCGCTCGAGATAGTACTCAACCACGCCGGGAATCTCGCTCGCCAGCGTTGCATCCTGGGGCGCTGTTTCCGCCACGAACCGTATGCTCTCGCGCGCGCCAAGATCGTAGAACTCGTCATGCGGAAAAAAGTAGCCGACTCGGCTGTTGGCAAACACGTTCACATACAGGCTGGGGTAGGAATTCAGCAAACATCTGATCGTCAGCACTGCCGGCGCGATCAATAATGCCGCATTCACTATAAACGCTGGCGCGACTCGCGCTATGGATCTCGTCGTGATCCGTCTTAACCATGTTTCAAGCGCCTTCCAGATTACAACTGTTCCAACCGCCGCGGTCATGTAAATCAGCGGCAGCAGCGTGAGTGAGTAGCGCAGAAATTTGACTCCGACAACCAGCTCCGGGATTAACCAGAAAAACAGCATCAGCCTCAAGAATATGTATCCACGAGAGTGTGGATAGTCGCCTCTCCTTCGAAATATCTCCACGAATCCGATCAAAAAAGCGGCGAGCACGGGCAAGGGGAGCTTGAGGGCGATGAACAACGGATAGAAATACCAGGGTGTCCCCCCGGGCGTCTGAGACAGATCGTTCAGGTAGAGCCGGTCCATCATGAAATAACCGTGGTGCGTCAGGAATTCTTCATTGACGTACTTCCATAGATAGCGCCAGGTCTGCGGAAAGAACGCAGATGGATTGAACAACGCAAAGGCCAAGAGCATGCCGCCGAGGTACTTGGCCCACATCGTACGCGTCAACGGACGGTTGTTCCGGCTGTCGTATCCAACGATCGTATAAAAGAGCGCGTTGAGACCGATGTAGTGAGGAAAATACTTCGAGGTCACCATCAAACCGAAAGCCGCTCCGGCGAGCGCGAAGAGCCTTTCCTTTCCCTCGCGATCCGAGGGCGGCAAATGTTTTGCGCGAAGATAGAGATAAAATCCAGCGAATTCGAAGAAGACGAGTAGCGTGTCTTCCTTCGCAATCCGATTGAACCAGATCGCATCCAGCCCGAGAGCCCACAACACCGAGGTGATCACGCCGGCCCTGAACCCGAGCAAGCCTGTCGCCAGCAGGAAAAGCGGGACCACCGTAAGCGCGCCGAACACTGCATTCGGCAACCTCAGCGCGACTTCTTCCGATACGGGCAAGTGAAGCCTTTGTCCGGCCACGCGATTCCACGCTGAGAATGCGTGCAATGACCCGTAGCAGAGCATCTTCATCAACATCGGATGCTCCGCGTTCGCCGAGAAATCACCTTGTTGGTAGGCGCGGACTGCGAAGACCTTATTGGCTTCATCCTCCGCAAACCCAGCCGCGTCTAGTCGGTACACGCGCGCGCACAAACCTATGACTACGGTGACGATAATGATGACCAGGAGCTTGCGGCGTTTGAGGCTGTCGAGAAGCGTCGGTCTGGCTTCTTCGTTGGGCTGGGCTATCTGGGGGTAGCTTGCTTCCAGGGCATCAACTGTCCGCATCATCGATCTCCAGCTAGCTCAAACACTCTGTCTATCTACCAAGCAAGCGCCAGAACTGGTCGAAGGTGTGTATCAGATGACGAGCAAACTGAAGGGTTGAGCTCGGTCACGTTGATTAGGCCGCCACCTAGCGGCCACGTATCCTCCGAATGAAGTGTCCGCAAGCGACGATGCATTGTAGAAAGCCAAAACTGAAAACTCAACGTCGGAGTCCTTCGGGAGCCCTGCTCCGACAAAAAGGCCGCTGCTAGATTCTACAGCGGCCGGACAAGTACGGAGGATAGTCGATGCCAGAGGTCAATCGGCTTTCTTGCGCATGAACGCAGGAACGTTGATGTCTTCGCGCCGCAGCGGCTCGGGCGCGATGGTCCCAGGGCCGCTCAGCGGTCCGCTGACTCGCGGCTCCGAGGGAACCGGTTGAGGAGTGGTAAACGCTCGCGGAGCCTCGGCGGCAGCCGCGGCCTTATCGAAGCCGGTGGCGATCACCGTGATCTTCATTTCGTTTGTGAGACGCTCGTCGAGCACGGCGCCGAAGATGATGTTGGCGTCAGGATCGGCGGCGTCATGAATTATGGACATAGCTTCGTTTACTTCGAAGAGTGTAAGGTCGGCCCCGCCGCTTACGTTTACCAGCAGCCCCTTAGCGCCCTCGATCGAAGCCTCCTCGAGCAGCGGACTCGAGATAGCACGCTGGGTGGCTTCCAGAGCGCGGCTGTCACCGGCCGCGCTGCCCGTTCCCATCAAAGCCATCCCCATGCCTTCCATGATCGCCTTCACGTCGGCGAAGTCTACGTTGATCAGACCGGGCACGGTGATGATGTCGGATATGCCTTGCACTGCTTGCAGCAACACGTCATCGACCAGCCTGAATGATTCATAGAATCTGGTGCCCTTTGGCACCGCGGCTAGCAATCTCTCGTTTGGGATAGTGATGACCGTGTCCACGCATTCACGGAGCTCGCTCAAGCCCTGCTCAGCCTGGCGTTGTCTTCGGCGGCCCTCGAATCGAAAAGGCTTGGTGATTACGGCCACCGTCAGCGCCCCAAGCTCGGTAGCCAGGCTGGCGATGATCGGAGCGGCCCCGGTGCCCGTACCGCCGCCGAGCCCGGCAGTTATGAACACCATATCGGAACCCTCTAGCGCTTCAATTATTTTCTCGGTGTCTTCCAGCGCCGACTGGCGGCCTTTCTCCGGGTCGCCACCCACGCCGAGACCACGAGTCAGCTTTTCGCCGATCTGAAGCTTGACGGAAGCCTGTGAGGCCTTGAGCGATTGAAGGTCAGTGTTAGCAACCAGAAACTGCACCCCCTGGATGCCGGCCTCGATCATTCTATTGATCGCGTTGCCGCCTCCGCCACCGACCCCCACCACTTTTATGTTAGCCCCGCTGAGGGGCTGTTCCGATTCGTCAAATACTATGGAACCACTTCGGACATTTCCGCGTTGATCCACCGCCATTATTCGTGCCTCCTGCGAGCAATCAAGCAACAGGTGAACGACCGGGCAAGCGACGCTCTCAAGCACACGCCTCGCTCACATAACATTCGGGCATTCGTGTTTCAAAAGTTCTTGCACACTGCCAGGATCATCAATCAGTCCGCGCGAACTGAAAACTCGCCCTCTCGGGCGCGAGCCAAGTGGGCCGTGTTCCAGGGGTTCTCCTAACAGTGCCTTTGAGGCTGGCAACCTGTTGCTACAATATGTGGTAGCCCAAGTTTCTGTAGACGCGCCAAATAGTAGCACAGTCGCCCGCCCCCCACAACTCTTTTTTGCCCCCGGCCGGGATATTTTCGTCAAAAACTCTAACGGAGCCAGAACCGCTTCCAGATGCTTGGCTGCTTCGGAGCTCCGTCCTTCAGCGAGTGAATCTTCTTTTGATTCATCTGCTTGTGAAACCCGTACAGCATCGTTCCAACCACCGTCGCGAACGCGGGGCTGTCTATCTCGCCCGTCAGTCCTCCGACAAAATCGGGCAGACCATGGCGAGCCGGCAGATCCAGCACCTGTTCCGCCATCTCGACCACCCCGTCCATCAGCGCCCCGCCGCCGATCAACACCACACTCGAAAGTATCTGCTTGTCGAAGCCGGCTCGCTGGATCTCCTCGGCCGCGTGGCTGAAGATCTCCTCCGCCCGCGGCTGGAGGATCTCGCACAGTATCTGCCTGCTGAGCATGCGAGGCTGCCGCCCGCCTACGGACGTCACCTCGACCATGCGCGAACGATCGCCATCCGCCATCAACCCAACCAGCGCGCAACCTTCGCTCTGCTTGATGCGCTCCGCCTCGGGCACCGGCGTGCGAAGCCCGACGGCGATATCGTTGGTGAAGTGATTGCCGCCCATCGGAAACACCGCCGTGTGCCGAATCGCATCGCGGAAGAAAATAGTCAGGTTGGTGATGTCTGCGCCGATGTCGATCACCGCTGCGCCGTACTCTTTCTCGTCCTGCGAGAGAGTTGCTTCGCCTCCCGCCACGTGATTCACGACGGTGTCCGCAACCATTATCCCGGCGCGATTAACCGAGGTAATGACGTTCTGCCGGGCGGTAATCGGCGAGGTCAATACGTGCACGGCCGCTTCGAGCCTCATCCCAAGAAACCCTATCGGATTGCCGATTCCATCCTGTCCGTCGACGGTAAATTCCTGCGGCAGAACGTCGATGATCTCGCGGTCGGTGGGCACGCTTACGGCGCGAGCCTGATCGATCACCCGATACACGTCCTCTTCGGTTATGTCGCGATTGCGGCGGCTAATTGCGATAACGCCTCGCGAGTTTATCCCGCGGACCTGGGCGCCGCCCAGACCGACGTTGACAGAATCGATCGGAAGGCCGGACATCATTTCGGCTTCCTCGACCGCGTGTTTGATGGCGTCAACAGTGGCCTCTATGTTGACCACCACCGATTTGCGGACGCCGCGCGAGGGCGCCCGCCCGATTCCGATTATCTCGAGCGTGTCGCTCTCCGTTATTTCCCCAACTATCGCTCTGACTTCGGTGGTGCCGATGTCGAGCGCGGCAATGTGTCTGTTCCCTTTTGGCATTTCTAAACCTCCGGCTCAATCGATTGCGGATTGAGGATTGTGGATTGCGGATTGAAGAACTCGGCAAGCTGCAATCCGAAATCCGCAATTATTTTTTCTTCGGGGCCCTGTCCAGTATCGGCTCCTGCCGGACAGCCTTTGCGCCGGGGGTGGCGAAATTCACGACGATCCGCTCGCTGCGAGCGGCATCAATAAAGTTAATATTACTGGCGTTCTGAATAAGCCGGTCAATGTCCTGAACACGAAACCGGCTGGGCAATTCAGAGTCGCCCTGCTTTATGGCGTACAGCACCTGAAGTGCCCGCTCGAAACGCTTGCGGAAGTCAGTGCTGCCGACGTGAATCAGCACCGGGGGCCGAGCCAGCCGGATGTTCACGTCCTTGGTGAAAGTCAAATCGATCTGATCGACGAGACCCCATAACGGATTTGGCCCGTCGCTGAACTCGCGTTCGATCTGTTTGAACAGTGCGATCCGTTCGCGATCCTCAGTGATCGCCGCCTGCGAGCGATTGCCTTCTGCGAAGCCCTTTGCAATCGGCGGAATCTCCTCGGGCTCGCCGGCTTTTGCGTTTGTCTTTGGCGGCTTCACGTCGGAGAACTCGCCCATCTCGACCCCGTCTTCATCCAGCCATACCAGCGCCTCCGATTCGCGTCGCACAAGCACAGCTGGCTGCCGCTCCGTCAGGCGAACGAAGATCCCATCCGGAAGCACGCGCGCTATCGAAGCAGCTCGAACGCGAGGGATTGCTTCGACCTTCTGTCTCAGCGTCGAAAGGTCGACGTCCATCAATCCGGTCTGTCCGACGGCCTTCCGAATCATGTGCTCGATGTCCGTACCCAGCGGCGGCGAAGCGTCGCTCACTATCACTCGATGCAAGAGGAACAGCCGCGAGTTAGCAAGCGCGTTGTAGCCCAGTATCACAAGCACAATCGCAACCAGCACGCCCACGGGTCGGGCAAACAGTACCGCCGTTCTGAAAATCTTCCCAACATCAATCGCGCTTCGACGTCGTGATCGCGATTTGTCGAGACGTCGAGACGAACGAGGCGTCACGACCTGATTGCGTACCCTGGGATCGCTCTTTGGAGCTAATGCCACAGCGTCACCTCCCACTGGCGGCGGCGGGGCGACCCGAGACTCGGCGGCTGTGCGACAAGGGCACACCGGAGTGGGCCGTGTCGCCTCATCTCACCGTCTCATCCCCGTCTCCTTCTCAAAGAATTCTCAGGAGCTCGTCTCCTGCTTGATACACATTGCCGGCTCCAAGAGTCAGAACCAGGTCGCCGGGGCGGGCGACCTCTTTCAACCTTGCCGCCGCGCCCGCGAGCGGGCCTGCGTACTCGACGTGGCGATGCCCGAATCTCTCGATTTGCTCGGTCAGCGCGCGGCTGGTTATCCCTTCTATTGGATCTTCGCTCGCGGCGTAGATGTCTGATATCAACAAAAGGTCCGCGCCATAGAACGATCGGGCGAACTCATCCTTCAAGTCGCGAGTGCGAGTGTATCGATGGGGCTGAAACAACGTTACCACCCGCCGCCCGGCGGTGCGCGCAGCGGCCAGCGTCGCCTTTATCTCGGTCGGATGATGGCCGTAGTCGTCAATCACCAGGATGCCGTTCTTCTCACCCTTGATCTGAAACCGACGCTCGGCGCCGCGAAACTCGCTCAGCACTTCCGCGACGTCTTTGAACTTGATTCCGAGGTCCAGTCCGACCGACGCCGCCGCCAGAGCGTTCTGGACGTTGTGAAGACCGGGGACTCCGAGCTTGATCCTTCCCATCTCCTCACCGAACGCGCGAACGGTGAACTCGGAGCCGAAACTCGCATCCAAGTCGATCCGTGAAGCGGATACGTCCGCCTGTGCCGCCGATCCGTAACTGATTACCCGCCTGGTGACCTGAGGGATGATGGCTTGCACGTTCTGGTCATCCAGGCAGAGCACGATCGTCCCGTAGAACGGGACGCTGTTCGCGAAAGCAACGAAGCAGCTCTTTATCTGTTCGATTCCACCGGTGAAGTGATCGAGGTGATCGGCATCAATGTTGGTCAACACGGCGATGGTCGGCGTCAACAGCAGCAGCGAGCCGTCCGATTCATCTGCCTCGACTATGATGTACTCGCCGCGCCCGTGTCTGGCGTTCGAACCGAGCGAGGCAACGCGCCCTCCAACCACAACGGACGGATCGAACCCGGTGCGGGTCATCAAATGCGCGATCATCGAAGTCGTGGTGGTCTTGCCGTGAGTGCCCGCGACCGCGATCCCGTTCCGGTAGAGCCTCATCAGTTCGGCAAGCATCTCCGCTCGCGGTATCACCGGGATCTGCTTCTGGCGCGCGGCAATCACTTCGGGGTTGTCATCGCGAATTGCCGACGAGGTCACGACAACATTTGCTCCGGATATGTTCTCGGCCCTGTGGCCTTCAAAGATCACCGCACCCATCGACTCCAGTCGTTCGGTTATTTGAGTGTGCTTCAGGTCGCTTCCGGTCACGCGAAAGTTATCGCCGAGCGCCAGCAATACTTCGGCTATTCCGCTCATGCCGATGCCGCCGATCCCAACGAAGTGAATGTGTCTGACTCCTCGAAAAAGCAACTCTCGTCCTCTGTCCGACTAACTTCAGTTTGTCGCCCGTGCCCCAAACCACCCAATCAACAACCGGCGAGACCTAATGTGTGCCGCTCACTTCCAGCGAGTTTCTTCCTGTGTCAAACGACAAACTAAAGTTTGTCGGACTGCGCGCCAACCAAGGACATCGCTAAGTCAACCGCCCGCTCGGTCGAGGCTGGCCGGCCTAATCTGCGACTAGCTTCCTCCATGCCGCTGATCTGCTCCGGGTGGTCGATCAACCGCTCCAGATTCTCGGCGAGTCGAGCCGGCGTCAGATCCTTTTGAAGGATCATTAGTCCGGCGCCGGCACGCTCGAAGGCTTCCGCGTTTTTGCGCTGATGGTCATCAGTCGCAAAAGGAAAAGGAACGAAAATCGCCGCCTTCCCGGCTGCAGCAACCTCGGCTGCAGTGGTCGCTCCCGACCTGCAAATCAGAACATCGGCGTTCGCGAACTGATCGGCCATATCATGAATAAACGGCTTGACGATCGCACCGTCCAATCCCGCTTCGGCGTATGCTCTTTTCACCTTCTCAAAGTCCCGCTCGCCCGTCTGGTGCGTGATCGCCATGCGTGCTTTCCGGGGGGCAAGCAGCGGCAACGCTCCTGTCATTGCTTCGTTGATCGCGCGCGCGCCCTGGCTTCCTCCAAAGATCAAGACGTGAAGCTTCTTGTCGCGTGGTTTTGCTGAGAGCCGCGCGAAGTCTACGCGAACCGGGTTGCCCGTCACAACCGCGCGGCGCTTGAAATACCTTTGCGCGGCCTCGAAGCTCAACGCCGCTGCATCTACAAACCGCGCGAGCACTCGATTGGTGAACCCCGGCATAGCGTTCGGTTCCACTATCATCGTCGGTATCCGCGCGAGCGCCGCCATCAATAGTGTCGGGCCCGATGAGTAGCCTCCAACTCCGATTACCACGTCAGGCTTGAATCGCTTGAGTATTCGAAGCGCGGCAACAAAACTCAACGGGAGGCCCGCCAGCGATTTGAGTCTTTCAAAGAACGATACGCCTTTTAGTGCGCCAACTCTGATCAACTCGAGTTCAAAACCTTCCCTCGGAACGATTTTGGATTCGAGGCCACGAGCCGTTCCGACGAACAGGATCTCGGTCGCCGGGTCGCGCCGCCTGAACTCCCTCGCCATTGCAACCCCCGGAAATATGTGCCCGCCTGTTCCACCTGCTGCAATGATTACCCTCATCTTCGATTGCGAATTGCAGATTGGGGATTGCGGATCAAAGAGCGGAACCGGCCCGCAATCCGCAATCCTCAATCCGCAATCGTCATGCTTTGCCGTGCTTTGACACGTTCAGCAGCACGCCCGCAGCAAACAGACTGATCGCCAGCGACGACCCCCCGGCGCTGACGAACGGCAAAGGAATGCCTTTCGTTGGCACAAGCGAAAGCGTCACGCTGATGTTGAAAAAAGCCTGCGCGATGATCATCGTAGTCAGTCCGACCGCCAACAACTGGCCGAACAGGTCGGGAGCATACCGCGCCGCTCGAAACCCTCTCCACGCCAGCAAGCCAAAGAGCAGCACCAACGTTGAGGCGCCTATCAGCCCGAGCTCCTCGCCGATGACCGCGAAGATGAAATCGGTATGCGGCGCCGGAAGATAAAACAGCTTCTGCCTACCCTGCGCGAAACCGACGCCTCCCGGTCCCCCGCTTCCTATGGCGATCATTGACTGAACCGGCTGGAATCCCCAGGTAGTCTGGTACTTCCATGGGTCCAGAAACGCGAGAAGCCTCTTGAAGCGCCACGGCACCAAAAGCATGTAGGTGATCACCGGGACCGCCGGCACTGCAAGGGTCAGGAAGTAGCGGCCGGGTGTTCCAGCCTGGTACATCATCGTCACAAAGACCAGGCCGAGCGCCAGCGCAGTCCCCAGATCGGGTTCCATCGCAACCAGGCCGATGGCTGCTCCGCCGACTATCGCAGCTCGAGCGAACGTGCGCTTGAAGTTTTCAATCTCCCTCGCTCGCCTTTCGAGAAAGAACCCCAAAAAGGCCACCAGGGCCAGTTTCGCGATCTCCGAGGGCTGCAATGAGAAGTAACGGCCGTATCTGATCCATCGGTGCGTCTCATTCACCTTTGGCAGGAGCAGAACCACGACCAGCAGCGCGAACGTCACTCCGAGAAGCGAAAACACCACGACTGGCCGTTTGTAATGACGATAGTCGATGCAAATCGCGGCGGCCATTGCCGCCAGCCCCACCAGGGCCCACATTCCTTGCCGGCCGAGAAAATAGAACTGGCTCCCGTAGTTCCTCTCCGCCAGAATCGCGGAAGCGCTGTAGACCATCACCGCGCCGAACAAGGTTATTCCAAGCACGATTGCGAGCAGCATCTTGTCGACCGGCAACTCGCGGCCAACGCTTGGACGCGAGTTGCCTCCGCGCCCGAAGACCAGTTCGGCCTCGCGTTTCCATCTCGGTGCTGGAACTCTGTAGTCAGCCAAGGTCATTGCCGATTTCGTTTGCCGATTGTCGATTTGCGAATGCTATTCAGCTTCGGAAATCGAAATCGGCAATTTCAAGTGGTCTTCCGGTTCAGCCGCCGTGATGCCGGCTCGCAATCTTATACACCGCCTCCTTGAACGCTCTTCCGCGATGCTCATAGTTGTCGAACATATCGAAACTCGCGCAAGCGGGCGCGAGCAGAACGATGTCGCCGGGCTTCGCACCTTCCATCGACTGGACCACAGCATCCTCCATCGAGCGTGCCCGACTCATTGGCCGGGTGTTCAGGAGTTGGGCCGCGATCTTGTCGCTCGCCGCGCCGATCAGCATCACCTGCTTCACTCGCTCGCGGATCAGCGGCGCAAGCACCGTGTAGTCGCTGTCTTTGTCTTTTCCGCCGAGGATCACAATGATGTTCCGCTCGAAGGCTTCGAGCGCTTTCACCGTCGAATCCACGTTGGTCGCTTTCGAATCGTTGTAGAACTTGACGCCGTCGATCTCGGCCACAAACTCGATGCGGTGCTCGACCCCCTCGAATCGCTTGATGGCATCGCGAAGAGCCGGCAGCCCGTTCGTTCCAGTCCCCATCGCGCAGAAGGTCGCTGCCAGCGCGGTCATCACGTTCTCGGCGTTGTGCATTCCAGGCAGCGGTATTTCCTCAAGGCCCATCACTTCCACCGGTCCTTCGCAGCCAGCGAGCATGGTGGTCCAAACGCGACGTCCCTCCACGTAGACGCCGGGCGAGTCTCCGGTCAGCGTCTCAGGCCCTTTCGAGCTGAAATAGATCTTCCTGGACGAAACGCGGAACGCGTCGATCATATCCGCGACACCCTGGTCCTGGCCGTTGAGCACTGCCCAATCCTCTTCAGTCTGATTCAAAAAAATCCTGCGCTTCGCTCTAACGTAATTCTCGAACGAGCGGTGCCGATCCAAGTGGTCCGGCGTGATGTTGGTGACAACCGCGACGTTAACTCGAAGGCTGTCAATCATCTCCAGCTGAAAACTCGAGAGCTCTGCTACAGTCCACGAGCCGTCGGTCGAGCTTTCGACCAGGCCGGTCAGCGGCGTGCCGATATTGCCGCCGACGATAACTTCAGCTCCCGCCGTTCGCATCAGCTCTCCGATCAGCGTCGTAACAGTGGTCTTCCCGTTCGAGCCGGTGACTCCGATCATCCGTCCGCGCAGGAACCGTCCTGCTAGCTCGGGTTCGCTGATGATCTCTATCCCTGCCCGGCGCGCGGCTTCGAGCGGCGCCAGATCCGCAGGAACCCCCGGGCTTAATACGATTAAGTCCGCATCGACAAACAAACTCTCCGGATGCCCGCCAAGCGAGAGAATCGCACCGAGCTTGCGCAGCTCCTCCGCGGCTTCGCCGATATCCGATTCGCGCTTCGCGTCGTTGGCGATCACCACTGCGCCGCGCGACAACAGCAAACGGGCGGCCGCCACTCCGCTGCGCGCGGTTCCGACGACCAATACCTTCTTGCCCTGAACCGTCATCTGTCATTTTTCATTTGTCATTTGTCATTGTGGTTGGTCACTCGTTATGTGTTCTCGTTCGAATCTCAAAGACCAATGACTAATGACAAATGACTACTACCTGAGCTTCAACGTCGAAAGACTCAGTAACGCAAACAATATCGCGATGATGAGGAATCGAAACACGAGCTTCGGTTCCATTCGGCGCGAGACTTCCGGCGGATACATCAACTCGAAGTGATGATGTATCGGCGTCATCTTGAATATTCGCCTTCGAAAGAGCTTGAACGAAGCAACCTGCAAAATTACCGACAGGGCTTCGATCACGAACACGCCGCCGATCATCACCAGCAGGAACTCCTGCTTGATCATGACCGCGATTGCCCCGATTGCGCCGCCGATTCCGAGCGCGCCGACGTCGCCCATGAAAACCTCCGCGGGCGGAGCGTTGAACCACAGGAACCCCAGGCTCGCCCCCGTAAGCGCCGCGCAAAAGATCGTCAGCTCGTGGATGCCCGGGTTGTGCTCGAGCCCCAGATATTCGGCGAATCGCGCGTGCCCGCTCACGTAAGTGAAGCCCGTCAGGGCCGCCGACGTCACCATTGTTACCGAGATGGCGAGTCCATCGAGTCCATCCGTCAGATTCACCGCGTTGGAGAACCCGACGACGACCAGCGGCGCAAAGGCCAGCAGGTACACCGGCCACCAGATCTCAGGGTTGAACGTCTTTACGAAAGGCACGCTCAACCGGGTGCTGTAGGTTGTCAAATATCGGAGCGCCAGCCCGAACGCGAACGCCGCCAGAAACTGAAAAGCCAGCTTTTGCTTTCCGGTCAGCCCGAGGTTATGCCGGCGCTTGATCTTCAGGTAATCGTCGGCGAAACCTATTGCGCCATACGCCAGCGTCGCCACTACTGCAATCCAGACGTAGACAACGGAGAGATCCGACCACAGCAGGGTCGAAATCACCACCGCCAGAAGAATCAACACGCCCCCCATCGTCGGCGTGCCGCGCTTCGATTGATGCGTCCTCGGTCCCTCTTCGCGAATCTGCTGCCCGATTTGAAACTCGCGTAACAACCGGATCATCCGCGGCCCGAACAGCCAACTGATCGCCAGGGCCGTAATCGCCGCCCACGCCGTGCGAAACGTGACTTGTGAAAAAACCCGAGTAAACCCCAGGCTGTCGTGAACGTCCTGAAGTAATCTCAGGTAATAGAACATTCAGCCTCTAAACTCCGGCGCCGGCTGCATGCGCGGACCGCCGAAATCGGTCAAGCCAACTGCCGCAGACTCTCTTCGCCGTGTTCGCTTGCCGTCGACCCCTTCTCCTTTGGAACCCTTTCGAACTCCCGCTTCACACTCTCGACCACCACTTCAGTCTTCACGCCGCGCGAGCCCTTTACGAGCACCAGGTCGCCGGGACGGAGCTCGCGAATCAAAATCCTGGCGGCTTCTTCAGGCGAATCCGCAAAGACCGCCCCTGCTGCGCTCATTCCAGCTTCGCGGGCGCCGGCCACGACTTCCCGTGCCAGGCCCCGCACGCCGATCAGCTTGTCGACTCCGAGCCTGGCGATCTCCCGGCCGGCTTCACGGTGCAGTCGCGCGCCTTCCTTTCCAAGTTCGAGCATTTCGCCGGCTACGACGATCCGGCGCGAGCCTGAAGCGTTCGCGCACAGCGTGGACACCATCTCGATAAGCGCTCGCGGATTCGAGTTGTATGAGTCGTCGATGATCGTAAACCCGTCGCGAAAGCGAACCACTTCACCGCGCATCTTCGGGGCCTGCGTTTCAGCCAGCGCCGCCGCGATCTCTTGCAACGGGGTCCCGTAGTGATCGGCCACTGCTGCCGCAGCCAGCGCGTTATAGAGGTTGTGCCGCCCGGGAAACGGCACAAAAGCTTCAATCTGACCTCGCGGGGTCACCAGCACGAAGCGGCTTCCGGCGAGATTTCGCGGATCAATCCCGATTGCCCTCACGTCCGCCTCACGTTCGATGCCGAATAGCACGCTGGTGATGTCGGCGCGCAGCGCGGCCATTCTGGCGACTCGTTCGTCATCCGCGTTCAGCACCGCAACTCCGCCCGCGACGATCCCGCTGACCATTTCAGACTTCGCTTCGGCTATCTCGTCAAGCGAGGCGAAGAATTCAAGGTGAGCCGGTGCGACGATCGTGACAATTCCCACATCGGGCGGAGCAATCCTGGTCAGCCGCGCGATCTCGCCCTTATGGTTCATGCCCATCTCGAGCACTGCGTAGTCAAAATCCGCCGCGTGGCGGCCGGCCGATTCCATCTTGAGAACAGACAGCGGCACGCCAAAGTCGTTGTTCAAGTTCCCGGTGGTTTTGACTACCCGGCCCACCCTCGAAAGCATTGCGGCGATCATTTCCTTCGTCGTCGTCTTCCCCAAACTGCCGGTCACTGCAACCACCTTGCCTTGCCAACTCTTCAGCACGGCGGCCGCAACCGATTGAAGCGCCGCCAGCGTGTCGTCGACCATCAGCAATGCAGCTCTCTGCGGGTCCAGCTGTCTAGCGAACTCGGAGTCGATAAAGTCCCGCGACACGACCGCCGCCAGCGCCCGACGGCCGATTGCGTCGGCGACATAGTGGTGTCCGTCGTGGTTCGCGCCCCGAATGGCGAAGAACAACGCCCCCTCCTCGATCGTTCGAGAATCGATCGAGTAGGCGGCGGGCTTGCGCTCGGCGAGCTCCGTCGCGCCGCGCGCCGCTCGTATGTTCGAGCCTAGAAGATCTGCAATGTCGCCTAGCTTCATTTTCTTTTAGGGTCCGAGTATCGCCTCAGGCTGCAAAAATCGGATTCAGAATGCCGGCAAAAGCCGGTACTCTGAACACCGCTTCGGTACGCTCAACTCCCGATTCGTTTCTTCATCGCTTCGCGCGCTACTTCATGATCGTCGAAGTGTATGCGCCGGTCGCCGATGATTTGATAAGTTTCGTGTCCTTTGCCGGCGATAAGAACGACGTCACCTTCGCGTGCTTCTTCAACCGCGCGAAAGATTGCGTCGCCTCTGTCAGTCAGCTTGAGGTACGGCCGCCCAGCTCGTTTCAAGCCTGCTTCGATGTCGGCGATGATGGCCTCCGGTTCCTCAGTGCGCGGGTTGTCCGATGTAACGATCGCAACGTCGCTCAACTTCGCGGCGATCTCACCCATCGGCTCTCGCTTCGTTCGATCGCGATCTCCTCCGCAACCGAACACCGTTATGACGCGCCCGCCGTCCCCGGCGACCTCTCGAGCGGTCTGCAAAACGTTCCTGAGCGCGTCATCGGTATGGGCGTAGTCAACGATCACGGTGAACGGCACATCGCACGCGCCGTTGGCGATGACTTGCTCGAAGCGGCCCGTAACTGTTGGGCACTCTGCTATGCCGCGAGCTATGTCCTCCAAACTGGCTCCTAAAGCCAATCCTGCGCCGATGGCGGCGAGGATGTTGTATACGTGAGGCCGGCCGACGAGTCTTGAAGCAACTTCGACTTTTCCCGCCGGCGTGCTCGCGGCAAACTCGAGCCCCCGCTGACTGAGCTTGAAATCATCGGTGCCGACGTCCGAACGGCTTCCCAGCCCATAGGTTATTCGATCGCCTCTGGCAGTCTTGAACAATCTCCGGCCGTACTCGTCATCGACGTTGATAACCGAAGCCCCCGGCCTGGAGCCAAGCGCGCCGGTGAACAACTTTTCCTTTGCCGAGAAGTAGTTTTCCATGTTCTGGTGATAATCCAGATGGTCGCGAGTGAGATTAGTGAACAGCGCCACTGCGAATCGTAAAGCGTCCGCACGATGAAGCTCGATCGCGTGCGATGACACCTCCATCACCGCAGAGCGGCAACCGGCGGTCACCGCCCGCGCCAGCATTCGTTGAATGTCCGACGCTTCAGGCGTCGTGTTCAAGGCGGCCGCGGCTTCGTTTCCGACGCAGTGGCTGATCGTGCCGAACATCGCGGAGGTCCCCTCGCTTGCGCGAATTACCGAATCCACCAGGTGCGCGGTTGTCGTCTTGCCATTTGTGCCGGTAATTCCCGCGAGCTTGAGACGTCGCGACGGATGACCGTGCACCGCAGCCGCTGACCGAGCCAGCGCGGCTCGAGCCTCGGCGACCTGAATCCAAGCCGGCGCGTCCACGCTCCCGGTAGGCAACTCGGAAATCACGGCTATCGCGCCTCGCTCGATTGCCTGCGGAATGAACCGGTGGGCGTCGCTATTCGCGCCGCGAATAGCGACGAAGACGGCCCCCGGCACGCAGGTCCGCGAGTCGTGAGTCACATCACGCGCGTCGATGTCGAGCTGCCCCGTCGCGGCGATTGCCTCTATTTCTTTTGACAAATCGGTAAGCTTCAATTCGCCCTGGCTCCAACCCGCGAAGAAGTCGGCTTTGACGTAGTCTCGATCGCGGTCTTCTTGGCGACCGCCTTGGAAAGCTTCACTCGACAAATCGTGTCCTGTGCAACCAATGCGCCCGGCGAAGGGTTCTGTAGCGAGACGACCCCATCGCCTGCGGCCTTCAATTTGAGCCCCTGAGCCGCGCACAAACCCACCGCCTCTCGGATTCCCTTTCCCATCAAATCGGGCATCACCACGCTGCCGTAGCGCTTAGATGCGGGATCGTGGCTCGCCGCTTCCGAAACGTCGAGCGCCGGCCGCGAATCGTCTTCCTGAGTCGGAGCCGAAGGTTGGCTCTCGGCAACAATTTCAGCGGTGTCATAAACTTGAAAATCTTCCGCCAGCAGTGATTGGGGATCATTTTCGGGTCGAACCCCAAGCGTGTGAAGCGCGTCCGAAACGACACGGGCGAAGACGGGTGCTGCGACTGCGCCGCCCAGGTGAGCGCCCACCGGTTCGTCTAATGAGACAACGCAAGCGACCTCGGGGTTCTCCACCGGTGCGAACCCGGCAAAAGACGCCACGTAGCGAGTCTGTGAATAGCGTCCCGTCGCCTCGTCGATCTTCTGCGCAGTGCCCGTCTTGCCCGCGGCGCTGTAGCCGCCCATCCGAGCCGCTTTGCCTGTCCCCTGGAGCACCACCCCTTCCAACATCGACTTCAGGGTGACCGCTGTCGCCTCGCTTACGACCTGCCGTCGTTCGGCGCGCGCCTCGTCAAGTACATCCCCGGAGGTCGAGGTAACCCGCTCGACGAGATGCGGCTTCACCCACTCGCCCCCGTTGGCAATGCACGCGTAGGCCGCCGCTGCTTGCACTGCGGTAACTCCTATCTCGTGACCCATGGGAATCGAGCCGATCGTTGTTGGTCCCCATTCGCTGGGCGGTTGGAACAACCCTCGCGACTCGCCGGGGAGCTCGATCCCAGTCCGCTTCCCGAATCCGAACCGTTCGATGTAGCTCGCCAGTCTTTCATTCCCCAATCGCATTCCTATTTTGATCGCCGCGACGTTGGATGACTTGGCCAGCGCCTGGGCAGCGGTGAGCACGCCGTACGGGTGATCGTGCACAATCCGATCTGCGATTTTTATCTGGCCGCCGCCGCAGTCGATCGGAGTGTTCGCTCGAATGATGTGTTCATCGAGGGCGGCCGCATACGTAACCAGCTTGAATATCGAACCCGGTTCGAAGGCGGTTTCGACCGCGCGATTGCGGCGCTGGATTTCGTTCGATTCGGAGACTTTGTTTGGATCGAAGGTCGGATAGTTTGCTAGCGCAAGGATCTCACCGGTAGCTGGCCGCAAGATTACGATCGTCCCTCCGCGCGCACGCGTCGCGCGCACTGCTTGGGCAAGGGCCTTCTCGACGTGGTTCTGAATTATGAGATCAATGGTAAGCGAGATGTTGGCCCCGGGTACCGGGTCTTCGACCGAATGATCGTAGGACTTGTTAAGAGCATCAACATCCAACAACAAACGTCCACCCTGCCCACGAATCAGTTTATCGTAGGAGAGCTCGACGCCGCCAACACCGCGCTCATCGATGTCCACGAAACCGAGCAAGTGAGCCGCGCTCGCGCCGCTCACATAGAACCGCTTCATCTCGTTGATATAACGGAGTCCCGTCAGTCCAAGCTTGTCGACGCCGGCGACTTCCTTATCGTCGAGCTTCCGCTTCACCGCAACCGCCGCGCGGCCTGAAGTGAGTCTCCTGTATAGATCGTCGCGATCGATATCCAGAAGTTCCGATAGGGTGTCAGCGGCCGCGCCGGGATTCACCATCTCGGCGGGCGACGCATATAGCGACTTCACCGCTACCGAGCGCGCAAGTTCGTTGCCGTTTCGATCGTAGATAACGCCGCGCATCGGGCTCAGGTCGATCTCGGCTTGTTGTTGACGCGAGGCGCGCGCGAAGAGCCAATCGTGTTGCTTGACCTGCAACCAGAGGAGCTTGGCCCCGATTGCCATCATCCACACCACTATGACGGCTTGAATGACGGTGATCCGTCTGTCAGGAGCTCGGTGATTGGTAGACATGGTTCAGGCTATCCGATTGGCTCGATCTTTAGCTTGGCGGCGCCGGGCCCCTTCGAACCCGGCTGGCAGCTATCTTCTCTCTTTGCGATCCGTGTGTGCTGCCTTTTTGTCAGTCTCTTTTCTTTCGGGGCGTTCCAGCCCCAGTTTTCTTGCTCGCTTCTCGATCTCGACAGGCGAAGAGGCACGGGCGTATTCAAGCTCCAGTTGCCGGAGCCGTTCTTCGAGCTGGGCGGACTGCCGCCTCAACTCTTCGCTCTCGTATCCGAGCGAAATGGCTTCAAAGTGTTGACGCGCGCTCAACACGAAGCCGCACGACAGCAACGCCCCGGCGACTCCTATCGCGGCAAGCCAGCCCAAAACGCGAGCGCTGACCGGTCGAACAACCGGCTCGTTTTGAATCTGTTTCACGGGATAAAATCTATCAGCCATAAAATTTGCCCTCGTTCACGATGCCTTGATCCGCCCGTGTGATTACTCACAGATTGGTTCCGTGCTGCTTCTGGGGCCGGGAAAGTCGCTCTTTACAGCCTTTCGCAAACGCGCAGGAGGGCGCTGCGCGACCGGGGGTTCCTGTTGATCTCTTCAAGTCCGGGGCGCGCCGGACGCCGGGTGAGAACGCTTACTCGCCTCCTTGCTCCGCAACGCTCGCAAACGATCTCGTCGATTGACGCCTCCCGGCGCTGTTTGCTTCTCGCCGCTTCGCAAGTGCACCGGCCCGATTCTCGGAGAAAGCTGCGCTTGACGATGCGGTCCTCCAGCGAGTGGAAAGAGATGATCGCCAGCCTGCACCCGGAGCGAAGTGCCGAGATCGCGTCGGGAATGAGACGCTCCAGCGCCTTCAATTCCTCATTGACAGCGATTCGCAGGGCCTGAAACGTCCGCGTGGCCGGATGTATGCGCCAGCGCCCTCGAAGATTCAGCGCTCGCACGACAATATCCGCAAGCTGCCTCGTAGTCGCCACCGGTTCGCGGTCGCGTTCACGCACGATCCGGCGGGCAATCCTGCGGGCGCCTCTCTCCTCTCCGTATTCAAAGATCAGGTCAGCCAGCTCGCTCTCGGAAAGGTGATTCACGAGATCGGACGCCGTCGCTTCCCCACTCTGATCCATTCGCATGTCGAGTGGAGCATCCGCGGTGAAGCTGAACCCTCGTTCAATCCGCTCGAGCTGGAGCGACGATACTCCCAGATCCGCGAGCACCCCATCGACCTGGCTTATGCCGATCTGGTTGAGCACCGACGCAATTTCATCAAAGTTCGTGTGAATGAGTCTTATTCGGTCTTCAAAGATCGCCAGCCGCCTTCGGGCAACGGCAAGTGCTTCGAGATCTCGGTCTAGTCCAATGACCCTTGTCTCAGGCGAAGCGGAGAGAATAGCGTGCGAATGCCCCCCGGTTCCCACTGTGCAATCGACGAAGGTGCCGCCGCGTTCGGGGCGCAGCCAATCGATGATCTCGGCGAGTAAGACGGGCTCGTGCAGTTCATCCTTATCCTCGACCCCGATAGCCACCGCTATATGCCCAGAGCGGCAAGACTGGCCGCATCGTCATCCGTGAAGGGCTGGCTGTCAATTCGAGCCCTAAACTTGTCGAGCTCCCAGACTTCGAGATATTGCAGGTAGCCAAGTACCGCGACGTTCCCGACGAGCTCGGCGCTCGAACGGAGAAGCGGATGGACCAGAATACGGCCCTGTGCATCCACCTCCGCGAGCTGCCCGTAATAGTTGGTCCGGTCCAGAAACTTCCTCACCGCCGCATAGCTCGTTCCCTTTGATTGAAGCTTTTCTTCAATGATCATCCACTCCGCCATCGGATACAATCGCGCGCATTCGCCGTTCAGGCTGGTAACATAAAACTCGTTGCCGTAATGCTCATCGATGTACCGCCGGTAGGCCGCGGGGAGCTTGATGCGCCCCTTCTCGTCCATCCGAACCGTGTAGTGTCCTCTCAGCATTCAACCAGGCTTCTTTTCGACGGCCTTAGCGCCAATCCACTGCGTTCCACTTCGCTCCACTACGTCGCCGTATCGTACGTCAGAAGGTAATGCCTGTCAAGCGTGAAATTATTTAGCGATAAGAGGTTGTGGCCACTGGGAGGGGCCAGCAGGAGCTCACAGGAGCGGGTCGCGATTAAAGCCCCGTTCCGTTTCAGGAGTGTGTTATAGTGCGGGGCTTTGGTGAACGCTGATGGGCAGAGGCACGGTGCTAATAATCGTTTATGGCTTCGCGGCGGCGGCGGCGAACCTCCTTGGCGGACTATTGGTCTCGTCGCGAAAGCTGGGACATTCTGCCTTGAGATACCTGATCGCGCTGGGCGCCGGGTTCATGCTCGCCGCCGTATTCCTGAAGATAGTGCCCGAGACGATCGACCAGTGGCCGGGTTCAGCGCTCACGCCGATGATCTGGTTGCTGGCCGGATATCTGCTAATACAGTTTGTCGAGCACACCATTGCTCCCCACTTTCATTTCGGCGAGGAAACTCACGAGGAGGCGATGCTGGGCCCGCACGTTGCTTCCGCAGGTTTGTACGCGTTGATGGTCCACACCTTTTTCGACGGGGTCTCGATCGCTGTTGCTTCGCTGGTGAGCGCTCAACTCGGCATCCTAATTTTCATCGCCATCCTTCTGCACAAGCTACCCGAAGGCTTTACGGTGGCTTCGATGATGCTGGCGGCGGGCCGAAGCCATCGTCGCGCGATCGTATCATCGCTATTGGTCGGGCTTGCAACCCTGGTAGGCGTGGCGCTGGTCGTGATCTTCGAGAATACCGCGATATATTCCCGTCCTCTGTCCGCGCACGTCCTCCCTCTGTCCGCGGGCGTAACGCTGTATGTGGCGGCCTCAGACCTAATTCCGGAAGTAAACACCCGCGAAGGAGGGGTAAGGACCTCAATTATGGTGTTCGCGGGTGTTGCCCTCCTCTACATGACAGAGCTTGCGCTGGAAGCCTTAAAGCTTGGGCGCTAATCCCCTCGGGGCGTGCGACTTCTATCGCTTTCCCAGCAACACTTCGTTTGTCACCCGGGTGTTCTCTTCAATGTCCATGAACACGTACATCCATTCGGCGTACGCATACAGAAAAATGAAGACGAATACTCCGTAGACGATCATGATCAATCCGCCGACCACCCCGCCAAAAAAAGCGGTCGGACCGGTCTCGAAAGGCGCCGTGGTTCGAGAGGTTGAGGCCGCTCCCGCGATCAGCATAAAGAGTCCGGCGATGATCAACAGGGCTCCGCCGACTACCGCGAGTATTTTCATCAACACTGCGATCAGACGGAGCACTTTGTACTTCCTCTCCACGGTCGGCGGCGCGCTGGGGCCCCAGGGCGACGGCGCATGCATCACCGGACGTTGCTGTTCAAAAGAGGGAGGTTGTTGCGGCGGTGGTGGAGGCGGAGCCGTAAGGGTGGTCCCGCAGCCTCCACAGAATCTCGCGGTCGCCGGAAGTTCGGCGTTGCAAACCGGACATTTCATTGTATTGATTAGCTCCTTTCTGTCGTGTCGACGACCTGTGCGCGGCTCGTCAACGGGTGACAAGATAATCTCAGCAGCCTTCGAAATCAATGCGAGTCACGTTGCCCGCCATTCCCTTGACCATCCTTACTTCGCCTCGTATTATGTTCCGTGCTCTTCTCACCTTGTGAAAAGACCTCAACGCCTCGGAGATCGGGCGTTATCGCGACGCCGAGCATTAGCATCCAATTCAAAACCAGGAGATAGATAATGGCGAGTGAACAGGAACACGGCGCGATCGTTTGGCACAACGGCAAGCTTGTCCCCTGGGAGGACGCGACCATCCACGTGATGTCCCACGTAGTCAACTACGGCTCGTCCGTATTTGAGGGCATCCGATGCTATAACACCAAACGCGGATCGGCGATATTCAGACTCGATTCGCACATCGAGCGGCTCTTCAATTCGGCGCACATCTATCGCATGCAGGTTCCGTTCACATACGATGAAATCGTGAGCGCTTGCCGCCAGCTCGTCGTCGCCAACGGATACGAAGAATGCTACCTGCGCCCGATCATAATTCGCGGGTACGGCACGTTTGGAGTCGATCCGTTCCCTTGCCCCATCGACGCCTACATCTGCACGTGGCAGTGGGGCAAATACCTCGGCCCGGAAGCTCTCGAGCAGGGCGTCGACGTCTGCGTCTCGAGCTGGACTCGCATCGCTCCTAACACGCTTCCGTCTATGGCCAAGGCGGGCGCGAACTACATGAACTCACAGCTCATCAAGATGGAAGCCAAGCTAAACGGCTACGTCGAGGGAATAGCGCTCGACCCCGAAGGCTATATCAGCGAAGGCTCGGGTGAGAACATCTTTCTGGTGAAGAACGGCACGGTGATGACGCCGCCGCTCTATTCAACCATTCTGCCGGGCATCACCCGAGATTCGGTGATCAAGCTCTGCCAAGGTATGGGCATCCCGGTGCTGGAGCGCGCGATTCCGCGTGAAATGCTCTACATCGCCGACGAAGTGTTCTTCACCGGAACCGCGGCCGAGATCACTCCCATTCGATCGGTCGATAAGGTTCAGGTCGGAGCCGGGCGTCGCGGTCCGATCACCGCCGAGATTCAAAAACAGTTCTTCGATATCATCACCGGCGAGACCGAAGACGTCTTCGGCTGGCTGACTCCGATTGCGACGCCAAAAGCCGCGGCTCAACACGAGCCGCAGTTGGCGTGATGTCGCCGCGACGATGTGCAAGTATGCCTCTTCAATCTACATTCGGAGAAGATGTCCTTCGCGAGATCGATGAGTTCTTCATGAGAGAAGGTCCCATCCATGAAACGCTCCGTAAGCTCGCCGCGCGACTTGCAGAAGAAAAGATTGACTACGCGCTGGTCGGGGGGATGGCCCTGGCGCTCCACGGTTTTGTCAGACCCACACAGGACGTTGATCTCCTTGTTACGCCTGAAGGGCTTGAGCGGTTTCACGAGCGATTGGTTGGCCGGGGGTACGTAGTCGCGTTTCCTGGAGCCAGGAAACACTTCCGCGACGCAGACACCGGGGTCCCGGTCGAAGTGATTACTTCGGGCGAGTTCCCCGGCGATGGAAAGCCAAAGCCGGTGGTCTTCCCGCGTCCGGAAGAAGTCGCCGTAACCGTCGAGCCCTTTCGAGTTGCCAACATAGAAAAGCTGGTCGAGTTAAAGCTGGCATCGGGACTCAGCGCCGAACACCGGCGGTTGAGGGATCTGGCGGATGTTCAGCAGTTGATAGAGGTGCTCGATCTCCCGCTGGAACTCGCGCAAAGATTGGACGCCTCGGTTGGTGGAGAGTACGAAAAACTTTGGCACCTTGCGCGAACTGCGCGCCGGCAGGAATCCGAATCAAATGAACGCTGAGTAGCTGAAATCCTTGGCCAGCACGGTCCTCACCCGCGCGGTCGATGAGCCTTCACTTCCTCTTCCACTTCGTTCCCTGAGGCGTATCTTCCAGAACAATGCTGCGAGCGGCGAGTTCTTTTCTTATGTCGTCGGCTCTCGAGAAATCCCGATTGCGGCGCGCCGCGTTGCGTTCCTCGATCCTGGCTTCGATCTCGGCGACGAAGGCAGAATCCAGCGGGGCCTCTTCTTCAACCAACACACCGAGCACAGAGTTCAGCCTCTCGAGCAAATCGAGGGTGGCCCGCGCGTCATCCGCGCGAAACTCGCCGGCGTCCATTGCGGTATTCACATCGCGGCGCAGATCGTGAATCGCAGCCAGCGCGTTCGAGGTGTTCAAATCGTCGTTCATCCCGGCTTCGAAGCCTTCGCGCGCGCGAGCGAGCGCATCCTGGATTCGCGGGTGCGAACCGGGCTCGCCCGCAAATTCGCTGAGCCTTCGGCGCAGGTTTCTCAAGCCTTCGAGCGCGCTCTCAGCAGCGCGCAAGCCGGCCAGCTTGAAGTTCAACTGGGTTCTGTAGGGCACCGACAACAGCAAATATCGAATCGCCATCGACGAATAGCCCTGAGCCAGCAGATCGCGCACCGTGTAGTAGTTGCCCTTTGACTTCGCCATCTTCTCGCCTTCAACCAGGAGGAACTCCGCATGCACCCAGAAGCGGACGAAGGCTTTTCCGGTTGCGCCCTCCGATTGAGCGATCTCGTTCTCGTGATGGGGAAAGACCAGATCCACCCCGCCGCAGTGAATATCGAAGGTCTCGCCCAGATACTTCATTGACATCGCCGAGCATTCGAGGTGCCAGCCCGGACGTCCCTCTCCAAACGGAGACTCCCACCGCGGCTCGTTCGGTTCCTTCGGTTCCTTCCAAAGGACGAAGTCGCGCGCGTCGTCTTTCTCATATTCATCAGAGTCGATCCGGGCACGCAGGACTTCGCTTTCCAGTTTTAGCCCCGACAGCTTTCCGTAGCCCGGAAACGAACCGATGCTGTAGTAAAGCGAGCCGTCGCTCGTGTAGGTGTGACCCGTCTCGGCGAGACGCCTCATCAACTCGATCATCTCGGGAATATGTTTTGTCGCGCGGGGCATCACTTCGGGCTGTTCGATATTCAGGACTTTGATGTCCTCCAGGAACGCCCGGGTGTAGAACTCGGTGTACTCCTCGAGCGACTGGCCAGACTCGAGCATTCTTTTGATGATCTTGTCTTCCACATCGGTTATGTTCATGACGTGGAGCACGTCATAGCCGAGATACTTCAGATATCGTCGCAGCACGTCGACCGCGACGAATGTCCGGAAGTTTCCAATATGGCCGTAGTCGTACACCGTCGGGCCGCACGCATACATCCTCACGGTATTACCTTCGAGCGGTTTGAACTCTTCCTGCGCGCGGGTCAGTGTGTTTTGAAGCTTCAGCATTCAGCCGGCTACCTCATGATGGCTTTGCGTCTTTGCGGTTCTTTGCGTCTCTGCGCGAAAAACCTGTCCGCAAGTCTTGTTCGCGCAAAGCCGCAAAGAACCGCGAAGACGCAAAGATAAGTGAATTCGCGAATGTTGACTAGACCGAAGTCCCGCAGCTGGCGCAGAACTTGGAGCCGGGCTGCACCGGCGCCTGACAGTTCTTGCAAGGTTGCGGAACAATCGATTGTCCGCAGCTTGAACAGAACTTGGTTCCCGCCTGTGTCTGTGCGTGACACGACGGGCACTCCACGGAAGCGGCTTGGGGGGCCTGTTGTGTGGCTCCGCAATTCGAGCAGAACTTCGCGCCGGCCGGGTTTTGAGTGCCGCACTTTGCGCATGGGATCGTCTGCGCCTGCCCTGCGCCCGCGCCCTGGCCGTGCTGACCACCGACGGCGCCAGCCATCATCTGTCCGAAGCCCAATCCCAGGCCGAGACCCATGCCCTGTCCCGCAGCGCCGCCTTCCTGCTTTGCAGCATCTTGGATTGACTGCGCGGCTTTGAATTGCATGTAGGCGTTCAGATCGCCAATCGCGCCCATGCCCGCACGCTCGTCGATCATCTTCTGGACTTCCTCGGGCGGGGTGATCGCCGAGATGATCAAATCCACAAGTTCCAGACCTTGCTTTGAAAAGTCATCGGCGACGCGTGCCTTCACTCCCGCCGCAAGCTCGTCGTAATAGCCAGGCAGATCGAAGATCGTTTTGAGATTTTCGCCGAGCAGGTCGTTGAGACGAGCAACAACGATATCGCGCAGGAATTCGCCAATCGCCTCCGTCGAAACGATGCCGCGGGTCCCGACGATCGAACCTACGAACAACTGCGGATCGGCGACGCGCATCGAGTACTTGCCGAACGCGCGAAGTCTGACCATTCGGAGCTCTGTGTCGCGGAATGGAATCGGTTCTTTGGTGCCCCACTTCAAATCTTGAAACGTGTGGCGCGCGACAAACAGCACGCTCGCTTGAAACGGAGAAGTCCCTCCGAAAGGGATCGACAACAGCCGCGTCAGCAGCGGGATGTTGTTGGTGGTGAGGGTGTGCCTGCCAGGGCCGAAGGTGTCGAGCGCTTTTCCGTCGCGGAAGAAAACCGCGGCCTGGTTCTCCTGGACGATCAACTGCGCGCCAAGCTTGATATCGGACGATCCGCTCGCCGGTATACGATGGACCAACTCGGTCCCTGACTGGTCGAAATATTGCAGAACTTCAATTGCCATTATTAGTCTCCTCCGGACGGGTTACTGCTTTCCGAGCCGTATGCTTCCATTCACTGTGGTTATTTTCAGCACCTGGCCGCCCTGTCCAATTTGTCCTCGTGCTCGTTGCCCGACGAGCTCTCTCTGGACAGTTATGCCGAAGGCATCGTCGAGGCTGATTCCTCCCCGGATCGTGGTCGCCTCGAGATCCGCGTCGAAATCGGGTTTGACGGTTACGTCTATGCTGCCGTTCGCGGCGGCGAATTCCATCGGACCGTCGCTGGCTTCCTGGAGGACCGCTTTTATCTTGCCGTTGGCAGTTTGAACCTTGGAGACGCCGGTGACGTCGGTGAGCTCGATCGAACCGTTTGCACCCTGGATGAATATCTGACCTGTGATGCCGGTCATCTTTATTGGGCCGTTCGCTGTTTCGAGGGTCACGCGACCGATCTCTTGAGGCAGCTTCACCTCATAGCGAACTTCGGGGCCGCCGCGTTGCGCCGTTCTAAGCGAGAGGTTTCCTTTTCCGCCCGAATAGAAAACCTGACCGCCGCGGCTCCCGCCCTGTCTGATGATCTTCACCTCAGCCTTCGGCTGATCCCACGCCTGAATAACGATGCTGCCGTTCAGGCTCTTGATCGAGACCTTGGCGTCATGATCCAGGGGGAAGGTTTTGATAAACGTCGATTCGTTGCCGATATTGACGACCTGGTCCGCGTTTGCCTCATTCAGCTCGTTCTCGCCCGGCTGCGCCACTGCCGGCGGTGACTGAATACTCCCGAATTCGGTGATCTTTTGGCGACCGAAGCGCGCCATCATCATCACCGCTATGACTACCGCAGCGAATAACCCCACTCCCAGCGCGGCAAGGATCCAGCCCACACGCGAGCGCGAGCGGGGCGGCGTGTAAGGCGGAATCACCTGGGGATGCATCGGCGGAACCGAAGGCTGATACCCGGTCGGAGGCGCGTACACAGGATTCGTGTCCGGCCGGTACGCAGGAGCCGTGTTAGCGCCGCTGCGCGCTCCCCACTCATCCGGCTGAGGCGGCATCATTCGGGTCGGCACCTGCTCCTGTCCGAGGTCGTTGGTGGCCGATCCACACGCGCGACAGAATCGCTGTCCGGCGAACAACTCCGCGCCGCATCTTGTGCATTGTTCCGCCATAGGCAATCGAATCGTCCCGGGTTCAGAGTTCTGAGTCGGTCAAACGAGCGCTATCGCTCCAAACGCAGAACTCGGAACGAGGGACTTAGCTAAACAAGGGCCGCTGTGGCGGCTGGCCCTCAGCAAAATCGTTGATCGCTTTGTATCGATCATCAAAGGTCCGCGCGGTCTGATCGATCTCGGCCACGACTTCTCCGCAGGCAGCCTTGAGTCGGTCCGAAGTTGAAGCCTGCGCTTTCAACTGGGAGAGCTTCTCTTCGATCTTGTCGACGTTCTCGACCAATGCAAGATCAAACTTGTAGATCGCATCGAGCTGCGGCTGCTCGATCTTCACAACATCAAAGAAACCTGCGTAACCATAGCTCGCGAACCTCACGCGATTCTCCAGATGATCGAGCTTCTTGATCGCAGCATCCACAGGGCCGACTTCAAACAATCGACCCTCGGCGGACAGTTCGCGCACAACCTCGGTCAGCGGAGTCTTGAGTCCTCGCAGCCGATCCGCAAGGTGCTCGCGATGAAGCTTATCGATCTCGCGCCGTCGCTCGCGGTCAACGTAACCACTGTACCCTGGAATCTTGCTGCTCAAACGCTCTATCCAATTGCGCCCGTCGTCTGTGCTCACTGGACACCTCTTGTTAGTCAGAACCTGACGCTCTGACGACGCGAAAGAAAAACGGCTGACAACATTCTAACGATTCTGTTACCGGTTGCGGTTCCATCCAACCGCAGGCACGCCTAAGCCGGAGCGCTCTGTCCGGCGGCCCCGCTTGTCAAGGCGTTCAGGTATTCGTCGTAGGCCTGACGATCG
>DATIFP010000016.1:0-10440 GCA_035455165.1 Blastocatellia bacterium
GCGCCTGTTTGCTCGCGTTGCTTTCGTCAATAGCCTTCTGGGAGGCCCGGCGGCGACATCCGCAGGCAGCCCCTTTGAATTCCATAGCCGTCCTGCCTTTTATCAATGAATCCCGCGACTCAGATACTGAATATCTAAGTGACGGTATGACTGAAACGATTACACGCGATTTGTCGAAGATCCCAAACCTAAGAGTCATTTCGCGCAGTTCCGCTTTTCGATATCGAGAAAAAGAGATCAACCCACAGTCGATAGGTCGTGAGCTCAACGTGCAGGCGGTGCTGATCGGTCGGATTCAAAAATCGGGAGAGCGACTGTCCCTCAGCACCGAACTGATCAATGTCGAAGACAATTCGCAGATTTGGAGCGAGCAATATAACAGGAGGATTACCGACGCGCTGGCGTTACAGGAAGAGATTCCCATAACTATCGCCAGGCGATTGCAAGTGAAGCTTTCCGGAGCAGACCGGGCACGCTTAAACATCCGGGATACCGCCGATGTAGAAGCCTACCGGCACTATATGAAGGGACGCTATTTCTGGGATAAGAGATCGGCTGAGGGAATGCAAAAGGCGCAGGAGCACTTCGAGCAGGCGATTGCGATTGACCCTAACTACGCGCTGGCCTACGCAGGACTGGCCGATTGTTTTGCGCTCACCGATGCCTCGCCTTCGCCGCACAGCGAGGGCTACGCAAAAGCCAAATCCGCAGCAATTCAAGCCCTGGCGCTTGATGAGACGCTTGCCGAAGCCCATACATCATTAGCCTGGATCAAGTTCAATTATGAGTGGGACTGGGGGAGCGCAGAGAACGAATTCAACCGGGCAATCGAATTGAACCCTAATTACGCTACGGCTCATCACTGGTATTCGGTGTACCTGAGTTATATGGGCAGGTATGACGAAGCGATTACCGAGATCAAGAAGGCGCAGGAACTCGATCCGCTCTCCCTCATCGTCAACACCAATGTGGGAGTCATTCTCTCGCTGGCCCGCCGCTATGATGAGGCAATTGAAGAACTGACTAAAGTATTAGAGATGGATCCGAATTTCATCCGTGCTCGCCTGCGTCTTGGTCTGACGTATCCGTATAAAAAGATGTATGAGGAAGCAATTGCCCAGATACAAAACGGCCTCAGCATAGCAAATGATGAGCCCTCGTTGCTCGCCGCGCTTGGATCAGTCTATGCCAGGTCTGGACAGAGAAGCCGAGCCAAACAGATTCTACAGCAGGTTAAACAGATGCAGGGGCGAGATGGATTTCGCGCTATGGCTCTAGCAAATATATACAGGGATTTAGGGGAAACAGAACAAGCGCTGATGTACCTCCAAGAAGCTTATGAAGCGCATGACACTTCGCTATTTGAGATAAAGGGCGAAGAAGTTTGGGATTCGCTTCGTTCCGATCCCAGATTCATCGATCTGTTGCGACGTGTCGAAGCCGGTGGCGTCGGTTCACAGCAACTGGGGCAAGGGCTGAAATGAGGTTGATCTGAAGCGAGACGGCTTCTCACCCGCATTCCCTCGAGCCTTAAACAGCCTGTCATGAAGATTAGGCTGGGGATGGCTGGTCTCAGCACAAATCAACGCACGCGGAGGACATGAACTCTGTTATGTCGCCGAATCATCTGTCGGCGAGTCAACCGTCGTCGAGTAACCCAACCCCGGTGGCGACCATTGCGGCGAGTTGTCCATACGAGCCTCGGTTTCGGGCCACGTCCGTCCCAACGACCATCACGGGCATCGTGACCGTTGACGAATTTCTGGAATTTCTTTGCCTGGCCGCGTCCCCGTCCGTTTCCCTGGGCTACAGCATAAGTAGGCAACAGCAACGACGCGGCTAATACGAAAGCAGCCATAAACACCCTGAATCTTGGCGTCAAAATCGATTTCATAAGCTTTACTCCTGGAAGCTCAGTCATTCACAAGGTCTCCCCCAATGCGCTCTATCAAGCAGTGTGCCATGCACTCAGCGAAGGATCTCAGACAGGGAGCATCGACTTGAACATTCTATCTGATCCGATCCGGGTTATGCGATTCCTGGGCTGAGGCAGGGTGGTTGTTACTGGCTCGAGCGTGCTCCTCTTTGAGCCGCTTCATCATCTCATCGCGGCGGTCGTATAGCTGCTTCAACTTTCGCGGTTTGTGCCGAGCCAACGCGTACGATGTGATGATCGGAAGCCCGATCGTCGAATCGAGATAGCATACAACTGCATCAGGCAAGCGATCGGGGTCAATCTTGCCCCAGCTCACCGCTTCGCTCGGAGTCGCGCCCGAGAGGCCTCCGGTGTCCGGCCGCGCGTCGGTCACCTGCAGGAAGTAGTCGTGACCCTTCTCTTCGATCTTGAGCACCTCTTGAATCTGAGGCTCGGTCTGAAGCAGAAAATTCTTTGGGCTGCCGCCGCCAAAGATCAACACCGCAGACTTGCCGCCGCCCCGTTTTGCATCGAGCACAATCGAAGCAGTTTCGTTCACATCCGCGTTGACATCGTAACGCAGCTTGTTGCCCCTGAGCGCTTTGGCAGCGACGTTCATTCCAATCGAGCTATCTCCTGGTGAAGAGGTGTAGACAGGCACTGCCGCATCGTGCGCGGCGGCGAGCAGGCTCTTGCGTCCGATGCCCAGCACTCGCTCGCGCTCGGCAACGTAGCCGCCCGCAAGGTAATGGAACTCTGCGGTGCTCATCTCACGTTGAAACTCGGGGGCTTCGATCATCTGTCGATAGAACGCGTCGGTCGACAGCAAGACATCGTAGTCGAAGAAGATGTCATAGATCCTCACGACGCCTTCTTCGCGGAGCACGACGTCCGAGGTTTGCGGATTGCCGCGATGCATCTTCAATCCGATGCCGAAGTGCGTATCGTGATAGAGGTTGGCTCCGGTCGAGACGATCCAATCGACGAAGCCGTTTTCGATCAGCGGAATAATCGCCGACATCCCGAGTCCCGCGGGTGACAACGCGCCGGTCAGGCTCATACCGATGGTCACGTCATCCGCCAGCATCTTCTCGACGAAGAGCTGGCACGCTTCGCGCAATCGCGCGGCGTTATAAGCGAGGAAGCTCGAGTCTACAAGCTCGGCGACAGTCATCGAGCCCGTCACGGGTTTGGGATCAATAGGGCTGCCGCTCAAGAAGTTGTGTCGGTTTGTCATTTTCGTCTCGCATCAAGTCTTGTTTCAAGCAACTCACGATATTCGCCTCGCGCGATCAAGGTCAAGCGCACAAGTAATGCAACGGGGTCGTCTGTGTCGGAGCGCGTCGGGTTCCCCCAGGTAGCCGAAGACCGCAACCGGGGCTGGAGGACGCAACCCCGTCGGAGTTGTGAACCGCGCGTCGGGCTCTCTACTGGTCGAGATAGGGGCGAAGCGCTTCGATGATGCCATCCGGCACCGGGACGGATCTGAAAGTCGAGCGACTGACGCAGGCGAGCACCACGTGACCCTCCGCGACAAAGTCGGTCTCACCTTTTTTGTTGACTTCGAATTTGAGCGTCAAGGATTTGTTGCCGAACCGCCCGACATAGGCCGAGACCTCGATCAGATCATCAAGCATGAGTGGTTTGCGAAAGTCGAAATGGATTTGCACGCGTGGGAGCCAGATGTCGAAGCGGTCGAAGACCTCAGAATAGCGAAGTCCGACCTCGCGAAAGAGCTCCGTCTCCGCGATCTCGAAGAACCGCAGGAACTGACCGTAGTAGATGATGCCGGCGCGATCTATGTCCGACCAGCGAACGTGTTCTTCGATTGTGAAACGTCTCGGCATATCTCGATGAGAGTATGTCAGAAATGCTCGACGAGCAACAATTGAGCGGCTTTCGGTCGTGATCGAAGTGCGTGTTGAGAAGAGCTCGCCACCGGGACCCGAGGTTCAAGACCATTCACAAAACCCGTCTTTGTGGGGCTTCGTGACTTGGTGTCGTTGTGGCAAGAAAGCATTCACCACGTCAACACGCCTATTCCCCACTCTGAATCGAGAGCTCGAATCAACGAGTAGGCCGGCATGCTCGAGATCAATCCTCAACGAACTCGTCGGTGATAGTTTCATACAACGATGCCGCGTCGTGTTTGGAGGGTGGTTTGATTGGAATCCTTGCCACTCGAACGGTCGTCACTCTGGCGCGCCGGCGTATCGAGAGGAGATCACCTTCTCGTACCTCGCGAGCGCTCTTGGCGCGCAGACCGTTTACCTTCACCGCGCCTGCATCGCACATCTCCTGCGCCGCGGTCCGGCGCGGCACGAGCCGAGATAGTTTAAGGAAGACATCGATGCGCATCACCGAATTCGGGAAGCAGAGAAACAAGGGCGGAGAGGAGCAGATGACCAAGGCAGCCCCTGCTCTGCCGGTCTGCTCCTCTGGTTTTGTTAGTTCTTGTCCGTTTTGGCCGGCTTCGCCTGGGCGCTGACGTAGCCCTTGGTGATCTCTATGAATGAGTCGTCGCGAAGCCTCTTCAGGAATTTCTTGCGAGCTTCTTCCGCGCGTTCCATTGTCGCCGCGCGGCTGACGTAGCCTTGAACCTCAGCGTCTTCGAAGGGGCGCAGCGTGGACGGCTTTCGATCGTCAACTCGAATAATCTGGAAACCATCCTGCAATCTGATCGGCTCGGTCACGTCGCCGACCTTCAAGGTCGAGATCGCCGCGGCAACGTCCTCTTTGAGCTCGCCCTGTTTGAAGGTCCCGAGCTTGCCCTTCTGCGCGCGTGAAGCGCGGTTGGCGGGCGAGTTCTGCTCAACGGCATCCGCGAAAGCCTTTCCGGCGCGAAGCTCGACGACCAGGCGTTTGGCTCGCTGATCTACTTCGTCGGCGGTGTGCCCTTCCAGCGGCAGAAAAATCTCCGAAATCGAAACCTCGCCCGGAGTTGTAAAGATCTCCTTATGCGAATCATAGAAATCGCGTTTGTCTTTCTCCTTTAGCCGTTGATAAATCGGTCCCAGCACCTCGCGGTTTATTACGTCCCGCTGCAGCAGCTGCTTGCGAATCGACGCACGAGCGGTCTCAGGGTCAATGCCCTGCTTTTTCAACTCGTTTTCGAGAGCGATTACGTTCGGCAGGCCGTTGTCGGCGGCCATCTGCTTCATCTGCTGATTGATCTCAGTTTCGACGTCGAGATTCAGTTCTTTTGCCTTCTGCTCGATCAGCAGATCATCGATCATGAAATCGAGCACTTGCGACTTTCGCTGCTCGAATTCGGCGTCAATCTCCGCGTCGCTCTTATTGGCGGCGCGCATCTGGCGGGTCAGCTCTTCCTTGAAATCGCGCAAAGCATTCAGGTAATCGGCGCGAGTGATTATGTCGCTGTTGATTCGGGCGACGATCTCGTTGACCAGTTCGGGTTCCTGCGCGCGCGCGGCTGCGCTCGCGAGCACAAGACCGGCCGCCAGAACCGCTATGATGAACTTCATACGCACATCCTCTCCTATCGATTACAAATTGCGGATTTCAGATTGCGGATTGGCAGCATTTATTCCGCAATCCGCATCTCGCAATCCGCAATTATTCGGGCTGGTTTGAGGTCTAATTATGCCTCAGCTGTCCCGAGTATGTGAAGCCCAGCGCCGAGTCGTTTATCTTGATCCTGGCCTCGGATGTCAGGCTATCGAGCACCTTGTCCACCGCCTGCTGGTTCCGGCGCGCGATCAGCTCTTCGGTGAGTTGCTGGCGGCGCTCGTCGAGCTGCGAGCGCCGCTCGTCGGGCGCGTGCGGCTTTGTTCGTTGCTCGAGCTTGAAGATGTGAAACCCATAGTTGGACTCAATTACCGGACTCACGTCTCCGGGGTTGAGTTGTTTCACGGCCTTATCAAGAGCCGCTGGAAGCTGGCCTTCGTCATAACGCGCAAGCCCGTTTCGCTCCGAGTTCGGTGCGTCCGAGTGGAGCCGCGCAACCGAAGCGAAATCCCGGCGGCCCTCGGTGACTTCGCGGCGCAATCGGTCGGCTTCGTCGCGAGACTGAACTCGAATCTCTCGCACGAGGTATCCGGGCCGGTCCGTAAGTCGGGACTGATTCTTCTCGATGTACTGCTGAACCTCTTCGGGGGAGACTCGCACATCGCGCGACACGACTTGCCGGTAGTATTTTTCGACTAGCAGATCGCGTGCGAGTTCATCGCGAGTGGCCTGGATACCCACGGTCTGCTTCATCTGAGGATTATCTTCGGCGCTTTGTTCCAGTTCGGCGCTTGTGACGCTGAGCCCGAGACGGGCCGCCTCATCGAGTATCAATTGCCTCTTCAGGTATTCGTCGAGCATCTGGCTCCGGACCATGTCGGGCACGTCGGCCGAACTCAATTCGGCCAGCTTGGATGAGAGGAAGCGCTCGAACTCATCCCGATGTATGTCATGCCCGTTGAGGGTGACGATGACCGGCGAGCTATCGCCTGCGTTGCGACAACCAACAGCCATCGCAACAAGGAGCAGGAACGATGCGAATAAGAGGTTGCGAGTCAAACGCGCCTTCCCAAGTGAAATCATATCTGCGTTCGACGCCTCGCGTAAGGGCGACGTGACGTAGACTTCAGTCTGCGCATCTTGTTTACACATTTCCTGCCAGCGGGTGAAACCCCAACCCAGCTTCCGTCACTCACCGAAGTCAGGAAGTCTCTACGAAGGTTTTCGTTGACACTACGAAATCCTTCGTAGTAGTATGCGGCCTGATAAACCATCGGAGGATCGGGGATGCCTAAGAAGGGACCGCCCAGGCCGACTGGCGCTGAGCTTCAGATACTGAGGGTGCTGTGGGAACGTGGAGCCAGCACAGTCCGAGAGGTTCAGGAGGCGCTCAATGCCACGAAACCCACAGGCTACACGACGGTTCTCAAAATGCTCCAGATCATGACGGAGAAGGGTCTGGTTCGCAGGGATGAAAGACAGCGCGCGCACGTGTATGAGGCACAGCTCGCTCAGCATCTGACACAGCGGCAAATGGTCAGCGATCTCTTGAACCGGGTCTTTGACGGCTCCGCGTCCAATCTGCTTCTGCACGCGCTCGCATCCAAGAAGTCCCCGTCGCGCGACGAGCTGGCGCAGATCAGGCAAATCCTGGACGAGCTTGAGGAGCGAGGTGAAAAATGAGCGCAGTAGAAACGCTGCTCGGCAATCCGTTCGCTCAGTCGCTTGGCTGGGCGCTGATTCACTTCGTATGGCAGGGCGCGTTGATCGCCTCACTTTATCTCATAGCGAGTGTGCTGCTCCGGCGGTTCACCTCGGGCGTTCGATACGCCGCCGCGTGCGCTGCAATGCTTCTGATGTTCATCGCTCCGATCGCCACGACGCTCGGCCGGTACTGGTCGGCGGAGAGCGGTCAATCGGCAGTTGTCGTCGAACCGGCAGTTGCGCCAAGAACGGAGATCACCGCCGCGCAATCGTCAGACGATCGGCTGGTTGCAGCTCGACGATCGGAGATTGAATCGGCTCCGGCGGTCCAGCCGAACTCGGCGAGGCAGTGGGCTGCTGATCAGCTACCTCGCTTCATTCCCTGGCTGCTGGCGCTCTGGTTCGGCGGAGTCCTGTCGCTCTCCCTTAGATTCGCGGGCGGATTGGTGATGGTCCGCAGGCTTAAGCGGGCGCAACGAAGCGTGGCCCTGGCACTCTGGGAGGACAAGCTCAAGCAGCTCTGCCGGCGGCTGCGCTTATCACGTCCTGTCCGGTTGTGCGAGTCGGCGCTCGTCGAGGTTCCGACGGTGATCGGCTCGTTGAAACCTGTGATACTAATTCCCTCTAGCGCGTTGATCGGTCTCACTCCAGATCAATTGGAAGCGCTGCTTGCTCACGAGCTGGCGCACATCCGGCGCTACGATTATCTGGTGAATCTTTTCCAAACCGCGGTCGAGACTCTTCTGTTTTATCATCCCGCGGTCTGGTGGGTGTCGGCGCAAATCCGTCAGGAGCGCGAGCACTGCTGCGACGACCTCGCAGTGGCCACCTGCGGAGACGTGCTGATGTATGCTCGAGCGCTGACCGCGCTCGAAGAGATGCGCGCCACGGAACCGCAACTCGCGGTTGCCGCCAGCGGCGGCTCGCTACTGGTCCGAATCGAACGCCTGCTTCGAGGACGCGCCCCCGCGCTCTACGGGATCGATAGCTGGCTTGCGGGTCTTATTGCCGTCGCCGCCATCGCCATTGTCCTGGCCGGAACGCAGACCACGCTTTTCTCGCACGATGTCCAGGCGTCGGCGATCAACGACCAGACCGCGTCGACCATGCCAACAACCAAAACGAGCGCACCGGCTAAACCGACGGAACCGAGGACGCCCGCCAGGCCTGCGGACCCAATTGAACCGGCGCATCCCGAAGATCAACCAGCGATTCCGGCGCCGCCGAGTCCTCCGGACGACCCTGCCGCGTTTCAAACCAAAATAGAAGAGTCGCGCGATTACATCTCGGAAATGGCCGCTGTCGGTCTGACGAACTTGAGCGCCGATGATCTGCGATCGCTCAAGATGCTCGCCGTCACCCCTGACTTCGTCCGCGAAATGTCGGCGCTAGTGCCAGACAAGCTGACGGCCGGCGACGTCGCTGGATTGAAGATACACGGAGTTACTTCGGCATTCGCGAACGAGATGAAGGCGCTCGGGCTCCCATTGAATGCCGAACAGCTGGTCGCGTTCAGAATTCACGGGGTCACAACCCAGTTCGTCGATGAAATGAAGAGCGCCGGGGTCGACAAGCTCGACCCGGATTCGCTGGTAGCGTTCAGGATTCACGGGGTCACTCCGGAATTCGTCCAGCAGATGAAGAATTTCGGCTTTGATGGTCTGTCCGGCGACCGACTCACCGCGTTCAAGATTCATGGCGTGACGCCACTGTTCATCCAGACGATGAGATCGTACATTCACGGGAAACTTTCGGCTGACGATCTGGTGTCGCTGAGAATCCACGGCGTCACTCCGGAGGTGATCAAGGGACTCGAGATCGTCGAATTCTCAAACCTGTCGGCGAATGACCTGACCGCTTTCACGATTCACGGCGTCACTCCGGCGTTTATCAAGTCGGTTCAAGATGCCGGTTATCCAAAGGCAACCGTCGGGGAGCTTACCGAACTGCGAATATCCGGGGTCACGCCGGAGTTCATCCAGATGGTCAGGAGCCGCGGATTTACAGATGTGACCCTGCATCAGCTAGTAGAGTTGCGGCGGTTGAACCTCGTGCCGTCGCAAAAGAAAACCAACTGAGGCGGAGAGGATTCCTTCGAAAAAGCGCAGGTCATTGTGATTTGCGTCAGAGTCAGTGTTCCCAGGAGATTGAAATGAACAACAGAACCGTTCTCTTTAAGTATGGGATGCGAGCCGCCCTGGCAGTCCTGACAGCCTTGCTCTGCTACGCGTCGCTTTCGAGCATAACAGGGCAGAGCTCGGCCCAAAGTTCGGGACAACGCTCGGCACCGCGATCCGCCCAAGGCCCGATCACCGGGCAGTGGATCATCGAGATGAAGCCGGGAACCGAGTACGCCTATGTGTCGATCAATCGTGTCAGCCAGCACGGCAATCACTCTTCGTCCAGCGACTTTCGCAGAGACACGTTGAGAGGCTTGTCCGAAGCCCAGGCCTCGAGCAGCGGCTCGGCCGTGAGCTTTCAGATCGTGCGAGAGGCCGGCACGCTCAACTGCGAGGGGTGGTTCAAGGACGGCAAGGGCTCAGGCACGTTCACCTTCGTGCCCGATTCCAGCTTCACCTCCGAAATGAAGAGTCTCGGGTACGATCGGATCGACGACGAGACCCAGTTCTCGATGGCTCTTCACGATATCGGCATCAGGTTCATACGCGAGCTCTCATCGCTCGGCTACGATCACCTTTCCACCGACAATCTGTTCGCCATGCGCATTCACGGCGCGGGGCCCGAGTTTATCAGAGCGATGAAAGCCGAAGGCTATGACGAGGTTCCCGTGGACAATCTCGTCGCTATGCGCATACACGGCGTCAGGCCCGAATTCATAAACGAAATGAAGTCGCTCGGTTACGAGCATCCGCCGATTGACCAGCTTGTAGCGATGCGCATACACGGCGTTAGCACCGAGTTCATCAAAGGGCTGGTGGACTCCGGTTACGAGCGACCGCCGATCGATCAGCTCTTAGCGATGCGCATTCACGGTGTGAAGAACGAGTTCATAAGAGAGTTGAAGGAACTCGGTTATGATCATATCTCCCTCGATCAACTCGTCGCGATGCGAATACACGGCGTGAGCACCGAATTCGTGAAGGAAGTCAAAGCCCTCGGTTACGATCGAGTGTCCCCGGATCAACTGGTGGCCATGCGAATCCACGGCGTCAGCGCGGCGTTCATTCAGAAGATGAAATCGCGCGGTTTCAACGACGCCTCGATCGATCAGCTTATCCAGTTGAAGATTCACGGCTTCGACAAGTAGGTGGCCGCTTGGCGTTCTTTGCGGATCTCGGCGCCTTTGCGCGAGACGTTTCGCGCAAAGATCGCAAAGACTCGCAAAGCCGCAA
>DATIFP010000017.1:0-2141 GCA_035455165.1 Blastocatellia bacterium
AACGCCCAGCAGCTTGGTGCTCCCTCCAACAACCGCGCCTCCCGCCGCCCCACCGACTACTGACCACCACTTGCTATGACGATAAGCAACGTGAGAGAGGCAAATCATCCCGAAGCTGACGCCAAGCCCGCCAATAGCCCCGATGAAGAACCCAAGCATGACTAACACGAGTACAAGTTCTGCGGCTTCGAGCGGGCGTGCTCCACGCACGATTTCCAGACCTGTGCCCAATATCACACCTCCCGCAACGCCCGAAGCAGCTCCACCCAGCATCCCGCCAATCCCGCTTCGCACGATCTCGGCGCCGTTCCTGCGAAGCCGCACCCACATTAACCCAGCGATCACCAGCAAGCTCACGGGGATCGAAAGGTGTGAAAGCCGCACAAGCCGCTTGTTGTGGTCTCGCACCATCGCAAGACTTATTGCCTGGCGAATAAGCCCTGCGTGAGCGCCTTCGTGGCCATCTGATAGCGAGTCTTCAACCGCGGTTCCAATCCAATCCCCCAGTGCGATGCTGGCGAACTTCCTCACCATCAAGTCCCGGTCCCACAGCGCGAGCTTGCGCAGCAGCGCTTTCATCTCGGGTGTGCGCAAAAAAACTGCTGCCTCTATCGCTCGCAGTCGAACCTCTGAATCGGTGTTATCCGCCGCTTCCGCAATCAACGTCGAGGCGCGGTTTGACTCGCTGACCAGCCATTCGGGCGTTGGCCGGCCCCGATTCAATGCACTTGTTATCAATAAGTCCGCTTCGTGGCCGGTCAGCCCAAGTTGCTCACCGAAAGGCATCACCAGATCGACGGCCTCAGCATCGATTAACAGTCCGTGTGCCTGGTAATTCTCCATCGCGCGCTCGATGACGCCGCGAGCGCGCTTAAGGGCGACTTCGTCGGCCGTGAGCCAACGCGAAACTTCGGGAGTGAGGAAATCGTGAGCGAGCTCGACCCACGCCGCGCCGTCCTGACGGCGCCGGCGCAACACGCGAGCGGCTACCAATTCTTCGATCAATAGTTCGGTCGCAAGGTCGTCGCCGGACCGGCTCCCAATGCGCGCCTCCAGCTCCACCGCTTTGAGGACCCGCCGCTGTCCATCTTCGGTAATCAGCGCGGTGAGAATTCGCTTTGTGGTTAGCAGGTCGGCCGCGTTAAAGCGATGCAACACGCGTTCAAGGTAACCGGCCAGTATCTGAGGGCCTCCGCCCAGCCGCTCGTACGCATCGAGCCTTATAAGACCACGCTCGTCCCTCCAGTCGTAAAGATTGTCACAGACGATCTGCAGTTGAGGCGGGTCCACGCCGGCGGCATCGCCGATGTCTAGCAATAGACGAGTTACGAGTTGAGGCTCATAGCGGCAACCTACGGCGCGCGCCGGCCCGGTAATCGCAAGCTCTGCCTGCTCGCGGGTCAAACGCTTAAGCCGATATTCGTGATGAAAAATCTCGGGTATCGCGGCCTTTAGCTGGCTCATCTCAGCCAGGAGGTCTTCACGCAGCGCAAAGACGAGCCGCACAGGCAAATCGGCTGCTGAAAGTTTCGTCACAGTAGCTACAAAATGTGAACGCGCATCCTCGGAAAGTAACGAGAAGAATTCCTCAAACTGATCAAGGAAGAAAACAACGTACTTGTCTTCGTCAACTTTTCCAATCAATTGGATCAACTGAATGATCTGATCAGCGCCAGGTTCGCGAACTGGCTCGACTGAGTAGATCCGGGAAAGTGCGCTCACCATCTGATAAATCGGGTCAGTAAAACTACGAATCACAAAGACCAGATGGCCCTCCGCCTTCAGGCGGGGCATCAGTCCCGCGCGCAATATCGAACTCTTACCAACTCCCGACCGGCCGTGAAGGATAAAGGATCGACGCGCCCGAATCTGCGAGCAGATCGCATCGACTTCCTGTTCTCGTCCGAAGAACAGAGCAGCGTCTTGCTCGGTA
Organism: Blastocatellia bacterium; assembly: GCA_035455165.1. Classification (GTDB taxonomy): domain Bacteria; phylum Acidobacteriota; class Blastocatellia; order UBA7656; family UBA7656; genus Onstottus_A. Next base: position 1,934 of record DATIFP010000017.1, read on the forward strand.
TAGTAATCGAGGAACTTATAGGGCCGCGTGGCAGAACTCGGTCGACTCGAAGCGGCACTGGTGCTGCGCGCCCGACTGGACGCATCCGAACCAGAGGCCGCCTCTTCATGCGACTCGACTACGTTGCCGATGAAGACGTATCCATGCTTGGGGACGGTCTTGATGTATCGCGGACTTGAGGCGTCATCGCCGATCTGCTTGCGAATAT
>DATIFP010000018.1:0-10341 GCA_035455165.1 Blastocatellia bacterium
TTTGATCGAATACTTCTTCCATAAGCGATTCACAAAGCCAAGTGTCGCTCCAGCGCTCGCAAGCTCTGCAGATTATGAAGCGGCGCAAACAGATCGACATGCGGAAGCGCAGCCTGCATCCCGCGAGTCAGCGGCCGGTACTCAGGACTGGCCAGCAACGGGTTGAGCCATATCAGTTTTCCTGCGCGTCTCTTCAAACTCGCAAGCGATGCCGCGAGTTCTTCGGGTTCCCCTGTGTCCCACCCGTCGCTCAGGATTATCACTATGGTCCGCTTGTCGACCAGTTTCGGCCAGCCGGAATTGAACTCGGCGAGGCTCGGACCGATGAGGGTACCGCCGGACCACCCACGAGTGTTGCTCAGCAACTCGAGCGCCTGTTCATACGCTTTGCTTTTCAAGTGTCCGGTTATCCGTTCCAGCGACGTGCTGAACACAAACGTTTCGACACGCGCAAGGCTGTTTTGCAGCGCGTACACGAATTGAAGGAGCAGCCGGCTGTACATATCCATCGAGCCGGAGACATCGCATATCACGACCAGTCTGGTCTTCTTTTGTTTGCGTTGCTTGAACGAGAGCTCCACCAACTCCCCGCCGGTCCTCAGAGACGCGCGAATCGAACGGCGCAGATTCACTCTTGATCCGCGCCGCACCGGCTTCCAGCGGCGGCTCGGCTTCGAAGCAAGCTTCTTAACGATTCTCCTCGCCAGACGCGCGATCTCTTGAAGCTCGTCCGCGCCAAACAGGCTGAAGTCCTTCGCTGCGTCGGCGGCGATGTTGCTCGCGGCCGGCATGTTGATATGCTCTGAATCGCCTGACGAGGTCCCCCAGTTCTCGAGGAAGAAAGACAGCCCCTTTCGCGCATGCTCTGGGGAGGAAGGCCGGGCCCGACGGTGCGTCTTCGAACGAGATTCGCGCTCAGCATTCTTTCGCGGCTGCGCACCGTGACCGAGGCCACTCCAGAACTGGTTAAAGAGCTCCGAAAAAACCTCGAACTCCTCGACTCGCGTTGTAAGGACGCTTCTCAAGCTCAAGAAGGTTTCCTGGCGGTCCTCCAGATCGATCAAACGCAACGTTCTGGCCGCGGCAACCGCTTCGGCGGGCGTTACCGGGATGCCCTGCTCCCTCAACGCGCGGCAGAATAGGACAGTGTCGGTGAGGACGGATTCGGCTGCTGATCCATTCATGACCCGGGACTCAACATTTCATCGAGGCGATGGCCGGCCTCGGTTTCAAACTTGCGCAGATCTGCCTCGTCCTTGAGAAAACAGCCCATCGTCTCCCGGACTACCTCGCTATCGAGGTGGGTTGTGTCCAATGCGACGAGAGAGGCTGCCCAGTCCAGCGTCTCCGCGACGCCGGGCACCTTAGACAGATTGAGCGTTCTCGCGGCCTGAATCACGCGCGTCAGTTCGGAAGAGAGCGCCTCGCTGATAGCAGGCACCTTGGTGCGTACGATCTGCAACTCCTTCTCAAACGACGGAAAATCGATCCAAAGATACAGGCATCTTCGTCTCAAAGCATCGGAAAGCTCGCGCGAGCGGTTCGATGTAAGCACGACGTGCGGCCGATGCGTCGCCGCAATCGACCCGATCTCCGGAATCGTAACCTGAAACTCCGAGAGCACCTCCAACAGGAATGCTTCGAATTCCTCATCGCTGCGATCTACTTCGTCAATTAACAATACGGGAGAGCGAGCCGGGTCGGTTATGGCCTGGAGCAGCGGACGCTTAAGAAGGAAAGGTTCGCTGAAGATTGACGCCTCTTTTTCAGCGGCAGTGCCCGGCGTGGACTCCTGCAGCTTGATATGAAGGAGTTGTCTGGGATAGTTCCATTCATAGAGCGCGGTGGTGGCATCCAGACCTTCGTAACACTGAAGCCGTATTAACTGCGTGTCCAGCGCATCGGCCAGCACCTTCGCGATCTCGGTTTTGCCGACGCCTGCGGGGCCTTCAATCAACAAAGGCTTGCCGAGCGCCATCGCAAGATACAACGACGTAGCAACTGCAGCGTCGGTAACGTACGCTTGTCGCTCGAGCAAGTGCTTGATCTTCCCGACTTCTTCTCTCAAAGCTACCTCGCCTCGGCTAAGCGCTCGAAGTCCTCCCGGGTGTTGATGTCTTCAGGAAAAGGGAGATCGACCTCCGCCGCGCCGACCAGCCCGGGATTCGCATCAACCAGCTTCCACGCTGCCTTGTCGCCGTGCAGCTCAATCAGCTTCTCGAACAACGGCTTCGCAAAAAGCATCGGGTGACCTTTTCGGCCGTGATAGGAAGCCAGCACAATCTGATCAGCACGCTGCCGGAAGACTTCACCTACTCGCTCTATTATCTCGGGATTGACTCCAGGCTGATCGCCTAGAAGGATCATTATCGCGTCCGACCTCGCGTCGATTGCACCTATACCGGCTCGATAGGAAGAGGCGCATCCCTCGCCGAACACCGGGTTGTCGACGACCTTTGCGCCCCGGAAGTCGACCTGCTTGCGAATTTCGTCAGCCGCTCGGCCAAGAACGACGACAACTTCATCGAGCGCCGGGGCTCGTCGAGCCTGACCGACAACCCATTCGAGCAAGGTCGTCCCTCGATAGGGCAGAAGCTGTTTGGGACGGCCGAGGCGGGTCGACGCTCCAGCGCCGAGAACCAAGCCGGAGATGAATTTCCTCATACCCCACCAGCGCTTTGTGTCCGATATTTTTCGGGAGAGCGGTCGAAGGTCTCCTTACAGCGAAGGCAACAGAAGTAAAACGTCGCGTCCTCGACGGCCGATGTGTATCTGGCGTTCGCCGTATCGACAACCATCCCGCAAACCGGATCGAGCGAAGCGGCGGATGATTCCCGCGACTCAGCGGAAGCCGTGCTATTCATCACCGGCAGAACCTTGTGCAGAGCTTTGGCCTGGGCGCTCGCTTGCTCGGGTAGAGAGCGACGCAACCGGGTGATCCCCGCCATTACGCTGAGAGCAATCTCGGGCAATGTTTCGCCTCCGAGCTCGAGCCCTGCAGGACATGCCACTCCGTCGAGGTGTTCGGCGGGTACTCCTTTCTCTCGCAGATACCGGAACAGTCCGTTCGCCTTCTCTTTGCTCGCGACGAGACCCAAATATCTCGCGGTTGTGCCGACGACGGCTTCCAGACCTTCTTCATCGCCGGTTCCCATGGTGGCCACAACGACGTAGCTGTCGGGCCCAATGCGATTTCGTACTGCGTGGAGATCGTTTAGCACGAGGTCAGCATCCGAAAACCGTTCCCGGCTGGCTTGCGGATCAGCCACGCACACCTTGAAGTCGAGCAGCTTGCCGAGCCCGGAGAGGATCTGCGCGACGGGAGAATTGCCAACGATCAGCAGTTCCGGTTTGGGAAGCACGGGTTCCAAATAAATCTCGAGCGAGCCGCCACCCTGGCATGTCATCTGATAAGACTGGACCCCTTTCCAATCATCGTGCGCCGAATCCGGGCTTATGGTTACGAGCTTTGGTTTGCCCGTTTCAAGCGCGTTCCGGGCTTCGCGAATGACGATAGGTTGAACGCACCCGCCGCCGATCCAGCCGTCGATGGAACCGTCACGAAGGATGATGGCCTTCGACCCGGGCCTCGCGGATTGAGGGCTTTTGTAGGCTACGACGGTGGCGATGACGAAGGGCTGCTCTTCGGCGCGCAACCGGTTGGCTTGATCCAGGATGTCTTTCCACATGTGGGTTACCGCAGATCTTCGCGTCTCTCAGCTATCTTACTCCTTGATTCCATGTTCTCTCAAAAGCTTCCACACTTTTGCCGGAGTAATCGGAATGTCGATGTGACGAACGCCCAGATGCCACAACGCATCGACCACGGCATTCACGATAGCGGCGGGAGCCCCGACGGTCGCGGATTCGCCTACGCCCTTCGCGCCCAGCGGATGATGCGGAGATGGAGTGCAGGTCTTACCCGTTTCCCACTTGGGCGTCTCCACGGCAGTCGGCACCAGATAATTCATGAAGCTGCCGTTCAGATTGTTGCCGCTCTCGTCGTACTGAATCTCTTCGTACATCGCAGGCGCCAGGCCCATCGTCAAACCGCCGTGAATCTGCCCTTCGACGATCATCGGGTTGATGATGTTGCCGCAGTCGTCTACGGCGACGAACCGGCGCACTTTCACCTCGCCGGTCCCCTTATCGATGTCCACGACGCAGATGTAGCTCCCAAACGGATACGTCAGATTCGGGGGATCGTAGTAATCGATGGCCTCGAGTCCCGCCTCCATTCCTTGCGGATGGTTCGTGTAAGCCGCGAGCGAAATCTCCTGAATCGTCTTTGCGCGCTCGGGCGAGCCTTTGACAGAGAACTTCCCAGGCTCCCACTCGAGGTCATCCTCATGAGCCTCGAGCAAGTAGGCCGCGATCTTTCTCGCTTTGTCTCTGATCTTGCGGGCTGCCATTGCGCAAGCCGCGCCGCCGACCGGCGTGCTGCGGCTCGCGTAAGTGCCGAGACCGTAGGGCGCGGTGTCGGTGTCGCCTTCCTCGACCGCTATGTCGGCGACTGGAATGCCAAGCTCCTCGGCGATGATCTGCGCATAAGTTGTTTCGTGACCCTGCCCCTGCGATTTGGTGCCGAACCGGGCGATCACCTTGCCGGTGGGATGGATGCGAATCTCGGCGCTATCGAACATCTTCAACCCGAGGATGTCGAAGTGTTTGGACGGACCTGCTCCGACGATCTCGGTGAAGCTCGAAATGCCGATCCCCATCAACTCACCGCGCGCGCGTTTCTCGGCTTGTTCCTTTCGGAGGTCGTCATATCCGACTTTCTCCATCGCGAGTTTTAACGCGCCGGCGTAGTTCCCGCTGTCGTACTCCCACCCCAGCGCGGACTTGTAAGGGAACTGTTCCGGTTTGATGAAGTTCTTCAAGCGGAACTCGGCGGGATCCATGCCGATCTCGTGAGCCATCACGTCCGCCATGCGCTCGATGGTGTGCACAGCTTCGGTAACTCGGAACGAGCAACGGTAAGCGATGCCGCCCGGGGGCTTGTTAGTGTACACCCCATCAACTTCGACGTGCGCGGCTTTCAGGTCGTAGGATCCGGTGCAGATGTGAAACAGCCCCGCCGGAAATTTCGAGGGATTTGCCGCGGCGTCGGTGTAGCCGTGATCTGCAAGGGTCTTGATTCGCAGTCCGGTCACCGTCCCGTCTTTCTTGCCCGCCAGCTCGGCGGTTATGTGATAATCACGCGCGAATGAATCGGCCTGAAGATTCTCCATCCTGTCTTCGATCCATTTGACCGGCTTGCCGGTGAGAACCGACGCTGCCACCGCAATCACGTAGCCGGGGTACACCGGGACTTTGCCCCCGAACCCTCCGCCGATGTCCGGCGAAATGATTTGAATCTTGTGCTCGGCAAGCCCGACGTGTCCGGCGACCAGGGCAAACACGGTGCGGATGGCGTGCGGCGCTTGCGTCGTCATCCAGACGGTCAGTTTGCCGCTAACTTTGTTGAAATGCGCGACGCAACCGCAGGTCTCAATCGAGGAGACATGAATCCTCGGTATGTAGATATCCTGCTTGACGCTGACTTCGGCTTCTTGAAATGTTTTGTCCGTGGCGGTCTTATCGCCCCACTCCCAATGCCAGATGTGATTGTCTTTCTTGCCCTCCTTGTCTGTTCGAAGAACCGGCGCATCCGGCAGCAACGCCTTCTTTGGATCGACGACGACCGGCAGAGGATCGTAGTCGACTTCGACGGCATCAGCTCCGTCAGCCGCTACATATCGGGATGTCGCGAGCACAGCCGCAACTTCCTGCGCCTGATACATCACCTTTTCCACGGGCAGAACCATCTGGGTGTCGGACATCAATGTGGGCATCCAGTGAAGGTTGTACTGAGCGAGGTCCTTGCCGGTGATGACCGCCACCACGCCGGGGATCGCCAGCGCTTTTGAAGTGTCGATGTTCTTGATCGCAGCGTGCGCGTATGGACTGCGCACAATGTCGAGGTAGAGCATATCGGGCAGGACAACATCATCGACGTAGTTCCCCTGGCCTCGAATGAAGCGCGGGTCTTCCTTACGCTTGACCGAGTGTCCCATCCCGCCGATTTCCGGTGAAGTCTTTGGCTCCATTATGCACCTCCTTCGCGCATCTTCTGCGCGGCGTATTGATACGCTTTCACGATGTTGACGTACCCGGTGCATCGGCAAAGATTTCCGGAAATCGCGTGACGAATCTCATCCTCGGAGGGATTGGCATTGCCCTTTAGAAACTCGTAACCGGTCATCAGCATCCCGGGAGTGCAGTAACCGCACTGCAAACCGTGCTCTTGAAAGAACCCTTCTTGAAGGGGATGAAGTTTGCCGTCACGCTCGAGCCCCTCGACGGTCATCACCTCGCGGCGGTCGGCCTGGATTGCGAACACCGTGCACGACTTCACCGCGCGGCCGTCCAGAACAACAGTACACGCGCCGCAGTGGCTCGTATCGCAGCCAACGTGAGTGCCGGTGAGGCGGAGGACTTCTCGGATGAAATGTACGAGGAGCAGCCTCGGCTCTACATCGGCCGTATGATCGATTCCATTGACTTTCACATTGATAGTGGCCATCGACTACGCCCCTCCCTTCGCCCGGGTTATTGCCAGGTTGAGCGCTCGCTCAGTGAGGACTCGAACCAGATCGCGCTTATAGTCGGCCGAGCCGCGGATGTCGTCTACAGGTTGAGATTCGCCCGCCGCCAGCTCCGACGCCTGTTTGATCGTCGGCTCGTCGAGCGCCTTCCCCTTCAGGAACGCTTCGGTCTTCGCCGCCTTAAGCGGAGTGAATCCCACATTCGTAAGCCCAATGCCGGCGACGGAGCAGGCCCCCGAGCGCTCGAGTGCGACCTGCACCGCAACGCCGGCGGTTGCATAGTCGCCGACCTTTCGCTCGAGTTTCAGATATGCGCCCCCGCTCGAGGGTGGTGGAATGGGAATCCTGATCTCCTTGAGTATTTCGTCCGGTTCAAGGGCGGTTGCAAACAGGCCGGGGAAGAAGCCCTCAACGGGTATCACGCGCTCGCCGCGCGGGCCCAGCGCGACCACCGACGCTCCCAGCGCGAGCATCGTTGCAGGATGGTCGTTGGCCGGATCCCCGTGCGCGAGATTACCACACACCGTCGCCTGGTTTCGCACCAGTGGGTCGGCTATCACAGACGTGGTGTCGATAAGTATCGGGAAGCGCGATCGCACTAACTCCGAATGCTCGAGATCGCTCTCCCTCACCAGCGCCCCGATCCGCAAAACGCCGGCGCTTTCGGTTATGTAATCGAGGTCCGGGATGCGATTGATGTCTATGATGTGCGGAGGTGACGCGAGCCTCAGCTTCATCATCGGTATCAGGCTCTGTCCGCCGGAGAGAATCTTGGCGTCGGGACCCAGCTTCTGAAGAAGTGAGACCGCTTCGTTCAGCGTGCCGGGGGCGGAATATTCAAAGCTGCGAGGTATCATAAGCCCTCACCTCCGTTGGAATGTTCTTGCGTCCGGTTGCAACCGAATCGCGAGTGTCGTCCGACATCGCCCGTACTCATTCGAACAAGACATGCAGACTCAAGACTGCGAAGATGCCTCAGAGGACATCCCGGGCATCTGCCTTCTTCCTAAGCCCTGGCGAGCCCGGACAATTCAGATCGTGGTAATTGTTTGGGCAATTCTTGGAACCTGTCGCAAAGCGGTCTGCTTCCCCTCGCAACCTGCCGTAGCATACTCACTGAGAACGCGAGGCGTCAACTGCCCGTCCTCAACGTCCCAATTCAAACGTTGTCTATGGAAACTCGTGTGTCATCGGCAGCTTTGCGCTGAAACCGACGCCCAGAATCACCTGCCCCAAAGACGCAGGCTGAGACCGCGCAGAGGTTTGAACTCAGGATATCCCCCTTCGCACTTGCTCGATCAGTTGACTGCTGAGATCTATGCGATCGAGGCATATTGTTGTAGTCTCATGGTCGATTTCGCGGGAGGTTCTCCTATGGCGTTCAAGATCGAAGAGGCCTTCGACGTTCAGGCGCCTGTCCAGCGAGTGTGGGAGTATTTGATCGACCCGGCGAGCGTGGCGGTATGTTTGCCAGGCGCCGAGCTGTTGGAATCCCGCGCCGACGGGTCATATCTTGGGGCGGTGAAAGTAAAGGTCGGGCCGGTCGCGATGTCATACAAGGGCGTTGTGAAGTTCACGGAGCTCGACAAACAGGCTCGTTTGGTTCGCCTTGTCGGCGAGGGCCGCGAAGCCGGCGGCGGAGGCTCGGCAAAGCTCACGATGCTGAGCAAGATCACAGACCTTCCAACCGGTGGCTCGCACGTGATCGTCGAAGCAGAAGTGGACCTCGTCGGAAAGATCGTTCAGTTCGGACGTGGAATGATCGAGGAGGTCTCCAGGCAACTGTTCCGCCAATTCGCCGCGTGTGCTAAACAGCACCTCGAAATCGCCGATAAACCCGAGACCGTCGAAGGAGTTCAAGCTTCCGAAGAACCTCCCGTGGAAGTCAAAGCTGTGAGCGCAATCCCGCTGGCGTTACGCGCCCTGTGGGCGATGGTCGTGCGCCTTTTCAAGCGCTTGTTTGGGAAACAAGCGGGCTGAAAGAACGGGCTCTGCGCGCTGATCCGTGTTCGAGGAGTAGGGCATGTTCAAATTCGCTTCCCTTGTTGGCCTCCTCGTGATGATGGCCGCTCTCGTTGGCTTGTACGCGATCGGCGCGCTCATATCGCTTAATCTGATTGCTATCACTCTTCAGGGAATCGCAATTGCGCTGATGGTCTGGGCGCGTCTGACGTTTGGAAAGCGGAGCTTCCATGCCTCGGCGGTTCCGACCGCAGGCGGGCTGGTAACGACGGGGCCGTACCGGTATATCAGACATCCGATCTATGCGGCAGCATGCCTCTTCGGTTGGGCCGGAGTTGTCACGCACTGGTCAATATTGAGCGCGACGCTCGGGGTGTTGCTGGTCGCGGGCGGTCTTGTTCGAATGCTGTGCGAGGAGCGGCTGCTCGCGCAATCGTATCCAGAGTACCTCGCTTATAGGAAAGTAACGAAACGCATGTTGCCCTTCGTCTTCTGATGCGAAAGCATAGGCAGTCCGCGACTCATTCTCCCTTGCTGCCAAGGAGTCCTGATTATGAAGGTGATAATTCACTTTGTCCGCGTTCATGCAACTCCCCAGAAGGTGTTTCAGGCGGTCACCACCGCAGAAGGCCTCGCCGGTTGGTGGAGCACGTCCGTGCGGTTCCAGCCTGGAGTTGGCGGCATAGTTGACTTCCGCTTCACAGCCGATTTCAACCCAAAGATGGAAGTGACCAGGCTCGACCCGAATCAGCGCGTGGAGTGGAAGTGTGTAGCCGGCCACAACAACTGGCAGGATAATACCTTTTCGTTTGAGCTGCGCGATTCAGGTGGAGAGACAGATCTAATGTTCAAGCAAGTCTACGCGCAGGAGTTGAGCGATGAGGTCTACGGTACGTACAACTTCAACTGGGGTTACTACCTGGCGAGCCTGAAGCGTCTTTGCGAAACCGGGAGAGGGACTCCATTCAAGGCGTCTTAAGCGCATTCCAGGATACACGGCCCGTCACTCCGTGCGCATCGTTCATCGTCAGACGGCGGCCAGTCGCTGAATAGGTGAAGGTGATTGCAGGCGCGGCGAATGAAACATCAGGAGTCTTCGACAACAGCCGATTCATCGCGTCGTAAGCGTATGTCGTTGTTTTCGCGTTGAAGTCTCTCCGGGTCAGCAGGTTCCCGGCCGCGTTGTACGTGTAAGTCTCGACTTGACCCAGCGGAAGCGTTCGCTTTGTCCGGCGGCCCAGCCTGTCGTATTCAAACTTGGTGGTTCGCCCGAGCGCGTCGGTCTGCGAAGTCTGATTCCCCAGCTCGTCGTAACCGTATTGCGTGATCTGATTCGACGCATCCGTCACCCTGATCAGCCGACCAAGTGCGTCATATCCGTACTGAGTGACTTTGCCGGCCTGATCGGTCTTTGAGATGACTCGGCCCAGCGCGTCGTACTCAAACGTCGTCACCTGGCCGGCCCGATCCGTTGAGGTCAAGCGCCGGCCTTCCGCGTCATAAGTCGTGCTCTCCGAGGTCGCGTCCGGATAGACGCTCCGAGTCATCCTCCCCATCGCGTCGTACTCGTAGCTCGTCTGCCGCCCCAGTTGATCTACCGTCGCCACCTTGTCTTTCGCATCGTAGGTGAACGTCGTCGTCTTGCCCAGAGAGCGTCGTAATGCTGGACGGACCGGTTGATAAGTACGACCGCCTCTTCAGCGACCCTTCGAACGAACTGCTCAAACGCTCCGGCAATGGCAATGATCATGCCGCGATACAAAAGCGTCAATTCCGCAGACGTTCGCGT
>DATIFP010000019.1:0-23621 GCA_035455165.1 Blastocatellia bacterium
CGGACCGCGTGAGAATGAATCAGGAGACCCACTCACTTGACCAGCTTGATCGAGAACTTAGCGATTTCGACGAGCGAACCCGTGCGATGCTCCGGCTTTACCCCGTCGCTCGGCTGAGTGTTCGCTATATTGCCTTCGATCTGGCTCTCGGTTATGGCGTTCAGTACGCGGCCCGTTGCCAGGTCGACCTCGAAGTGAACGGTTCCCCTGCCGCTTCCAATCATGCCAACGTCGGCGGCCGACGCGCCCGGGTTCACTGCCGAGGTACCGTTACTGCTAAGCGTCACCGCGCCCTCGATCGATGCAGTCCCCTTTTCCACTGAAGCGAGCTTGTACAAAGTCGTAGATCTTTTCGAGATCGGACTTAGTTCGGCTGAGTATAGTGGCCCGTGGCCGTCCGACTGCCACGATTCCCCGACGGCGATCTCTCCGGTCGGATACCAGCGCGCGAGGCTCAGGATGAAATCGAGCAGTATTTGATAAGCCTGAGATTGAGGAACCGTACACTTCGACAACAGACCGGTAGGCGACAGCTTGAGCCGGATCGTCTTGCCGGAAGCATGGTTGTTGATCGGCGGCTGAGAACCGCCAATGTTGGAAGTCGAGTTAAAGCTGAGGGCTTCTACGAGGGCTTCCAGGTCGGCCTCTCCGGTCTCGCTCACGCTTACGGTGCGTATCAGAACGGTCGCGTTTAACTCTCGTCGCGAGCTGCCGCGTAATCCGGGCGATCCGCTCGGTGTGACATTCGTATCGACTATCGCGCTTATCGTGTAGCGATTCTCGTCGCCGGACTTGAATATCGGTCGAAGCGAAACCTCGCCCTGGGCCGCAGTCAGGGCCGAGCAAGCCAGGATCATCATAAGTGCGATACTTACTCTTCTGATCATTGTGTTCACCAAGTAGTCAATACTCAGTCTACGCGCGAGGTTGCCCGAGATGGTCTTCGAACCTTCCCATCGCGCGGAACTTGTCGTACCGGCGCGCAATTCTCTCCTCGCAGCCAAGGCTGGTCACCGAGCGCAGCGCGTCCGAGAGACAGGCATCGAGCATGTTGCCAGTCTCCTCGTGGTTCATGTGCGCGCCTCCCTCGGGTTCGGAAACGATCTGGTCTATCAGCCCGAACTCGAGCAGATCGGGCGCGGTCAATCTCAACGCGTGCGCCGCCTGCTCCGCATAGGCCTGATCGCGCCAGAGTATCGAAGCGCATCCTTCGGGGGATATGACGGAATATATTGAGTTTTCGAGCATCATCACGCGGTCACCCAGTCCGATAGCGAGCGCGCCGCCCGATCCGCCTTCGCCGGTGACCGTAACGATGACCGGAACGCGAAGCTTTGCCATCTCGCGCAGGTTATAGGCGATCGCCTCGGCCTGTCCGCGCTCTTCGGCATCGATACCTGGATAAGCGCCCGGCGTATCGATGAATGTGAATACCGGACGATCGAATTTTTCAGCGAACTTCATCACTCGAAGCGCCTTTCGATACCCTTCGGGCTTGGGCATGCCAAAGTTGCGCTGCTGGCGCTGTTTTGTAGTCCTGCCTTTTTGATGGCCGATGACGACGCAAGGTTCTTCGTGAAATCGCCCGAAGCCGGCGACAATCGCCGGATCGTCGCCGAAACGCCGGTCGCCGTGAACTTCGAAGAAGTCCGTGAACATCAACCCGATGTAGTCGAGCGTGTATGGGCGATTTGGGTGGCGCGCGAGTTTCACACGGTCCCAGGCATTGGGGGTGCCGGGCTCGGCGGTAAGATTAGCGGCATCGGACTCCTGAAGCCGACGATGAATCGCGTCTATCGAGTCTTCGTCTCGCTCCGGTTCCATCTTGCTCTCTGCCATTCCAGACCTGGTGTGGAGTTCACTCCACCGTTCTTTGCAGAAACCGCAAGGAGCGCGGGCGTCGCGCCCGCCTGACTTCGCAAAAACTCAATTCGTAGCAAGCAGGAGAAACGCCTGCGCTCCCGAGGTTGAGCTCCGAATCCTCCGTAACTTCTGTGTGCGCTCGGAATCTTGACACCGCTCTTCCGCCGTTGCTACAGTCCGACCGCGTTCGCACCGCGCTCTTCGAGGAGGTCCGGAGCTAATGGCGAGGTTTAATGGTATAGAAGTTCCTTCCGATGGTCAAAAGATTACGGTCGACGGACTCAAGGTCATTGTGCCCGACCGTCCAATCATCCCGTTCATCGAAGGTGATGGCACCGGCCGCGACATCTGGACCGCCTCGCGACGCGTATTCGACGCTGCGGTTGAAAAGGCGTATGGCGGCGCGCGCCGGGTGGTGTGGTACGAGATATACGCGGGCGAGAAGGCATTCAACAAGTTCGGTGAATGGTTGCCCGATGATTCGGTCAAAGCCATCGCCGAGTTCGTAGTGGCTATCAAGGGTCCGCTCACCACGCCGGTGGGCGGCGGCATCCGAAGCCTCAACGTCACCCTTCGTCAGTTGCTCGATCTTTACGCGTGCGTGCGGCCCGTCCGCTACTTCGATGGCGTGCCCTCGCCCGTTCGACATCCCGAGAAAGTCGATGTGGTCATCTTTCGCGAGAACACGGAGGACGTCTACGCTGGAATCGAGTTCGTCTCCGAGAGCGACCGCGCGCGTGAGATCATCTCGCTGCTCAACGACAAGTACGGCTACAAAGTCCGAACCGACAGCGGCATCGGCATCAAACCGATGTCGCCCATCGGAACCAAGCGTCTCGTGCGGCGCGCGATCCGCTACGCGCTCGACTTCAACAAGCCTTCGGTGACGCTGGTGCACAAGGGCAACATCATGAAGTTCACCGAAGGCGCGTTTCGCGATTGGGGCTACGAGTTGGCGAAGGATGAGTTCAGGAAAGAGATTGTCACTGAACGAGAGACCTGGATCCTCGACAACCGTGAGAAGAATTCGTCGCTCACCGAGGAAGAAAACGCGCGGATGATCGAGCCCGGCTTCGAACAGATGTCCGAGAAGCAGCGCGCGACGGCGGTCGATGAAGTAAAACGCACGCTAGCCGCAATCTGGCCGTCGCACGGTAACGGCGAGTGGAAGAAGAAGCTGCTGATCAAGGATAGGATCGCCGATTCGATATTCCAGCAGATATTGATTCGTCCAGACGAGTATACGATTCTGGCGACGCCAAATCTGAACGGCGACTATCTCTCGGACGCGGCGGCGGCGCAGGTGGGTGGCTTGGGCATGGCTCCAGGAGCCAATATCGGGGATCGGGCGGCCGTTTTCGAGGCGACGCACGGCACGGCGCCAAAGTACGCGGACAAAGACATGGTGAATCCCTCATCAGTCATTTTGTCGGGCGTGATGATGTTTGAGCACATGGGCTGGCGCGAAGTGAGTGAGAAGATCGTCGATGCGTTGACGAAGACCATCCAGCAGAAACGCGTGACCTACGACCTTCACCGGCAGATGGAAGGCGCCACCAAGCTGAAGACGAGCGAGTTTGCTTCGGCTATCATCGAGAACATGTAATTAGGTTGGAACCACGGGGAGCACAGGGGAGACAAAACATTTGAGGATGTCAGTGCTCCCCGTGGTTTATGCTGGTGTGAGGCGGACCAGCGGATCAAACAGCACTGGTTCGAACTCATGGAAGACCCTGCCATAGAAAAGGTCGTTCCCGAGGATTGGGACGATTTCGTAGAGTTCATAAACACCCACAGGAATGAAATAGCCGAGGGAGCGTACGACCTTCGCATCGAGAGGGATTGGGCGCGAGATCTAACCGACAACGACTTGCTCCTTCTCGTCAAACACTGCCCAAGCTCACGGCTAACGATTGCGACCGCCACAAAATCGGTCGAGGTCCTGGAGTTTCTCTCCGGCGATTCCTCGGCCGACGTCAGGGAAGCGGTAGCCGACAACCTGCGCACCCCAACCCCGACACTCGGGGTATTAGCGGCAGATTCGATTCCGGCGGTGCGAATGGCGGTTGCCGAGAACATGAATGTGTCGCCGGGCAATCTGGAACGCCTCTCGAAGGATGAGGTGAACTACGTCCGCTGGGGAGTCGCTCACAACGAGAGGACTTCCGCGGATGTGCTGGCACTACTGATCAAGGATCCCGACTCTTACGTCAGCGATGAAGCGAAGAGGAATCCGAACGCTCCTAAGAGGAGCTTCATCGCTCGACTATTCCGGAAGTCATAGAAGGACCCGCCTGCTGTAACCTTTTCCTCGCCTCAAACGTGTTGATGTCAGACAGGAGGTAAGGAAGATGCAGCTTAATGACCATAAGTGCGGCGTAGCAATTGTCGGAGGCGGCCTAGCGGGACTCGCTGCCGCAACATATCTGGCAAAAAGCGGGAAAAGCGTCAGGCTTTTCGAGCAATCACACGCACTCGGGGGGCGGGCGCAGACGAAACAGCAAGAGGGGTTTTATCTCAATATCGGGCCTCACGCGCTCTATCGAGGCGGGCGCGGGATCGAAGTGCTTCGCGAGCTTGGTGTCGAACCTCGCGGCAAGGTGCCTTCTGTTTCGGGAGCGTTCGCAGTGAAGGGTGGGATAAAGCACACTTTCCCGGCCGGCACGCTTTCGCTGTTGACGACGAGCTTGTTCGGACTTTCGGCAAAGCTTGAAGCCGGGCGATTGCTTGCGAGCATTGGCAAGGTCGACGGCGATCGCCTGATGGACGTGAGCGTGCGCGAGTGGATCGACCAGAATGTTTCTCATCGTGCGGTTCAGGAGCTCATCCTTGCCGCGTTTCGCGTGGCGACCTACACTAACGCGCCGGAGTTGATGAGCGCGGGAGCCGCGATCGAACAGTTGAAGAAGGCTCAGGACAAGAGCGTGCTGTACCTGGATGGCGGCTGGCAAACACTCGTCGATGGGTTGCGCGATGCGGCGGTCAGGTCGGGAGTCGTGATCGAAACCGAGGCGCGAGTCGAAGCTGTCACTCGCAACGCGTTTGGCGCCGTCGGCGGAGTGCGCCTGGCGAACGGCGTCAGATTCGAAGCTTCGAGCGTCGTGATCGCCGCGAGCCCGCCGGTCGCGGTCGCCCTTGTTGAAAGGGCCCAAGGAACTTCACTCGCCCGGTGGGCCGATGTAGCAATTCCAGTCAAAGCGGCTTGCTTTGACGTTGCGCTCAGCAGGTTGCCGATGCCGAAAGCGACCTTTGCGCTTGGAATGGATCGCCCTCTTTATCTGTCGGTGCATTCGGCGGCGGCGAAGCTCGCGCCCGAAGGAGGCGCGCTGATTCAAGTTGCCAAGTATCTGGAGCCTGGACACGACGAATCCGCCGTAAAGGTCGAGCGCGAATTGGAGGGCTTGCTTGATTTGATTCAGCCGGGATGGCGCGACGTAGTTGTCTATCGTCGCTTTCTACCCGATATGACGGTGATGAACTCGATGCCGTTAGCGTTGGCCGATGGGACGCGAGGGAGGCCGGGGCCCGAGGTGCCGGACGTGCCGGGCCTGTTCGTCGCCGGAGACTGGGTAGGCCAGGAGGGTTTGCTCGTCGACGCGAGCCTCGCGAGCGCGAAACAAGCCGCTCAGATTATCGCAAGCCGGAAGGTTGTTAACGCTGCGGCTTGAGGGTTCGGCCTCCTAGTTTCCGGCTTCTAGTTTATGGTGAGCCTATCTGGCAAACTGAATCCCGGCGGACAAGACCAAAACCCGAAACTAGGAACGAACCGGAACCCCAGAGATTCGAAACCGGAATAAGAAACCGTGAGTTCTTACGCTGAAGCTCTTGAAACTGATCGGCGGATGTTGTGGGGCCTGTGCTATCGCATGACCGGGAACGCCGCGGATGCGGACGACCTTGTCCAGGAGACTTTCGTTCGAGCGATCGAGAAGCCGCCGCGTCTAACAGACGAGCCGATGCGTCCGTGGCTTGTGCGCGTCGCGGTCAATTTGAGCCGGGATTTGCTGCGGCGGCGAAAGCGGCAAGGATATGCGGGACCCTGGCTGCCTTCGCCGGTTCCAACAGACGAACAGAGCCCGGCGTCTTACGAACCGCCGGCGCCGGAAGAAGACTCGCCGTCAGCGCGCTATGACCTGAAGGAGAGCATTTCATTTGCGTTCCTGCTCGCACTGGAAGCGCTTACCCCGTCTCAGCGCGCGGTGCTTTTGTTGAGAGACGTTTTTGACTACTCGACTGGCGAGACCGCCGAGGCGCTCGATCTGAGTGAATCAAACGTAAAGGTGTTGTTGCTGCGAGCGCGTCGAAAGATGAGCGAGTACGACAGACTGCGTGCCGACCTCAGTCCGGCGCGACAAGAGGCGACTCGACGCGCGCTCGAGCAGTTCTTGCTTTATTTGGAAGTGCGCGACAGCGATGGGCTCGAGAGATTGTTGGCTGAAGACGTCATCAATGTGACGGACGGCGGCGGCGAAGTTAACGCCGCGCGCCGGGTTATTCGCGGGCGCGACAACGTGCTTCGGCTGATACTCGGGCTTGCGGCGAAGAGCCTGGTGGAGCCACGGTTTTCACTTCGCTCGCTCAACGGCCTGCCGGCCCTGGTTGTCACAGACGTGCAAAGGGGTCCCGGTGCTGCAACCCGATATACGATTCACTTCGAAGTCGACGACGCGGGAAGGATTCGTGGCCTGCTGGCGGTGCTTGCGCCGAGCAAACTCTCGGCGTTGAAGTTTTGACGCGGAATGGGCACTACAAAGAGCGGCGGGTAGGGCATGGCCGAGCGCAGGCGTCGAAGTTTTAACCCAGTATCGTTCAGTGCACAACAGAGGGAGGTCCGTGCAGCCTCCCTTTGCTAAAACGTCAAACCGTTTCTAGGTGTCCTGAAATCGTGTTGCTGGGCATTCGAACCAGCTGTCCAATGTCGAGCCGGTCAAATTGGTAAGAGTCTGTCTTTCATTAACACCCAACTTCAGTTGGGTGAGAAGGAAGCTGCTTAGGGGTCGAAACCGTTTTAACGGTTTTGGCCATTGGAGACCGCTGAAACTGTTGAAACAGTTTTGCCCGATGTTGATCGACGTGCACCTCACTGAAGTGAGGTGTTAATGAGTCGGAAGACTCACATCCACCAATACAGTGAACGAGGAAGAGGCAAAGAGCAACACAACATTAGGACAGCACCAACCGTTTATTGCAGGCTCACTTCAACTCGACGAGAATAATATCGGCAGGCCTGGCAGTTGTATTCTCGACGATGTGCTTCTCCGCTGCCGCCCAGGTTGCCTCTCCCCGCCTGCCGCCGCCTTCTCTGGTCTTTCCATCCGCAAGGGCGAATCTGGCTTTTACATCGGTCAGGTAGATCGCCACTCCGTTCGGATGTTCGTGCTGTTTGGTCTTGTCGTGCGGTTTGAACTTGATTCTCAGAACTCGCACTCGATCATTCTCGAACATTACCTTGTGATGAGCGGGGTCGACCTTTACAGGATCTAAAGCCGCTTTAGCTGAGCCCACTGCTCCGCCTTTCAACTCGACCAACACGGCTTCCATAGCGGCGGCACCCACGTTTTGTGGCAGGTGTTTTCCCGCGTCGGCAAACCGGGCGTCACCTGCCTTTCCGCTGCCATCCACCTTGCTTCCATCGGGGAGCGTAAACTTGACCCGGGAGTTAGTCAGGTACACCACGACGCTAGCCGGATGTTCGTGCATCACCGACTTTTCTCTCGGCCCGTATCGTATCTTGAGTACTCGAACCTGGTCGTTGTCGATCATCACCTTGTAATGTTTGGGGTCAACCGTAACGGCGTCTTGCCCGAAAGCAACTGGGGCTAAGATGCAAAAGAACGCAAGAAACAAAACTCTACGCATGCCCGCCTCCTTAACTCTGAGATTTTCAGATTCAACCTGTGGTGTGGCGCAGAGTATACGATTGACCAGCGGCCGTCAATATCTTGAAGGACTCAGTCCTCTTCTCCCGCGAACGAAATACTCAGATCGCGTGCGACTCGGATCAGGTGATGATCGGGTGCTACAGATTTCACTGCTTTCACGCACTGCTCGAGCGGCAAGGTTGTCAGCTGACTGCAGGTCCACGCTACCATCTGTCCGAGGTTGCCATCGGCAATCGCGCGCACCGCCGCTGAGCCATAACAAGACGCAAGCATCCTATCGAACGCCGTAGGTGTTCCGCCTCGTTGAAGATGCCCAAGCACCACGACGCGGCTCTCTTTTCCCGTCACCCGTTCGACATCGTGCGCGACTATTGACGAGATTCCGCCAAGGCGGGCCTGGTGACCAGCCCCGCCGGGGTCTTGATAGACTTCGTGGCCGCCTGAAGGTCTGGCGCCCTCGGCAACAACGATGATTGAGAAGCGCCGCCCTTGGCGGTCCCGTTCGAGGACTTTGGCCGCGACCTTCTCGATGTCGAAGGGAATTTCGGGAATCAGGATGACGTCGGCGCCGCCCGCAACTCCCGCCTGCAGCGCGATCCATCCGACGTGGCGGCCCATAACTTCGACCAGCAGCACGCGGCCGTGACTCTCTGCGGTTGTGTGAAGCCGATCGATCGCTTCAGTGGCGATGTCCAGGGCCGTATCGAAACCAAACGTGAGTTCGGTTCCGACTACATCATTGTCGATCGTCTTTGGCACTCCGACTACAGGTGCCCCGAGGCAGGAGAAGTCGTAGGCGGTTCGCAGGGTGCCTTCGCCGCCTATTGCTACCAACGCATCGAGGCCGAGTTTTTTGAAGTTCCGCAGCGCCTCCTGATACACTGGGTCATCTTTGGCTGCGCGGCCTTCGCCTTCGGGTGAAGCGAAGTGACCGCGGTTTACGGTTCCGAGAATGGTCCCGCCTCGCGGCAGAAGCCCTCGCACATCGTCGAGTCCGAGCTCTCTGGTTCTCGTTTCACTGAGGAAGCCCTCGTAGCCGTCCACGATGCCGACGACCGACCAGCCGTAGACGTTGACCGCAGTTTTGACGACCGCTCGAATGACGGCGTTGAGGCCCGGCGCATCGCCGCCCCCGGTAAGCACTCCGATTCGTTTGCTGACTTGAGACACTGGGAACCTGTTTCGACCTGCGGCTGATCCGTTCAATGAGCGTCATCCGTGGTCCATTGATCAGGGGGACGCAGGTTTGACGAATTCACACGGGTTTCCTTCTGATCAACTAGTTGGCGTCATTTCTGTTGCAAGCGCTAGTTGATCTTCTTCGCTTCGCGGTCGCCGCCCTGGTGAAGAATGAGATGCGTTACCTGGCCCTTGTCATCTTTCACGAACGTTACTTTCGCGTCGATCACCTTGAGGAAGAACTTCGTTTCTGATTCGGGGAACAACTCGAACGCGGGTTGGCCCGTAGCCTGCGCCATCAAGCGGTCGCCCACCTTGCTGATCTCGAGAATGAAGTTGGGGGCGAGCTGGTAACGGCCGACGTATGCATCGTAGATCTTCGGGTTGACCTTGATCTCCGAGACAGCCGCCGGTATTTCATACTTCTCGCCCAAAAGTATTGCCGCAAGATCCAGGCTGATCCGTCCCGGGGCGGGAGTTCCGTAGTCGGCATTTCGCAGAACCACGACTGTCACCCTCTCCTCAGGAAGGCGCAGCAGATTTGTCGCGAAGCCGTTGATCCCGCCCGCGTGACTGATCGACTTGCGTTTGGGATCGGTTATTATGCCGAGCCCATATCCGTAGTTGTTCTTCACCGGTGTGGTCATTGCCTCGAAGGATTTCGCGGACAGAACTTTCCCGCCGAAGAGCGCCTCGTTCCACAGGAACAGGTCCTCGACCGTGGAATAAAGCGAGCCCGCCGAGAACGGCTGAGTCATGTCGATGAAAGCCGAGTTGACCGGCTTGCCCTTCGCGAGCGAATACCCTGTCGCGCGGTGCTTCAAGATCGTCTCGAAGTGATCGTAGCCGGTGGCGGTCATTTTGAGCGGCTCGAAAATATTCTTTTGCAAAAAGCTCTCGTACGATTCGCCGGCGACTTTCTCGATGATGAAACCGAGGAGGAAGTATCCCGAGTTGCTGTAGCTCCACTTCTCCCCTGGTTTGAAATCGAGCGGTTTGTCTTTGAAACGCGCGATCATCTCCTGCGCTGCGACCGGCATCATCATCTTTGGAACGTAATCCGGAAGGCTCGTGAAGTTTGGAATACCGCCGGTGTGACTGAGCAGGTGGTGGATGGTAACTTCGCTCCACGCGGTCGGGCAGTTCTCCACGTACTTGCAGATCGGGTCGGTGACATTCAACTTGCCGCGCTCTTGCAGCAACAGGATTGCCGAGGCGGTGAATTGTTTCGTTACGGATCCGAGGCGAAACTTCGTCTGCGGCGTGTTTGGCACGTCTAACTCGACATTGGCCATGCCGTAGCCTTTGCTGAAAACCACCTTGCCGTCACGGGCCACAAGGACGCAACCTGTGAAGCGGCCCTGCTTCAAAAGCGCGCTCATGTATTCATCGAACTTCGGAGTGAGGTCTTGCGCCGTTGCGTTCGTTCCGATGAGAAGCAGCAGAGCAATCAATGCAGCGGCCCGGCGGATGCCGGTCTTGTTTTTGGTATTCATCTCTATCTCCATTGTAAGCCGCCCGTCTCGAGCAGCGAAATCGGGACACATTCTAGCACGATGTATTTGCGAATCGCGCACTGCGAATAATATGATACGAGCGCGAACTCTAACACGGCCGCACATAGGAGAATGCGATGGAGCACTCACCCGGATTTCTGAAGATTGTGAACGACGCCAAGAGCCGCGTGCGTCAAAATACTCCTGAAGATGTTCGCGGCAAACAGGAGGCGGGCGAGAGTTTCTATCTGGTCGACGTTCGCGAGGATAACGAGTGGCAGAAGGGCCGAGCGAAGGGCGCGATCCACCTCGGCAAGGGGATCATCGAACGCGACATCGAACGCGTGATACCGGATCACAACGCCGAGATCGTTCTATATTGCGGGGGCGGGTTCCGTTCGGCGCTCGCCGCGGACGCCCTTCAGAGGATGGGTTATAAGAGCGTGATTTCGATGGACGGCGGTTGGAAGCGTTGGCGCGAGCTTGATTATCCGATTGAGTCTTGACGCTTTCTTCTAATCACCCACCCCGACCTTCATTTCATCATCCGCCTTCGCTGCAGCCTGGATTTCCGCACCAATGCTGTCGATCTCCGATGAAACCGGATCGCGGAAAGCAGCGGGCCGCGCTTTCCTCGTCAACGACCGCGTGAGCGCACCGAGGCGGCTGCCGAAGGCGCGCCACGCTTCGGTTGCGCCAAGATCATCGAACATCGAATACGCCACCGGCGTGACTATCAGCGTCAACAACAACGAAAGCGTCTGCCCTCCAATCACGACCACCGCAATTGCGCGCCGCTCATCGGAGCCGGGACCTGTGCCCAGCGCGAGCGGCATCATCCCGGCAACCAGCGCGAGGGTGGTCATCAGGATCGGACGAAGGCGATCGCGATTCGCCTGTATAATCGCGGGCGCCCTATCCATTCCGCTCCTGCGCAAGCCGTTCATGTGGTCGATCTGCAGAATCGCATTTTTCTTTACTACGCCGAACAGCACCAGTATTCCAAGAGCCGAATAGAGGTTGAGCGTGTTTCCCGTCATCCAAAGCGAAAGCAACGCGAAAGGTATCGAAAGCGGAAGGGACAGCAAAATCGTGAGCGGGTGCACTATGCTTTCGAATTGCGAGGCGAGGATCATATACATGAAGATGACGGACAACAGGAATGCCCAAATAAATTCATTGAACGTGCGTTCGAGTTCGCGCGCTCGGCCGGTCACTGCCATCGTATACCCCGAAGGCAGTTGCATGCTTGTGACTTCCTTGCGAAGCGCGTCCAGCCGGTCGGCGAGAGCGTAGCCGGGAGCTACCGAGCCGTAAAGGCTAACCTGTCGCTGTCTATCGAGTCGGTCGATTCGCGACGCCGTATTGGCCGGAACGATCTTGACGAGATTATCAAGGCGGGCCAGCGCGCCGTTCTGGCGCGGGACGTACAGACGCGAGATCGTCGCAGGATCATTGCGCTGACCCTCGCTCAAGCGGAGCTGCACGTCGTAGTCGTCATTGACCGTTTCGTCGTGAAAACGTGAGACGCGCTGGTCGCCTCCGACCATCAGGCGGAGCGCGCTGGCGACGTCTTCCGTGTTGACCCCCAGATCCGCCGCCCGCGAACGGTCTATTTCAACTCGCAACTCGGGCTTGTCCAGCTTCAACGACGTGTCGGAATCGATTATCCCCAGCTGCGGCGCCTTCTGCCGGAGTTGGTCCGCATACTTTGCCAGCGAATCGAGGTCGGCTCCGCGCAACACGAACTCTATTTCAAACCGGCCGCCGCCAATGTTGACCGACGCAGCATTTCGCACGTTCGTGCGCAGATCCTTGTACTTCCGAAGCCGGGTGCGAATCTCCTGCATCACATCTCGCTGGGAGTAGTTGTTCTTGAAGGCCTCGAGCGGTCTGCCGTGAATGATTCCGTTCCACAGCCGTCCTAAAGAGAATGTGCGTTCTGCGATTGGCGCAATGCGCACATAAGCTCCGCCCCCATTCACGCCCCCGCCGAACCCGCCGCCGCCGCCGGCATTCGTAAGCACTATTCGAACGCCCGGCGTAGAGCGAAGTTCGGCTTCGACGGCGCGCATCACCTGGTCCATCGCAGCCAGGCTCGTCCCTTCTCGCGCGGTAACGCCGACGTCGAACTCCGCCTCATCGACGTCAGTTGGAATGTAATCCTGCTTTACGACCTTGTAGAGCGGCACCGACGAAGCAATCACTGCCAGCGCAACAACGGCGACGATCGCCCGCCGCCGGATCGCGAGCTTTAGCAGCCAGGTGTACGTGCTGTCTATGACCCCGTAGAAGCCGCGCCGAGATCTCGCCGCTTCTCCCCCGTGCGCGTCTTCCTTCTTCAGCAGCCGCGCGCTCATCATCGGCGTCAGGGTGAACGACACCAGCAGGCTCACCATGATCGCGACCGCGGCGGTGATACCAAACTGGTACAGGAACCGTCCCGAGATGCTGGACATGAACGACACCGGCACGAAGATCACCACAAGACTAAACGTAGTCGCCATAACGGCGAGCCCGATCTCGGCTGTTGCCGCGCGCGCCGCTTCGAACGGCCGCATCTTCTTTTCTTCGACGAATCGAAAGATGTTTTCGAGCACCACTATGGCGTCGTCGATCACCACGCCAACCATCAGCACCAACGCGAGCATGGTCACGCTGTTCAGCGTGAAGTTGAGCGCTCGCATCATGCCGAAGGTGGCTATCGTCGAAGCCGGTATTGCGACGGCGGCGATAAACGTCGAACGCCAGCTCCTCATGAAAGCCAACACGACCAGCGACGCGAGAATACTGCCGAGCACAAGGTGAATCGAAATCTCGTGAAGCGCGGCGTAAATGTACCGTGATTGATCGCGGATGACTTCCATCTTCACGTCGCTTGGAAGCTGGCTGGCAATGCGCCCAAGATTCGCTTTGGCTGCTTCAATCACCTCTACCGTGTTCGCCCCCGTCTGACGGCGGACCTCGAGAGTCACCGTGGGAACTCCGTTCAAGCGCGCGACCGAGCGCTGCTCTCTTGTTCCGTCCTCGGCGAACCCGATATCCCGAATGCGAATCGGCGCTCCGTTTACCGTGGCGACAACCAGCTCGTTGAATACTTTGGGGTCGGCGACACGGCCCATCGTCCGAAGCGTCTGCTCGCGTGAGCCTTGAGTGACGTTGCCGCCAGGCACGTCCGCGTTCTGGCGAACGATCGCGTTGCGAATGTTAGTAATGGGGAATTGATAAGCCGCGAGGCGGTCCGCGTCCACCCAGATGTTGATGGCCCGGCTCAGTCCCCCCTGAATGTTTATCTCGCCGACTCCGCTGGAGCGTTCGAGCTGGGGCTTGACGCTTTTGTCGGCAAGCTCGGTCAATTCACGCACCGTTCGATCGGCCGAAAGAGCCACGGTCATGACCGGAGAGTAGTCGCTGTTGAACTTGCCGACGATGGGCGGGTCGACGTCGCGGGGAAGATTGCGAACAACGGTGGCAACGCGATCGCGCACATCCTGGGCGGCCACATCGATGTCTCGTTCGAGGTTGAACGTAGCCATCACGAACGACTGGCCCTGACTCGAAACCGAACGCAGTTCCTGGATTCCCTCGACGGTGTTTACCACCTCTTCAATCTTTTGTGAGACCTCGGTTTCAACCTCTTCGGGAGAGCCTCCCGGGAGACTCGTGCGCACGGTCACGGTGGGGAGATCAAATGACGGGAAGCGATCGACTCCGAGTCGGAAATAGCTCGCCGCGCCGACGACCACCAGCGCCAGTATGATCATCGCCGCGAAGACTGGCCGCTTGATGCAAATCTCTGCGAGTTTCTGCATAGCTCAATCGTAAACAGGTCAGACGCGGGCGTTCAGAGTACCGACTTTAGTCGGGCTGTATCAAGTGGTGACCGACAAAACACCGACTGAAGTCGGTACGCTGAACGCCCGCGACTCATCACTCTGTTACCACCACCGGCTGACCCGATTGAAGGTTGCCAGGGTTGAGTACCACTACGTCTCCGGCTTTAACACCGGATAGAACTTCCGCCCACTCGGGCGTTCGTCGACCAACAGTGATCGGCTTCTCGACCGCTTTGCCGTCTTGCACCAGGATCACCTTGTCGATTCCTGCGAAGGTGACAACCGCGTTCGCGGGCACCGACAGGGCCTGGCTACTATCATCGGAAACAATCTCGACTCGCGCAAACGATCCCGGCCGAAGCCCACCCTTGTTATGCACTTCGGCCTCGACCACCAACACGCGGTTCTGTGCGGTTATAGCGGGGCTGATTCGAGCGACTTTTCCCTCGTACACGTTCGGATCCCCTTCAAGGGTAACTCGCACCGCCAGTCCCTGATGGACGCTTCGAGACTCTCTCTCCGGCACTTCGGCGCGCAATCGCAAAGGATCCATTCTGACGATGTTAACAATCGGCGCACCGGCTGCGAGGTATTCGCCAATGCTCGCCCGCTTCTCTTGCACGACCCCGTCAAACGGCGCGTAAATCGTGGAGTCCGTCAGCTGCTGCCGTGCTATCTCGACTTCTGAGCGACGCTGGACCACCAGCGCCTGCCGGTTGCGAATTTCTTCGACTGCATCCTGATACCGGCTGAGCGCCACTTTGTGCTCGGCGTCGGCGCCATCGAGTTGTGCGCGAGGAAGAACGCCGCGCTGAAAAAGCGACCGGGCACGTTCGAGCTTGAGCTTGGCGTCGTCCAGGAGGGCTTGCGCTTGCCTGACGGTGCCGGTGTTTTCCACCTCAACGCGATCGTCCTTGCCCTCAGGCGGCAAACCCACTTTCGCGCGAGCCTGCGCCAGCGCCGCCTCTGCCTGCTGGAGCCGCAGTTGATAGTCCTGTGGCTCGATCTGGGCGACCTTCTGCCCCTGCTTCACGACGCTCCCCAGATCCACGGAGATTGAGCCGAGCCGCCCGGGCACTTTTGCGCTCACGGTCGCCTGATCGTAAGCCGCAAGTGTTCCGGTGACCGTGACAGTCCGTTCCATCGGGATCTCCGATGCACGCGCGATCTTCACCGGGCGAGGTTCCATTGACTCGCCCGCGGTATTCCTCGCGGACACCGGGTAGCCGCTCTTGCAGGACCAGGAAGCGAAGCAACCGACCGAGATCACGAAGAATAGAAGAATGACGTTCAGCGATGATCGCGACACTCTGTTTGTATTCCTTATGAAACTAAAGGACATTGCTAACCCGCTCAAATGATACCTGTTCTGCGGTATGAGGCGCACGGTGGGAACGGGGTTCAAGCACCGCCGGCCCGACAGGACGACCTGTTTCCAGCAAGTCCGTTTACGCTTAAACCATTCAGAAGGTTACATCTAATGGCTGGGGGTGACGGGCCGCACCGCAACCCGAAAGACGAGGAAGTAATCCATGCCGTCCGGCTTGACGAAATCAAACTCATCCACCAGCGCGAATCCGGCCTCGCCAGCCTCCCTGATAATCACGTTCCGGCTGATTCCGTGATCCTTCCCGTTCCCGTTGCGATCGATAATTCCCATCACCGCGTTCACACGCATCGCTTCGCGAAGGTGAGAGAGCAACAGAATCGGCTGGGCGATTTCGTGATACGTTTTCAGTATCAAAGTTGCGTCGATGCTGTCTGGCGGCAGGACCGGATCGTCTTCCTTTCCGAGGACGGTTTGGATGTTCGAAAGCTTGTCGTCCGCCGCGCGTTCTTCAATGAATTTGAGATAATCCGGATTGATCTCGACCGCGTAGACTTTGCCGCTCTTTCCGACTCGTCGAGCCGCTCGGACAGTGAACCAACCTGAGCCGGCCCCGATATCCGCGACGTGTGAACCCTCTTTTATCTTCAGGATGTCCATCACCCGGTTGATTTGAAGCCGTTCGTCGCGTTTCGGTTCTTCAAAGATGGAAAGGTCCCCGTCGTATGGCTTGCTTGTCGGCCGCGTGATGCGGCGCGAGTCCTGGGCTTGAGATTGCTGGGCCGCAAGACCCGGATAAGAAGTCGCCGGGGGTATTGCAAGCGCCGCCAGCAAAGCTATTGAGAGAAGCCGAAGATAGTTGCGCATTATCACTTCGCCGGGGTTATTACGATGTTGCGAAAATAGATTTGCTCGTGATCGCCTTGAAGCATGATGGGGCCCGCCTCGCCCTCCTTGCTATCAAGGGCGCCGCCGGTGATGCCGGGAATCTCAACGTTGTCGATGATCGTCTTGTCGTTCAACACAACCGTGACTTTACGGCCAATCAGCGTTATGTCAAAACTCTGCCACTCGCCGGCCTTCTTCACGGGATTGCTTGAAGGCGTAAGAAACCCGTAGACGCCGCCGTTTCGATGGCTCTCCGGCTCCTTGCCGAAGTCATCCTGGATCTGGACCTCATAACGCCCACGCAGATAGACGCCGCTGTTGCTCTTCTCGGCCATCTTGAACTCGACGTGTAGCTTGAAGTCCCTGAACTCCTGTTCGGTGATTATGTCGGTGCCGCGAGGCGTGTTTTCCAACACCCCTCCGCTCACGCGCCACGCGCCTGCCCTCTCTATGTCGCGAAGTCTCCATGCGGACATGTCGCGACCGCCAAACAGCGTGACCGGCTTGCCCCATCGCGGAGTCGATTTGCGTTCGAGTTTTGGCGCGCGAACAGCGGTCCACTTCAACAGCTTTCCGTCCGAGTCCAGGAACGTTCCATCCAGACGGTCGCCCTTGAGATTCGCTTGAAACTCGAGATCTGTCTTGCGGCGTTCAAACTGCGGCGGCAGCGTGAATTTGAGATGGCCATTGGCAAACTCGATAGCCTGGATGGGGCGCTGGCTTCCGACGCGGCCGACGAATCGCCCGACGAGCCTACCGCTATCGCGTGTGACCTCAAACCATGAGGGATACGCGTTGCCGTTCGCGTCGATCGTCGTCATATCCCAGCGACCGATGATCTCGTCATCCGGCGCCGGATTCGGAGGCGCAAGAGGAGCGCCGAGCAGAATCGAACTCGAAACTGCGAGCCACAGAAAAGCAAGGGCGCTTTTCTTGAACATTAATACGCTCCTTCGTGGGAGATGTCCGACAAACTTCAGTTTGTCGGGACTGCGTCTTCCTCTTAAACATTAGAGATCATCGAAACAGCGACAAGCTGAAGTTTGTCGGACGGCACGATTTCTCATTGCAAACCAAACAGGCAGGAGGATAATAGTAGGCTTTGCAGCATCGGGCAACCGCACCGACGTTCAGCAACTCCACGCTTCAAGCTGGATCGAAAAGGAGAGGATCAACCATGGACGGAACCGGCAAAAGCTCGCGACGAGACTTCATCAAGCTGACGACCGCATCCACGATTGCGGCCGCCGCTTCGACAACGATCCTTGCGGCGGAAGAACCCAGGCCACCGGAGCGAGTTTCGGCTAGCGACAGAATAAGGCTCGGACTCATCGGAGCAGGCGGACAAGGGATGGGCGACACCAGAGAAGCGCTAAAGCTCCCGGGGATCGAGCTTGCGGCAGTGGCCGATCTGTACGACGGACGCCTCGCGCGCGCAAAGGAGATCTGGGGCAACCAGCTTTTCACCACGCGCGATTATCGCGAGGTCCTCGCTCGCTCGGACGTCGACGCGGTCATCATTGCCACCCCCGATCACTGGCATATGCGAATCTCGAACGATGCAATGAAAGCCGGCAAGGACGTCTATTGCGAGAAGCCGATGGTCCAGCAGCTCGAACAGGGCAAGCACGTCATCGAAACCGCCCAGAAAACCAATCGCATCTTTCAGGTCGGCAGCCAGCGAGTCAGCTCGATTGTATACAAGAAAGCGAAAGAGCTGCTGGCGGCCGGAGCGATCGGCGAGCTCAACATGGTTGAAGCGTGGTGGGACCGTAGCAGCGCCATTGGCGCGTGGCAGTATTCGGTTCCGCCCGACGCCTCGCCGGCAACCGTCGATTGGGACCGCTTTCTCGGTGAAGCCCCAAAGCGGCCGTTTGACCCCTTGCGGTTCTTCAGATGGCGAAACTACCGCGACTACGGCACCGGAGTGGCCGGCGATCTGTTCGTCCACTTGTTCTCGGGCCTGCACTTCGTGGTTGGGACAACCGGCCCGTCTCGCGTGCTGGCGACCGGCGGATTGCGCTACTGGAACGACGGCCGTGATGTGCCCGATGTTATGCTCGCGCTGTGCGACTACCCGAAGACTTCGACGATGCCCGCCTTCAATCTGGCTCTGAGAGTCAATTTCGCGGCAGGCGCCAACGAGAGCTCAGGCTTTCGCTTCATCGGAAGCGAAGGCGTGATGACGCTCTCGGGCGTCGTGACCCTGGCAAAGAAGCAACGCGCTCGCGAGCCCGGCTACACCATCGACACTTTCCCGAAAGCGACACAAGAAGCTTTCCTGAAGGACTACCGCGCGAAGTATCCGGAGAACAAACAGGAGGTCAACGCGTCGAGCCAGGACAGCTACGCGCCGCCTTCCGGGTACAGCGACTCGCTCGATCACTTCGCGGCCTTCTTCGAAGGTATGCGATCTCGCAAGCCGGTGGTCGAAGATGCTGTGTTCGGCTTCCGCGCCGCGGGCGCGGCTCTGCTGGTGAATCGCAGCTACTTCGACAACCAGCAGTATGCGTGGAACGCTGAAACGATGATGATCGGCAAGGAGCGCAGCTGAAGTCGGTTGGCGGTCCTGTCAAACGAAGCTGTCTGAATTCACCGCGCGAATAAACGTGCGGGCTCGCGGCTTTTTCGCGGGCTGGAGCTAAGCCGCTTTCCACTGCTTCAGTCGATCGAGGCTGGCCAGAAACGGTTTGAATCCCGCCCACAACAAGACTGCCGATGCCAGGTGCGCGAAGGTTGCGACGCTCAACAGCGAGTACCGGACATCCTGATCGTCTTGAAAAACGAAATCCGTCGCAGCGGCCACTGCCGAAGGTCCCAGCCCAAGACCAATGAGGTTGATCACAAAGAGATAAACCGCGGATGCTTGCCCGCGCATCGCATTCGGCATCATTTGCTGAATGGCGGCCGGCGCCACCCCGAACGGCGCGCTCGCCAGGAAGGCTGAGGGAACCAGCAACGCTGCGGCCCAGTTCGCATCCGGCACCAGCGGATAGAACAAACCGAAGGGGAGCCAGGCGACTGCGGCAATCAGGCCAACACGCATTGTCGCGTCGCGCTGCCCGCGCTCAGCCATCCAGTCGGCAAGCCGTCCACCCGCGACTATTCCGAGCGTGGATGCTATAGCGACGATCCACCCGTAAACCTGACCCGCCCTGGCTTCGCTCCACCCGTGATTCCTGACAAAGAAAGTTGGAATCCACGCGCTGCTGCCATATGAGGAGAACGACAGCAGCGCAAACCCGATGTTGTGACACGCGAAGGTTCGCCAGTTCTGTTTGAGGTATGCAATAACCTCATTCATCGGCACCTGGACCACTCGCGTCTTGCCTTCAGCCGACTTCAATGTTCGAATGCCGCGGCGAACCGGCTCGCGAATCGTATACATGAGCAGCGCCAGAAGCACTCCGGGAAGGCCGACGATGAAAAAGACAACTTGCCAGGGGCGGGTCGCCCCGACCAGTGGCAGCTCCCACGTCTCCTGAGCCGAAGCGATGCCCGCCACCAGCCCGCCGACGATGAACGCGACTCCCGATCCGATGTAAATCCCCATCGAGTAAACGCTGAGGGCCGTCGCCCGCCGCTTGGGAGGAAAATAATCGGTGATGATAGAGTAAGCGGCCGGCGACAACGCCGCCTCGCCCACTCCCACCCCTATTCGCAGTAGAAGCATCTGCGCGAAATTCCGGGCCAGCCCGCAGGCGGCGGTCATGAAACTCCAAACCGCGAATCCTGCCGCTATGATCGTGCGCCGGTTTCGCGAATCCGCAAGCCTGCCCAGCGGAATCCCAAAAAACGTATAGAACAGCGCGAAGGTGAACCCCATCAGCAGGCTCATCTGAAAGTCGCTGATACCCAGGTCTCGCCGGATTGGCCGAACCAGCAGATTCAGAATCTGCCGGTCGATGAATGAGAAGATGTAGACGATCGTCAGGACGCCGACCACGTACCAGGCATAGCCAGCCGGCGCATAAGGTTGTTCCGGTTCCGTTGTCTGGGTCATGAGTCTCCGGCTCTGCGTCGCACCGAAAGGAAACGGGCGGAACTATACAGCACAACAGCCTCTGGCTCAAACCGGCCGATAGGCGTTGCGAGGGCGCAGCAAGTTGTGGGATAAGTGCTTCGCCATCGGTTCCGCAAGCCCAGGATGGCCTTTCAATGAAGGACTTCAAACAGGTCGACGAGGTTGAATGATGAGAGAAGGCAGACTCGTGATCATAGGTGTTCTGAGTGCGGTGGTGATATCCCAATGCTGTTTTGCGGCAAGCCGGTCCGTGCGCGCGGACGGCCCGGCGGGGCAGAGAGCAGTCAGCTCGGATCGCAGGGCCAATAGCGACACCGGACCCGCGCCCGCGATGAACGACACAGATTCGCAAAGCGAGATGCGCGGCGTTATCGAACGCTACACCGCAGACCGCGGCAGCCTTGCTCGCTTCTATTCGGTTGAAGCTTCGCCGACTCGGCGAGCTCGCATGAGGCAGTTCTACACCGACTGGCTCGCGTCGCTCGCCAGGCTCAACTTTGATGCGATGAGCCAGGATGGGCGCATCGACTACATCCTGTTCAAGAATCATCTCGAGCATGAGCTGCGGCTGTTGGACATTCAGGAAAAAGCTCAGGCTGAGATCGCCGCGCTCACTCCGTTCGCCGCGACGATTACGGACCTGGAAGACGCGCGGCGCCGAATGACGGGTATCGATTCTCCTAAGACCGCCGCGCTGCTCACCAAGATGAGTAAACAGATCGACGCAACAAGCAAGGCGGTGGAAGCCGGGCTCAAACCGGATTCAAAACCGGACGCGATCAAAGTCAAGCGGACCGCCGCCAACCGAGGCGTCGCAGCGATCACCTCTCTTCGGGCTACGCTCAAGAACTGGTTCGGCTTTTACAACGGCTACGACCCGATATTCACGTGGTGGGTCGGCGAGCCTTACAAATCGGTCGATCAAGCGCTCGAGAAATACGCTGGGTTCCTGCGAGAGAAAGTCCTTGGTCTGAAACCTGGCGATACAACCGAAATCATCGGCGATCCCATCGGCCGCGAAGCCCTTATGAGCGAGCTCGCTTACGAAATGATTCCTTACACTCCTGAAGAGCTGATCGCCATCGCAAACAAGGAATACGACTGGTGCGAAGCCGAGATGAAACGAGCATCGCGCGAGCTCGGCTACGGCGACGACTGGATGAAGGCGCTTGAATACGTGAAGACTCTCTACGTAGAGCCGGGCAAGCAGCCCGACTTGATCCGCGAGCTTGCGCTCGAGGCGATCAAGTTCATGGACGATCACGACCTGGTGACCGTCCCGCAACTGGCTCGCGACACGTGGCGCATGGAAATGATGACGCCCGAACGCCAGCTTGTCAGCCCATTCTTTCTCGGCGGAGAGATGATTCAGGTCTCCTATCCGACCAATACCATGGGCCACGAAGCAAAGATGATGAGCATGCGCGGGAACAACATTCACTTCTCACGAGCGACCGTGTTTCACGAGTTGATCCCCGGCCATCATCTGCAGGGCTTCATGGCGAATCGCTATCGGACTTATCGCCAGCCTTTCAGCACGCCATTCTGGACCGAAGGCGGCGCTCTCTACTGGGAGATGCTTTTGTGGGACATGAACTTCGCCAAGTCGCCTGAGAACCGAATCGGCATGCTGTTCTGGCGAATGCACCGCTCGGCGCGAATCATCTTTTCACTGAGTTTTCATCTCGAGAAGATGACCCCGCAGGAATGTATCGACCTGCTGGTCAAGAAAGTCGGTCACGAGCTGGACAACGCAACCGCTGAAGTGCGCCGGTCATTCGGAGGGGCTTACGGGCCACTGTATCAATGCGCGTATTTGCTCGGAGGCTTGCAGCTTCGCGCTCTGCGGCGAGAGTTGGTTGATACGGGGAAGATGACCAATCGAGCTTTTCACGATGCAGTGCTGAAGGAGAACCGGATTCCGATCGAAATGGTGCGAGCAAGTCTGGCAAAGCAGAAACTCACACGCGATTTCGCTTCGAGCTGGAAGTTTTACGGTCCGAACCCCGGCCAATGATTTGGAGTGCGGCGGCCGGTGGGTTAGACGTGCAACGCGCCGGATTTGCCGCCGCTTTGCCTTGGTTCGCGCGCTTGGACTCAAGCAACAGCCAAAGCGCCGCCGACACATGCGAGAACAATTCACGACGTAAGAGGCGGCGCACTCCATAATGACCTGGATTCCACCATCCGACTGGACTCGCCTGACCACCATCGACGCGCACGCCGCGGGGGAACCCTTGCGCGTGATCACCGGCGGGATTCCGACAATCCCCGGAGACACAATCCTCGCGAAGCGCCGCTACGCGCGCGAGCACCTTGATCATATTCGCCGCGCTCTGATGTTCGAGCCTCGCGGTCACTCCGACATGTACGGCTGCATCCTTACCGAGCCGGTCACGCCGGACGGCGATCTCGGCGTGCTCTTCATGCATAACGAAGGCTACAGCACGATGTGCGGACACGGAGTGATCGCGCTTGTGACGGTTTTGTTTGAGACGCGCATGATCGAGGCTCGTGAGTCGATTCGCCTCGACACTCCAGCCGGGCGGGTGACTGCGAAAGCCGACTTCGAGGGAGGGCGAGTGCGCAGCGTGCGCTTTGAAAACGTCCCCTCGTTCGCTTACCAGATCGATCAATCGGTCAATGTCGCCGGCATCGGCGACGTCCGTTATGATGTCGCGTTCGGTGGAGCGTTCTACGCCTACTGCAAAGCGGAAGACCTCGGCGTACGCGTCGTCCCCGAAGAGTTCCGCAAGCTCATTGAAGTCGGGATGGCAGTGAAACGCGCGGTTACGCGCGCGCTCGAGATCAAACATCCAAACGATGAGGACTTGGGCTTCCTCTACGGGACAATAATCGACGGGCCGCCTCATGACTCGACCGCCGACAGCCGCAACGTGTGCGTCTTCGCCGACGGCGAAGTCGATCGCTCACCAACCGGCACCGGCGTGAGCGGTCGAGTAGCGCTCGAACACGCGAAGGGAGGACTCGCAGTCGACGAACTGTTCGTGATCGAGAGCCTCATCGGCACGCGCTTCACGGGCCGAGTCGTTCGCGAGACTCCGTTTGGCGGCTACGCTGCTGTTGTCCCTGAGGTCGAGGGCAGTGCCTACGTGACTGGCCGGC
>DATIFP010000020.1:0-10534 GCA_035455165.1 Blastocatellia bacterium
CCGCGTCGGTTGCGCGCCGATTGGCGGCAGGAGTGGGAAGCCGAACTGCGCTATCGCGAGAGGATGCTCGAAGAATGGGACCGGCTGGACTGGCGTCACAAACTGGATCTCCTGTGGCGCAGCACCAGCGCATTTTGGGATGCGCTCTGGATGCAAAGCTATCGATCGGAGGACGAGATGATACAGGACCTGCGTTTCGGTGTTCGCGTGCTGCTCAAGAACAAAGCTTTCACAACGGTTGCGGCTCTCTCACTGGCGGTGGGAATCGGCGCGAATACCGCATTATTCAGCGTTGTAGATGCGGTACTCATGAAGACCTTGCCTGTTCCTGAGCCGGAACGTTTAGTTCTTTTTGAATGGCAGGCCGGACTCACATTCAGACTCAGTGGCATGAGCGGCACTTCTTATGTGCCCACCGAGCCGTCCGAGAAAGGGAATTCGCTGTTTCGCAACGAGGTCTTTGAAAAAATGCGGCAAGCGCGGGCAGCTGCCCCGGACGGCCCGCTCAGCGATTTATTTGCTTTTGCTCCAACCCGCGAACTCAGTGCGGTAGTGGGGGATCACTCGGAAAAGATAAACGGGCAAGCGGTATCCGGCGGCTATTTCACCGGTTTGAGAATCCAGCCGACTCTCGGGCGCGCGATCACTGATGAAGATGACCAGCCAGGCGCAGAACCAGTGGTCGTGCTCAGCCATCAATTCTGGCAGGAACGTTTTGGCGCGAATGGCGGGATAATCGGTCAAACGCTCAAGCTAAACAAACAGTCGTTCACCATAATCGGCGTGATGCCACCCGAGTTTACCGCTGCCCTGCAAGTGGATTTTCGTCCTGGGGTCACCGTCCCGCTTGCATGCGAAACCTTGTTGGAAGGCGATCGCAGCCGATTGGGCACAACGAAACAAGGAGGCGTCTGGTGGTTGGATCTGATGGGGCGGCTCAAACCGGGCGCGACCTACGAACAGGCGCGCGATAGTTTGAACGGCGCGTTTCAAGCGGCAGCGCTCGAAGTGATGCCGCCGCCGCGCAAAGCGAATGAACCAGCGCAACTCGAGCCGAAGGATTACCCGACTCTGCGTGCAGAATCCGGGAGCCGTGGAATGCTGGACAACCGAAGAGTCTATTCAGCCACCATCTATGGACTGTTCATCGTTGTCGCGCTGGTGCTGCTGATTGCCTGTGCCAACGTAGCGAACTTATTGCTTTCGAGAGCCGCGTTGCGCCGAACAGAGATCAGTTTGCGAATGGCGATCGGCGCTGGGCGCTGGCGTCTGGTCCGGCAACTTTTGACTGAGAGTCTTCTGCTGTCCGCGATCGGTGGCGCGCTCGGTTTGCTCTTCGCTGTCTGGGGAAAGAGCGCTCTTCTCGCATTGACTGCAAAGAGCGCGAGATTCCTGCCCAGCAATGTTGACTTCGGTCTGAGCTGGCGAGTGCTCGCCTTCACCCTTGCGGTCTCGCTGCTGACCGGCGTGCTCTTTGGGTTAGTTCCGGCGTGGAGCGCGACAAAAGTAGACCTGGCGACCGCGCTCAAACAGAGCCGTCGCATGACCGGCGCGCTCTCTCGATTGAGCAAAGGCCTGGTCATCGCTCAGGTGGCGATGTCACTTTTGTTGCTGGTCGGAGCGAGTCTGTTCATTCGTTCGCTTTACAATCTCAAAAACGTCAATCTTGGTTTCAATCAGAACAACCTCCTGGTGTTCACCCTGGAACCGCAGCAAGCCGGATACAAAGACGGACGCCTGTTTGAGTTCTATCGACGACTGTTTGCACGGCTGGATAACATGCCCGGCGTTCGCTCGGCTACGTTCGGCAAAGTCCCTTTGATTGCGCTGGACAATTACTTTAACGGTATCCTGCTTCCGGGCGAGTCTGTTGCAACCGCACCCAGACGTCCCGCTAACCGTCAGATGATCCGAGAGAACTATTTCGACACCCTGGAGATCCCATTGCTGCGCGGTCGTGGATTCACTTCGCAAGATGATCAGCGCGCGCCAAACGTCGCCATCGTCAATCAAACCTTCGCTAGCAGGTTCTTTCCCGATGAAGATGTGCTCGGACAGCGTGTGACGATCGTTTCCAACAAACAAGAAGTCGAGATCGTTGGCGTGGCGGGGGATACCAAGTACATGAGCCAGCGCGAGGAGCTGTCGCCGCTGATCTACACGCCCTGGCAACAGGAAGCGGATGTGATCGGAGACATGAGCTTCACGCTGCGTGCTACAACAGAAGCAACAGGGCTTGCGAACTCGGTAAGAGAAGCAGTACGCGAATTGGACAGCGATCTGCCGGTGACAAACCTGGGAACGCAGTCAGCGCGCTCGGAAATAACCCTTGAACGGGAACGTGTGTACGCGCGGCTTCTGAGTTTCTTCGGCGGAACTGCGCTGCTGCTCGCTGCTATCGGGTTGTCGGGGGTTATGGCCTACTCCGTTTCGCAACGAACCAACGAAGTCGGCATTCGCATGGCGCTGGGAGCGCGACCGGGCAATGTGTTGCGGCTGGTGATCGGGCAGGGAATGAAACTGGTGCTGGTGGGATTAGCAGCGGGCGCCCTGGGCGGATACGTCTTGCAGAGGATGCTGGCCAGCCAATACTTCGAGGAAGCATCGTGGCAGGCGCAAATGGCCAAACAGCTTTACGGGGTTCAGGGAACCTACCCGGTTACCTTCGCAGTGATTGCATTACTGTTGATGCTGGTCGCGCTTGTTGCCTGCTGGCTTCCCGCGGGCAAGGCCGCCCGAGTGGACCCGCTTGAAGCCCTGCGCCACGAATAACGGAGAAGAGTTTTTGAAGTAGATGATAGATTCGAATCACCCATCACGTT
Source organism: Blastocatellia bacterium (assembly GCA_035455165.1). GTDB lineage: Bacteria > Acidobacteriota > Blastocatellia > UBA7656 > UBA7656 > Onstottus_A. The sequence continues at coordinate 2,823 of DATIFP010000020.1, forward strand.
TCCGCTTCTGGCTCTGGTTGATTCGCGGGATTGGAGTGATTGTGCCGCGCCGCTTGCGCGCCGATTGGCGGCAGGAGTGGCAGGCCGAATTGAGCCACCGCGAGTTGCTGCTTGCCGAGTGGGACCGGCTCAATTGGCGGAACAGGCTCGATCTGCTATGGCGCAGCACCAGCGCGTTTTGGGATGCGCTGTGGATGCAAACCTACAGATGGGAGGACGCGATGATTCAAGACCTGCGCTTCGGCCTGCGCATCATGGCGAAGAAACCCGGCTTCACATTAGTCGCCGTGCTGACGCTGGCATTGGGCATAGGCGCCAACCTGACGATCTTCAGCTTCGTGGATACATTCTTTCTGCGGCCCGTCCCGGCGCGAGAACACGACCGACTGGTGATTGCCGAATCTTCGCGCAACGGCGGATTGCTTAGAGACTATAACGTTTCTTATCCGGCATATCTCAACTATCGCGATCACACCCAGTCCTTCGAGGCCCTGGCCGCTCATTATTCCACCGCGCCGATGAACGTGGTTATCGAGGGCGATTCGCGAGTGGCCAACGGGGCGGTTGTCTCGGCCAATTATTTTTCAATGCTCGGAATTCAGCCGCACCTTGGGCGCTTTTTTCTGCCGGAGGAAGACGTGGTGCCGGACCGCGACCCGGTGGTGGTGATCAGCCACCGGATGTGGCAACGATACTTCGGCGGCGATCCGAGTGTCTTGGGTAAGGAGCTCAACCTCAATGGCAGCGCCTGCCAGATTATCGGGGTCGCGCCGCAGGATTTTCCCGGCGTGCTGGCGGGCTTCGCCAACGAGTTTTGGCTGCCCACGATGATGTTGCGGCTTGGCTACCGATGGTGTGACGGCATCACCGAGGCTGATTGCAGGCCGCTGTCGCTCCTTGGGCGGCTTGCAAAGGGCCGAACGCTCTCCGAAGCAGAGGCGGAGCTGAATCTGCTAGCCAGGCGACTCGCGCCCGCCTCTCCAGCAGAACAGGAGCGAGTGATTTCGCTGCGACCTGCAGTCGGAGTCAGGCGGGACGAACGCGAGGGCTTTGTCTACCAGATGCAATTGCTGATGGCGGTAACCGGGCTGCTGCTTTTGATCGCCTGCGCCAACGTAGCAAGCCTGCTGCTCGTACGGGGTGCCGCGCGACGCAAGGAGATTGCGGTCCGCCTGTGCATCGGAGCCGGGCGCTGGCGACTGATCCGGCAGTTCCTGACCGAGAGCCTGTTGCTGGCCCTCGCCGGCGGCGCGTTGGGTCTGCTCATTTCGGGCTGGGCCAGAGAGGCTTTGTCAGGTTTCTACACGACCACCTATAGCAGCCTGCAACTGGAATACGATCTAAGCCTGTCCCCGAGAGGGTTGATCTACGCATTCGCGCTCACGCTTCTTACGGGGCTTCTATTCGGTCTGCTGCCGGCCTTTCAGGCGACACGCCACGACTTGGTGAGCGCCTTGAAAGATGGGGCCGCGCCGGGTCAGCGCCATCACCGCGTGCGAGGCGCTCTGGTTATTGGACAAGTGGCCCTATCTCTAGCGCTGCTGGTTGCGGCGGGCTTGCTGATCCGCAGCGAATCGCACGTTCGTCAGGGGGCAAACTTTGATCCGCAACACGTCGCCGCTTTCCGTTTGCGGCCGGCGCTGGTGAATTACCCCGCGGAGAAGGCCCGGGCGTATGTGAGTGAGGTAGTGCGCGGACTCGAAGCTACACCCGGCGTGCAGTCGGTGACCTGGAGTAGCGGTAGTGGGCTGGCATGGCTAGATGGCGGTGAGCTGCGAGTCAGGCTGCCGGAACAGGCGTCGTTGCGACCGGAATATCAACCGACGGCGGAGCACCAGAGAGTGGCGCTCCGCTTCTGCGAAACTTTGAGGATTCCTTTGCTGCAAGGACGTGAGTTCAACGAGGCGGATGAAGGAAGCGCTCGCCGCGTTGTCGTCATCAATGAGACCTTGGCGCGGCATTTGTGGCCGGAGGGCTGGGAACTCGAGAGCACGTTGATGCTGGATGATCAACCCTATCAGGTAGTGGGGATAACCAAAGACGCCCAACTGCGCAACCTGCTCGAAGGCCCGATGCCGTTTGTCTACTTGCCCTACTGGGTAAGCAATCAAAAGCAACTATTGGACGCGCGCTTTTTGGTGCGGGTCGCAGGCGATCCGCAGACGATGCTCGGATCGCTGCGCCGCGCAATTGTTGCCATAGACCCGGACGTGCCGATCAGCGAAGACGTGCCGCTCACGCAGCAAGTGAACGCGATCTACAAGCCCGTGATGCTGACGAGCGCGGTGTTGAGCTGGGCCGGGGCACTGGCCTTCTTTCTGAGCATGCTCGGACTCTACGGCGTGCTTGCGTTTGCAGTCTCGCAGCGGACTCGCGAGATCGGCATTCGCATGGCATTGGGCGCGAAGCGACACAATGTGTTGCGGCTGGTCATCGCGCAAGGGTTGAGATTAGCTTTGGCCGGGGTAGCGATCGGCTTGCTGGCTGCTTACGCGGCAACGCGCTTGATCAGCAGTTTGCTTTACGGAGTGAGCGCAACCGATTCGCTGACGTTTGCAGTGATTCCGGCGCTGTTGTTGGGTGTCGCGCTGTTGGCTTGTTGGTTGCCCGCTCGCCGAGCGACAAAGGTGGATCCGATGGTAGCGCTGAGATACGAGTGAAGTGAATGCGTGCTGCAACGGACACAACTCGCTTTCGTTTCTGGATCTGGCTGATTCGCCTCGTAGGCGTGATTGTGCCGCGACGTCTGCGCGCCGATTGGCGACAGGAGTGGGAGGCCGAGTTGCACCACCGCGAAAAGCTGTTGGCCGAATGGGACCGGCTCGATTGGCGCAATAAACTTGATCTGCTGCGCCGGAGCACCAGCGCGTTCTGGGATGCGCTGTGGATGCAAAGCTATCGATGGGAGGACGCGATGATTCAGGATTTACGGTTTGGCTTCCGAATGTTGCGCAGACAGCCCGGCTTTACGCTCGTCGCCGTGCTCACGTTGGCGCTGGGTATCGGGGCGAACACCGCGATCTTCAGCGTGGTGAACGCGCTCTTGCTGCGCCCTTTGCCGTATATGGAACCGGATCGGCTCGTGCTGCTGTCGGAAAGATCGCGGGAGGGCGAACGGCTGGACGTCGCCTATCCAAACTTCGCCGACTGGCGTGAGCGGGCACATTCGTTCGTGGGAATGGCAGCGGCGTATTACGCGAGCTTCACCCTGACGGGCGTGGAAAAATCGTCTCGGCTGGAAGCGGGAGTGAGCAACTGCAATTTCTTTCAATTGCTCGGCGTCAATCCGCAACTGGGTCGTCTGTTCACTGAAGCGGATGACCACTACGGCGCGGCGCGCACGGTTATGCTCAGCCACGAATTGTGGCAGACCCGATTCGGCGGAGAGCCCGATTTGATTGGCAAGACGATCCTGTTGAGCGGCGATTCGTACACGGTGATCGGGGTTCTGCCGCGGAGATTCGAGTATTTGGAGGCGGCGGATCTTTACGTGCCAGTCGGACTCTTCCTGGGCCCCGATTCCCCTCTGTTAAATCGAGGAAATACTACTTACCTTCATGCGGTGGCGCGCTTGAAGCCCGGCGTCACGGTCGAGCAGGCGAACCGCGAGATGGCGGCGCTGGGCCAGCAACTGGCGCAGGAATATCCCGCGGTCAATGCGGGTAAGAGCGCGCAGGCCGAGCCGTTGCACGATGTGATGTCAGAATCTGTGCGGCAATCGCTTTGGGTCTTGTTGGGCGCAGTTGGATTTATCCTGCTCATCGCCTGCATCAATGTCGCCAATCTATTGCTGGTGCGCGCGGCCGAACGTCAAAAAGAGCTGGCCGTCCGGCAAGCATTGGGGGCTGGACGTCTGCGCATCGTCCGGCAATTGCTCAGCGAAAGCCTCTTGATTGCTGCTTTGGGAGGAGCGAGCGGGCTGTTGGTCGGAGACTGGATGTTGCGAGGTCTGCTCAGACTGGCTCCGCCCGAGATTCCGCAACTCAGTCGCATCGGATTGGATCAAACCGTGCTGCTGTTCACGTTCGGCATCTCTGTTGCGACGAGTTTTTTGTGTGGACTCTTGCCTGCGATGCAATCGTCAAAGACTGATCTCCAAACGGCCCTCAAGGAGGGTGGGCGTTCGACAACCGGGGCGCGCCAAGGAATGCGGAAGGCGTTGCTGATTGCCGAAGTCAGCCTGTCGCTGGTGCTGCTAGTCGGGGCCGGGTTGTTGGTGCGTTCGATGTATAACTTGCTACACGTTGACCTGGGGTTCAATGCAGACAATCTGCTGACGATGCGGGTGAGTCTGTCCGATCGAAAATATGATCCGAGCGTGAGACGCCGCTTTTATGACGAATGCCTTGCACGCGTCGGGGCGGTGCCCGGCGTGCGCTCCGTCGCGCTGGCGATGTCGGTGCCGATACGGGGCGCGAGCTGGGATAGGGTCTTTATCGCCTTCGACAAACCCGTGCCGTCGCGCGCCGATCTCCCGCGCTCGGATTACATTCCCGTGAGTCGAGATTACTTCGAGACAATGGGCATGCGGCTGTTGCGGGGGCGCTCGATTACCGCCGCCGACACGGCGGAATCGACGCCGGTGGTCGTCATTAACGAAACGCTGGCGCGACGAATCTGGCCGGGCGAGGACCCAATCGGCAAGCGGTTGAAGCCGGGCTACCCCGAAAGTGACGAACCGTGGTGCGAAGTGATCGGGCTCGTCAATGACGTCAAGTTCAATGGCGTGGAACGCGAGACTTCGATGCAAACCTATTTGCCCTATCCGCAGGAACCGAGAACGGGTGTGGGCCTGGTCGTGCGCACTCACGGCGAACCTCTGGCCGCTGCAGCTTCGGTCGAACAGGCGATTCATTCGATCGACAGAGACCCGCCAGTCTACTCGATTTGGACGATGGATCAGCTGTTAGGCAATTCTTTGGCGCAACGACGGTTGACGATGGTCTTGCTCGGGAGCTTTGCCGCGCTCGCGTTGCTGCTCGCAAGCGTGGGTGTCTACGGCGTGACTTCCTACGCAGTCCGACAGCGCACGCATGAACTTGGCATTCGGATGGCCCTGGGCGCTCAGGCCCGCGATGCGCTGACGTTGATTCTGGCGCAGGGGCTGAAGCTGACGTTGCTGGGCATCGCGCTCGGACTGGGCGCAGCATTGGCGTTGACGCGGTGGATGGAGAGCTTGCTGTTTGGCGTGCGCCCGACGGACCCGCTGACGTTTGCGGCGATCGCTGCTGCGTTGTTTTGTGTTGCATTGCTGGCGTGTTGGGTGCCCGCGCGGCGTGCAACAAAGGTTGATCCTATGGTGGCGCTGCGGCACGACTAAACCGGGTGTGCGATTCAACACAAACACAGCTCGCGGTTGTGGCTACGCCCCTGCATGTTTGGTGGATTTCAGTAGTCCGTCTAATTTAACATCACTGCCGGCACGACTCGCGTGTTGCCCGGCGCAAAATCGCATGGTACATTTGCCCTCGCGTATCAGGACGCATCCAGTCCGCGGAGAGGGCCGAGCCCACCTGAACATTCAGATTTCCAACCTTCGATCTTCTTTCAGCCCGATGTGCGGACACGGGCGCTAACGAAAGGAGATTGTCATGCCTGATCACACCTCGCGTTTACCGACCCGTCCTTCGCTTGAGCAACTACGCAAACTCGCAAAAGAACTCCTGAGAGACTTTCACGCCGGTGAAGACGGAGCCGTAAATCGCTTTTCCGAAGTCAGCGAGCGGCTCGCAGATCCGGCTCGATCTAACGAGGTGACGCTGGCCGACGCTCAGTTTGTGATAGCCCGCGACTATGGATTCGAGAACTGGGCCTTGCTCAAACAACACATTGAGGCGCTGCCTCATCCGAGACTGGAGCCCTACGAGCGGGTAGCCGCAGACATCGTGCTCACCTGCGGATCTGACGACGAGGACGCCTTGCAGCGGATCGCCGACCTGCTCGGCAGAACGTATCCGTACCCGGATCGCCGATCGCAACTACAACGGCACCTGACGGTACTGCGCGGTGCGGAGACCCGAATTGAAGACATCACGCTGGCAGACGCGCGTCTGATCATCGCAAGAAGGTTCGGCTTCGAGAGCTGGGCTGAACTCGCGGAGAACCTGACAAAGCCGCCGAGCGACCCGCGTACCGCGCCCCTAGGCATGAGCTCGACGACGCCCTTCTATAAGATCGACTGGAAGGAAAACAGGATTGAGCTTCGCCCTCCGATGACAGACAAGGACTGGGACAAAGTTTTCAGCATCATGAGAGAACATCAAATCAGCGGGCTCAACGCCGGGGGGCAGATGACCGACGCCGCAATGGAGCGCCTCGAGCATCTCAATCACCTAACACAACTCAACCTCGGCGGCTCGAAGAGGCTCACTGATGGAGGTCTCCTGCGCTTGGCCGGGATGCCGCAGCTACAAGATCTCGAGGTAGGCGGAAAGGTCACCGATCGCGGGCTCGAAGTCCTGCGACATCTCCCCAAGCTCAGAAGATTTCAAATGTATTGGCAGCAAGGCATCTCGGATGCGGGCGTAGCCAATCTGAGGTTCTGCGAAGACTTGGATAGCGTCGATCTTCTGGGAACATCCACCGGCGACGGCGCGATCAAGGCGCTCACTGGCAAATCGAAGCTACGCAGGTTTAAGACAGGACGATTGGTCACCGATGAGGGACTTCCGCTCCTCCACCAGTTCCCCGTGTTCAAGACGTGGCACGGCGGCGAGATCAAGTACTCGCTGATGTCGGCGGACGCTGAACCGAATCACCTTTTGTTGGACGGGCCATTCACCAATAAGGGCTTCTCGAATATCGCAGGACTCGACGGCTTGTTTGGGCTGAGCTTTTTCTGGCATATATCCGCAATGACCGCCGACGGCTTAAGGCCGCTCGTGGATCTTCCCAACCTTGGGTTTCTGGGTTGTCAAGACAAGCTCTGTAATGACGAGGCGATGCGTCACATCGCGTCGATTCCCCGACTGCGTATGCTGATGGGGCAGGGCACGGTGGCGAGCGATGACGGTTTCGTTTCCTTGAGCCGGTCGAGGACAATAGAGTATATCTGGGGTCGCGAGTGCCCTAACCTCGGCGGTCGAGGGTTCGCAGCATTGGCAGGAATGCCATCGCTGAAGGGCCTGGCGGTCAGCTGTAAGAACGTGGATGACGCATCACTATCAGCGTTGCCGCGGTTCCCGGCTCTCCGAGCGCTCATGCCGATGGATGTGCCTGACGACGGCTTTCTGCATGTTGGGCGTTGCGAGGATCTCCAGGACCTGTGGTGCATGTACTGCCGAGACACGGGCGACTTGGCAACCGAACATATCGCCGGATTGCCCCGGCTGAAGACTTACTACGCCGGCGCCACTCAGATCACCGATCGGAGTCTGGAGTTTCTCGGGCGCATGCCATCGCTCGAGAAAATCGAGTTTTACGAATGCTCTAAAATATCAAATGCCGGCGTCGCTTTTCTTACAGGTCTTCCGCTGCTGCGTGAGATTACTGTCGGCGGATCACCAAACGTCACACGCGAAGGAATGGCGATCTTTCCTGGCACCGTCCGCGCGAACTATTGGTGATCGCAGAAGTCCGACACTTCAGTTTGTCGATGAAAAGTAATGTCGATTGGCGGGCACTGCTTCTCACTTTGCTTTTGACGCAAGGAGAGCATTATGTCTGATGATCTTCTGTCTTCGATGATCCCTTTCTTCGGCTGCGTCATCGAA
>DATIFP010000021.1:0-144651 GCA_035455165.1 Blastocatellia bacterium
GTCGATCTGCATATCAATCTTCAACGTGGAATTCGTCACCACCGCCGAAGTCCCCGCTCCGGGCCTTATGTCAGGTCCGTTCCCTAATACAAACACCCGGAAGTTGTTCACTCCCGCAGATAGCGCCAGCCCGTTCTGCGCTACATCCGCTATCCCGTTCGCCATCGGTAAGTTTCCGGCTGTGCCGGCCACCGGTGCCGTACAGATGTCAAACGCCCCGGAGCAATCCGCAAAACTGATCACCATCGACGGCGTCCCCGAAGCAAATGCGCTCGGCGCAGGGAACAGGCCTGACGTGCCGTCGTCGCCGCTGCCCGCCGATCGCGACACCGCCGCGTACAACACGTTGCAAGGTCCCGTGTTGATCGCAACTATGTTCCCAAACAGCGTCGAGGTCCCCGAGTAGTTGGTATACCGGGTAATCTGACTGACGTTGCCCCCCACAGGCCCCGATGCGTCAGAGTAGAGCCCATTCGTAGGATTCAGCGTGGTAAGAGTCCCAAACCCGCTGGTCGCAAGGCTGCGATCCTGCCAGGCAGTGTCATCTTTCGACGCCGCCTTTACGATGTTGGCGCCAGTGAACTGTACGAGATCCACTTGCTGGAAGTACACGCTGCCATCATCATCGACCGCGCACCCAGCTATGTTGCTGAAAACCGAAAACGCTACCCCGAATGCTGCGCCCACCGTTACTGGGAACCCAGTGTCCGTCAATATTATTCCGGCCTTTGCCGGCGAGACTACATCAGACACTGGAAACGCTAACAGTCCGCTGCGGACCGGCGTGTTGTTGGCTGCAAGATTCAGCCCAGACTCGGTGTCAGTGTAGGTCACGTACAGGATCTCCCCGGTCACCCCTGGTGTGCCCGGGGTGGTCGGACCAAATGTCGGAGAGTAAGCGCCGTTGACATGGCTAAACGAGCCCAGATCCGCTACTGGATTCACCGCCAAACCAGTGACCGTTACCTGGTCATCGCTATTGATCGTCCCGAACGCGTTCAGCACCGTTGGCAGGTTAATCTGGGTGATCGAGTCCACTCTGCCGTCCCCAGTCGTGTCTGCCCCTACCCACACGTTGCCGACCGAATCACCATAATAGTAGATGCTCTCGTTCCATCCATTCGCGAACGTGTGCTCGGAGATCGCAGTCCTCGTCAGCACGAAGTCGATGTCCGGTTCCGTGGTCGAGAAGTCGTCCACCTTCGCTTCCCGGTCAGCCGCGCAGTCTTCGCGTCCATCCCAGTCAGCGAGCAGCGTCACTTCTGAAAACTGGTTGTCGCGGCCCCCGATGTTGGTCATCAACGCCGCCGACGTCGCGCTCTTTCCGTTCAAAACCTGCGGCTGCCCGCTCTGAATCGACACGCCCGACGATCCGCCAGACTTCAGCCGCTTCAGGATCTTCTTCGACGCTGCTGCCGGATCGGCCGTTCGCGGTATTCCCAGCGTCCTCCACGTCTCAGCGCTGATCTGCCCTCCGGCTTGCGCATCCTGCACCTGATCTACAGGTGTGATCTCCTGCCCGTTGGCCAACTTCATGCCTTGTTGGACTGGGACCGCAACCGGCGCAGGCTGAGCCTTGGCCGTTACTGCCGGTCGTGCGCTGCCACCGACGCCGGACGCGTGCGTGGACAGTCCCACCAGTGGCACCGCCAGCGCGGCTACCGCCACCACCACCACTGAAATGATGAGTGCTCTTCGTATGTTCATCTTCCTCTCCAATCTCTCGGAATCCCTGTCAGGAACCGGCTTTTGTTCCGACAACGCCGCCGAACATCAGAACCAGGGAGCGTCCGCTCACTGAATTTTCGACTGATGCCATTCCGGGTGACACCGGAATAGCCCGCGAGCTAGCCCGACTTCCGTAAACAATCGTGCACAGCTCGGGGAACTACTACTATTAGTGCCTACAATCATTCAGAACTTTTTCTTCCTGAATCGACGAAAGCTGCAACAAAACCAAGCAGCCCAGAGAACCCTCGGACCCTGCGGTGCGAAAATCGTGCACTATCCGTGCCAAAGCAAGCCTAAAGAAACCACAGTTAAGAAGCAGATCCAGCCAAAGCCTATAACTACACTGTCTGCCGCAGATATTCTGTGGCTCAATGAGTGCACGGTACCAGACGACAAACACTGATCCGAAATAGTTGGATACCTGGTGCGCATTTACTGGGAACTCCTTATCCACAGAGTGCCTCGGCATATACAGGTCATTTTGGGCTCCGAGCTCCGACTGTTTTCGTCTTCGGAATTTGATCGACTCGGGTGTTTGCTCAAATCTACCGGCAGTCACTATAATTCGGCTTTGTCGATTTCACGGAGGCATGTGATTTGCGGGATCAGACGGGAGCAATTCTATTCGACTTAGACGGGACGTTGATAGACACTACTGACCTGATCCTTGAATGTTTCAGACATTCGTGGGAGCGCGTGTGCGGTTTCAGCCATCCGCGCGAATCATACCTGCGAACGTTCGGTGCGCCCCTGCGCGATGCAATGCAACAGTTGCTGACGCGGACCGCTGACGCGACAGAGAGCGGCGGTATTGACGAACCCGATCGGGTCATAGAGCAATTGCTGGGTGAATATCGCAGATTCAATCTCGCAAATCACGACCGGCTCGCTTTACCGGTCCCCGGCGCGCGCGAGTCGCTTGCAGAGCTGAGACGGCGCGGGTACGTGATCGCGGTTGTCACATCGAAGGGCCGGGAGCTGGCGACTCGAGGACTTAGGTTGTGCGGGCTGGACTCCCTAGTCGATTCCGCCGTTTTCCTTGAAGACACGAATACGCACAAGCCGAATCCCGAGCCAATACTCGCCGCGTTGGACCGTTTGGGTACTCAGCCCGCGGAAGCCGTTTATGTCGGAGACAGCCGTCACGATATGCGAGCCGCGCGCGCGGCAGGGGTTCAGACTATAGCTGCGCTTTGGGGGCCGGCACCGCGAGCAGAATTAGAGGACGAGCGGCCAGATTTTCTTGCTGAGTCCATCACAGATTTGCTTTCGATTTTCAACGGACGAAATGACACCCGGGCTGGTGAGCGAGAATGCAAAGAATAAAGGATCGTTACAGAGATCTGCGGGCCGGCGAAGAGGGTGTGATCAGTCATAAGCCTCGAGGACTGGGGCTCGATGTTGCGCTCGCGTACCCGAACACCTATTACATAGGGATGTCCAATCTCGGGTTTCAAGCCGTTTATCAGTTGTTCAACTCTCATTCTGAAGTCTCCTGCGAGCGGGTATTTGTACCCGATCAGGACGTTGAAACGGAGATCGAGCGCACCGGCTCGTCCCTGCTTTCGCTGGAGTCCGAAACGCCCGTGACTGAATTCGACATCCTGGCCATCTCGGTCTCGTTCGAAACTGACTACCTGAACATACCGAAGCTCCTCAGGCTCTCGAAGATCCCGATAAAGGCGACGGACCGCAACCAGTGGCATCCCATTGTGATAATGGGAGGCGCGGCGGCGTTCTTGAATCCCGAACCAGTGGCAGACTTTGTGGATGTAGTTTGTGTCGGCGAAGGCGAAGTGCTCGTTCCGGCCTTGCTCGCAGTAATTAACGAGGCAGAATCTCGCGAAGACATATTGCTCCGCCTTTCGCGCGAGCCCGGCTTCTACATTCCAAAGTTCTATGAGATCTCTTACAAGGAAGACGGTCGCGTTGAGGATATCGTACCCACCGGCGATGCCCCGCGGCGCGTTTTTACGATGCGCAACCCCATGCGCAAGCAGGAGGGGAATGGCAGTTTCGAAGACGACTTCATCCCCGCAAGCGAAATCATAACCAGCAACACAGAGATGAGCGGCCGCTACTTGATTGAGATCTCGCGTGGCTGCTCGATGGGCTGCCGCTTCTGCTGGGCGGGCTACTCTTATCTTGCGCCTCGCGTGTTCTCGGCCGAGAAACTCCTGGCGCGCGCTGCCCAGATGCGCGGGTTCACAGACAAGATTGGCCTCGTCGCCACCGCGGTTTGCGACCACCCGGAGATCCATCAAATCCTGGCTGGTCTCGAGGAACTCGATTACCAGGTTTCAGTTTCATCGCTCCGTCTGGATCAGATTTCGCCGGAGTTGCTCGATGCGCTGGTCCGGCGAAACGACCAGCAGATAGCAATTGCTCCTGAAACCGGCTCAGACCGATTGCGACGCGTAATCAACAAAGACCTCACCAACGATCAGATCGTCGAGATCGCGGACATGATCTTCGAACGAGGCATATTGAACGTGAAGCTCTACATGATGATAGGGCTGCCCACGGAATTGGATGAGGATCTGGATGCAATTGTTTCCCTCACCGAACGAATCCGTGATCGGATGCTAGATGCTGCCCGCCCGCGGGGCAAGGCGGGCTCGATCATTGTCTCGTTGAATGCCTTCGTCCCGAAGCCGCAAACGCCGTTTCAATGGGAACCCATCCAGTCGGAACGCGTTCTCGATCGAAAGATCAAGTACCTGACCAAGGCGCTCAAGCAGCGACCAAATATCGAGGTGAGGGCGATGTCTTCGCGTATCGCCCAGCTCCAGGCGCTTCTATCGCTGGGCGACCGACGGGTATCAGAGTTCATTTTGGAAGCAGACCGCACCGGCAATTGGCGACAAGCGATGCGCGTCTGGATTGATTATGCGCTCAGGCGTCGTTCGCTGGATGAGCTGCTCCCATGGGATGTCGTAGACATCGGTTTGACGGCTGAGTTCATGAAGCGGGAATACCTGCGCGCGATGGCTGAGAAGACCACCAAACCCTGCCCGGCGACCGATCCCTGCGTTCGTTGTGGCGTCTGCGATCCAAGGACCCTTCCCGAAAACGCAATGGTGCAGTTGGAGTGGATGAAACCGGTCAGTGTTTCGGCAGCCTCGGGACCGGCAGGCGATTGAGCTATTCCTGCTTCCCGAGATAAGCCGCCACGACTTCGGGGTCCCCGGCCACGTCCTCGGGTTTCCCCTCGGCAATCTTGCGCCCGTGGTGGAGTACTATCACTCGATCGCTGATGCTCATCACTACTTGCATCACGTGTTCGACTCCCGCGACCGCTGAGATTCCGCGCTCGTCCCTCAATCGCTTGATCAGTTCGACCGCTTGTTTGGATTCGCTGGGGTTCAGCCCGGACATCACTTCGTCAAGCAGTATCAGCTGAGGGCCGGTCGCAAGCGAACGCGCCAGCTCGAGCCGCTTGCGCAACCCGATTGGCAACCCGTCTGCTTGCGCGTCGCCAACCTCCTTCAGCTCGGTGAACTCAAGGACGTCTCCGGCGATTAGTCGAGCTTCGGCGCGATCTCCAGTTCGCGCGAAGGCGCCGACCAGAACGTTCTCGAATACGCTCAAGCCTCGAAGAGGCTTCACCACCTGGAAGGTCCGGCCAACGCCTGCAAGCGAAATCTGGTGCGGTTTGTGACCGACGAGATTCACGCCGTTGAAGAAGACTTCTCCTTCGGTCGGGCGAAGAAAGCCGGTGATGAGGTTAAACACCGTGGTCTTGCCTGCGCCGTTCGGTCCTATGATGCTGACCGTCTCGCCCGCGCTCACGTTGAAGCTGAGCGCATCGACCGCAACGAGCCCTCCGAATCGCTTGGTCAGATTTCTTACTTCAAGCAGAGACACCTTGGGTCTTCCTTGTCCGAAATCTGAATAGCTTCCTGATGCCTCCCATCAGTCCTTCCGGCATGAAAAGGATCACCAGTATTAGCAGCGCACCGTAAATCAAAAGATTCGCCTGTGCGAATTCATTTCGAAACACTTCCGACGATAGCTTGAGAAGCACCGCGCCCAAGACGGGTCCCGCTACCGTTCCGAGTCCGCCGATGATCGCCATCAACACGATCTCAACTGACAGCGCGAGTGGTAACACCACGGTCGGATCGACGAACAGAAAATAGTTGGCAAAGAACGCCCCGGCGATCGCCGTCAAGGTTGCGCTGATGGCAAGCGCCAGCAGTTTGTACCTGGTCGTGTTGACTCCGATCGATTCCGCGGTCTCCTCGTCCTCCCGGATTGCCATCAGGTAGTAACCCAGCTTTCGAGTGCTTATGAGCCTGCTGAAGGCCACTGTCCCTGCGGCTATTGCCAAGACGATGTAGTAATACGGGATCTTGCCGGTGCCGCTGAACAGGGAAGGCCGAATCACCACTCCGACAGCGCCCCCCGTCAGATCACTCCAATTCAGCGCCAACAGTCGCACGACTTCGCCGATCGCGATGGTCGCGAGTGTGAAGTAGGGCCCGCGCAGCCGAAAGCATATCCAGCCCACCAACAACGCGATCGGCAAAACAATCAACGGACCCGCTAAGATCCCCCACCAGGGAGAAACCTGAGTCTTGCTGGCGATGACTGCGGTAGCGTACGCGCCGATGCCAAAGAACGCAGAGTGACCCAGTGAGAGTTGGCCGGCGAATCCTCCGAGGATGTTCCAGGCGGATCCAAGCGCGACGTACAACAGGACCAAAATCAAGACGTGTTGAGAATATCGCGCCGGGAATATCGCCGGCGCCGCAATCAAGAAGAGTCCAGCAAGCGGGAGGTATATCGATGCTCTGCGTTTCATGAGCTATGCCAAACGGCGGTGAAGGTGTGGATCACACCTTCGATCTCCCGAGGAGTCCAGACGGCTTCAGTGTCAATACCAGAACGAAAATCACAAAACCGATCACGTCCTTATACCCGGTTGCGACGTACACGGCGCCAAGAGATTCGGCTATTCCCAGAACTATTCCGCCGATAAGCGCGCCGGTGACGCTCCCCATCCCGCCAAGCACCACGACCACGAACGCTTTCAAGGTGAATGGAGAGCCCGCGTTCGGTTCGACCCGATAATAGATGGGCATCAGCAGGGATCCTGCCGCGCCGGCGGCGGCAACGCCGAATCCGAATGTGAGCGCCTGAATTCGTTTGATGTTGATGCCGATCAGTCGAGCGCCCTCCGGATCTTGCGAGGTCGCTCGAATCTGCCGGCCGGTTCGCGTTTTGACCAGGAAAAGGTAGTCAGCCGCGGTGATCACCACCGCGATCGCGAACGCTGCCAGCTGCGGCTTGCTCACCGAAACTCCGCCCACGTGCAACGTAGCTCCGGCATAGCTGGTGCTCATCGTCAAATAATTCGACGTGAATAGCAGCAACGCGGTGTTGATCAAGACGATGCTGATGCCTTCGGTGAGCAGAATCTGATTGAGCTCGGGCGCTCCAAGCACCGGAGCGATCAGGGTCTTCTGAATGATCACTCCCGCGACAAACATCACGGGCATCACGACAACGATCGACAGAAACGGATCGACTCGAGAATATGTAAACAAGAAATAAGTCGCATACATTCCGACCATCACCAGGGCCCCGTGCGCGAAGTTGACCACACGCATCACTCCGAAAATGATGGTCAATCCGATTCCGATCAGCGCGTAGATGCCTCCGGTGAGCAGCCCACTGGAAATGGTCTGCAACAGCTTCTCGCTTCCAGACACCGAAACGGCAACGTGAGGTTCTGCGGCAACACCCTCCGGCCCGTCTGTGATCGCTCGCCGGGAGCGCCACTGCGGAGTCGGCAGGTACGGCGGCTTGATCGCAACCGAAGGCGGCCATGTCGTCACGAATTTGCCACCCAGGACTTGAGTGATCGCCACCGGGTGCTCGTTCTGGCCGACGCTGTTGAAATGTATGGGTCCAAAGATCGAGTCCATGCTCGATGTCCGGATCGCATCGCGCACCGCCGTGCGCATGGTTGACCCCGCGCGTTGGATCGCGTCCGCGAGTATTTTCAGCGACATATACGCCTGCACGCTGTGATACGAGGGTTCGTAGTTCCACCTCGCACGGAAGGCATCTGCCCACTCGCGCGAGCCGGTCCAGGTCGCATCTGGGGTCCATTGTGTGACCGAGATGGTGAACTCGGCCGTATCGCCCGCGCCCTTGAGAAAGTCCGGCAGCGAGAACCCCGCGCCGCCGGCCGTAAAAACCTTGGGATTCAGGTCGATTTCTTTCGACTGCCGCATCAGCAGAGTTGCGTCGGCGAGGTAGGATACGAACAACACCGCGTCGGGCTCTTCCGACTTGACGCGAGTCAGAAGAGGCGTGAAATCGGTTCCGCCTTGATCGTATGCCTCGTAGGCTACAATCTCGATTCCAGCTCTGGGAGCCTGTTCCAGGGCCGCGCGCGCAACGCTGGATCCGAACTGGGTGTTCTCATACACGACCGCAAGCCGGTGCGCGTCGGCAACCTTCGATAGAAAGTCTACCAGCGCCCGTCCGTAGTCGCTCGACGCAGCGCACACGCGGAACACCCATTCGTAGCCCTGGCGAGTGATCTCGTCGGTGATCGCGCTCGGGCAGAGCATGGGGATCTGGTAGCGATTGGCGACCGCAGCCGCGGGAAACGTCGCCGAGCTCGAATAAGCGCCCATCAGCGCGACGATATCATCCCTGTCCGACAGCTTTTCGACCGTAAGGCTGGCGACTTCCGGCTTCGACGTATCGTCTTGATATATGAGCTCGAGTTTCTTCCCCAGCACACCCGAACCATTGATTTCGTCGAGGGCCATCTCATAGCCGTACTTCTGTGCCTGGCCAAAGCGGGCCTCGGGACCGGTGAGCGAGGTTATTACGCCGACGCGAATCACCGTCTCATCAGAAGCTTTCTCCTGACTGCGGCAACCGACGGAACAGAAGCAAAGTGTGGTTATTGAAACGGCGAGCAGACGTTTGAATTTCACCGGCGCTCTTTATAAGGGTTGGAACGGATAATCTCAAGTCGTTTTCCCGGGCCTATGCCAGCCACTAAGACTCAAAAGCACAAGGAAGCACCAACCCGTTCGTGCCTCTTTGTGCCTTTGAGTCTCAGTTTCGGCGCTGTTTAACTACTTCGTCTTCGAAGGTGAGCCGTTATCTGTCTGAGGTCCAATGCTGAGGCGCTCTCGAAACAGATTTAATAGCAGCAAACTTCCGATACCCCCACCGCCGTCGCCCGACCCGCCCGAAGCCATCACGTCAGGTGTTATGCGGACTCCTTTTTCGCCGATCACTCTCAAAGTTTCGACAAGCGCGACGCCTTGCGCCCCGATCGCGTTGACCTGTTCAGCATAGGCCACGCCTTGGGCTTCGCCCATCAAGCGGACCTTCTCCGATTCGGCCCTGCCGGTTGCCAGGATGTAGCTCGCTTCGCCTTCGCCCTCGGCTTTGCGTTGCTCCGAGCGCTTGCCGGCGATCTCAACGCCGACAGTTGCTTCCATCAATTTGACCTGATTGTCGGCTTGCGCCTTGGTTCTCTCCAATTGAATGCGCCGCTCCTCGGCTTCTCGCTGCGCGTTGAACATGCTCAGCCTCTGTTCGGCGAGGATCTTTTCAGTCTGGGTCTTCATCAGCTCTTCGGGGAGATGAATGTGGCAGATCAAGACGTTGACCACATCGACGTGATACTTCAACAGGTGGGCTCGAACTCGAGCCTCGGCGCGCTCTTGCTCTTCGTGCCGGTTCTGCAGATAAGCCATAGCAGACGACTCAGAGGCCTGGTTGCGGAAGATCGAGTCTATCAGCGGATGCATCACGTTTTGTATCAGCCTGTCGACGGAGCCAATCTTGGCGACCATGAACGGCGCGTCTTCCGGTTTGACTCGAAAGACAACGCGCACCTCGAGCTGCATTGTGAAGCCGTCTTTCGAAATCACCTCGAACGGATTAAACGTGTTTGCGACTTCTCCCGAAGTCCACTCGACCGTCTGGTTTGTCGTCGGGATTATTATCGGCGTTACAGCAAGCGTGTTGACGTAGTAACGCCCCGGCCCGACTACGGTCTCTTGTATGCCACGAAACCCGGCAGGCACAACGTAGGCTTCGTGTGCGCCTTCATCCAGCCGCTGATCCGCGGGATCGTTGAGCGCGAGGTCTTCTTTGATCTCGGCTACAGTGTCCTTATCGCCGATCCGCGCGGAGACATGCGCTACTTGCTCTTGCTCTTCCCGCTCCAGGCGGCCGCGAATTTTTGCAGCCATCGCACGGCGCACCTCTTCCGATGGGTCTTTGCCGACGTTTGAAACGATCACCGCGACCTCGCCCGGCTTGATCTCTTTCGCAGATTCGGGAATCACCTTGAACAACATCGCGTTCACATAGTAGGTGCCCGGAAGCAGAATGTCCTTCTGAGGTCCGCGCTGACCGCCGTGGCCGATGAATTCGTTCCCGTCTTGAAAGTTGTCGTGGCCCTCGACCGCGGTTGCAACGTAGTCTCTAGGGTCAAGCGTCGCGCCGTCCAACGCTTCGACGAGACCGATCTGGTTCTCCTGGATCACAGTAGCGTCCATCAGGCGCACGAAAAACAAGCCCGGCTTGCGCTCTTGGCCGCCCTCGAGCGGGGTCGAGTCGGTCAGTATGCGATAGGTCCCCGGTGTGAGTATGTCCACCTGCGGTCCCTTTTGTCCGCCCGACGAGATGAACTGTTCGGCGTCCTGAAAGTTGCGGTGATTGTCGATCGCCTTGGCAAGCAAACGACCGGGGTCGAGTTGGGCGCCGTCGGCTGATGTAACGATCCCGACTTTGCCCTGCGGGATCACCGTAGTTTTTGTGACCGATACTCGGAACAGGTAAGGATGGATCGGCCATAACCCCGGCGGCAGCGTGCGGAGCTGGATCCCCTTGACGCCGCCGCGCTTAATGAACGCGATCGGATCCTGAAAGTTGTTATGCGCGTTTTGGGCGCGATCGGCGGCGAAGATCCCGCCGGGGGGCATCGGCTCGCCGTCGATGGCTTCGATCACGCCCATTTCATCCGGCCCGATTTCGACCAGCGGGAATTTGCGGATGACCCTCTCGAACGGCCACTTGATCAGGTGTAGTCCCGGCTTGAGGACGTCTGCCTGGATGCCCACCTCGCCTTCCGTTGCGACGACGCGCCCGGGCGGCATCTTCGCGCCAAGGTACCTGCGTTCTTTGATCGCGATCTCGCGCGCACCGACGTTGACGAAGATCCGTCGAACGATCACGAGGAGCACAATCAACGCAACGATCGCGATAGCGATCACCGGCAGGAGCGATTGAATTTGATTTGGGTTCATGATTGACCTCGATTGCTGGCTCAACGAACGCGTGTCGCCGCAGCCAACTCACGGCGAAGCTCAGCGAGCCTGGTCTTTAAGGCAAAGCCCTCGCCTCCGCGCCTTGCTTCCGGCGCGAGAATCCAATACTGACTTTCGACTAATTCGACTAACTGTTCGGCTGAGAATCGTGCGAGCTGTCCGACCTTCCAGCAAGTAACGATAATATCGACCGCTCGCCCATAGGTCGCCGCATCATCGGAAAGCGCGGCGACGTGGATCACCGCTGCTGTCGAAAAGGAGTCCGGATTCTCTGTCCATTCTTCGATGACGCGCTCGGCTAGTCGCCTGTTCCCTTTCAGCTCAGTGCTGGCGGCGAACTGACCGACGAGAGCGCGAAGCGACTCCCGACTGTTCGCAGCTGCGTCGATCAACGTTTCCAGAACCTCCTGGTATGTCTCCTGGTCGCCATCCCGCCAGGCTTCGGAAAGCGTTTCCAGATCGCCGCTGCGAGCGCGTTCCATTAGTTTCGCCTTGCGGTACGAGCGTGTGTCAGTCGCCGGCTCGCCCGCCACTGAGACAGCGCCGGGCGCAGAAAACAATCCTCCGAATGACCGCGGTCGCAACTCCCGATCTGCGGTAGGGCTCGAGCGGGCGATCTGCCGGATGTAGAGCGATAAACCGCCGGCCAGTAAGACCAACAACGTAATGATGATTATCGTGAACATCTTCTCTGCTTCTGAGCTCGTGCTGACGGGCGGAACGTCGCCCACAGCATGAGTCGGTTAGACGCGCGGGTCAAGCTGTACCTGACGCACCGCCCAGCGAACGTTCGGTTGACTTCACACGCGTAACTGTTCTACAAATTCCGCGACATGAATCGACCACAGTGCCCGCCATCCTAAAATGGGAGAAGAAATGATGAAGAGGACGTTGATATCGGTTTTGCTCGCTTTGCCGCTGATGGTTCTGTTTGCTTCGTCGGCGACGGCTCAAACGCAGATCACCACCGGAGTCATACAGGGAACGGTACTCGACGAACAGGGCGGAGCTGTGCCCGGAGCAAACGTCGAGGTAAAAAACGTCGATACGAACTTTACCAGGACGTTGATGACCGACGCGGACGGCAGGTTTGTCTTTCTTCAACTGCAACCTGGCCGCTATCTGGTGACGGTTTCCAAGCAGGGCTTCGCTACGCTGGTCCAGGAGAACCTCGAGCTCACCGTCGGTCAGACGATCAATCTAAACCTGGCCATGAAGGTCTCGCGGCTGGAGGAGAAGATTACAATCACGGCCGCGCCGACGATCGACACCGTCAAGACCGAATCCAGCTCGACGCTCAACGAACAGGCGGTGAGCAATCTGCCGATTCTGGGAAGGAAATTTGAGGATCTTCTCACGCTGACACCCGGCGTAAGCATAACCCAGGGACCGGACGGCGATGAGATTAATTTCGCGGGACAGCGCGGTGTCTTTAACAACGTCAGCCTCGACGGCGGCGACTACAACAACGGGTTCTTCGGCGAGCAAGCCGGCGGGCAGCGCGCGGCAATCGACATCACGCTGGAAGCCGTCAAAGAGTTCCAAGTGATTGCGACCGGCGCGAGCGCGGAGTTCGGCCGAACCGCTGGGGGCGTAGTCAATGTGATCACCAAGTCAGGCACCAACAATGTTCACGGCAGTATCTTTCACTTTCAAAGGCTCGAGTCTTTGAGTGCTAACACCTCGGACGGCAAGCCGCTCAAGGATTTTCATCGCGAGCAGTTCGGAGGAACAATCGGCGGGCCAATCAAGAAGGACAGGATTTTCTACTTCTTCGCGGTCGAGCAGATCTTTGCAAATTTGACTCGAGCGAACTTGAGCGAGGCGATCGGGACTCCGTGTTCAGTCTCGACGCCAACGATCACTGCCAACGAAGCGCTGATTAAGAGCAGCTCTGATTGTCAGCGTCTCGCGTTGCTCAACTTCTTCAGTAGTAAACTCGGAGTGGATGACGGGTTGCCTGTGAAGCATCCTCAACGCAACACCGCGGTGCTGACAAAGCTCGACTGGAATCTCTCCGCTAACAACAAGCTCAGCGCGTCGTACAACTTCGACTACTCGAAGAACGAGAATCAAACATTCGATGTCGCCACCTACGGCAACTCGGCAAATGGTACCGAGGGCCCGTCGAAGATCAACGTGTTCAACCTGAATCTCTTTAGCTCACTGTCGGCGACAAAGCTGAACGAAGCACACTTCACCTACGCGCGTGAGTTGCGTCCACGCGCAGCGACCAAGTCCAATCTCCTGGCCGACACAGGCATCGCGAATTTTCGATTCGGGAATCCGTTTTTTCTGCAACCCACGGTCGACGAGCTGATCTGGCGAACGCACCTTCGGGACAGCTTCTCAATTGTCTCGGGCAAGCATACGTACAAGTTCGGCGGCGAGTGGCTCCATAGTCTTAACGATCAAATTTTCCGGGGGTTCTTCACTGGACGTTATCTGTTTGACAGCGTTGCGGGCTTCCTCCGGTACGTTTCGCCGGCTTCTCTGGGTGTAGGCTTTGGACCTACAGTGGCGACGTGCAGCGACGGGAGGTTTGGAGACATCAGACTGGGTCCATCTTCGTGCGCATCGGGAGCGTTTGCTCCGAACAACTCTTTCAGCTTTGGGCCGGGCCCGCTTATCGGCTTTATTGGCCGCGCGGGAAGAACCGGGCCAGCGGGAGACGCTAATGGCGCCTCGAAGTTTGACAACGAAGATTATGCGCTCTTCATTCAGGACAAATGGCAAATTCACCCGAGCTTCACACTGAACTACGGCTTGCGGTGGGACGCTCAAATCCTACCCGAGCCGTTCGTGCCACCGGCGCAGACCGCGTATGGCAGATTTCTAAACGATCCGAGATTCCCGTCGGACGGTACTCTCCCGAGCCAGAAAAAAGAGTTCCAGCCGCGCATTGGATTTGCGTGGAGTCTATTCAATAGCCAGAAATCTGTACTGCGAGCGAGCTGGGGGATCTACAACGCGAGGCAGAATATGCTGTCTCAAGTCTCCTCACTCACGACGAACGGGGTCCAACTTCAAGCTCCGTTTTTCAACACAGCCATTATAGGGTTTGGACTGCCCCCGCCTACCTATCCTGGCGTGTTGATCCCGGCCCCATTGCCGGAGGGGCAATTCAGCGATTTTACCGGTGTCTCGGTCTTCGCCAGGGACTATGCCAATCCGCGAATCTACACCACCAATGTCGGCTTTGAGCAAGAAATAGCTCCCGGTTGGGCCGTATACTTCGATTTCACCCACGCGAAGGGGGTCCACCTGACGCGATTCATCGACATCAACAATCTCGGCAACTTCGGGCCACCCACAACACTTCCGGAGAATGGAGACAAGGCGGTTTACCTTGGTCCAGCTCCGTTCGCACCACAACTCGGCAATGTCTTCGTGACCTTCAGCAACGGTAAATCACTCTACCGCGGCTTTACCGCCGGCTTGAGAAAGCGGTTCAGCAAGGGCTTCCAGATGGAAGGAAACTATACTTGGTCTAAAGACCTGGATGACGACTCGAACGAGCGCGACCCGTTCACCGACCGAACCTTTGACCAGACCGACCTTTCAAAGGACTATTCCCTGTCGGACCGCGACATTCGCCACAAGTTCAACTTCTACAGCTACGTCGAGCCTGGCTTGGGGTTGCAGGTCAGCGCGCGAATCCAGGCACGGTCGGCGCAGCCGATTACCCCAAGCCCTCGGGTCTTGAACTTTGTAGATCGTGGACGCAACAGCATCCGCAAAGATAACGAGTTCTTCTCGTTCGACTGGCGGCTGCAGCGGCCGTACAAGCTTGGCGAGCGGACCGCGTTGATGCCAATGATCGAGATGTTCAACACGTTTAACAACAAGAACAACGTCAACC
The DNA here is from genome assembly GCA_035455165.1 of Blastocatellia bacterium. GTDB lineage: Bacteria > Acidobacteriota > Blastocatellia > UBA7656 > UBA7656 > Onstottus_A. The sequence goes on from DATIFP010000021.1 coordinate 14,911, forward strand.
CGCTCGCCACGCCGCCGCTGACCAACTTCGACGGCTTCTTGCGATTTGGTGTTGGGGATCCGAGGCAGCTACAGCTCGCGCTGAAGTTCACGTTCTAGGTGCGAACTTCAAGGGCATTCAAGCAATAAAATGCGGTTCACAACCCTGGTTGTGAACCGCATTTTCTTAAGCCTGCTTTCGCAAGACTCCGGTTATGCTCTAAATGACAGAATCGATCGAGCCACAGACTAAAGTCTGTGCTACTTCCCGGAGAGCAGTCGCTCGACTGTCTCGTAACTGGCTTCCAGTGCCTGATCCAGCTTCTCGGGTTCGTTGCCGCCGCCCGTAGCCATATCGGCCCGGCCTCCCCCTTTTCCGCCGATCAGCGCCGCAACTTCGCGAACGATTTGTCCGGCGTTCAGGCGGCTAGTCAGATCGTCAGTCACCCGAGCCACAAGCGAAGCTTTCCCGTCGGTAGCCTGACCCAGCACCACCACCCCGGATTTCAGCTTCTGCGAAAGCGCGTCCGCGAGTTGGCGCATGCCGTTCGAGTCGAGGTCGGACACCCGGCGCGCGACTACGCGTATCCCGGCGACCTCGCGAGCGCTGTCCGCGGCCGAAGCTGATTCCGAATGAGCCATCTTCAGTTTCAGTTGTTCTATCTCGCGCTCATATCGGCGCACTTGATCCTGAAGCTTGTCCACGTGAGCCGGGATGTCGCGAAGCGGCACTTTGAATCTCTGCGCGAGTTCTTCGATCACCTGCTCGTCAACCTGAAATCGCGCGATCGCTGCATCGGCGGTCAGCGCCTCGACTCGGCGAACGCCCGCGGCGATCGATGAGTCGCTGATGATCTTGAGCGGACCTATGTCTCCGGTAGCGTGAACGTGCGTACCGCCGCAAAGCTCTGTTGAGAATCCGGGGAGGCTCACCACGCGAACGTCAGCGGCGTACTTTTCGCCGAACAAGGCCATCGCTCCGGACTGCAACGCGGCTTCCAGGGGCTTTATTTCGGTTTCGACCGCGCGGTTATGAAGCACTTCGTTGTTGACCAGACGCTCGATCTCCGCGATCTCGTCTTCGGTCAGGGGCGCGTAGTGAGTGAAGTCGAACCTCAATCGGTCAGGCGCAACCAGCGAGCCCGCCTGTTTCACGTGCGGTCCGAGCACCTCGCGCAATGCCGCGTGCAGAAGATGGGTGCCGGTGTGATTGGCTTTGATTCGACGGCGTCTCTCTGCGTCGATTCGCGCAGTGACCGCGTCGCCGACGCGCAGCTCGCCTTGTTCGACTCGAGTTTTGTGAATGTGATAGCCGGTCACCACGGAGTACGTGTCTTCGACTTCAGCGAGCACGTTCTCACCTTCAAGAACGCCGGTGTCGCCGATCTGTCCGCCGGCTTCCGAATAAAACGGCGTGCGATCGAGAATTACCTCGCCGGTCTCGCCAGTCGAAATCGACTCGCGTTGTTCGTCGCCGGCAATAATCGCAAGCACTCGCGCACCGTGAGTTTCCGTCTCGCCGTAACCGGTGAACTCGGTCCGTGGCAATCCCGCGGCGACCTTCGTGTAAATCTCGCGTGCGCGTCGTCCGGTTTCAGTCATCGCAGGCGCGGTCTGTCGCTGCAGCTCAGCCAGCGCGGCGTCGAACTGTTCGTTGAATTCTTCCTCCGCAAGCTCCGTTCCGTGCTGGGCGAGCACCACGCGAATCAAATCGCGCGGGACCCCGTAGGTGTCGTAATTCCGAGCGAGCTCGGTCATCGGCGGCGCGGCAGGAGCGTAACGGTCGAACAGTTCTTCAAGCCGCGGTTCGCCGATCGTCAATATTCGGCTGAAGCGCTGCTCCTCGCCGCGAACCGTCTCCCCGATCAAGTGTCGTGAAGCGATCAACTCCGGAAAGGGCTCGCCCATCAAGTCGACTACAAAGTCGGTGACCTTATGAAAGAAGGGCGGCTTCAGGGCGAGGCCTTTCTCGCCGTGAAATATCGCGCGCCGCATGATTTTGCGCAGAACGTAGTTGCGCCCGACGTTACCGGGGGCGATTCCATCGGCCAGCGAGAACGCGGTGGCGCGAGCGTGGTCGGCAATCACTCGCATCGAAAAGCCCTCGGATGTCTCGTATACATATCGCTTGCCGGCAAGCTCCGCGATGAAGTTGATGATCGGCTGAATCAGGTCGGTGTCGTAGTTCGATCTCACACCCTGGAGCACAGTAGCAAGTCGCTCGAGTCCGGCGCCGGTGTCGACCGACGGAGCGGGAAGGGGGTCGAGCCTATACGAGCCATCCGGCATCTGCGACCGGTTGAACTGCATGAAGACCAGATTCCAGATTTCTACCGTGGTATCTCCCGGACCGTTGACGTGTTCGGCGCGGTTGAACTCGGGGTCATCCGGACGCTCACCCGTGTAGTAGTGGATCTCGGAGCACGGCCCGCAGGGACCAGTTTCACCCATCTGCCAGAAATTATCCTTGCGCCCGAAGCGGAGGATTCGCTCGGGCCGCGCGCCTACTTGCTGCCAGAACCGCTCGGCCTCCTCGTCGGCCGAGACATCTTCATCCCCTCCGAAGACCGTGAACCAGAGCCGCTCCGGGTCCAGCTTGAACTCATTTACCAACAAGTCCCACGCGAAGTAGATCGCCTCCTTTTTGAAGTAGTCGCCAAAGGAGAAGTTACCGAGCATCTCGAAAAAAGTATGATGCCGCGTAGTGCGACCTACCTCGTCGAGGTCGTTATGTTTCCCGCCGGCTCGCACACATTTCTGCGAAGAGGCCGCGCGTTTGTAGTCGCGCTGCTCGAGTCCGAGGAACACGTCCTTGAACTGGTTCATGCCCGCGTTCGTAAACAGCAGCGTCGGATCATTGGCCGGCAGTAGCGGAGAACTTCTCACCACTCGATGCCCGCGCGCTGCAAAGTAATCCAGGAACTTCTGTCTGATCTCGTTTCCGGTCATGACTGTCTTCTTTGCTCACAGAAATCGAAGAAAAGATTATAGCAAACGCTGGCGGTAGGACGGCAGGGCGCACGCGGATGAGCATGCGATCCGGTTCGAGGGGCGCGCACAAACACCTGTCTGAGACTGTGCTGCTCGGCTTCTTCGTGGTTCGGCCGCTCGGGATCAAACGTCACAGCGAAATTTGCCGTGCTTTCAGCGGCGGCTAGTGACGCAGTGTTATGACGCTATCTCTGTCTCGCGCTGGCTTGTGATGCAGTTTGCGTCGCGGTCCGCTTCAGCGGTCACAAGCACGGGCCTATTGTTCGCGGGGTCACCGTTTGAACGCGCGGTCTCAATAGCATCTTCAGGACGTGGCAAACTCCACAACCTTATCGAAGGCAGCTGGCCCATTTCATTCAGGACCAGCCCACGCAATCGCGTTACAAATGCGCTCGCGCCCACGGTATCCGTATTCTCCAGTAGTATGACTAGATCGTTGTGCTTGTTTGTGGTGATCGTGTCGCAGGCCGAGATCACCGAGTGCACTAGGTCAAACAATTGAAGAGCGACTCGGCCGCCGTCGGCGGTCATCCTCGGCACGCGACAGCTGACAATCGAGAATGGCGCCCCATAGTTGTTGTTCAGGCCGTCCTCGATCCTTGTAAAGATGCGAGCCAGGAACTCTCCATAGGATTTGAAGCGATCTTCGTCCGGCTCTCGAGAGGCGCGGTCATTTGCCGAATTGAGGCGCTGGTCATTGGCGAAGCCGGAGTGCGCGCGCCGGCCGTGAGAATCTGCGTCGGGAGGCAACGCATGCTCGCCAGGCTGCAGACGGGCTTCGTCCAGCTGCGGAGATAATTCAGCTCGTCGGGGCCGCGACGTGGTATGAGGATGCCTTCGCCCATCCGCCGCGTCAATCTTATCCGGGGTTGGCTCGGAACCGTCGTGACCGAGGGAATTCCCGTTTCGAACCTGCGCGCGAAAGGCGAAAACATCATCCGGCAACTCGAATGGTGAATCGAGCTCCGCGGTCTGCTCGAATGACTCACGCGGCCTCGCATCCGCGCCTGCAATATCAAAGTCGAGTGTTGCGGCAAACTCTTGCAAATCATCCAACAGGGCTGTGAGTTCATCGGGCGATGTCTCGTTGGTCTCCCCTAAAACCGAGGGCTCTGTTGATGCTGTGGGCGGTGGACCGGCGAAATGATCGGCGCCTGCATCTCCCTGAGCGCCGGGCAAGGCTTCCAACAAACCTGCCGGGGAGGCGGTTGAGGCAGCCAAGGCATCCTCTGGATCAGAGGTTTGCCCGGTTTGCTGATGTTTCAGCAAGGAGATTCCCCGGGAGGGGTCGACTCGCACCGTCTGGTCTGGGATATTTGGAGATTTTTCAAAAACCATATTCCGAATGACGCGACCACGATCCTCCTTTACCCGGAACCGAAACGATTCTTTGACCAGGGGCAACAAGTTTTCAACGACCTCAAAGTCATTTCCGTTTGCGATGAGCACAACGGCCGCATCGAATGACCGGACCCACGCAGTGAACGCCCGGGCTCGCATCTTTAGCTCACCCTCTTGGCCCGCAAGCAATGTTGTCACCGGATCGAAGACGAGACGTGTGCGCGGAGTTTCACTCAGTATCGGCTCAAGTTCGGACAACACGGCGGTGGGTTCGCGCGGTTGTGGGACTTGCTCGCCTGCGTCTCTGGGGTATTTGATTATCGCCAACCGGCCACTGTCGAGGTCCTTTTTGCAATCATAGCCAAGCCTTGCGAACCGCCGCACAGCATTCTCGGGAGAGTAAGGAATAACAAGCGCGCAGTTATCTCCGGCCTTCAGGCCGGCGATAACAAACTGAATGCCAAAAAGGGATTTGCCCGCGGCGTCGCCGTGTACAAGATAGATATGACCGCGGTCCACTCCGCCCAGCAATTCGTCGACCGGTTGCACGCCGCTCGGCATGATGTTTCGGGTTGGTGTTCCGCCATCGGGCCGGTCCTTGTCGCGCAGGTTTTCGACCAGTGCTTCAATGGCGGCGCGATGTTCAGTGTTCAGGTCAAGAAATCGAACGCCCATTCCTATCTGAGGCAGGCTGTAGCAAATCTCGCCAATTGTCTCAATCCAAGTTGAACCGACCCGGAACTTCAGCTTCAATTGCGAGCCGGGGTCCCAGACGACTGAGGAGTGGATGAAGATGCCGCTGGTGCTGACATCGTGAGTTCGGGCAAAGAGACGATTGCCCCCGCTTTCACATTCGAGCTCAGAAACGTATGGTACGCGCGTTCGTCCGCGTCTTTCGTCCTCTTTCATCTTCAAGCCTGGTTTGAAAAAGTCCAGCGAAGGCACCTGCTACGTTTCGTCCGCTCGGCATCGGGCCGCGCCAGTGATTAACGGGGGAGCTTACGGTTCTCGGGTCAGTCGCTTTCAGTCTTCGCCTTGAGCTTGTTGAGCTTGCGCAAGATCAAGTCGTATTCGAATCCGAGCCTAACGAGGTGATCGAACATCCGTTTGGCAGAAGCTCGGTCTGCCGGCCTGCCGTACTTACGAATGCGCTTTCCGATGGCTCGGTCGATCAGCTGCTCTTCGCCGACTTCGCCGTATACGAGATCGAGGGCTTCGTTGATTCGCTTCGGCGAGACTTTCTTGATTGCGAGCTCGTGGGCAAGCCTCGCTCTGCCCAAGGGTCTCGATCGAACTCGATAGCTCGCGTAACTGTGGGCGAACAACTCATCGTTCACGTATCCGAGCTCCTTGAGCCGTCTTATGCATTCGTCGACTATTTCAGCCCCGGCCGAGCGTCTCTCGAGCCGGTCTCGCAGCTCGCCTTCACTGTAGGAGCGAATTGAGATCATCCTCAGTGCCGCCGCCATCATCTTCTCAGCAGGCGACTGCTCGGGGCCTCGGCGTTGCGCCTTCGCCGGGCCGCGGCGACCCTTCATCGAGTTACTTGCTCTGTGCCTTCTAGGAGCCAATTGACGAATTGTTTGGTTTCGGGCTTGGTTGTATCGAGCGAGCCGGTGCGTCGCCGCGATCGTTCCATTTCTTCGCGCGCTTGATCCGACACCGACCGCACCCCCGATACTCGCAACCTGAACTCGTCGGCGTTGGTCGCTCCGGTCAGCGCTTCCTCGTATGTTATCAACCCGCGCGAATACAGATCAAACAACGACTGATCGAAGGTCTGCATTCCGTACTGCGAAGTTCCCTGCGCGATGGCCTCCCGGATCGTCGACGTCTTCTCGGGGTGAGTGATGCAATCCCTGATGTACGGAGTCACAACCATGACTTCTACAGCGGGCACGCGTCCCTGTATGGGCTCCGCGGCGCGAACAAGCCTCATCGAGATCACCGCTTTCAGAACGCTGGCGAGCTGCAATCGAATCGCGCGTTGCTGATGGGGTGGAAAGACCGACACGATGCGGTTGATGGTCTCGGTCGCATCGAGGGTGTGAAGAGTCGATAGCACCAGGTGCCCGGTCTCGGCTGCGGTGATCGCCGTTTCGATCGTCTCGTAGTCGCGCATTTCGCCCACGAGTATGACGTCGGGGTCTTGCCTCAAGGCCCCGCGTAGTGCTTCGGAGAAGCTTCGCGTGTCCACGTCCACTTCGCGCTGGTTGACATAGGATTTCTTGTCGCGATGAAGGAATTCTATTGGATCTTCGATGGTAACGATGTGGCCGGTGCGAGTGCGGTTCATGTAATCGATCATCGCGGCAAGGGTGGTCGACTTGCCCGAGCCGGTTGACCCGGTGACCAGCACCAGCCCGCGATTCTCCTCGGCGATCTTCTCGATGACCGGCGGCAGCCGAAGTTCCTCCGTCGTGCGAACCGTGGTCGGAATGACTCTCAGCACCATGCCGACGGCGCCCCGCTGCTGAAATATGTTGCAACGGAAGCGCCCTAGCCCTGATACGCCGTATGCGATATCAATCTCAGAATTCTCGTTAAAACGCTGCTTCTGGCGGTTGTTCATTATGGAGAACGCCATGTTCAACGTATCTTCGCCCGAAAGTCGCTGCGCCTCCACCATCGGCTGAAGCTCGCCGTTAACGCGCATGAAGGGGAAGCTTCCAGCCTTGATATGCAGATCGGAGGCGCCCTTGCTGCACGCAATGGTCAGCAGTTGGTCGATACTCGGTGCCATTAGTTATTGCCTCGCAAGGCGGTCTCACCCTCAAACCGCGAAGACGCGGGGACAGTCTTGGAAGCGCGGGCGACGTGGGGGTTGGTCCGGCAGTCTTCAGGGACCTTCTAATCAGATTGAGAGGGCAGTCGCGGAAGCTAATATGCTCGCCAAAGATACCGCGGCCAGCTTCAACGTCCGTATTATAGGGTGAGCCAGATTAGTGGGCAACAGTAATGATTTAGGGGCAAACTTGGCCCGTTTGCGACTGACGAAGCTGCCGATTCCGATGAGGCCGAGCGTTATTGGGGTGGGTTGCCGGGATGCTCGAATCTGGCGCGCAGCATCTCGGCGGCTTTGGCGCGGGGCACGATCAGGTCGGTGTCAACTCGCTTACCGTCGTTCCTGACTTTGATCAACGATAACAATTGCGCGATGTCAGGGCTCTTTTCCTTCATCCGCAGCGCCCAAAAGAGCACATTCAACAGATCTGACTTTGCCTTGGCAATCTCGGGCGTCTGAGCGAAGGCGGTGATTCTCAATCTTGCGATGTCGTCGCTTACGTCCAGGCTGATGGTCGCCGAGGACAAATCCGAGACCGGGCCCAGCGCGTGCGACTCGCCGATATTCCATAGAATCTCGAGCGCCTTTTGATCAACGAGTTTCGAGGGTGACTTCTTGATCATGTGAATGTTCGACAATGACCCGTCAGGCTCGACTTTGAACCCAGCCATCATCGACATCTTCATATCCGGGACGTCTAGCCCGCCCGCCTGGTATAACTCATACAGCTTCCCGACGGTGTCCTTGATCGGCGCTTCGTTTATCTCGCCGAACTCCTTGGGGACAGGCTTTTTCTCCGCGGCCAGTTTTGCTGCTTCGACTGCCGCCTTTCGCTCCGCTTCCTCCTTCTCTTTCTTTTCCTTCTCGGCTTTCTCTCGCGCCCGCGCCAATTCCTGCTTGTGTTTCTCTGCGCGCGCTCGAATCTCTTCAAGCGTCATCGCCTGCCCACGCGAAGCGAGGCGCAGAATCTGCGGCGGATAATAGAGCTTCTCAAGTATGGCGTTCGCGTCGAACTGTCGATACGCCTTGTTTACAACGCGGACATGCGCGTACGGGGAGAAGAATGCCAGGTAAACGAAATACACGATTAGCACGCCGTGTGTTGTGGCCGATGTCGCAAGTACCGGGATAAACCAACGGCGTCGCTTGAAACCCGTGTTGTCCGGCGCGAATGCCCCATTGAGGGTGTCGATCGGATGAACCAACGAAGTCGAAAGCTTTCGTGCCAGCCGCAGCCAAAACCAGTCCTCAATTCGATCCGGCAAAAACGCTGCGCGAAGATACGCGGGGACCCCGCTGCGCAATTCCAAAACGGTCTCCGCCAATATACGCACCAGGCGCGAGGCGAGCCCCGGGTGTGGCATCAGTCGGACTATTCTATCCGGGTCTCCGAGCGAAAAGTTCTGCATAACGAAAGCCTGCAAAGCCAAAGCTTCGTTTCTGTGCCTAATTGTACATTACGCAGCCGTCAATCGAGAAAGTGCAAAAGCAGTCGTCCGTCCCGCGGGCGAGATAATGATAAGAGCGACGGTAATTTACTCCTTTCTGTGGAGATATTCAACAGCGGCCCCAATTTGCCGTTTAAGCTTCCCCATTTGAAAACATGCTGAAGAACTCTTCGACCGGAGCCGGAGGAACACCGGCCGCCGCAAGGTTCTCGTCGACGTGCGAGCGCCGGCTCATTCCAACCAGCGCCGTGGTAACGCCCGGAGTCGAGCGAACGAACTGAATCGCTCGCTGGGCATCGGTGCTTAACCCTTTCAACGCTTGCCCGACGAACGGCGGAAGGTTTTGACTCAGCCTGGCCTGCATCATTGAAGCGCTGCACATCACGGTGACCCCGAGCCGGTCCGCAGCCATCATAAAAGAAAGGTCCTCGCCTCTAACGCGCTGGTTTGCGTTTGTCAGCGCCTCGGGCATTGCAAGGTTATAGGGCAGTTGAACCACTCGAAAATGATGTTCGTCCCCTCCGACCTCCCGCGCGATCGAGTCCATCTCTGCCAACGACAGATAGCCTCGCGAGCCCGCCTCTTGCCGATACCCATTCCACGTTGCGGTTCCGTAGTGACCGATGCGTCCATCCTTCGCCGCGCGCTCGAGGAACTCGAAGGCCGCTCGCACTCGCCTGAGGAATTCATCTCGCGGGACCGCCTCCAGTTGCGTCTCCGGGTTATGAACGTAATAGATGTCGATCGTTTCGAGACCGAGATTTCCGAGACTGCGTGTGAGCTGGTCCTCAAGGTAAGCGGGCGTCATGCAGTGACTGCCGCCGACGATCTCTTCAGGGCGAGCAAGACCCTTGTCGATCACGTTTTCTGTAACCCATGCTCGAGGATCACGTGGCGGCTCACCATCAAACGGAAAGAAGCCCGCCTTGGTCGCTACGATGATCTCATCGCGAGAGAGCTGGCCCGCTTCGAAGGTCTCCCTGAGGGCGGCGCCGATCGCTCGCTCGCTGCGTTGAAAGCGATAATTGATCGCCGAATCCAGCACGTTGCAGCCTAGTTCAGTCGCACGCTTGATTGCCTCTTGATAGTTCCTATCAGTGTGTTCGTCCCACTGACCGAGATAGGTGCCAAGCCCTATCGACGAAACAAGCAAACCATTCCGTTCGTGGAAGTGACCCTTTGCGACCGCGGAGCTCATTCGTTGAGCGTATCGCCTGGTTCCCTCTGCAGTAGCTTTGCTCATCGCTGTCCTTCCTTGTCTCCGGTGGCCGAGATTCTAGCAGAGAGGTTTAGGTTTGAACATGAAGCGCCGGCCGGAAGCCTTTCCTATTCGGTCTGGCCGATGCCATCCTTGTTGATTGTGCTAAAATGCCAACACTCCTGGGAGGTTCATAATGAGCGTCGTCGTAGCAGAACTCCAACCACGCGAGACAGGGTTCACTCTGCGTTTGAAGCCCGCCGTCGAGTTGACCGATCAGCAGTTCTTCGATCTTTGGAGATCTGGGAACCGAACATCTAGGCGATAAGAGCTTTGGCTTTCTCCACTACTTTCCGCTCACTATCAAAGGCCATCAGTCGCACGGCTTCGTTGATCTCAAACCAGCGCGCCTCATTCACCTCGATGTCATGGTCTCGGACGTCTCCTGACTTGTAACGCAGCAGATAGAAGTAGACGAACTTGTGATAACGCACTCGTAGTCCTTCTTCATTCCCAAGGTACCAGTACTCAACCTTGTCGATTCGCTCGACGACCTCGGTGTCGACGCCGGCTTCTTCCCGGACTTCGCGAACCGCGGCGTCTTCGGTCGATTCACCTTTGTCGACAAGTCCCTTCGGCAACTGCCAGCGGGCTACGTCACCCACCGAGATCAGGGCGACCTCTATTCGCTCGCCTTCTCTCCTGAAGGCCACTCCGCCGGCGGAGAATTGCAGCTTGGTTGGGACTTTATTCATTAATCAGCAATCAGCGCGGAAACGGAGGTGATAATAGCCGGCGCAAGGGCACCTTATCTCTCTTCGGCGGCGACCAGCGACGGGACCTCGAGGATTCGCGGCAGTACGCTCCGCCACGTTGATTCTATCGCGGCAACGCCTCGATCGATGATTCGCTCGCCGTTTATGTCGACCACCAGTCGCTCACCCTTAGTACGGCCAATGACCGAAGCTGCCACATCGTGCTTGCGCGCAAGAGCCAATATCGGTTCGACATTCCCATCCGTAGCTGAAAGCACGATCCTCGAGGGGGTCTCCGAGAACAAGAGCGCGGCTGGTGACAGTTCGCCTTTCAGGTTCACCTCGCAACCCACAGCCTTTCGCCGGTAGCTCGATAGGCAGCTCTCGATGATCGCGACCGCGAGACCCCCATCCGAGCAATCGTGCGCCGATTCAACAAGCCCGGCTTGAATACTCTCCGAACATGCCCCCTGCACACGCCGCTCGAGATCCAGGTCGAGCGCGGGCACGCGACCTTCGGGCCTTCCGAGCAAGACTGTCGCATAAGCGCTCGCGCCGAGGTCGTTCCCTGTCTTGCCCAGCAATATGATTGCCCGGTCTTCATTCTTGAACCATTGAGTTGTGATATGGCGCGGGTCCTCCACCAGGCCCACCATGCCGATCACCGGAGTCGGATAAATCCCGCGTCCATCAGTCTCATTATAGAAACTGACGTTGCCACCGGTGACCGGAGTGCCAAACACCGCGCAAGCCTCGGCCATCCCGTCGATCACTTCGCTGAACTGCCACATGACCTCGGGGCGTTCGGGCGACCCGAAGTTCAGACAGTTGGTCAACGCGAGCGGACGCGCGCCGCTCGCGATAAGATTCCTGCAAGCTTCGGCCACGACGAGCCGCGCGCCGGCCCGCGGATCCGCCTGACAGTACCGCGCATTCGAGTCCAGGGTCATCGCTAACGCTCGGCGCTTTTCCTTTATCCGTATCACCGCCGCGTCCGACCCTGGCATAACGACAGTATTCGTTCTCACCATATGATCATACTGGCGATAAACCCATTCCTTCGTCGCGATCCCCGGTTGCGTAATGATGCGCATGAAGGTCGCGTCCAGCTCTTCAGCGGAAGACTCGATTTGATGGAGTTCAACCGGCTGCGCGAGGTCCGGCCTTCTGATGTCTCGGTTGTATATCGGAGCGGCATCGGTAAGAGCGGAATTGGGAATATCGGCGACGATCCTGTCGTTTTTCTTGACGCGCAAGTGCCCGTCGTTGGTTACGCGTCCAATCACTACCGCGTCAAGCTCCCACTTCTTGAAGATGTCGATGACTTCTCGTTCGCGCCCGGCGGCCGCCACTATCAGCATTCGCTCTTGAGATTCCGAGAGCATGATCTCGTAGGGCGTCATCCCGGTTTCGCGCTGCGGAACAAGATCAATATCAATCTCGACGCCATTGTTCGCGCGCGAGCCCATCTCACATGAGGAACTCGTCAGTCCAGCCGCGCCCATATCCTGAATGCCGACGATTGCCCCCGCGCGCATCGCCTCGAGACAGGCCTCGAGCAGGAGTTTCTCCAGGAAGGGATCGCCCACCTGAACCGTTGGACGCTTCGATTGAGCTTCTTCGCCGAACTCTTCGGAAGCCATCGTCGCGCCATGTATTCCGTCACGACCCGTTTTTGCTCCGACGTAGATGACCGGATTGCCCACGCCGGCTGCGCGCCCAAAGAAGATGTGCTCCTTTCGCATGATTCCCAACGTGAACGCGTTCACGAGCGGATTGCGGGAGTAGCACTCCGAGAATTGGACCTCGCCGCCGATGGTCGGAACGCCGAAGGCGTTACCGTAATCGCCGATGCCTTTGACGACTCCAGCCATGATCGATCGATTGCGCACGGTGGTCACTTGCTCGTCGGCTGAGGCGCCCGCGCCGCCGGTGAGCGGTCCGAAGTGGAGCGAGTTCATCGCCGCCAGCGGACGAGCGCCCATCGTAAACACATCGCGCAGTATGCCGCCGACGCCAGTGGCGGCGCCCTGATAAGGCTCGATGAACGACGGATGATTGTGCGATTCGATCTTGAAGGCGGCAGCCAGACCTCCGCCGATATCTACGACGCCGGCGTTCTCGCCCGGGCCTTGAAGCACGCATTCGCCTTTCGTGGGCAGCCGCCGAAGGTGAACCTTAGACGATTTGTACGAGCAGTGTTCGGACCACATGACCGAGAATATGCCCAGCTCGGTATAGTTCGGTTCGTGACCGAGCAGTTCGACAATTCTGTTGTACTCATCGTCCGTGAGTCCGTGGCTTCGAATGAGTTCGGGAGTGACAGCGGGTTCGATCATTGTTCTGTTGTCGGAAGAACGAGCGGAAAGTGACCAAAATGGTAGCCGAGAGGAACCGGCTTATCAAGCAAATGTAGGTGGGTGCTTTTGCTGGAACGCGAATTCGAGAGCTGATTTGAATTCTCGAGTTGAATGGAATATGCTTCGCGATCCAAAACACCAGTGGTTTCCGATTCTCTTCAATCGAGGTTACTCATCATGAAACGACTAGCTGCACCGGTTATGCTGCTTGTGGCAGCGTTCGCCTTTCATCCGGGCTCAATCGCTTGGGCCGCTCAATCGTCGGGCGCGGCCGAACCTCAAGACCCTCAGACCCAGACGCAGACCGCGCCTCAAATCGGGGACTTGCCGTTCCGTCGCGACACAGCCCCCGAAATAAAACCGTATGAACGGGTGATCACAAAAGATGCCAAATCCGACGCCGGCGTCTTCACGGTTCACCGCATAAAGGACAAGGTCTATTACGAGATTCCCAAGAGCGAACTCGACAAGGATTTTCTGTGGGTGAGCCAGATAGCGCGCACCACTCTCGGCGTTGGGTATGGGGGTCAAGCTGCCGGCAACCACGTTGTGCGGTGGGAACGCCATGCCAACAGGGTACTGCTCAGGAGCGTCTCCTACGAAGTCGTTGCGGACCCAAAGCTCCCGGTATCGCGCGCGGTGCAGGCCGCAAACAACAACCCGATCATCATGTCGTTCTGGATTGAAGCGTTCGGCAAAGATGACGCCCCGGTCATTGACGTGACGCGCTTGTTCACTTCTGAGGTAACGGAGTTCAGCGCGAGGACCCGGCTGCGCGCTCGCGCCTTCGATGCTACTCGTTCCTTCATCGAGAGAATCGTCTCGTTCCCGACGAATATCGAGGTTGAAGCGACGCATACGTTCACCTCGCCCCCGGACACCGGGCTGCCGACGCAAGCACCCGGTCCCCCCAATCCGTTCCTGGGAACGGGAATGCGCACGGGTAGCGGTACGGTGTTGATGCACTACAGCATGGTCAAGCTTCCCGAAAAACCGATGATGCCTCGCGTGTACGATGAACGTGTAGGATATTTTACCGTCCGGCAAACCGATTACGGTCAGGACGAGCATCGTGCGCCCCAGCGACGCTATATCACCCGCTGGCGGCTCGAGAAGAAGGATCCGAACGCCGCCGTCTCTGAACCGGTGAAACCCATCGTCTACTACGTCGATCCGGCCACCCCCACAAAGTGGGTGCCGTACATCAAGCGCGGTATCGAGAAGTGGCAGGCGGCATTCGAGGAAGCCGGCTTCAAGAACGCCATCATCGCCAAAGAAGCGCCGACCGCCGAACAGGATCCGGAGTGGAGCCCTGAAGACGCGCGGTATTCAGTGATTCGCTGGCTCCCGTCGACTATCGAGAACGCGTCCGGGCCCCACGTTCACGACCCGCGCACCGGCGAGATTCTGGAATCCGATATTCAGTTCTATCACAACGTAATGAACCTCGCGCGCGATTGGTACTTCCTTCAGGTCGGTCCCCTCGATTCTCGCGCTCAGCATTTTCCGTTGCCCGACGATCTGATGGGCACTCTGATTGAATACGTCGCGGCGCACGAAGTCGGTCACACGCTGGGGTTCCAGCACAACATGAAGGCGAGCGCGACGTATCCGGCGGAGAAGATTCGGGATAAGGAATGGCTCAAGTCGATGGGCCATACGCCAACCTTGATGGACTATTCTCGTTTCAATTACGTCGTGCAGCCTGAAGACAAAATCGATCCGGCGATGCTCATCCCGGGAATCGGCCCCTATGACAAGTGGGCAACAATGTGGGGCTACATGCCGATCCCCGGCGCGCATACGCCCGATGAAGAGAAAAAGACTCTTGATGAGTGGGCTCGCGCACAGGACAAGACTCCGTGGTTGCGGTTCTCGACTGCCGGCACGCGAGGCTCTGATCCCGGCGAGAACACGGAGGCTGTTGGTGATGCCGATGCGGTGAAGTCTACGGCAATGGGCATCAAGAACCTCGAGCGAGTCGCAAACATGTTGCTGACTGCTACAACACAGCCGGGCGAGCCATACGACGATCTCGAAGAGCTGTACAGCCGCATGCTCGGCCAGTGGGCCACGGAGCTGAATCACGTGACTGCGATCGTCGGCGGATTCAACTCGCAGGAAAAATATGCCGGGCAGGACGGCGTGCTGTTCACTCCGGTTCCCCGGCAAAAACAGTCCGACGCAGTGCGCTTTCTGAACGACAACGCATTTGCCACGCCGTCGTGGGCGATCAAACCGGAAGTTTTGCGTCGCATACAACCTTCTGGAGCGCTCGACCTGATCAGGGCGAGCCAGCTTCGAGTACTGAACTCGCTCATGAATGGAGCCAGGTTCAATAGACTGGTCGAGCAGGAGGCGATGGATGGTGCGGCAGCCTACAAGCCCGCTGAGTTCCTGGACGACGTGCGAAAGGGAATTTGGCACGAGCTGGATGCTCCTTTAATCCGAATTGACGCGTTTCGGCGGAATCTTCAGCGAGCGTATGTTGACCTGCTCGCCGAGAAGCTCAACGGTCGAGCCGCCGTGACAGACGAGCAGCGTCCGTTTATTCGCGGCGAACTCCGTTCGTTGAATCAAATGATCTCGCGAGCGCTCGTCCGCGCGACTGATCGGCCCACTCGATTGCATCTCGAAGATGCAAAGGACCAGATTGCCAAAGCGCTGGATCCGAAGTTCGCGCCGCCGGCTCCGGCGTCGTTGACGGCTAACCCATTCGGCAGAGGTGTCGACGAGTGGCTGGAGTGGCTGGATTCGCTGGATCCTTCTGATCCGAACACTCCGCTGATGTGCTGGCCGGATTATTCGGTTCGGCGTCCCAGGTCCTAAACTCGAGTTGGCGGTCAACTGCCAGCGGGCGCGCACGACTTCCTTGTCGCGCGCGCCCGTCTTTTTTTTAGACCGGGATCGGTTCAGTATTGGGGGGGTTAGATGTAGCGAGTACGATAACCAAGTACAGAGCCAAGAGTGCGTATGAAGTCAGATTCGCGTACGCCACGGCACGTTTCGTCTTTTTGGCATCGAAGTCTTTCAGGATTCGTCCCGCCACTAAGTACTCCAGGTACCACGAGACAAAGAAAAATGGAACAAGCAAAACCAAGGCCGCCGTTGGAATCATCCAGTACAGATTCCGCTCATACGGTATCAGCCACGGCGTTTGCCAGGTCACAGCAAGAAACTTGTCGGCCAGTGTTTTGAGGCCGAAGGCCCGACCTCCGCCAGTTAGGAGTTGCGCTGCCACAAGCGTGACCCACGTCATAGGTACTCCAATAAACGTCGACGCGAGATTTGCTAAACCGGACGCTTCACCGGCCTTTGAAAGGGGGATCGTCAGGTACTGACGGAGGACAAGCGCTTCTATGACTATGATCGGCAACAGCGCAACGAGCATTACGGGCAGCGCCGGGAAAATCATCGGCACGCCAACATCAATCAGGAACAAGCACTCAGTCACGCTTGTCGTCCTCAGGACGCCTTGGCGAGCTCCGCGAGCGTGTCGGCAAGCGAATAGAAGATGATTCGCCCGTCGCTGCTTCCCAGAACCTGTTCGCTTGCGCGTTCAGGGTGAGGCATCATCCCCAATACATTCCGCTCGCGATTGCATATCCCCGCGATGTTGTCGAGCGAGCCGTTGGGATTTGATTCGGGCGTCAAATTCCCCGCGGCGTCCGAGTAACGAAAGATGATCCGGTTCTCACGCTGGAGCCCGGCAAGAGTCTCGGCATCGCAGAAGTAGTTCCCGTCGCCGTGCGCGATTGGAACCGAGAGCACCTGGCCGCGCTGACAGCGGTTGGTGAACGGGCTGTCGATCGCCTCGACGCGAATGTTGATGTGCTCGCAGATGAACTTGAGGTTCTTGTTTCGCATCAGCGCGCCGGGCAGCAATCCCGCTTCACAGAGTATTTGAAATCCGTTGCAGATCCCTACCACCAGTCCGCCGCGCGCGGCGAATTCCTTGACCGCCCCCATAACCGGGCTGAACCGCGCGATGGCGCCCGTCCGCAAATAATCACCGTATGAAAAGCCGCCCGGCAATATCACCGCATCGCAATCGCCGAGAGAGTTGTCGCGGTGCCAGATGAAATCAACCGGCTGCCCTATTACCTTGCTGATTACGTGGTAGGTGTCGTGGTCGCAATTGGAGCCGGGGAACATCACAACGCCGAACTTCATGATTCGATCCTTTCATGATGTGGGCTTGGAACGCCATGTCGGGGGCTAGTAAGCGGCATTATCTCACGATCAGGAATCGGGATCTAGCTCGACGCGATAGTCTTCGATCACCGGGTTCGAGAGCACGTCGCGAGCCATGCGTTCGATCTCGGCTCGCGCCTGTTCAGGAGACAGCGAGCCGTTGATGCTCACCTCAAAGTACTTCCCCTGTCGAACGTCTTGAATGCCCTGGAAGCCGATGGTCTCGACGGCATGATGGATCGCCTTGCCCTGCGGATCGAGCACGGAGGGCTTTAGAGTGACGAAGATCTTGGCTTTCATAGCTTTCTTATGAGGGCGACCCGCGCAAGCTACTCTCCAAAGACGCGCGAAAATATTTTGTCGACGTTGCGCAGCTGTTTGTTCACGTCGAACAACGCTTCGAGCTCTTCGCGCGAGAGCCTGTCGGTCACGCGTTTGTCATTCATTACCAGATCGCGAAAGGTTGCGCCTTCGTCCCATACCCGCATTGCGAGCGGTTGCACTATTGCGTATGCATCTTCGCGCGAGACGCCCTTGCTTGTCAGCTCCAATAACAACTGGCCGCTTGCGGTGACTCCACCAAGCGATTCAAGGTTCGCACGCATGCGGTTCGGGTAAACCGCGAGCCCGTCAATCAACCATTCGGTCTTGTTGATCAAGTAATCCGCGAGTATGCACGAGTCGGGCAATATCACGCGCTCGACTGAGGAGTGGGATATGTCTCGCTCGTGCCAGAGCGCGATGTTTTCGAAGCCAGCTTGAGCGTTTGAGCGAACGACTCGCGCGAGTCCGCAAATCTGTTCCGACGTGACCGGGTTTCGCTTGTGAGGCATGGCCGACGAACCCTTCTGCCCCGCCGAAAAAGGCTCTTCGACTTCACGAACTTCGGTACGCTGAAGATGACGAACCTCCAGCGCTATCTTCTCCATCGACGCGGCGATGATCGCGAGAGTCGCGAGAAATTCAGCGTGCCGGTCGCGCTGAATTACCTGCGTGGAGATTGGCGCGTGGTTCAAGGCCAGCTTCGCGCAGACGCGCTCTTCGACTTCCGGATCCAGGTGCGCGAATGTTCCAACCGCGCCCGAGATCTTTCCGTAGCTGATTGCTTCCGCTGCGCGGCCGAGTCGCTCCTTGTTGCGCTCGTTCTCCGAATAGTAAAGCGCGAGCACGAGGCCGAAAGTTGTAGGCTCGGCATGGACGCCGTGCGTGCGGCCCATCATCGCGGTGTGCTTGTGCTCGATCGCGCGGCGCTTCAAGACCTGCCCTAGACGGTCCAGGTCTTGGAGCAGGAGAGTCGCCGCTTCGCGCATCAACAATGCGTTGGCAGTGTCGACGACGTCCGAAGACGTAAGTCCATAGTGAACGAATCGCGCCTCGGGTCCAATGTTCTCAGCAAGCGCGGTTGTAAAAGCGATGACGTCGTGGCGAGTCGTCCGCTCGATTTCGTTTATGCGTTCAACCGAGAAGCTTGCGGTGCGTTTGATCTTGTCCACCGCGTCTCGCGGGATCGTGCCCATGTCGGCGTGAACTTCGCAGACCGCTATCTCAACGTCGAGCCACTTCTGGAATCTGTTCTGGTCTGTCCAAATCGCGCCCATCTCGGGCAGCGTGTAACGTTCAATCATTGCCAGTCATCAACTTTAGAGTTCAAACCACTCACTAGCGCGATCGGGCAGAGCTATTCTAACCCTCTCCTCCGCTCTTCGAAAAAACAAAGAGCCGTGATAGTCGAGGGCCTGAAGAGCTGAAAGCCTTGCAAGCTCCGGATGATTGCAATGCCGCGATAGATGCGCCAGGACCAGGTACTCAGCGGTACCGTCGAAGTCATGCCGAATCCACCGAGCGGTTTCGTCGTTCGAGAGATGCCCGACGTTGCTCCCTATGCGTTGCTTCACCGACCACGGGTAAGGCCCGACCTTCAGCATATCCCTGTCGTGATTCGATTCGATCAACACGAGATTGGAGCCTCGCAATCGCTCGGCCACCAACTGAGTAATGTAACCGAGGTCGGTCACTACTCCAAC
Source organism: Blastocatellia bacterium (assembly GCA_035455165.1). GTDB lineage: Bacteria > Acidobacteriota > Blastocatellia > UBA7656 > UBA7656 > Onstottus_A. The sequence goes on from DATIFP010000021.1 coordinate 33,985, forward strand.
TTTTACCCCTGCGGATGAGACGGTGAAGGCGAACGTGTCTGCCCCGTCGTGCGGAACAGTGAAGGGGTAAAAATCCAGAGAGCCGACCTGAAAGGGCTCGCTCGACGCGATGGTCTCGCCCCAGGGAATATTCTCGCCGTCGTCCGGGAACTTGCATTCGGCGCGCGTCGCTTGAGACATGTACACCGGAACTTCCGCGGTCGAAGAAAAGACGCGAAGACCCTTCACGTGGTCAGTGTGTTCGTGAGTTATCACAACTGCGGAGAGCCGAGTCGGGTCGAGTCCAGATTCGCCCATTCGCCGCGCGGTCTCTTTAGCGGAGAGGCCCAGGTCGACCAGCACGCTTGTCGCGCCCGATTCGATGTAGAGCACGTTCCCGGAGCTTCCGCTGCCTAAGACGATCAGTCGCATTTTAAGCGTCTACGGTCGCGGGTTTTGCACTGCCCGATCTCCATCGACAGAGGGCTATTGCCGACCATTGTCACGCTGTTATCGGCTCTCGTTCCAAATCGAGCGAGCCAAGTTGCCCGAGCGCGGTGATTGCCAGTTCCTCGTCGTGAAATATCGAGCCCGCCACTCTTAGCACGTCTTCCCTGGTTACCTGATCGATGCGTTCGAGGATTTCGTCGAGCGTGGATTGGCGGCCGAAAAATATCTCCTGTCTCGCGAGGTTGCTCATTCGAGCCGATGTTGATTCAAGGCTGAGCATTATCGAAACCTTGAGCTGGTCCTTGGCGCGTTGCAACTCGGCTTCAGTGACAGGCTCAATCTTGAGCTTATTGAACTCCTCGACGCTCAATCGGATCACGTCCTTGACTTGCTCGGGTGATGTCGCGGCATATACGGACAGATAGCCAACATCGGTGTAGGCGTTGACCCCTGAGTAGACCGCGTAGGCCAGCCCGTGCTCTTCGCGGATTGTTTGAAACAGCCGGGAGCTCATGCCGCCGCCGAGAATCACGTTCATGACGTGAACCGGATAGCGGTCGGCCGAGGTCATCGACGGACATCCCGTACCGAGCACCAGATGCGCTTGCTCAAGATCTTTATCAAGCACGATGCGGCGACTGGCGTGAGAGGGGGCCGATGCCGAGAGGTTACGCGGTCGGTCGCTCAAATCACCCAGGTAGCGCGAGACCATTTCCACAAATCTGTCGTGTTCGATATTCCCCGCTCCAGCGACGATGAGATTGCGCGGAGTGTAGACATCCGAAAAGAAATCCGCGACCCGTTGGTGGTCAAACGTGGCCAGCGTGTCAACAGTACCCAGGATCGAGCGCCCCAGCGGATGATTGGGCCAGAAATTCGCGACGAATACTTCGTGCACCAAATCGTCGGGCGTATCCTCGACCATCTTGATCTCTTCCATCACCACGTTGCGCTCGCGATCGAGCTCTTCGTTAGCGAAGAGCGGCGCGGTGATGAGGTCGGCCAGAAGGTCGAACGCCCGAGGCAGATGCTCGTCAAGAACTTTTACGTAGTAGCTCGCGACCTCGCGGCTGGTGAATGCATCGACGTGGCCACCTATCGCGTCGCTCTCGACTGCGATTTCGCGGGAAGTGCGGTTGCGAGTGCCTTTGAAGAGTGTGTGCTCGATGAAGTGCGAGATTCCGTTTAGCGGCGCCGCTTCGTGTCGCGAGCCCGAGCGCACCCAGATGCCCACGGACGCGGATCTGACGTGGTCCATTCGCTCGGTGATTATCATGAACCCGTTATCGAGAATCGTTTGTTTGATGGGACTTGCTTGCTCGACCATTATCACACCCGAGGCGATGCTAGCATACGGTTTCAACGGGGGCAAACCAACGAGCTGCTCGCCCCGCGCTCACAGCGTGCAGACGGAGTTCGGCAACACAGATAAGCGAACCATCAGCGGCTGTGTGAATAAAACCTCACGATTCGTGCCGTCGCCTACCGAGGGCTGGCGCTCTCCATTGAGCGCCTCGGCGCCGGAACAGCGGGCCTCACGCGCACCGCGGATTTCCATGAGAGATGTTTATCACTTTTCTGGGGACAGGTGCTGCTCACCCCGGGATCAACCAGGCGGGACAACCGAATATACTTTCATCAGGCCGTCGAACAGTCGCGCCAAGTCGTCGGTTGAGGAGAACCTGATCTCCAGAGCTCCCCCGCCGCTTCTGTTAAATCTAATACGGACCGGCGCCTCGAGCCTTTTGCTGAGCTTCACTTCGGCCGCGGCGATGTTCGGCTGGTCGGTATGATTTCTTACTGTTCGGCTTCGGCGCGTCTCGGTGCTTGGGCTTTGGGCTCGCTTGACCAATCGCTCCGCTTCCCTCACCGAGAGTTCCCGCTCCGCGATCTGGCGAGCCAGTTTGATCTGGGCTTCGTGTGAGTCGATGGACAGCAGCGCACGGGCGTGTCCCGCCGACAACTCTTGATTCTCGACCGATCTTTGAATCTCCGCGGGGAGTTTGAGTAGCCTCAGGGAGTTGGTTATGGATGAGCGGTCCTTGCCAACTCGCTGGGCCACTTCCTCTTGAGTGAGGCTCCGCGCCTCCAGCAGCCTCCTGTACGCATTGGCTTCCTCGATCGGACTCAACTCTTCGCGTTGAATGTTCTCGATGAGGGAGAGTTCCAATAGACTCTCGTCCGGCACATCCTTAACGATGCAAGGTACTCTGTGCAGGCCAGCCATTTGTGCTGCTCGCCACCTGCGTTCGCCCGCGATGATCTGAAACCCATCGCCGTGCCGTCTGACGACGAGAGGTTGAATTATTCCATTTTGACGAATCGAGCTAGCGAGACCCTCGAGTGGGCTATCTCGGAAAACGCCTCGAGGTTGAGAGCCTGCTGGTCGTATTCGATCGATATCAACGTCGACCAGGTCGCGATCCGGAGCCGAACCCGGTGTGAAGAGTGCGTCAAGCCCCCTGCCCAGTGCCTTTCTTGACATTGTTAATCACCTCTTTTGCCAATCGGACGTAACTCTCTGCGCCCTTAGATCTTATGTCATAGAGAATTATAGGCTTTCCGTGGCTGGGCGCCTCCGCGAGCCTCACGTTTCTCGGGATGATGGTCGTGAATACCTGAGAACCCAAGAAGTCTCGAAGATCGGACATTACCTGCGTGGAGAGGTTAGTCCGCTCGTCAAACATCGTCAGCAAGAACCCCTCAACAGCCAAATTGGGGTTTATTGTCCGGCGAACTCGTACTAGCGTATCCCATAGTTCTGAGACGCCCTCCAGAGCAAAATACTCGCACTGAATCGGGATCAGGACCGAGTCGGCCGCAGCCAGTGCGTTCAGGGTTAGCAATCCGAGACTTGGCGGGCAATCAATCAGCACATAGTCGAAACTGTGAGCAACGTCCGCCAGAAGCGCCTTCAGCATGAATTCCCGATCGGGCAAATCGACCAACTCAATCTCCGCCGCCACCAATGCCTTCTCCGAGGGTATGACCTTCAGATTGGGTAACTCGGTGTCGCGGGTTATTGATTCGAGCGGCTCATTCAAGATAAGGGAATGATAAACGCTTCTTGTAAATCGGCCTCTAAGCCCCAGACCGCTTGTGCTGTTTCCTTGGGGGTCTGCGTCAACGATCAGCACTCTCATGTCGGCAACGGCCAGGGTCGCGCCCAGGTTGATAGTCGTGGTAGTTTTTCCGACACCCCCTTTTTGATTCGCAATGGCTATTATCCTGGCCATGAGCTGCTACGATAGCACAAAGCAGCCACCGGAGGCCAAACAAGAACCGATTGATTAGAGGCCCCAAGGAAGGTTTCACGTGAAACATTTGGTGCTTCTCATGGACGGGGCTAGAATGGTATCGGAACTAGCCGGGGCGAGCCAAAACTTCTGGTAAAGCTCTTCGGGCTGTGATACTTTGTTTCGCTTTTCTTTTACACTTTTTGATTTTGCGGCCAAACGCAATCCAGAGCGCGCTTCTGGATCGCGATCACGCTAGCGCTCTAGACAAAAGAGGAAGACAGATAAGATGGCGATAGAGGGAAAGGTACTTCAGGTGATTGGTCCGGTCGTGGACGTCGGGTTTGAGGACGTCGAACTCCCTCCGGTCTACCAGGCTCTGAAGATAGTCAGCGACGGATTCGAGGTTCCTGAGCCGATTAGCATTACGGTTGAGGTACAGCAACACTTAGGAGAGGGGCGTTGTCGCTGTGTCGCTATGGAACCGACGGAAGGTCTCATTAGGGGGATGAAGGCAATCGACACCGGCGGCCCAATAACAGTTCCGGTTGGGCCGGTGACCTTGGGCCGTGTCATAAATGTCATCGGTCAGCCAGTCGACAAGCTGGGTTCTATCAAATCAGATCGCCGTTATCCCATCCATCGTCACGCTCCGCAGTTTCAAGACCAGTCTACCGAACTTGAGATGTTTGTCACTGGCATCAAAGTCATCGATCTTTTGGAGCCGTTTCTAAGGGGAGGCAAGATAGGTTTGTTTGGCGGGGCCGGCGTCGGCAAGACCGTTCTGATCATGGAACTCATAAACAATGTCGCCTTGAAGCACGGTGGTTTCTCCGTCTTCGGCGGGGTCGGTGAAAGGACACGCGAAGGGAATGATTTGATCCGCGAAATGGTTGAATCTAAAGTAATTAACTTCGGGGCCTCGTTTTACGAACATATGGAAAAGACCGGCGAGTTTGATCTCGCCCACGTTGACATGAGTGCGATTCCGAAATCAAAGGCGGCACTGGTTTATGGCCAGATGACCGAACCACCCGGAGCCAGGCTCAGGGTTGCCCTGACAGCGTTGACCGTTGCCGAGTACTTCCGCGACGAAGTTGGAACCGATGTGCTCCTGTTCATAGACAACATCTTTCGCTTCACCCAGGCGGGGTCCGAGGTGTCCGCTCTTCTCGGCCGGATGCCCTCGGCGGTGGGCTATCAACCAACGCTGGCGACTGAAATGGGAGAACTTCAGGAGCGAATCACCTCAACAAAGCACGGATCGATTACGTCCGTACAGGCAATCTATGTCCCTGCCGACGATTACACCGACCCGGCGCCTGCCACGACGTTTGCTCATCTGGACGCGGTGACTGCCCTCTCGCGACAGATAGCCGAGTTGGGTATTTACCCCGCGGTTGATCCTCTTGCTTCGACATCCAGGATCCTCGATCCAAGAATCGTGGGGCAGGATCACTATGATGTCGCCCAGGAAGTGAAACGAATCTTACAGAGATACAAGGATCTTCAAGATATCATCGCTATTCTCGGAATAGACGAGCTATCGGAAGACGATAAGCTGACAGTTGCGCGAGCACGAAAGATCCAGCGGTTTCTGTCGCAGCCGTTCCATGTAGCGGAGCAGTTCACCGGGCTGGAGGGTAAGTTCGTCACCCTCGAGGACACCGTTCGCGGCTTCAAAGAACTAATCTCTGGCCAGTACGACGACCTTCCGGAGCAAGCCTTTTTCATGGTTGGGGCTATCGACGAAGCGGTCCAACGCGCCAGCTCAATGTGACGGGTCTGATATATGGCTGAACAAATCCATCTTGAAGTTGTCACTCCAGAACGAAAAGTGTTTGAAGCTGACGTTGATCGAGTCGAGGTTCCAGGTCTGAACGGCGAGCTTGGTATTCTCCCGGGACACACCGAACTCGTTTCTCAACTAAAGCCGGCAGGTCTTCTGACTTACCACGCGGGAAGCGAAACCGGTGAGATGGCAATCAGCGATGGCATCGTTGAGGTGGGTTCCGATCGAGTGACCGTGCTGGCCAACAAAGCCGCTCGTCCGGAAGACATCGATCTCACCCGTGCGCTCAGGCTCAAGGAACGCGCAGAGCAGGAGCTCCAACGCGCCCTGGCCGACCCCGATTCGGATATCCTGCGGGCCGCGATCGAACTCGAGCGCGCCTCAATCGAGCTGCTCGTCGCCGAGCGTGCACGCTAGCGTCATTGGTGCTTTTTATTACTAATTCTTGCGTGTTGGACTTCTGACCGACGCTATGATAGCTTTGGCCGGTTCTTGGTCGGATCTTTCAGCCTTTTCGTTTGTTCAGTAGACGTCGTTCTGCGCCGACGCAGTTGACGGTTCGCCAGGGTTGCGTGCTCTCGGAGAGCGCGATCCCGAACTTGGCTGCGTTGGAGGCTCACTCTAGGTTCGGATATCCACTGATCCTTCGTGTATTCGCTCAGTCGACAAATGCACTCTGACTTACTCTCATCAATTCTTAACGCGATCTCGAAGCGAGTGAATCAGCAGAGCTTTAACATGTGGTTTAAGCCGATTTCCTCGGCTACTAAGGATGATTCTACCGTCTACCTGGGGGTGCCAAATGAGGTCTTCAGGGACTGGATCAGCAACAACTATTTTGATGTAATAGAGGAATCACTGATCGAGCTTGATCTGGTCGGCTACCAGCTAAGATTCACAATTGCCGAAGCGCAGCCAACGGAGGCCCAGGCACAACCCGAAGTGTTTGGTGATATTTCATTCAAGTCCAAGCCGGAACAAACGGCTGCGGTTGGCGTCGCGAGGGCGGTTGAGGTCGAACCTGCGGAATTTCCGCTCAATCCCAAATACACTTTTGATACCTTTGTCGTTGGATCCTGCAATCAGTTTGCGCACGCGGCCTCGCTCGCGGTGGTTGACATGCCGTCCAAAACCTACAACCCCCTCTATGTCTACGGTGGCGTGGGGCTCGGCAAAACCCATCTTATGCACGCGATTGGTCACGCAATAAAACAGCGGAACCAAAGTCTGCGACTGACCTACCTGTCGTCGGAACGATTCATGAACGAGTTAATCAACGCAATTAGGTATGATCGCACCCTTAAGTTTAGAGATAAGTACCGGAACATTGATGTGCTCCTGATGGATGATATTCAGTTTCTTGCGGGGAAGGAACGCACCCAGGAAGAATTCTTTCACACCTTCAATGCCCTCTACGACCATCAAAAGCAAATTGTGATATCCAGCGATTGTCCGCCAAGAGAGATTCCAACCTTGGAGGAGCGGCTCCATTCCAGATTCGAATGGGGTCTGATTGCCGATATCCAGCCTCCCGATCTCGAAACAAAGGTGGCGATTCTGAAGCGAAAGGCAGAGATCGAGAGGATCGATCTGCCAGATAGCGTGGCGCTCTTTATTGCCAGCAAGATCAAGTCCAATATCAGGGAACTCGAGGGGTCGCTTGTTAGGCTTACGGCGTATGCCTCTTTGAAGGGACTGCCAATGGGTATCGACCTCGCCCATGAAGTCCTCAGGACAATAATGGCGGAGGAGTCGACAGGCGTCACGGTTGAACTGATTCAGAAGACGGTCGCCGCTCACTATAAGCTCAAGGTTGCCGATCTGAAATCCAAGAACAACTCGCGGAACGTCGCGGTTCCACGGCAGGTGGCGATGTACCTATGCAAGGTTTTGACAAAATCGTCCTTGCCCGAGATCGGTCGAGAGTTCGGCGGGAAGCACCATACGACCGTGCTACACAGCGTCAACAAAATAGCTCAGCTATACCAGGCTGATCCAGATTTCCACAAGGCTATTAACAGTCTAATTGCTGATCTAAAATGATTTACCTTCGGTTTTCCACAGCTTGGGGCGCGCCTCTAAGTGATAATCCTGAGGGTGCCGTATGTAACTCTTACCCTTACGCGTATTCCTCACTCGCCATAGCTGCTTTTCCACAGTTCTTTCCACAGCGCTCTGTTGAATCATTGGTATTTGTTTTCAGGACAATAGCTGGAGCCATCCACTTTTCCACAAGCCCTACTACTTCTTCTAAACATTCAATAACATATTTGTTTACTAGAGGCATTAGGGAAGCGAAGACCCGTACCGAGGTGTGATATGCAATTCAGCGTGAGTAAAAACGCTCTCTTGAGAGAGCTGAATCTCCTTCAGGGAATAGTCGAGAAGAAGACCACTATTCCGATCCTATCCAATGTGCTGATTGAAACAGCCAGCGAGTCCGGTATTTCGCTTGTTGCAACTGATCTCGACGTGTCCCTTCAGACAGAGTGCCAGGCAGAATCCAAGCGGGCGGGATCTATTGTGTTGCAAGCCAAGAAGCTGTTTGAGATTGTCAGGAACCTGCCTGATGCAGAGATAAACTTCACCAAGGAGGACAACGACTGGGTGAGAGTTGTTTGTTTATCATCTGAATTCAGGATAGTCGGTCAGGCAAAGGAACACTTTCCCTCTACTCCAAAGTCCGACAAGGCCGGATTGACGATTCCCGCGGCGACGATGAATGGTCTGATTAATCGAACAGTCTTTGCTATCACTCAGGAGGAGTCTCGATACGCGCTCAATGGCGCTCTGCTTCTGTTTGGGGAAGGCAAGCTGCAGATGGTCGCGACCGATGGCCATCGGCTGGCATTGGCGGGCGCCAGTCTCGATCAAGCAGAAGAGCGAGACCAGTTGAAGGTTATCATACCGAAGAAAGCGCTAACCGAACTCGCAAAACTTACCGCTGGGGTAGAGGACGACCTTGAGTTGTCTCGAGATGAGAATCACCTCTATTTTGAGGTGCAGAATCGCCATCTCACGTCTCGAATGCTGGCGGGGCAGTTTCCTAATTATGAACTCGTGTTGCCCAAGAACAACGACAAGACCATCACTCTGAATGCCGACAAGATAACCCAGGGAATAAGACGCGCTGCTTTGATGGCCGACGAGCGAAGCCACGGAGTAAAGATCGATTTGTCGAGCGGAAAACTCAGCATAACCTCACAAAGTGCCGACGTGGGCGAAGCCAAAGAGGTGATCCCTCTAGACTACTCGGGCGAGAGTCTAAGCATCGGATTTAACGCAGCCTACCTGCTCGATTTTCTTGGAGTGGTCGGCACGGAAGAAGTGTTGTTGGAACTAAAGGATGAACAGAGCCCGGCATTGATGCGACCCTCTGGAGAGGAGGATCGTGACTACAGGTACGTGGTTATGCCGATGAGGTTGCTTTGACGAAGTTGTAGCCTTCATATGGTACCGACCATCAGCAAAGAATTCTGACCTATGCCAAGCAATCCCGGTAAGAGAGTGCTCCTGGTCGATGACAACGAATCGATAAGAAAGTTAGTGGCGGACTATCTGGGCTCGAGGGGCTACGACGTCTTGCAAGCCGCAGACGGAATTGAAGGTCTCAAATACGGAGTCTCTTCTGGGGCCAATGTCATAATACTCGACGTCGTGATGCCGGGTATAGACGGCGTACGGCTGTGCCAGCTTCTAAGAGACAAGGGTGTCACCACCCCAATAATGATGCTCACCGAGAAGGCGGCCATCGCCGACAAGGAGGCCGGTTATCAGGTGGGCGTGGACGACTATCTCGCAAAGCCCTTCAATCCCCGCGAACTCGAACTCAGGATCGAAGCGCTGCAAAAGAGAGCGCGCCCTGCCCCGCACCATCCGCCTCTCAAGGTCCTCAAGTATGGTGATATTGAGATCGATTTGACAAAGCACAAGGTAAGGGTGGGTGAAAGAGAGGTGACGCTGACCCCGATCGAATTCAATATTCTCAGACTGCTCGCGTCGAACCCCGGCCACGTTTATTCCCGACAAGAGCTCTTGAGCTCCGTGTGGGAGACCGCCTACGAGGGCTACAAACGAAACATAGACCCTCACGTTAATCGCCTCAGAACCAAAATCGAGGCGAACCCGAAAAGACCTAAGTACGTTCTGACCGTCTGGGGCATCGGCTATAAATTTAATGATGCGCTGTCTCAATGAGCGCTCGGGTTCTCGGCAGGCGATCTTCACTTCCCGGATTTCACAGCTAGAGCAAGGTTCGTCCGCTCCACGGCGCCGGGCTATGTTGCGCCGGGCTATGTTGCCGCGGATAGTTCGGTGTTGTATCCTTATGCAAGACGTAGGCGACAGCAAACCCGAGCAGGATCGGCAACAGCTTGTTGTCGAAGGAGAGCTAGCCGCACGATAACGGCGAAACACACACGTGGTTTCCTAGATGCAGCGAACGATGTCAAATGAGACAAATCTCATTGAACGGGAGTCCAGGGCACATTTCACCGATGGCGCCGTTGGTATGCCGGCCAAACCCGACGCGCCCCCTGACTCATCTTCTGCGTCGTCAACTAGAGGCATTTCAGCACTCGACCGCGCGTCTGATCTGAGTGAGTCCAACGCTACGGGTCGTGCGGAGTCCTCCGTTCATTGGCAGGGTGGAAAACATTGGCGGTTGCTGGCTGGTGCCTCCGCCTTGATACTAACAATTCTGACGGTTGCCGCAGTCTACCTTGTAGCCAAACGACCCTCAATGGTCGATCAGTTGGTCATCCTCACCGTTCCGTCGGGTGCCGACATAAAACTTGACGGGAAGGATTACGGACATTCCCCCGTAAAACTCGAACGACTCGCAGTCGGAACTTATACGATTTCGATCACCAAGGACGGATACGAACCGGATGAGAGAGCTATATCCGTTTTGGACTCGGGTCCTCTGGAGTTTAAGCTTAAGCCCGTCGCGCCGTCGGAAGCGCTTGACCTTCCAGCGGAAGAAAAAATCAGAAGGTATCAGCAATTGGCGGAAGAGGCCTTTGCGCGCGGCTCGTACGGATTGATCTACGAGGGTAGCGCGCTGAACTGGGTCGTGCTGATTGAATACGAGGAGCCGAAGAGTGCTTTCGCGGTGGAGATGCGCGAGCGAATCCAAAAGACGGCGCACCAGTCAGCGCAGGCCGCCGTTTCACGAGGCGATCTGGCACAGGCCAAAGAGATATATAGTTTCCTCCTGGAGCGCTTTCCTTTTGACGAAGAGGCGCGTGTGGCTGCCGCGAAACTCGAGAGCCAACTGGCGGCCCGGCGCGGCAAAATCGGCGAGCTGATCCGCAAAGCCGATGAAGCGTTTCAAGCTGGCCGCTTGGTCGATCCGATGAACGCCAGTGCCTATTATTACTCAAAGCAGGTGCTGGCGATCGATAAGGAAAACGAAAAGGCGCGACAAATTCGCAGCGAGATTAAGGACAGGCTCGCCGCAGCAGGAGAGCAAGCCATTGCGCGGGACCCCGACAGCGCAATCAGACAACTCGACCAGGTCGCGGGGCTCTTCCCGGAAGACAAGCGGCTTCGAGCGCGGGTTCGCGACCTCCAGGCTGCTCGTACCGTGGAACAGGAGAAAGCGGCTGACCCGGAAATGCATAGGGTGCGGGGCCTCGAGGAATATCGCAACGAGAACTTCGCTGATGCGATTCAGGATCTCCAATTTGCGGTGATGAATGGGCGAGGCACAAACGAAGTCCTGTTCGCGCTGGCGCGATCGTACCAGCGGGTTGGCCAGCTCGACCTGGCCGAAGGCTATTTTCTAAAACTGCCCCCGACGGCCGGTGATCCATATCGATCTGCGATAGCCGCGCGCGGCGACATGGCCTTACAGCGAGGTGATTCTGCTAAGGCGGTGGAGCGATGGAAGGAGGCACGCCAGTTGGGCGGCAGCACCATGTATTCGGTGGCAATTCTCGACGATAAGATCGAACGCGTCGAGCGGCCAATGCGCGAAAAAGCCGCGGAACCTCAACCACTCACCATCCAGGTCAGACACCTCCACGGCGGGTTGCTCGGCGGCTCTTGCGGAGGCGCGTTAACAGTCAGCTCAACCGGGGTCACTTACGAGGGTAAGGAGCATCAGTACTCATATAACGTAGCCGGCGTAGGCGTGCGCATCTCGAATGACGAGATGACCATTCAGTTTGGTAGAGACTCTCAAAAATTCAAAGTGGCTCGCACGGATGCCGAACGCTTTCGCGAAGCCCTGGCCCGCTACCAGAATCGCTAATCAGGCTGCTTACCCGCGCGGGTAATTGACCCGCCAAGAATCTCGCGTATAGTTGATGCCGTCACCTTACGAGGTGACGAACGAGCGAAATCGAACCAGGCGCTCAAGCTTCCGTTTCACAAATCAGTTGCCAGCCGAGCTACTTTGCGAGTCTGCGGAGTGCTCGCCTATGAGCAACGAGACTTCGTCAGCTACCTCCGAGGGCACGCAAACGCGATCGATTCGGTAAGCGTGCATTCCTCGCACTACCTCCGAGACTTCGCTGATTTCACGGAGCGCAGATTCGTGACCCGCTTCAACGTAGATCAATTGCGCTGGATCGGTCCCCACCGGTGAGTAGTCGCTGTAGTACGGGACATCAGAGGCCCGATCGGTTACAAGGTAGTACTCCGGGTCAAAACCAGCGAGCCGCACGATCTCCGCCGCTCTCACCCAAAAACCCTCCGACACATCTGCCGCCACGTCGAGAGCCTTGAACAACCGCCGCTGGAGCAGCCTTCTCGCGAGGTCCGCGAGGATCTCATCTTCTTCGCGAGACCACATCTTTAACCGAAACATGACATCGGTATCGTCGAGTTGAAGGTACTCAATAGTGCTTACCGGTTCGCCTAACAAGAGTTTCTCAAACACAGAATCAGGCAATCTGAATCGCAGCTTGCCAACCGACATCAGCAAACGTGCCCGGTTCAACGCCGAATTCAGAACCGCCTCCGCCGACCTCAGGGTGCGATGGAAGTAAACCTGCCGGAACATGTAGTACCGAGCCTGAAGGTATTCCTCAACCGCGTACAGGCCCTTCGCCTCGACGTAGATTCCATCGCGCGACTCGTCGATCCTCAACGCGTGCAATACCCACTCGAGGTCGTATATTCCATACTTCGCGCCGGTCATCAAGCTGTCGCGAAGCAGATAGTCCATCCGATCGCAGTCGAGCTGTGAGGAGACCAGCTGAGAAACGAACGCGGGCGAGTAGCGATGTTGGTACAGCGAAGCGAGTTTTCCCGGAAGCTGGCGGTCGAAGCCCTGGAGGATCCTGTTGACCTCGGTCGTTTCGTCGAGGATAATCCGCCGCGTCCAGTCTTCGTGATGAAAGCGAAAGACTTTCTCGACGACGTGAGATAGCGGTCCGTGCCCGAGATCATGAAGAAGCGCGCCACTGCGGCCAACAACCCGTGATTCGTCGCTGATGCTGTGATGCGAGCCCAGTAGCTCCAGCGCGCGAGTCATGACGTGCATCACACCGAGCGAATGCGTGAACCGGCTCTGTTCCGCGCCCTGATAAGTGAACATCGCCAGCCCAAGCTGCTTGATGCGACGCAATCGCTGGAACTCCGCCGAGTCGATCAGGTCGACGATCAAGCGGTCCACGGGCGCCGACTCATCGAGCGAAATGATGTTGTGAAGCGGATCGCGATAGTTACGCCAGGCCACTACAGACCTCAAATGCGCTACGGTTTATACAAGCTCGATCTTACCATAGCGCAATTGAGGCCGCTCGCTTTCTGCAGCCTTCGCTGAAGGAGTCTTCGGCTTTAGGCAGTCCCCCAACACTAATCCGACCCAGTCCCCGAGTGAGTCACCGGCGAGCCCGCGGGCGAAACACCATGTTCGCTTATCTCATGTTCGAGGTGGCGAGCCATAACGCTGTGACGCTTGCCGTAGGTGAAATAGATCGCAAAGCCCATCAACAGCCAAACCAGCAAACGCAGCCAGTTCTCCGCCGGAAGCGAGAACATCAGCAACAAACAAATCGCTATCCCAAGTATCGGTACGAACGGAACGAGGGGCACCCGGAAAGGCCGCTCGGCGTGGGGGTGGGTGCGACGCATAATGAGAACTGCCGAGCACACGATCACGAATGCCAGCAGAGTGCCGATGTTCACCAGCGTCAAAAGCACATCGATTGGAAGCAACGCCGCGGTCGTCCCTACGAAGATTCCCGTGACTATGGTCGACTTCCAGGGTGTGCGGAAGCGAGGATGCACCGCGCCGAAAAACTTGTCCGGCAGCAAACCATCCCTCGCCATCGCGAGCAGGATCCGGGCCTGGCTCAGCATCGTTACTAATACAACCGACGTGATACCGGCGACTGCGCCCAGCGATATCAGCAGCCGGGCCCACGTCAACCCTTGTTGCTTGAAAGCGTCCGCAACCGGCGCGTTGATGTCGAGCCGATCGTAGGGAACCATCCCGGTCAGCACCGCCGTCACTGCAATGTAAAGCACCGTGCAGAGCACCAGCGAGGTGATAATCCCGATAGGAACGTCTCGTTGCGGATTGCGGGCTTCTTCTGCGTGGGTGGAAACTGAATCGAAGCCGATGTACGCAAAGAATATCAGCGCCGCGCCGGAGAGCATCCCCAGCGGCTGGCCCGCTGCGTCCGACTGGCCAAAGAGCGTTTTCCCAAAGAAGCTCACGCCGCTCAGACCGTACGGCGAAAACGGATGCCAGTTGTTCGCGTTGACGTAGAAAACTCCGACCCCGATCACCAAAAAGACGATCGCTACTTTCAACATCACCATTGCGGCGTTGAAACTGGCGCTCTCCTTGATTCCGATGACCAGAATGATCGTTACGATCGCGGTAACCACCATGGCGGGCGAGTCGAGGAAGGTCCCGGTCGCCACCCATTTTCCCAGCTTTGGGTCGAAGTCAAAGGGCGCTCGGCTGAGCGAATCCGGAAGCTTGAGCCCGAATATTCCGATCAGATCCTGAAAGTAAGCCGACGCGCCATGGGTGACCGTAGCCGCACTGACCGCATATTCGAGCACCAGGTCCCAGCCAATTATCCAGGCGAACAACTCGCCAAGGGTCGTGTACGCGTAAGTGTAAGCTGAGCCGGCCACCGGCACCATCGAGGCGAACTCGGCGTAGCACAAAGCCGCAAACACGCACGCGCTGCCGGCTACGACGTATGACAGCATCAGAGCAGGCCCTGCAACATCGTGAGCCGCTTTGCCGGTAGCTACGAAGATGCCCGCGCCGATGATAGCCCCCACGCCGAGGCTCGTGAGCTGGATCGGCCCCAGCACTCGTCGCAGGCGATGTTCGCCGGCCATCTCTTCAAGCAGGAGTTTGAGCGGCTTCTTCGTGAGAAGCTGTCTTCGCATTAGCGGCACCTCCGCGATCTCTGGAGATGGCGCCACTATAAGACGGTAATCTGATGGGAACGAGCACTTTGTCACGAACGCTCGGATTGCGGATTGGATTGATGCAGGAAGGAATTAATTACCAGTCGCTCAAAGTGAACTGCCCAGCAACTCGCCCAGCCGCTTGCGGCAACTTCGGCTCAACATCAGCTCCGTGCCATCCTTGAGAATCACACGATACTCGTTGTGAAACCAGGGCTGTAGTTCTCGCACCCGCTCGATGTTTACGATAGTCGAGCGATGTATTCGAGGAAATTTCTTCGGATCGAGCTGAGCTTCCATACCGCCGATCGCCTCTCGCAACAGGTAGGACTCTTTGCCCACGTGCAGGCGAACGTACTTGCCTTCGGCCTCGATCCAATCGATCTCTGCGGTTTTCAAAAAGAACGCGCGGCCTCCCGCTTTGATGACCAGACGTTCGATGTGACTCGATTTCGCCTTGAGTTCGGCCAGCAACGCGAGCGTCTGCTGGTTCAACTCGCTTCCTCGGCCGCTCACGAGCCGGGACTTCGCGCGTTGGAGCGCTTTCTCAAACCGCCGCCGGTCAAAAGGTTTCACCAGGTAATCGACCGCAGCGACCTCAAAGGCGCGCAGCGCGTATTGATCGTAGGCGGTCACAAAAATCACCAGCGGCATCCCGGCGGCTTGCGCAGAGGCGAGGACGGCAAAGCCATCGACTTCGGGCATTTGCACATCGAGAAAGATCAGATCTGGATCGTGGCTCTTGATCGCACTGATCGCATCTCTTCCGTTTGAGCAATCGCCGATAATCTCTATTTCGGGATCGCGCGCGAGCATGCGGCGGATCCTCCGACGTGCGAGCGGCTCGTCGTCAACTATTACGGCTCGAATGGTTCTGCCTGAAGTCATGTGACTGCGGCCCCGTCTCGGGCGCCATTTGCGCGTGCGGCCTCGAAGGGGATCTCAAGCGTTACCTTGAGTCCGCCTTCCGGCGCATCAGTCATATCAAAGTTATGCGAGCCGCCGTACATTTGCTCGAGCCGCGCGCGCGTGTTTCCAAGACCCAACCCTTGCTTGACAATGCCGGCACCGTCGCAATGCAACCCGGGCCCGTTGTCTTTCACCTGCAGCTCGAGGGAGTTTCCGGAGCGCCTTGCTCGGATCGCTATCTCTCCGGGAGCTATCCTGGACACGATCCCGTGCCTGATCGCGTTTTCGACTATGGGCTGCAGGATCAGGTTCGGCACCCGCGCTTCGAGCGTCTCAGGCTCGATAAGCAAGTTCACCGTCAGACGATCGTGAAATCGCACGTGCTCGATCTCCAGATAGCATCTCAAGAACTCCAGTTCTTCCTGCAGCGTGACCTGTTGCGCCCCGGAGTTCTCAAGCGTCATCCTCAGGAAATCTCCAAGCCTCGCCAGCATCTGATCGGCCGCATCCACATCCTCCTCGAGCAACGCCGAGATTGAATTCAGCGTGTTGAACAAGAAGTGCGGATGAAGCTGCATCTTGAGCGCCTGGAGCTGAGCCTCGGTCACCTGGAGCTTCGCCTCTGCAAGCTCGGCCTTTAGCCGCGAGATCTTCAGCTCTTCTTCCTGATGCCGCCGGTAGTAATCGATCACGTAGCTGACGAGAAAGATAGTGCCGTAGCTCATGAAGCCGGTCGGTAGATTGAAGAGAATGTCCGACGAGTACAACTCGGGGATTGATCTAAGGTTCTGATAAGCGGCTACATTGAGCAGCCATCCGAGGATCAGGTAGATCGCTCGGTGGGCGATCGCGAGTGTCACGCACGCGAGGATGTGAAGAAGCGAGTTGCGGAGCCAGCGTTCACGGTCGATCGGGAATCGCCCTGCAAGCCAGAAGACCACCGGCCCGAGCCCTGCCCACAGCAGCCAATAAGGAAGCTCCCACACAAGCATCTGGCCGAGCGTCGGGGGATGCTCGAAAATGGCGACGTAATGCCGGGCGAAAAAGTAGTAGTTGAACGCGAACGACAGGGCGATCAATAACCAACCGATCAAGACGAGCGCCCAAAGCGTACGGTGACGACTCAACATCGAGCTCTCCTCAGCAATAGTAGCCGCATCCTATGATACCGCCCGGGAGCGCAGGCTTCTAGCCCGCGTTGATCGCTGATCGCGTGCTTGCCGGGCCCGGGCGCGCGGGCCGCGTGCGCTTCCAGGCGAGCTTTCCGATAGCCGCATGCTTGATGGTAGAATGACGCGGTAACTCTAGTCTTTGGTCGCCAGCTAGCGGGATACTCATGCCCAGAATGTCCGCCGAAGAGCTCGAACGGTTCCTCTATTCGCACTTCCCTCAGATCGATGTTCCGGACTTTCACGTCGAGCACGTTGAAGATATGTTTGCTCGCGTTCGATTGAGGTATCACAAAAAGCATCTGCGTCCGGGCGGCACGATATCTGGTCCCGCGTTGATGGCGCTGGCGGATACGGCTACGTATATTGCGTTGCTCGGAATGATAGGGCCGGTTGCGCTTGCGGTGACGACGAATCTGAACATCAACTTTTTGCGCAAGCCCGAACAAGCCGACGTGACCGCTGAATGCAGACTCCTGAAACTTGGCAAGCGACTGGCGGTCGGGGCGGTGACGATGTTTTCAGAAGGCGACTCCGAGCCGGTAGCTCACGCGACGGTAACGTACTCGATACCGGCTGTCTGAACGGACTGCCTGCGTGATCATTGCAGCGTCCGATGGCGCGAGGCCGACCTTGGTTACCGGGAGGGCGATGATTGAGATGTACTAGGAAAGTCGGTTGAGTTATTATCCCGCAACGAAGGAAATTGGATTGAAAGAGAGTGATCTAGAAGATCAACGGTTGCTGCGGTCGATCAAGCCGGCGAACTTGCTTTCGTTCGGTCCCGAAACTCCGGCGCTCAGCCTGCAAACCCTGAATATTTTCATAGGCCCCAACGGTTCGGGCAAGTCGAATCTAATCGAGGCGCTGGCGTTGATGCGCGCGACTCCGGTGGCACCACAGGCGACGTCAAATGGAGACGTTCGAGGAGTGATACGGCGCGGCGGCAGCGCGCAGGAATGGATCTGGCAGGGAGCCAAGAACCAGCCCGCCACGGTTGAATTGGTGATCAATAACCCAAAGGGCAAGCAGCCGCTTCGGCACCTCTTTGGATTCCTGGCTGACGCGCAGGGCTTCCGTCTGTACGACGAAAGGGTCGAAGACGAAGCCCCTGTTGGCGATGCGGCTGAGCCGCATTTCTACTACCAATTCCAGCGAGGGCGCCTCGTCGTCAACACCCGGAGGGAAAAAAGAAAGCTGCATGGCGAGATGAACAGAGAGCTTTCGATTCTGGCCCAACTTCGGGAGCCGCAGCTCTATCCTGAGATTACTTATCTGGCGACGATCTACGAGAAGTGGCCGATCTACCGTGAGTGGACCTTCGGACGAAACACGATTTACCGAGAGCCGCAGAATGCAGATATGCGGAATGACAGACTTGAAGAGGACTTCTCAAATCTCGGGCTCTTCCTGAGCCGTTTGCGGAGAACACCGAAAGCGAAGACGGCCATCACGAAAGGGTTGCAGGATCTGTATGAAGGAGTGACAGATTTTGAACTGATAGTCCAGGGTGGAACCGTCCAGGTGTTCCTCAGTGAAGGTGACTTCTCGATCCCAGCCACACGACTGTCGGACGGCACTCTGCACTATCTTTGCTTGATGGCGATCCTCTATGACCCACAGCCGCCTCCGCTCATCTGCATTGAGGAGCCGGAACTGGGCTTGCACCCGGACATCCTGCCAAAGCTGGCCGATCATCTAGTGCGCGCCTCTGCCCGCACACAGCTCATCGTTACAACACACTCTGACATTCTGGTTGATGCGATGACCGAACACCCGGAGGCTATCGTAGTGTGCGAGAAGCACGATGGCAAGACAGAGATGCGAAGGCTCAAGAAGGAAGAGCTAATGGTCTGGTTGGATAAGTATCGGCTCGGCGAGTTGTGGACCAGAGGTCATATAGGAGGGACCCGTTGGTGAGCTCGACACTCTATCTGGAGGGAGGCGGGAGCGGTCCCGACTCAAAGGGATTGCAATCTCGTTGTCGTGAAGGATTCCGAACGTTGCTGGAGAAATGCGAGCTAACTGGCCGGATGCCACGGCTGGTCGCCTGCGGCGGACGAACCAGCGCATTCGATGACTTCAAGACAGCGCTCAGGAACAAGGCTACGGGTGACTACGTCGCGATGCTGATCGACAGCGAAGCCCCGCTTGCAAACTTGGAAGCCGCTTGGGAGCACCTCAGACTCAGACCTGGCGACAATTGGGAGCGACCCCCAGCAGCTACGGATGATCAAGTGCTGTTCATGACCACATGTATGGAGACGTGGATTGTAGCAGACCGCGAAGTTTTGCGGAGACACTATGGCAGTAAGCTGCAAAGCTCGGCGTTGCCGCCTCTAACTAATCTCGAAGCGCGCGGGCGTCATGATGTTCAGGACAGGCTGGCGCACGCCACGCGTAACTGCCCGAACGCCTACACCAAAGGAAAGCGTTCGTTTGAGATTCTGGCCAAGCTAACACCCGCAGTCCTCGAGCAATTACCCAGTTTCGTGAGAGCCCGCCGTATTCTGAACGACAAACTCTGAGGTGTTGCCGCCGATGATCGAGGTGATAAAGGGAGGTGATCTACCCAGCACCCGCAGTCGACGCATCGTAAACCCACCACGCCTCGCTGCGTGCACGTAGATTCATTCAACAATCCGCGATTGCTTCGAAGAAAAGTATCAGCACTGCCTCGCGCAACCTGTTGTGGCCCCGCTTGACTTAATCTCCTTCGAGTAGAACAATGTCACGGAAAGGACAGGTTCCCCACTGGTTAGCCCCACGGTCCTGATTTCCTTCAGGGCAGCAGTCTCTCTCAGGAGTTCCAACATGCCTTCAAAGAAACTTCTTGCGTTGATCGCTGTGCTATTGATTACATGCTTCGCGCTGACCACGGCCGCGCCCGCCGAGACTCAATCGCTCGAGACCCTGCTCGCCTACCTGAAGAGCCCTAACGCGAGCACCCGACGCGACGCCGCGCACAAACTTGGGGAACGCCGCATTCGGAATCAGCTGGTCGTCGAAGCTCTCGCGGTGGCCGCCAGCAAGGACGAGGACCCCGGCGTTCGCGCCGAGGCGCTTCAGTCGCTCGGGATGATCAAGGATTTCTCGGCGCTTGCGGAGATGATCGCCGCGCTGAAGGATGAGAAGCCCGATGTTCGGGGCGTTGCTATAAAATCGCTGGTCGCGCTTTACACCGAGCACGACATAGACTTCATCACAAACCGGCGGGCAGGCTGGAATCTGTTCAACCCGTTCCTCGACACAAGCGATCACGAAATCGTCGAGCCGTACGTGACGGTCGATCCCTCGATCATCACCGCAATCGGCGAATCGGCTCGCGGCGACCGCGAGCGGGATATTCGCGTCGCCGCGATTAGAGCGCTCGGCGTGCTGCGCGGCTCGGCCGCAATCCCGCACCTGGCCGACGCTCTCAATGCCGATCAGGACGTGCGTATCGAGGTGCTGCGCGCGTTCATCAAGATCGGAGATCAGGCAGCCGGTCCTCACTTGATACCCTTCTTTCGCGACTCCGATCATCGGGTGCGGACACAGGCGATGGTCGCCGCGGGCATGCTCAAGTACAAACCCGCGGTCGAGCCGCTGCTTTCGGTCTACGGTCTCGGCCCTGAAAAGAAGGGCCGATTCAAGCTGGTCAGCGACAAGGTGAAAGGGCGCTTCACCTATCTGCCGCCGCGCGACGAAGCATCTCTGTGGGCGCTGTCGCTGATCGGCGATGAGAAGGCCGAACAAACATTCGTCGAGAACATGACCGACGACGACGCAGACCGCCGGCAGTACGCTATCGAGGGGTTGGCTCGCATAGCAGAGCCGCGCTATCAAGATCAAATTTCACGCCTTGTGCTGACCGAGAAGCGCAACGACGTGAAGCTTGCGGAGTATTGGGCGCTCTATAAGATGGGTGGCCCTTCGAATATCCAGTACATTGTACGCAAGCTGGAGACTGATCAGGAGGACCAGGCGCGCGCTTATCTGATGGAATCCAATCCCGCGGATCTGTATCCGCACATTCACTCCAGCAGCAGGAGCATCCGGTACAAGGTCATCGAGATACTGGGGCGAATCGGCGACCAGGATACGATCAAAGAGCTGGAACCGGTGGTCCGAACGTCGGGCGCGGCGACTGCAGACGTCGCGACGGTCGCCATCAAGCGAATTGAGTGGCGAATGTCGGGCAGACCTCGCGCAAGTGACAACGTGATGCAGCGCGAGCGTCCCCGCCGCGCTTCGAACCCTTGAGAAAAGGGCATGGAGTTCAGGTTTTAGCCTGTCCTGCTCGCCGGGCAACTACCAGGCTGAAGCCTAAACTCCATGCATTTCTTTGCCTTCCATCTTCGCGTCCCTCTAGAATACCCTTCGTCGCTGACTTCACCACAGTTCGGAGAACAGGAATGATAAAGAAGATCGCCGTGCTTGCCTGCGCGGCGCTGCTTGCGGGTTCAAGCGTAATGGCGGAAGACCCGACCGCTGAAGCCGCGCGCATCTCGGAACGCGCGGACGTGAAGCGCGCGTTTGATTACATAGAAGCGCATAAGGACCAGATACTTTCTGAGTGGGTTGCGCTAACCGAAGTCAATGCTCCGTCCGGAAAAGAACGCGAGCGCGCCGAAGCGGTGCGCAAGCTGCTCGCCTCCTGCAAGCTCGACAAGGTCTATTACGATGCGAAAGGCAATCTCATCGCCATTCGAAAGGGGCTGGGCAGCGCGAAACCGGTTGTGTTCGATGCGCATCTGGACACGGTCTTTCAAGAGGGACTGAAGATCAAAGCGCAGATTCGCGACGGCAAAATCTACGCGCCTGGTGTTGGAGATGACACTCGCAATGTAGCGGCGATGATTGCTTCGATCCGCGCGCTTGACGACGCGGGCATCCGGACGAAGGCGGATCTGATCTTCGCGTTTACCGTGGAGGAGGAAACGTCGTTCGGCGGAGTTAAACACCTCATCGCAGAGAACAAGGATCGGATCGGCCAATACGTGGCGCTCGATGGCGGCTACGAAGGTTTGAACTACGGTGGCATCGGGATCAATTGGTACAGGCACCACTTCATCGGCCCGGGTGGCCATACGACTTCGAAGTCGCCGCCCTACTCGGCTACTATCCCGCTCGCGCGAGCGATCTCGCGCATTTACGCCCTAGAGTTGCCAAAGAATCCAATGGTGCATTTGAACATAGGAATGCTCGGCGGCGCCGACGTCGTCAATGCAAAAGCCGCGGATGCGTGGTTCACAGTCGATCTGCGGTCTACAGATCAAAAGCTGATCGACGACTTCGAGCAGAAGATTGCTCAGATACTCCGCGAAGAAGCCGAGCGCGTGGGAATGGAAGTGAAGACCGAATTGCCGGAAGAGAAGTTGCCGGCTGCGCAAATCCCCGGCAGCCGCGATTCGTTCACGGTTCGAATGGCGGAAGCAGTCCATCGCGCGATAGGGTTCGAGAATGTGACTGTTGGCAACACGGCCTCGAATAATGCAAACATAGCTTTGCTTGCCGGCTTGCCCGCTATCTCGACCGGCTGCGCGCCGTGCGGCGGCGATCACTCAGCGGGCGAGTGGTGTCAGATTGAACCCATCTATCGCGGGATCAAGAAGCTGATCCTGCTCGAAGTAGCGCTGACTGAGAAGTGAGTGTCCGACAAACGTCAGTTTGTCGCTGGGCGCAGCGTCGGAGATGTCCGAGTTGCAATAAAGTTTCGACAAACTTAGGTTTGTCGAACAGGCCGGAGGAAAGATGAAAAGCTCAGATCTCTTGTTCACCACAAGCTGGTTCATCCTGCTGGTGGTTTCAGGAGCGATCATTCTGTTATCGGCCCAGTCGCTCCGGATCGCGTACACAGGAAGCCAGGACGTGCTGACGCACGGGTACACGCTCGCTCAGATCGGAGAACAGGCCGGCGAGGATGCGGCGAAAGCGTTCAGGGGGCGCCGCGTCACCGCCGCCACCTGGGCGCTCGGATATGCGTTGCTTGCGGTCGCGGTGACGTGGATACCTTATCGGCGCGGCGAACGTTGGGCGTGGTGGGCGCTGCTGTTATCGCTCGGGCTATCGCAGTTGTTATCGCTTGCGAGGGCGCTGGCGCTGGTGACAACCGCAGGAACAGCAGCTCCTGCGATGCTGCTCGCGTTTGTGCTTCTGGGGTTGCTGGCGGGCGTGCCGCGGATGTTCACTCGTCGCAACGTGACCCTCGAAACGTGAAGCTGCGACCCCAGGGGGCGCCGCTCAACCGCTGAAGTTGTCACAACCACTTAACACGCTCTGCGGCGCGATTTCCGAACCTGCGCCGGTATCGCCTTGCAGCGACAGATGCCGATCAAGGTCGCGCCCATTGACACTGCTTCACAGCGCTCTATATCATTCGTCATCGGCCTTCAGGCTCGGAATAATCCTGACCCGTCGGTCGAGGTTCAACTATTCAATTGACGGAGTCTTCATTCTTTAAGATCGCAGAACGGGGTCCCAAATGTTAATCCGAAAAGCAGGGCTGTTCATTCTCTCAGCCGCATTACTCGTAGCAATACCGGCGGTCACGTTTACTTCAGGAAGCGCTGCGCTGGCGCCCGCACCAGTTAGCGCGCGTGCCGAGAGCAAAGCGCAACTCTCGACCGAGCGCATCGCGAAACATGTTGGATTTCTCGCGTCGGACAAACTCCAGGGGCGTCGCGCTGGGACGCCATTCGCGGACGATGCGGCGGCTTACATCGCAAGGGAGTTTCGCAGCTACGGGCTCAAGGCTTCATCAGCGGCGGGTTTCCGCCAGCCGTTTACGTTCGTCGCTTCGGTCAAGCTCGGCGCTGGAAACTCGCTTTCGGTTAAGACCGCAAGCGGTACGCGAGGGCTGAAAGTCGGCGAGGAATTCATGCCGCTCGCATTTTCACCGTCAGAACCGGCAGCCGGCGAAGTCGTATTCGCAGGCTACGGCATCAGCGCGCCGGAATTGCAATTTGACAGCTACTCTGGCGTCGATCCGAAAGGCAAGATCGTTGTGTTGCTGCGTGGCAGTCCTGACGGGGACAATCCACACGGGAAGTTCGCTGACTTCACTCAACCAGGGCTCGAGATTCAAAACAAAACGCTCAAGGCGCGAGAGAAGGGCGCTAGGGGTGTAATCTTTGTCAGCTCCGAAAAGAAATTCTCAGATGATCGACTGTCGAAGCTGCGCCACGATTTGAACTTCTTGGACTCTGGAATCCCGACCGCGGTAATCAGCCGCGAAGCCGCATCTGCGCTCCTGGCTTCCAGCATCGGGTCGCCGGCAGACGCCGAAGCAAGAGCGAAAGAGCCCAACTCGGCTCGCTCGATAGCGGGCACAACAGTAGAGATCAAGACGGACGTCGTGAAGGTCAACGGGAAGAGCGCGAACGTAGTCGGCGTGCTTCCGGGCAGCGATCCGCAGCTCGCATCCGAGTATGTAATCATCGGCGCGCATTACGATCATCTTGGGCTGGGGGGGCCGGAATCGCTCGCGGCAAATCCAGAAGGACAGATTCATCACGGAGCCGACGACAACGCTTCAGGGACAACTGGTTTGCTCGAACTGGCGCGGGTGCTGGCAAGCGAGCGCGGCAAGATCAAACGAAGCATCATGTTCATCGCGTTCAGCGGAGAAGAACTGGGATTGCTCGGATCCGGAGCGTACACCAAGAACCCGACGATTCCGCTGGCTTCAACGGTGGCGATGCTGAACATGGATATGATCGGCAGGCTTCGCAACGGATCGCTGTTCGTGGGCGGAGTCGGCACTTCGCCGGTCTGGAAGCCGTTATTGGAGAAGCTGAACGGCCCGGCACCGCCAACCGCCTCCGCCGCTGGAAACGGCTCCGGGAACCGATTTCAGCTTAGCTTCGGAGAGGACGGGTTTGGGCCGAGCGACCATCAGTCCTTCTACGTGCGCGATCTCCCGGTGCTCTTCTTTTTCACCGGGACTCACGAGGATTACCACAAGCCTTCGGACACGGCGGACAAGATCAACGCCGAGGGATTGAAGCAAGTGGCCGAGCTTGTTCGTGAGATCGCCCTCGAAGTGGCAAACGAGCCGCAGCGGATAGCGTTCACCAAGGTCAAGGTCGAACAGCGACCAACCGGGCGCGGATTTCGAGTCTACCTGGGGACGGTGCCGAACTACTCGGATCAGAGCGACGGGATGAAGCTCGACGGGGTGCGGCCCGGATCGCCCGCGGAGAAAGCCGGGCTGCGCGCCGGCGACATCATCACCAGATTGGCCAAGACCCCGGTCAAGAATGTGTACGACTATACGTATGCGCTCGGAGAAATGCGTCCGGGCGAAGAGGTCGAGGTGATGATTAAGCGGGACGGCAAAGAGATGACGGTGAAGATCACACCCGACAAGCGACAGTAGAGGTTGGGGGGTTCCGAGTTCAGAGTTCCGGGTTACGACGCGAACTCTAGACCCGGAACCCGGAACCGGAGACACATGCTCTTAGACGGAAAGACCGGCGTAGTCTTTGGCGTAGCGAACAAGCGGAGTCTCGCGTGGGCCATCGCCCGCCACGCGGATGAAGAGGGCGCGCGCATTGCGCTGACGTACCAGGGCGAAAGGCTGGAAGAGAACGCTCGAGAGCTTGCCGGGTCGCTGAAGAATGCGCTGGTGCTGCCTTGCGACGTGTCTCGCGATGAAGACATCGCCTCGGTCTTTGCTACGGTGAAGAAGGAATTCGGCGCGCTTGATTTTGTGGTTCACGGAATCGCGTACGCGCTTCGTGAAGAACTGGAAGGCGAGTACTTGAACACCTCGCGAGAGGGCTATCGCGTCGCGCAGGATGTGAGCGTCTACTCATTGACGGCGATCGCTCGACAAGCAGCGCCCCTGTTGGAGGAGCGCGGCGGAAGCTTGTTGACGCTGACTTATCTCGGCGGCGAACGAGTTGTCCCCGGATACAACGTCATGGGTGTAGCCAAAGCGGCGCTCGATATGAGCGTGCGCTACCTTGCCTCGAGCCTCGGCCCGCGTGGCATTCGAGTGAATGCAATCTCAGCGGGTCCGGTGAAGACTCTGGCCGCCGCGGGGATAGGCGGTTTCTCAAAGATCCTCGAGCACATGCGAAACCATGCCCCTCTGCGCCGCAACATAGATCAGTCGGAAGTCGCCGACGCCGCTCTATTCTTGCTTTCAAGCATGTCTCGCGGGGTTACGGGGGAAGTGCTGCACGTGGACTGCGGCTATAACATTATGGGCATGTAGTCTCGGCGAATACCCCCTCTACCTGTGTTCCTATTATCTCTTTCTTTCCTCGGGCTTCCAGATGTACTTGTGAAGCTGTAGCTGAAAACGCGCGCGGACCCGGTCCTCGAGCATCCACGCGACGATCGTTGCAGGCTCGAGCATCCCGAATGCTGTCGACATCAGGATCTTCACCCGATCATCTAAACGGTGTTCGCGAATCGTGTTCAGTGCCCATTCGTAGTCATTTCGATCGGCGATGACGAATTTCACTTCGTCAAAAGGACGCAGGTGTTGGAGATTTGACCAGAGGTTCTTCTCACACTCTCCCGAAGCGGGACACTTCAAATCCATGATTCGAATGACTCGCGAATCGAGATTAGAGATGTCGCGATGCCCGCCCGTTTCAATCAGCACGGTGTGTCCTGAATCTGCAAGCCGCGTCGAAAGCTCGTAGATCTCGGGTTGCAGCATGGGCTCACCGCCAGTCAACTCTACCAGCTCGCAATTGTACTTCTCGACTTCCGACATGATCTGATCGAGCGTCATCGATGTGCCGCCGGTGAAGGTGAAGTCGGAGTCGCACCAGCTGCATCTCAGGTCGCACCCGGTTGTCCGAACGAACACACACGGCAAGCCGGCGAAACTCGACTCGCCCTGAATGCTTTGATAGATCTCCGTGATTCGCATACAAGCCGCCGAGTCATTCTAGACCGCTTAAGGGACACGCGCGAGGCCGCAAAAATTTGCGAGGAAGCCAGTGTCAGTTCCTCGCTTGAGTAACATTGACCGTGACCGATTCGTTCACTGTGACCGGACTTGTCCCTCCCTTGCTTACTGTATTGAGCTGTTTCCAGCCCCGGACCATTGGAAGCGTCGAGCATAGAAGGGGACCGGCCGAATAATCCTTTGCTTTTCAAGGACTAAGCTCGGCAATCGGCGGCAGATTGGTTGCACGAGGCAGCTGGAAAGTTGGCCGCCGGGTCTGTCGGTTTTCGGCACGAACGTTGAATTTGGAAACACGATTCTTGTCGATTGAACCTTACGCTGGGGAGACATAGCCTTGGCCAAAGCGAAGGAGGATCGGTTAGCGATACCGGAAGGGGAGGCATCGAGCCGCTTCATGAACGCGGTTTCGGCAGCCGGCCTAAGTGTCTTCGTGTGCGCAGTGTTCATGCTTTTCCTGGGCGGCCCCAGCCTTGAATGGGTTCTGCTGAGCCTGGTCACCACGCTTGTAGTCTCGCGGACGAGCGTCAGCATTCCCAAGACCGACGGCACGGTTACGCTGGACGACACGTTCATCTACATCTCGGTTTTGCTTTACGGCGTCTGGCCGTCGGTGGTGCTCGCTGGGGTCAACGCGATTCTCTGCTCGCTCCGCTACAGCAATCGCAAGCGCGTAGCGACCTTCAACGCGGGAGCGATGAGTCTGTCGGTGTTCGCGTCTAGTTCGCTGATAACCGCGGTTTTCGGCAATCCGACCGAGCTTGCGCCGGACCTTAGCCGCCTCATTCTCGCGGCCGAGTCGCTTGCGTTGGTTCACTATGCGTTGAACTCAATGATGATGAGCACTGTTGCCGCATTCAGAAGCCGTCGGAGCATCATACTCACCTGGCGTGAGTCGTTCCTTTGGACCTGGATGTCGTACTTCGCCGGAGCCGTCGCTGCTTGTTTAATCGTAAAGATGCTCACCGTGATTTCGTTCTACGCCTTTATCATCGCGGTGCCGATCCTGGGCATCACTTTTCTAACGTATAGAAATTATCTGGAGAAAGTCCAAACCTCCATTCGGCACGTGGAGGAGGTGACCGATTTGCACTTGCGAACGATCGAGGCGCTGGCAATAGCAATCGACGCCAAGGACGAGGTTACCCACAATCACGTTCATCGGGTGCAGATTTATGCAACCGGCCTGGCGCGGTTGTTCGGCCTCAGCGACCCCGAGATCGAGGCGTTGAAAGCTGGAGCGCTGCTCCACGACATAGGCAAGCTGGCGGTACCAGACTACATCCTCAACAAGCCGGACAAGCTTACCCCTGCCGAGTTTGAGAAGATGAAGGTCCATACGATCGTCGGAGCGGATATCCTCAGCCGCGTCGGATTTCCATATCCTGTGGTCCCCATCGTAAGGCATCACCACGAGAGATGGGACGGCCGCGGGTATCCGGACGGGCTGCGCGGCGCGCAGATACCCATGACTGCGCGAATCCTTACGGTCGTGGATTGCTTCGACGCCGTCCGCGAAGACCGGCAATATCGGAAGGCGATGACCCGCGAGCAGGCGATCGAATTGATCCGGAGCGGAAGCGGCACGATGTACGATCCGGAAGTAGTGCGCGTGTTCCTTGAACACCTCCCTGAGTTCGAGGCAGAAATAAGACGAAAGAAGAGAGACGTAAGAGACGGGAGAGCCAAGTCCAACGATCGGCGCGGTCGAGAGACGAACAAGAAAGACGATAGCCGCGTGGTCTTCGAGCATATTCGCAACGCCCATCGCGAGGTGATCACGCTCTACGAAATAGCGCAGACGATCGGGACGAGTCTCGACTTGAGAGATATGTTTGCTGTGTTCTCGTCGAGGCTTCAGGATATCGTGAGCTACACGACTTGTGTGCTCTACCTTCAGAAACCGAACTCGATTGACGTAGAAGCCGTGCACGTTCGCGGACGCGATGCCGACCACTTCAAGGGTGCCGGGATAATTCTCGGATCGGGGATAACCGGCTGGGTTGTGACAAACCGCCAGCCGATGTACAACTGCGATCCGCAGCTCGACTTCGACGCCGCACAGATCAAACTCGACACCGAATAC
This sequence comes from Blastocatellia bacterium, assembly GCA_035455165.1. Classification (GTDB taxonomy): domain Bacteria; phylum Acidobacteriota; class Blastocatellia; order UBA7656; family UBA7656; genus Onstottus_A. The sequence goes on from DATIFP010000021.1 coordinate 62,903, forward strand.
CGAACGGTGATATCGGTGCCGTTGCTCAAAGGAGAGGATGCGCTTGGAGCTCTTACCCTGTATTCTGCCGAACTGAATGCGTATGAACCCGATCACCTGCGGCTGGTCGAGGCCGTCGCAAAGCTTGCCGCCGACGCGATCGCAAATGCGCTGCATCACGAAGAGACGGAAATCACCGCTCTCACCGATCCGGTGACCGGGCTCGCCAACGCGCTCGCACTGAGGCTCCGTTTCGAGCAAGAGGCGGAGCGGGCACGCCGCTACGGTGACGCCTTTGCCCTGCTGATGATGGACCTCGATTGCTTCAAGAGCATCAACGATTCGCTGGGGCATAAGGCCGGTGACGAGGCGCTCAAGCAGGTGGCTGGTTTGCTGTTGAAGGAAATTCGAGCGGTTGATTTCTTGAGCCGTTACGCGGGCGACGAGTTCGTTGCGTTAGTGCAGATCGGCACGGTCGAGGTGCGCGAGCTTGTTCAACGGCTTCAGCAGGCGATTGACACCGCTAGGTTCGGGGCAAACGGGTCGGCTGCGTCCATCGGGATAAGCGTCGGCTGGGCTTGCTTTGACGCGGATGGCGAAACCATCGATGAATTGCTGCTGGCTGCAGACCGCGCGATGTATGCAGATAAGCTTCACAGGCGGGCGGTCCCCGGAGCGTCGGAAGACTCCGGACAACTGCAACTGGATCCCAGCCCGGCCGCGTAGAAGTCACTCGCCGAAATAATCACAGCGCGCGCTGCAGGTCTCTCGAATGGTCACTCGATATAGCCCGCGCAGCCGCCCTTCCAACCGTTCCCATATCCACCGCGCCAGGTTCTCGCTTGTCGCGTTTTCCAGCCCGTCGATCTCGTTCAAATAGTAGTGGTCGAGCCTTTGGCGCAGGGGCTCGAATGCGTCGGCGATCTCCGCGTAGTCGATGAACCAGCCGGTCTTCGGATCGACCTCGCCCTTCACCGCGACTTCACACTTGAATGAATGTCCGTGCAGCCTCGCGCACTTGTGGGCCTCGGGAACCTGCGGCAATCGATGGGCCGCTTCGAATGGAAACTCTTTCACCAACTCTACAATCATCGCGCCTATCGTAACGCTCAGTTGAAGCCGGCTGCAACTTGCGAGGTCGCAAGAAGCTCGAAACAAAGCATTGCTCGGCTTTGGCCGCTCGGCGCGGAGCTATGGCTGTGCGTCAACCTGTGCGGTAAACTGAACCACCTATGCCGTCCGCTACCGATGACGAAAAACACTCCAAGTTTTCCCGGACGGGCCTGCCTTTTTTCACCGTGAAATATGCTCAAACCTTGGACGGTCGGATAGCGACCGCGACAGGTGATTCAAAGTGGATTAGCAGCCCCGCTGCGCGGCGCTTTGCCCATCAACTGCGCGTCGAGCACGACGCAATCATGGTTGGGATTGGGACTGTGCTTGCAGACGACCACGAGCTCACGGTCAGGCTTTTGAAGGGCAGCGATCCGTTGCGGATTGTTATCGACAGAACCTTGCGAATTCCGCTTACGTCGCGTGTGCTTGCGAACGGCGCCGCCTCTCATACCCTGATCGTTGCCGGCAACGCTGCCTCCAAAGCGCGTGAGCGCGCGATTGAAGAACTCGGCGGACAAGTCTTGAGAGTTGCCGAACTGGCGGACCCAAAAGGACTCGATCTGCCGCGACTTATCGAAGCGCTCGGACGTCGGGGGATCCAGTCCGTTCTTGTTGAAGGCGGAAAGGGCATCATCACGTCGCTGTTAGCGGCGCGCGCGGTCGATCGCTTGGTCGCCGTGATTGCGCCCATGATCATAGGTAAAGGGGTCGACGCCGTTGGAGATCTTGGTATAACCCGGCTCGCCGAAGCGATAACCTTTTCTTCAGTCACGACGCGACGGCTTGGCCCGGACATCGTGGTTGACGCGAGGCTTGAGTAACACAGACCTGGGAGCGCGCACGCGGCTCGCGTGATCAGTTCGAATGGATTGCAACCAGGCACGCGAGCCGCGTGCGCTCCCAGGAAAAGTCTACGCTAGTCGCCCTCGGGCATCAGAAGAGACTCACCTTGATGCTGAGATACTTCTTGGGGTTCTGACGGAAGTCGTACAGCAGTTTCACCATCTCGGCGGTTGTCTGGTTCAAATTCGTATAGAGCCTATCGTCGTGCAGGAGTTTGCCCGCCGAGCCCTCGCCCTTGTCGAGCCGTTCGCTGATGTTCTTTAATGAGGCGATCGCCGCTTGCGCGTCATTGTGGAGTTGTTCGTCCTTTATGAACTTGCCCAGGGTGCCCCGGCCGGCCTCGATGTCGCCCGCGATCTTGTCGAGCTTCTCGGTTGTCGAATTGAACTTGGCCAGCACCTCGTTGGCTTGCTTATAGAACTGATCATCGTTGATCAGCTTGCCGATCGTGCCCTTGCCGCCTCGAACGTCCGCCACTATGCCTTGAACGTTATTGGCCGCGCCGCGCAGGTCCTCATACAGTTTCGGATCGTTTAGCAAACGGCCGAGCGTGCCGTCGCCTTTTCCGAGTTTTGCGCCGATGTCTTGAAACGCGAGCACCGCGCGGTTGAGATTCACATAAAAGGCGTCATCGTGAAGGAGCTTGCCAATCGTGCCTTTACCCTGATTGACGTTGTCCATAAGCTCCTGAAGCTGCTTGCCTACGGTGTTGAACTGGACGAGGATGTCGCTCGCGCCCGAGAAGATCTGGCTCAGACCGGCCTGATCGGCGCTGGGGATTTCGCCGCCGTCCAGGATAGGCTCGGCGGATTTGGTGCCGGGGGTTATGTCGATCACCCGATCGCCGAGGAATCCTTGCTGAGCGAGCACGGCTTGCGAATCTCTGCGGATGCGTCCCTCGACCTCCTTGGCGTCGACGATCATCGTAATCACGATCGGCTTTTCGTCCTTGCTGGTGGGCACCGCGCCGAACTCAACGGTATCGACTTTTCCTATTAGCTTGCCGGCCAGGCGCACCTCGTCGCCCTTCTTCAAGCCCTCGGCGGCCGCGAAGCGCGTGCGATAGATTGCGTTGCTTTGGAAGAACGGGATTCCTCCGCTGACCCCGAGAATGAAGACGATCAAAATGACAATCGTCACTACCGCCAATATTCCAACGCGCAATTGAGCGATCGTTGTTTTCTGTCTAGCCATAACAACCTCCCTCTGACTTCTCTCCTTACGACACCTTGAAGAAATCCTGGATGTAAGAGTCGTCGCTGGACCACAATTCTTCGTCCGTTCCGCTGAAGATCACTTTGCCTTCCTTGAGCATGATGAAACGAGTGTTGATCAGGCACAAGTTGCCCTGCTCGGTGCGAAACTCGACATCGCCGCCTTCGCCGATCGTCGCGAAGGTGGACGCTAGCAGTTTGATATCGTCGACCCGATGAGTGACGAAGATCGAGCTGACTCCCTCGAGATCGCGGAGTTTCATCGCCAGCTCCAGTATCGTGCGAGCGGTCGGGGGATCGAGCCCCGCCGTAGGCTCATCGAACAGGAGCAGCTTCGGGCTGCCCACCAGCGCGCGTGCGATGCCGACCCGTCTTCGCATGCCGCCCGACAGCTCGGCGGGCCGCATGTACATCGTGTGCTCGAGATTGACGAAGCGCAGCATCCGCCGCACTGCCTCTTCGATTTCCGGCTCCGGCACACCCTGCTCAAACAACCGAAAGCCTACGTTTTCATAGACCGAAAGAGAGTCGAACAACGCGCCGTCTTGGAAGACCATACCTATCTTCCTGCGCACCTCCGTGAGCTCGCCTTCGGACATGTCGGTGATGTCGGCGCCGTCGATTGTGATCCGGCCCGCCTGCGGTTTGATGAGCCCAAGCACGAGTTTGAGAATAGTCGACTTCCCGGTCCCCGAGCCGCCCATTACAATCTTGGTCTCGCCGGGATTCACAACGAAGTTCACCTCATCGAGGATGACGCGTTCGTCATAAGCCATCTTCACGTTGTGAAATTCAATTGCGCTGTTGATCTGCTGTGACATGTGATCACGCTAGCTGAACGCTTGAATCAGCTTTTGCAAGAAGAAGTCCGATGCGAGTATCAGAATATCGGACAACACGACTGCTTGAGTCGTGGACCGCCCGACGCCGACCGTGCCACCGTGAGTGCGCAATCCGGCGCGGCACGCCACGACCGCGATGATGAACCCGAACACTATCGGCTTTACGAGCCCGCCAGTCAGGTCGTTGTACGTGAGCGCATCTTTGGCGGAGCGAATGTATACCGAGCTCGCTACACCCATCAAGCTGGTCGAGACCGCCCAACCGCCGATCGATCCGACCATGTCAGCAACCACAGTGAGCGCCGGACACATCACCATCAGCGCGAGCATCCGAGGCCAGACCAGTTTTTTTACCGGGTCGGTCCCCAGCGCTCGCATTGCATCCACCTGCTCGGATACCACCATCGAGCCGAGCTCGGCGGCGATCGATGAACCGACGCGCCCCGCAAGCATCAGCGAAGCCAGCACCGGACCCATCTCGCGCACCAGCGAGGTCATCACCAGTTGTCCGGTCTTTGCCGTCGCGCCAAAAGTCTTGAGCGTCGGCGCAGTGTTCAGCGCGAGGATGCCCCCGGTGAACGCGCCGGTCAGCACTATTATCAGCATCGATCCGACGCCGATCAGGTCCATCTGGGTGATGATCTCGCGAAAGTAGCGAGGGCTGGCGAACGCGCGCCTGAACGCGCGCCCGGCCATCAGCGTTGCTTCTTGGATTTCGTAGATGGCCTCAAAGATTGGATTCATTAGTCAGAATTGCGGAATGCCGTTTCCGAATGCGGAAGAGAGAATAGCTTAGCGGGTTGCGGCTTTTCAAATCGCAATCCGCAATCGAATACCGCAATCAATAGAAGAGGTACTTGCGCCAGGCCTCATCGGTGCGGCCGAGGTATCGGATGATCTGACGATTCACGTGCAGGTTGTACGCTTGCGGACGCTTGAGAAGCCGCATTCCGGCGTCTTCCGGGGAGCGATCGCCCTTGCGATTGTTGCAGGAGCGGCAACAGGTTACCAGGTTCTCCCACGCCGAATCTCCCCCACGCGATCGCGGCGCAATGTGATCGAGCGTCAGATCCTGGGGCGGAAACACCTTGCCGCAGTACTGACAGGTGTTGTGGTCGCGAAGCAGGATGTTCTTGCGGGACAGGCTCTTTCTCTCGAAGGGGATGTGAATGTATTCGACCAGGCGGATCACCGATGGCATCGGCATTGAGAATCGCGCCGAGTGCAGCCAATCGGCTGAACTCTCCTCGGCGTTGGCCACACCTTTGAGGATCAACACAACCGCGCGCCGAGCCGTGCATACGTTGATGGGCTCAAACGAGGCGTTCAAAACCAAGACGCGGGCATTCATACTAAAATCGAAATATAGCGTGGCCTCGCCGATCCTGTAAAGTTGCGATCCAGACCGCACAGTCGTCGTCGGGGCATTCCCTGTCGACCTGCTCATCGATTTGATTAAGGCCGTTCCGTGTATATAATCCCGCGCTACGGAGCGCAGACTGAAGCAAGTAGATAGCGTGCGCCGAACGTCGAATTGGCTGAGGGTTGATCAGGCGGGTCCTTGCCGCCGCTACAGATTCAGAGGAGGCATACATGAGAAGCCACGCCCGCATCAGAGTTTACGCGATTATCGCGACCGCAATCTTTGCGTCGATTCCTTCAGCGCTCGCGCAAACGAGTCCGCCTCCAGACCTCGATTCTTACGTGGCCCGCGCGCTCAAAGAGTTCGAGGTGCCCGGAATCGCAGTCGCCATCGTCAAGGACGGGAAGGTGGTCCTCGCAAAAGGCTACGGCGTACGCAAGCTCGGCGAGCCGTCGCCCGTCGATGAGCACACCCTGTTCGGGATCGCCTCAAACACAAAGGCTTTCACCGCCGCCTCGCTTGCGATGCTCGTAGACGAGGGAAAGATCGGTTGGGACGATCCGGTCACGAAACACCTGCCGGTTTTCCAGCTCTACGATCCGTACGTCACTCGTGAAATGACGATTAGAGATCTACTCACGCATCGCAGCGGGCTCGGGTTAGGCGCAGGAGATCTGCTGTGGTGGCCGGCTACCGACTACTCGCGGGACGAAATCATGCGCAGATTTCGCTACGTCAAACCGGCCACGAGCTTCCGCAGCCGCTACGCCTACGACAACGTCCTGTATATGATCGCCGGCCAAATCATTCCCGCAGTGACTGGAAAGAGCTGGGACGAGTTCATCAAGGAGCGAATCTTCAAGCCCGTGGGAATGACCGAGAGCAACACCAGCGTCAGCGCCTTTCGCCCTGGTGACAACATCGCGATACCGCACGCGCCGGTGGACGGCCGTATCGAGGCCATCAAGTACATCAATCTCGACAACGTCGGGCCGGCGGGGTCGATAAACTCGAACGTCACCGATCTCGCCAAGTGGATGATCGTTCAGCTCGACGGCGGCGCTCTTCCTGGTCCGTCCGACATGGCGTCGCGTTTGTTCAGCCAACGCCAATCTCGCGAGATGTGGTCGGCACAGACGATCACTCCACTGGGCGATCCGCCTCCGAATTTGGCGGCGCTGAAGGCTAATTTTTCGGCGTATGGACTTGGCTGGGGACTGACGGACTATCGGGGAAAGAAAGTGGTCTCGCACACCGGCGGGTTACCCGGCTACGTATCTCGCGTCGCGCTGATTCCGGACCTGAAGCTCGGAGTCGTCGTGCTTACAAACCAGGAATCCGGCGGGGCGTTTCAGGCGGTTGTCTATCACGTCTTCGATCACTATTTGGGCGCGTCGGCGACCGACTGGGTCGCGGCGTTTCGCACTTTGGAGGTGCAAGAGAGAGCAAGGGCCGCGGAGGTCGAGAAGAGACTAGCCACGGGCAGGGCTGCTGATTCGAAGCCCTCGCTTCCGCTTGCCAGGTACGCAGGCCGCTACGTCGACGCGTGGTATGGAGAAGCGACGATCAGTCAGGAGGACGGAAAGCTGGCGCTGCGGTTTAGCCACACGCCAGCCCTGACCGGCGATCTCGAGCACTGGCAATACGACACGTTCAAGGTGCGGTGGCGAGACCGAAGCTTGAATGCTGACGCCTTTGTTTCGTTCGCGCTCAAGCCCGACGGCGGCATAGAACAGATGAAGATGGCAGCCGTGTCGCCGCTGACCGATTTCAGCTTCGACTTTCAAGACCTGTTGTTCACTCCGGTGACTGAGAAAAAGAGCAATTGATAGAGCGCTCACAAGGAGGAAAAGAGCATGTCGGATTCGGACTGGACGTTTGCGCAGCTTGAACCCACAGACGAGCTGGCCAAATTACATTTCTTCTCGATGCAGAAAATACAATCGGATGGCGAAGTTGAGTTCATCATCACCGTCAAAGAGTATATAGATCGAAATCTGCAGCACATGCGTTACTTTGCTGAGGCTGACAAGCAAACCAACCAGACAACGGCGCCCTTCACGCCCTGCGGCTGGGGCGAGTCTCTGTTGCAGGCCCTCAGCGAATGCGTGAGGGCAATTCATCGGTTTCCGTATGAGGGAGACAAGTAGGGCTGGATTCGACCCCAGGGAACAAAGAACCAAAACAGGTTTCTGCGGCTTTGTGTCTTTGTCTTCGTGGCAATGTTAACCGAGGTAGGCGCGCGGCGAATCGTCCTCATCCGATGATAGCCGCCATTTCAATCTGTGCGCCTTGCAACGAGGGCGTCGCGTCACTCGTCGGAGAAACGGCAATCTGGTTCCGCACTCTTCGCACTCGCCTGCCGCTCTGCGCGCGGCCCTGACGATCTCCTGCGCGGCTTCCTCCTTCTCGAAGCGCTTCAACTCCGCAAGCTCGTGCGCGAGACTCTCCTTTTCCAGCCGCATCAACTTCGCGCGTTCTTCGCCGGCTTTAACCTCGGCGTATTCCTCCTCGGTCAGGAGGGCTTTCAACCAGAGTTGAACATCACGGCTTGCAAGCGCCATCCATTGGCCCTTCGGGCTGAACGCCACCGGATGCCAGCTGATTTCGCTGAACCAGAGGGTCTTCACCAATCGACCCGAAGACAACTTCCATATCCTGATCGTCTGCCCAAGGCTGCCACCGGCCACCAGCTCGCCGTTGGGACTGAAAGCCACAGAAGTAACATCGTTGATGTGTCCGGTCAAAGTTCTAATCTCGCGCGCGGTGGCGACATCCCAGATCCTGACCATTTTGTCTTCGCCGCCCGATACTAGGAGACGGCCGTCAGGACTGTATGCGAGCGAGGCGACGCCCGCGGTGTGCCCTGCGAACGTCTTCACTTTGCGACCAGTGTCCGCGTCCCACAGCTTGATCGTGCGATCGAGGCTTCCCGAAGCTATATAGCGTCCATCGGGGCTGAACACAGTCGAGGTGACCGGCCCTTCGTGGCCTTCCATCGGTTGAACTTCCCGACCGGTGATCACCCTCCACAGCCTGACAATCGAGTCGGTGCTGCCCGAAGCGAGCCACAAACCGTCAGGGCTGAACGTCACCGCGCGCACCTCGCCGCAATCTTTAGCATCAAGGGTTCGAATCTCGCGACCGGCGTAAACGTCCCACAGTTTGATCGTGCGATCGCGGCTCCCTGACGCGAGCAACTGGCTGTCCGGGCTGAACGCGATTGAGTTGACGCTGGCGGTGTGTCCACGCAGCGAGCGCAGGGGCACGCCGCTGTCCACCTCCCAGACCTTGATCCCTTCGTACAGGAACCCCGAAGCGACAAGCCTTCCGTCAGGACTGATGGCGACTGATCTCACATAGTCGCGAGTGCCGATGTCATACTGCTTGTAGAACTCATCGTAGATGCCGCGCAGGCCCTGTTGCACCTCCGAGACCGACTTTAGGAACTGAATTCCCGACCGGTATGTATTTGCCTGGGCCACTCGCTGCTCGACGTTTTGGAACATGTTGGACAACGTCTGCCGCTTTTCCGGCGTGGCGATCACATAGCGTTTGAGCAGGGTCGCATCGCGGCTGACTTCGGCAAGCTTGTTTTGAACCGGTTCCATCAGCCGATCGAGCAGCGCTTGCACTTGAGAGCGGACGGGGTCGAATACCGCATCGTTCTTCGCACGTTCGTAATACCTGGGATCGCCCTTTATCGCCAGTTCCAGGCTTTCAACCGCCGCGTCAGCCTGTTGCAGCACCGCCGCCAGGCAAGCCCTTTGATACTGGGCTTCGAAAAGATCGGGATTCAGCTCGATTGCCTCGTTGAGATGCTGGATCCCCTCTCGGAATTGCCGTTGCAGAGCGCAAACGATTCCGGCAAAGTAGCGAGCCTCGGCCGCCTGACGCCGGTCGCTTGGCCGCGAATACTTCGCCGCTTTGCAGAAGTACTCGAGCGATCGAGCGAGATTGACCGAATGATACAGGCAGATGTTGGCAATCGATCGAAGAACGGCGAAGTCGGGATAGTTTCGCTTTTCGGCCTCCAGGAAATCGGCGAGGGCCTCATCGTACCAGCCGTTCAGGTAGGCCTTCTCCGCGCGGCTTCTGTATGCCCGCGCTTCTCGTTCGAACTCAGCGAGTCGAATCTCATGCAGAAGGTTGCTGAGCGTCTCTTCGTGCATCTCGAGCTTCCAGATCACGTCGCCCAGCAGAAGATTGAAGTCGGCGTTGAGACGATCGAGCCCGCCTGCGAGCTTCTCGAATCCAAACTCGATGCTGTAGCCGGAGTCACTCACCCTGAGGTTCGCTCCGGCGCCGAGCGCCCCGAGTCCCCCCTCCACGGCGATCTGATAATCGCGCTCGCTCAGCTCGAATTGCATAGCACCCAGCATTGCCAGCGAGTCGTCGACACGAGCGGCCTGCTGCCGAGCGGCTTTCTCGAAGCTTGCGAGCGTTTCGCGATTGCCGATGTAGTCTTCCCAGGTCTGTTCGCCCAGGTAGACGGCGGAGAGTCCCATCGCTGTCCTTCGTTATGAAGTCATTTCAGGAAGGCACACCTGCGATAGGATAGGACAGAAGCAGCCACTCGTCCAGCTTTCATCATCGGCGATTCCCAAACGCTGGACCAACTGGCTTAACAGCACGGCCCGTGAGTGTGCAGCGGATTGAAACGCCGTTGGTGGCCAAACTTGAGGTGCAGAAACGACCAACTTTGCGCCAAAGGGTCGAAAGACGAAGCGAGCGAAAGTCACGATGCCTTCGGTTCCAATTCCTCAATACGTCGCAAAAGCTCTCGCTGGCCGGCACGAGTCTTCAAGGTGTCCTCATTTAGAATCGCAATTTCATCTCTGACGCGAGAAAAGTTCTCGTTCATCTCCGCCCGCAAGACAGCAAATAGTTGTTCTATCCGCGCAGCAGTTTGCGCGAGCTTTTCAAGCCCGGTCTCCAATTTTTGCAATCTCTCGAGGAGGGTCTCCATCATAGGCTGCGTAATCCTCTCGTCCTGGTCATCACTCATATTTGCCTATCCTTCTTGTCGCCAATTGAATATGCAAATCTGGCTTAATTTGGAGTGTTCCCAGTTCAGTTATAGGAAACCCCAAGGCGCTTGAGCTGTCAAGTTAAGGCAAGTTTGTGATCATCCCTCGCACAAGCGCCGATTGCTTGACAGGATTCGGTCGCGAGTAATAAATAAACACGGCTTGACCTCGGGACCAACCCAGACGCATCTAGGGAATCGATAAGGAGAAACCATGGCACGTCGTCGTTGGAAGAGAATTGTGGGAACAACGCTGCTCATCATCCTCGTGCTAATAATCGTCGGAATAACGTTCACGATAGGATGGCGGCCTTTCATTGGACCGAAGACCCGCGCGCTCACTGATCGGACCATTGAAGCCACGCCTGCGCGACTCGAGCGAGGGAAATACATGGTAAATGCGGTATACGGTTGCCTGGCCTGTCATTCAGAGCGAGACCCAAAGGTGCCGGGGATGCCCGCATTGCCGGATAAATTGGGTGCCGGCACAGTGTTTGGTGAAGGCAACGAGCTTCCCGGGCGCATCATTGCGCCGAATCTCACTCCGGATAAGGAAACGGGCATCGGCAATTGGACAGACGACACGCTTGCTCGCGCGATTCGAGAAGGCATCGGTCACGATGGCCGCGCGCTGTTTCCCCTGATGCCTTACCAAAACTATCGAGCGATGCCCGATGAGGATCTGGCGTCGGTGATCGCTTATTTGCGCACGCTTGCTCCGGTTCGGAATCCGCTTCCGCAAACCGAGATCATTTTTCCGGTGAAGTATCTGATCCGCAGCGCGCCTCAGCCTATCACCGAATCCGTGCCCGGGCCGGATATGTCGACGCCCGAAAAGCGCGGCGAGTTTCTGGTCAGGATGTCGAGTTGTGCTGACTGTCACACGCCTCAAGACCGGGGTCAGGTTAAGCCGGGGTTCGAGTTCGCCGGGGGGCTGCTGTTCACCACCCCGGAAGCAACGGTTATGGCAGCCAACATCACTCCCGATCCGTCGGGCATTTCCTACTACGACGAGGACCTCTTCATTCAAGCGATCCGCACCGGCAAAGTGAAAGCGCGGTCGTTGAGCCCGGTCATGCCGTGGGTTTTCTATCGGAACATGACCGACCAGGATTTAAAGGATGTGTTCGCATACCTCAAGACGCTCAAGCCGGTGAAACACACGGTCGACAACACCGAGCAACCGACTAAATGCAAGCTCTGCGGAATTGAGCACGGAGGCGGGAACAAGAACTGACGGTCTCCTGAAGCTCACCGCAACTCAGCGACGCGAATCGTGTTTGCTCAGCATCTCGCGCGCCGCGCGTAAGACGTGCGAAACCAGACCGCACTGATCAGCGATGTCGTCAACCGCCACGACTCGCGTCTCTGATTTGCCTGACGGGCGCCAGCGTTCCACGAAACGCCGCGAACTGAACCCCGCGAACACGTCTATGCACGGAACCCCAAGCGCGGCTGCGATGTGTTGTCCGGCCGAATCGTAACCGATGTACAAGTTGCTTTGCGCGATCAAAGCGGCAAGCACCCCAATGCGGCCGTTCCAGACGAGCATATCGGCGGCCGCGTCCCCCGACATCGCGGCTTCCTTTAGGCTCTGCTCATCTATTTCGACTACGCGCGAGCGGCGGCCGTCGCTCTCGATTCGCGTGGCCTCGCCGATCACCGTGTCCGCGCGGCGACTCTCTTCCTCGCCGGCGCCTTTGTCGAGGATTATTGCGAAGCCCTCCTGAATCAAACGGGAGACCAGCAAGATTTCGAAGTCGGCGCCGGCTCGCTTCAACCGGTTATCACCGAACCCGAAGTTTATCGCTACCATCGGACGGTTTCTCATCATTTCGGCCGCCAGGCCTCGAGCTGCCTCGATGTCTTCGGACCTGAGGCTCAGGGCGGGATAGACCCTGGTGTCTTCGCCGAAGACTTGACTCAGCCAGTCGGAAGTCAATTCGCCGACGGGCTTCGATTCACTGTTGCCGTACTCGCGGCTTGGAAAGAAAAGGTAATGACCTCGCTGCTGAGTGGGCCCGAAAGCAATTTCTTTGGGAGGTGTGACCGGAAGCAAGCCAAGCTGGGTCAGCCTTGTGTCCGGATCCACGATCAGGTACCCGTCGGGCTTCAAACCGCGGGTGAGTTCGCGAATGCAGCCGAGCAGCGCCGTCCACACAAGCAATCGCGAGACGGTTGTTCCGGCGCGACCATAGTCAAGCTCCCGGATTCGCAGCCGCGAATCGCCTCCAAACAACTCCGCGGTCTTGCTGCCGCCCACCAGCACCATATCGGCATCGGGGAACTCGCGTTTGATTCGCTCGAGCATCACGCTGGTGATTGCGACGTCCGCGCCCAGCGTGACTCGCGAAAGGACGACTACGAGCTGGAGCCTTTCAGCCCAATCGCTTTTCGCATCAAGCGTCTCTACGCGCCGGAGCTTCTCCGCGCGAGCGATCAACTCTTCCTCAGATCCAAGATTGAACTCTCTCAGTCGTCGATCGAGAATTGCGGCGCGAGGATGCCGACGGCAGATCTGAATGACTTGTGAAAAAATGCGATTGTAAAGCGTGACCGCCGCGGGCTCGAACGAATCGGCGAGGCGTTCGACCAGCCCCGTGAAAAGGGCTCTGGTGGCCGATTCCGCGATTTCCAGGTCATCTGAGATCGCGAACTGAGCGAGTTGACTGATGTTGTCCCGGAGGTAAAGCCCGGAGCGCCGATACTCTTCGAGAAACTCGACCGCTAACTGTTCTGAGAGGCTTTGCATTGGCATCCTACGGCGGAGGCTGATTATCCCAAACGGCGAAGAGAAGTAACAAGCGAAGAGTCCAGGCTGCGATGCTTGACTCGACCGAAGCGCGGTGATAGTTTCCCGGCGCTATCAAAGCAATCTCTCTTCCACCAGTGGAGCTCCAAACAATGAGGACGCCATGAACAACAACACTAAGATCAGGGTGACTATGCCGGGCAAGGCAATCAGCCTTCGCCTTTTGGTTTTTGCTTCGATTGCCGTTCTCGCCGCGACCGGGATCGTACGGGGACAGAACGGGAAGCTGCGGCCGGAAGAGATCGCGCTCAAGAACCTTCAGTGGCGCTCGATCGGCCCCGCGATAATGGGCGGACGGATAGACGACTTTGCCGTGGTTGAAAGCAACCCCTCGGTATTTTACGTCGGGGCCGCGACCGGCGGGGTGTGGAAAACCAAAAACGCTGGAACCACCTTTGAGCCGATCTTCGACGAGCAAGGCTCAACTTCGATAGGCGACGTGTGTGTTGCGCCGTCTGATCCCAACATCGTTTGGGTAGGCACGGGCGAGCCGAACAATCGCCAAAGCTCATCCTGGGGCGACGGTGTGTATCGCTCAATGGACGGCGGACAGACATGGATGAACATGGGCCTGAGAGACTCCAAGCACATAGCACGAATCGTCATCGATCCGCGCGATCCAAATATCGTTTACGTCGCCGCGCTCGGCCACCTTTGGGGACCAAATCGAGAGCGCGGCCTCTACAAGACGACAGATGGCGGCAAGACGTGGACTCAATCGCTGTTCATCAATGAGGACACTGGCGTCACCGACGTGGCGATAGATCTGCAGAGCCCCGGCACCCTTTACGCCGCCGCGTATCAGCGCCGGCGCACGCCCTGGGGGTTCAACGGCGGCGGACCACATGGCGCGCTCTACAAAACGATCGACGGGGGCGCGACGTGGAATAAGCTGACAAACGGCCTGCCCACCGAGGGTCCGATTGGCCGAATCGGCATCGACATATATCGCGGCAATCCGAACATCGTTTACGCGATAGTCGAGAACCGGGCCGCTGGCGGCGTGTACCGGTCCGAGGATCGCGGCGCCACCTGGCGGAAGGCGAGCGATGTGGACTCCAGACCAATGTACTACAGCCAGATTCGAGTAGACCCGAATAATGATCAGCGAGTGTGGCAGTGCGCAGCTAATATGTTCACATCCGAAGACGGCGGGAAGACGTGGGTGCAGAATGTCGTCACCCGAATCCACGGAGACTATCACGGGCTGTGGATCGATCCCGCAAACTCCAATCATATGCTCGCGGGTTCGGACGGCGGGATTCATCAGTCATTTGACCGCGGGCGCTCGTGGGACTATATCAACACGATTCCGCTCGGGCAGTTCTACGAGATATCGCTCGATAATCAGAAACCATACATGGTCTACGGCGGGCTTCAGGACAACGGGAGCTGGGCCGGCCCAAGCGCGACGCTCAATGTGGACGGCGTTACCAATGATGATTGGTTCCGGACGGGCGGCGGCGATGGGTTTTACTCTGTCGTCGACACCTCAGAACCCAGCATCATCTACGTTGAATCACAGGACGGCAATGTCGCGCGGCTCGAGCTCAAGACGGGCGAGCGGCGTAACATCAGACCGGAACCGCCAGCCGGCGAGAAGCCATATCGCTTCGATTGGAACTCACCGATTGTGATCTCGCCACACAATAGCCGGACGATTTACTACGGAGGGAATCGGGTCTTCAGATCAACCGACCGTGGCGACACCTGGACGCGAAGCGAGGACATTTCGAAGAATCAGGACCGCGACAAGCTGCCGATAATGGGAGTGCTTCCAGATAGAAACATGCTCTCGCGTCACGACGGCGTGCAAACCTTCGGTCAGACGGTGACAATCGCCGAATCGCCGATCAAGGAAGGATTGTTGTACGCAGGCACAGACGACGGCAACCTTCAGGTGTCGCGTGACGGCGCGAAAACGTGGAAGGACATCACCGAGAAAGTGCCAGGCGTTCCGAAGAACACCTACGTGAGCCGGGTCGTGCCATCACGTTTCACCGAAGGTACCGTTTACGTCACGTTCGACGGACACCGCGGCGACGACTATAACTCGTATGTGTTTGTTTCGACCGACTACGGCGAGTCATGGAAATCGTTGAAGAGCGATTTGCCGGCGGGGGTGACATGTCGCGTAATCCGCGAGCACACCAGAAACCAGAACCTTTTGTTCCTGGGAACTGAGTTTGGGGCTTACGTCTCGCTCGATCGTGGCGGACATTGGACCCGCTTGAAGGGCAACCTGCCGTTGGTGCGCGTCGATGACATTCAGATTCACGCTCGCGACAACGATCTGGTGCTTGGAACTCATGGCCGTTCGGTGTGGGTGCTCGACAACATCAGTGCGCTCGAGAAGATGTCAGACGCGATTATGTCGTCGGACGTCGCGATCTTTGATATCCCGCCCGCCACTGCGTTCCGGCTTTACAATCGAAAAGGGAACACCGGGCACAAGTGGTACACGGCTCCGAATCCGCCCAACGGCGCGATGATCGACTACTACCTGAGGACGCGGCCTGAAGGGAACGTTCGCATAACGATCACGGACAAGAGCGGCAAGGTCGTGCGCGAGATGATTGGCGCGAAAGAAGCGGGGGTCAATCGCGCTGTGTGGGACCTCAGGCTGGGCGCGCCCGGCCAAGCTGGGCCGGCATTTGGCGGCGGAGGTGGCGGACGCGGCGCGGGCGGCGGTGGTGGTGGCGGGCGAGGCGCTGGAGGCGGCGGACGCGGCGGCGGTCAGCCGGCGCAGCCTGGTCAAGCCGCGGCCGCGGAACAAGGAGCTCCGGGTTCCGAGCAACCGCCCGCTCAGGTGGGCGGCGGTGGCGGAGGAGGAGGCGGCGGTTTTGGAGGTGGCGCACGTGGTCCGCGCGTTCCTCCCGGCGATTACACCGTTAAGGTTTTTGCGGCCGGAAAAGAAGCCACCGCGACTGTGAGAGTGCAGGAAGACCCCCGAATACAAATCTCGGACGGGGATCGCGCAAAGTGGAGCGATACATTGATGAAGGCGTATGAGCTTCAACGCTCGGCTCAAACGGCGCAACGCTCCGTGCAGAACCTGCGGGCTCAGATCACATCGCTTCAAGAATCGCTGAGGCGAACTCCCAATGTCCCGCGAGAAGTTAACGATGCCGTCAAGGCGGTATCGGATCAAGTGGACGGCATCCAGAGGAGGATGGTGCAGCCATTCGATAATACAGGCAGCGCGGGGCCTCCCTTACCGGATGCGCCAAGACCGATTGTCGGCAGGATCGGGCAGCTTTTTAACGGGCTCGATAGTTACACTGCCGCGCCGACCGCCGATCAAATTGCGCGGCTGGGCGAGCTGTCGACCGAGCTCAAAGCTCTCATAGATCAACTGAACAAGGTGATCGAAGAGTCGGTGCCGAACCTGAACAAGCAGATTCGCGACAGCGGTGTCGCTTTTGTGAACGCCGGCCCGCGGGTCGCGCCTCCGCAGTAGGGTAACGTAACGAACGGGCGCAGAAGACCCTTTCTGCGCCCGCCCAGACCCTCGCAGATCCCTCGACGATTACTTCCTCCACTCGACGGGGAAGATCGACCCCGCCTTCTCGGGATCGAGCTTGACTCCAACCACCGCTGCCGCGCGCGACAGCACCGGATCGCGCTTCGCCGCGAGATCTGCCGCGGTGGGCAGAAGCAGCTCGTCAGGCGTTACCCCGGAGTGTTCGAGGCTCTTACCGTCGGTCATGATGAGGTCTGCGTCGGTAATGCTCGCTCCGTAGAAGACCACGACATCGGCGCCCAGTTGAAAGCCGAAAGCCCTCGCTCTCATGACCGCGCCGGCGGAGCGGTCGCCGATCACCGTGCCCGCCTTTTCCAGTTGAATCACGCGAGCGAACAACTCGGAAGATGAGGCTGATTGGCTATCCACAAGCACGACGAGTTTGCCTTTATACCGGTCGTCTCGCCCTTTCACCAGGATCGGTTTGTTCTCTTTCCGGCGCTTGGCGTCACCGATCTTGACATCGGCGCCCACGAAGTAACCCAGCAAGGCCTTGAGAGTTTCTTCGGCGCCTCCCGAATTGCCGCGAAGGTCAAGGACCAATGCCTTGTGCTTCTTGGCTTTGTTCATCATGTCATTCACTCCGTCAGCATTGAGGTCGAACTGAGGCATTTTCCAGACCATTAGATCATCGCCCATTTCGTAATAGCGTTGGCGCGTCAGGCGATCCTCGTTTTCACTCTCCCTGATAAGGTCCCAGATGTCACTGCCGCCGGCCGCTCCAGTGAGGTCCATCACTCGCTTTCCGACCTTGATCTTCGCCAGCACATCAACCTGGCGTTCCTTCCCGTCCGGGCTTCTCAATACCACTCGCATGCCGGGCTGGGGACGCAGGGTATAGTAAAGGTATTTCAACTTCCACAGATTCTCTCGGGCGGGGGTGTATGTGTCGATGGCTATGACCTCGTCACCCGGCTTTAGTCCTTTGGTTTCCGCGTCGCTCCCCGGTTTCACCGCCGATACGAAACTCCTGTCTCCGACCACTTGCATCTGCCAGCCGTAGTCAACAGCGTTTGAGCGTTGCGGCGGGATAAAAAACAAGTGTGAATCTTCGAAGTCCAGCAACACTTGCGCGACTATGCCGAAGATCTGACCGACTGACGTGGCGCGGTCGATCTTCTCATCGGCGGTCTTGAAACGCGCTTCCAGGTCGATTCCGTGAAAGGTTGGATCGTAGTAGCTCTTCTTGATCTCACCCTTTAGAGTTTTGAGAATCACGTGACCGCGGTCCAGGTCGAATTTGTTAACCCCTTGCCCGCTCGCGGATGATGACCCTGCCGATGACAAAGTCACGCTTGCGAAAAACATCATAATCGTACGCGAGTGCGCGCGCAGCGGCACGGTGATGGGCATTTGGCACCTCCTTGACTGACGCTGATTAGATTTAGAATTCGAAGCCGCTTAGTAACAGGCGCTAAGTAGTGGACCAGTCCGTTTCTGGCAGTCGCGAATGGAAGGTTAGTTTAACACCGCGGGCCGTAAACGTGAAAGAACTCTTGGTGGTGATGTATTGGCGTGTTGGTGAGGTCGTTGGTGACTGTTGTTGTCGCGTGAAAGGCAGCCCGGAGGGCGACAGCATGAAGCCCAGGGCGAGTCCGCGAGCTTTGGGGGTGCAGCCGGGAGCCAGCATAGCCCGCTTCGAGAGAGGTCGTTCTAAAACTCATACGCAACGGCGCACTGCTCAAGCCTGACAAGCAGCAACGCGACGGGAGCTTATATCCCTGGCAGTGAGCGCCGCAGCCAGTTGCCAACCTAACGAGCCCCGATGGGGCGACAGGCATCGCTCCTATCGGGAGCTCTCATTCCGCCGTAACGTTTACGCGTAGCTCACACCCGGGCTACAATTTGGCGCCGCTTGGCGGCTCATCAAGGATGACGCAGGCTCAGATCGCCGGACACAGTTGAGATTCGCAAGCGTCGAGACCCATCTCCAAGCTTGCCTCTGGCCCAGTTACGCGAGCCAAATCGCTCAGACCGAACTTCGACCGGAAAATCAGTCTTGATCGATCCGCTGAAGCTGGACATATCGACATCCGCATCCAGGTTCGACGGGAGCGACACGCTCACGTCGCCGCTCACGGTTGAAAACTTCATATCATCCGCGCCCTCGAGTCTGTCGATTTCGACGGTGACGTCTCCGCTGACCGCCGAGGCGCTAACCGAACCCGATACGTCTTTGACGTGAACGTCACCGCTCACGGCAGATGCGTGAAGACGCCCTGTCACCCCGGTCACGTGTACGTCACCGCTGACCGATGTGAAGTGATCGTCAAAACTCATGGAGCGGGGCACCTGCACCTCGAAGCGGACGCTTGCGTTGCAGTTGTTACAGTGCTTTGGATAGCGAACCCCGATGTCGACGTTGTTCGAGGCGCTGCGATCTTCGATCTCGAGCAAATCAGCGTCGCGGCCCTTCTTGATTCCTCTTACGATGATCGCGTCGCCGTCGTAGCCAGTCACGATCACGTCGCCCGAAACGTTGCCGACCTTGATCTGGCTTCCCGCGCCGATCCTGTAAGTTTTCTGAAAGTCCTGCGCCGATGCCGTCGTCCTCGCGAGCAGCAAGACAAGAGCGAAAAGAATTGATACGGCCAAACCTCGTCTATTCATCTTGATGAATCCCCTTTCGAAGCATTTCTCGAAGCGTTTCGACCAGTAAGTGCCCATGAACGCCGAAAGGTTGCAGCGAAGAGACGAAGGAATCGCGAGGCGCTCACGGGCGAAAGGTTGACGGCCGACCACCGGGATAACAGAATAGGTTTGAGGTGCTGTTCTTACGTAAAACCAAGATGCTCAAGGGGATCATCGTATCGCTGATGTCATTGGTCTTCGTCTCCTGCGACGGGTCGGCGCCGGCGCCCACGCGGGTGGGCCCTCAATCGTATGCTGTGATCTCCGAGCAGGCCGATCCGGCGGCCGGCACTCTAATCCTGCTGATCAAGGTGCCCGGACCGATTACTCAAGCAAGCGTGAAGGCGATAGCCGAGTCGGCGATCTCAGAACGAAAAGCCACGTACCCGCACATCACCGTCAAACTATACGCCCAGGATCAGGACGCTAATGCGCAGCCTGTTGCGATCTCGACCTTGGAAGGTGGCTCTGTGTCACACCGATTCAACCTCCAGACTGAATCCCAAAGAATAAAGACCCATTGATGAAATGACTTGCAGCCCGGCCACAGCAAAATTGACCGAACAGGAAATCAGCGAGCGACTCTCGTTGCTGAAGGGGTGGTCGCTTGGCGAGAATTGGATCGAGAAGGAATATCGATTCAAAAACTTCCTCCGCGCGATGTCTTTCGTGAACGCGGTTGCTTACCTAGCGGAGCAGACCGGTCATCACCCGGATATCATCATCCATTACAACGTGGTCAAGCTGCGGAACTGGACTCACGCGGCTGGCGGTCTGACTGAATATGACTTCGGGCTGGCGGCGCGAGTCGATGCGCTGGTCGGCCCGGAAAAAGACCGGGCGGTGAGGTAGAAGCGGCGAGGATACAAAACAGACGATTCAGGAGCGAACGATGGCACTGTTATCCGACGAAAATCAAGAGATGATACGAAATCACTTTGACGAAAGCCTTACTGGAGACGTCGAGATCGTGATGTTCACCGAACGCGAGTCACTGATCATCATCCCGGGCAAGGAGACTTGCGAAACCTGCGCTGATACCGAGGCGCTTCTCGAAGAGGTCGCCGCGCTGTCGGATAAGCTCAAGCTGACGGTTCACGAGATCTCGGCGGCGAAAGAAGAGGCCGGCGCATTGGGCATCGATCGAGTCCCCGCGTTCGTTTGCAAGGGCGCCGCGCGCGGGCTGGTCCGATTCTTCGGCATCCCGTCGGGCTATGAGTTCTCTGCGTTGATCGCCGATCTTGTCGATGTGTCCAACGGCACGACCTCTCTTTCCGATGAAACGCGCGAATACCTCAACACGCTCGCAGAGGATGTGAACATAAAGGTTTTCACGACTCCCAACTGACCGTATTGCCCGGCTGCGGCCAGTTTGGCGCACCAAATGGCGGTTGAAAGCGCGCACGTAACCGCCGATGTAATCGAAGCGATGGAGTTTCCCGATCTCGCCCGGCGCTACGCGGTGAGGGGAGTGCCCAAGATCGTCATCAACGAAACGACTGAGTTTGTGGGGGCTTTGCCCGAGGCGGAGTATCTTGCTCACGTCCGCGCGGCGGTGGAAGCGAATGGAAAGACTCAATAGCGCGGATACGAGTGTTCAGAGTACCGACTTCAGTCGGGGTTTTGCGCTCTCGAACGGAACTACCCGACTGAAGTCGGTACTTTGAACACCCGCAGTCCAAAGCGGCGCAGTCCAAAAAGGTTGAACTCCGCGCGCCCTTCAACTATCTTGTTGCCCGCACAGTGACCCTCAGAAAGGAATCAGCATGAAATTTGAATACACCGACAAGGTGAAGGCGCTTCAACAAAGACTCAGCGCTTTCATGGACGAATACGTTTACCCAAACGAGAAGACTTACTACGAACAAATTGAGCACGGCGACAGATGGCAACCAACAGCAATCATAGAAGAGCTGAAACCCAAGGCGCGCGCCGTGGGCTTGTGGAACCTCTTCCTGCCGGAGAACCCTTACGGCGAAGGACTCTCGAATCTCGAGTACGCACCGCTGTGCGAAATCATGGGCCGTTCGCCGATGGCGCCCGAGGTGTTCAACTGCTCGGCGCCGGACACTGGGAACATGGAAGTGCTCGCCCGCTATGGAAGCGAATCGCAGAAGGAGCGCTGGTTGAAGCCGTTGCTTGCCGGCGAGATCCGCTCGTGCTTTGCGATGACCGAGCCGGCCGTCGCCTCGTCGGACGCCACCAATATTCAAGCGAGCATAGTTCGCGACGGTGACAGCTACGTGATCAACGGACGCAAATGGTGGAGCTCGGGCGCCGGCGATCCGCGCTGCAAGATCGCGATCTTCATGGGCAAGACCGATACAACTGCGCCGTTGCATAAGCAACAATCGATGATCCTGGTTCCGATGGACACGCCCGGCGTGAAGATAACACGGATGCTGACCGTCTTCGGCTACGACCACGCGCCGCACGGTCACGGCGAAGTAGTGTTCGAAAATGTGCGGGTTCCTGCTTCGAACATACTCTTGGGCGAGGGGCGCGGGTTCGAAATCGCGCAGGGACGGCTTGGTCCGGGTCGCATTCATCACTGCATGCGACTGGTGGGGTTGGCGGAGCGTTCGCTGGAGACTATGTGCAAGCGGGTTCGCTCACGCGTCGCGTTTGGCAAGCCCATCGCCGCGCAGGGAACGATTCGCGCAGACATAGCGACCTCGAGAATCGAGATCGAACAGGCGCGGCTGCTAACTCTCAAGGCGGCTTATATGATGGACACGGTTGGCAACAAGGCGGCACGCGCCGAGATCGCGATGATCAAAGTGATCGCGCCGAATATGGCGCTGCGCGTAATCGACCGCGCGATTCAAGCTTGCGGGGGCGGGGGAGTGTGCCAGGACTTCGAGCTTGCTGCGGCTTGGGCAAACGCGCGCACGTTGCGACTTGCGGACGGCCCCGACGAAGTCCATCGCGAAGCAATCGCCAAGCTCGAGTTGAGAAAGTACGAATAGTTTGGAGTGCGCCGCCGCGCAGGGTCTTGCGTGCCCAATACCTCGCTGGCGGCGCTTTGGGTTACGTCATTCGCGCGACCCTAAAGCAAAGCCAAAGCGCCGCGATCAAGACATAGGTCGCGTGAAGCCCAACAGCGGGGCGCACTCCAAAGGCGGCGCAGTCCAAAATTCAACCCTCGAACCGAACCACCCCTACCTTCTCGAGCAGGCGCAGGTAATCCGCGACTTCCTCCACTGGAATAGGTCCGTAGGCCGCGGTGATGAAATCGCGAATCGCTTGAACGTTTCTCTTCCCGTCGACCAGGTTCAGAATTTCGTAAAGTACTATCCCGCCGTCCGGCCTGGCGCTGATGCGTTCGATGGGGCGAAGATCGTCACCGCCGGCGCGATCGGCAATGTAATCGTAGTAGTAAACATTCATCGGCCCGAAGACTTTTCGAGTCGGGATGCGCCCAAAATCCGAGGTGACCGAACGCGGTCTGGATGCCTCTTTTGGATTGCGCGGCTTTTGTTCTTTTGGCTCCTCTTTGGGCTCCAGGGTGAAGATCACTCGCTTGCCCTTGCGCTGTTCGCTGAGCACGCCGGTCAACAACAGCCACATCCCGCTCAACTGATCGACGAGACTCTCGACCTTAGTTTCGAGGGCCTTGTCATCGGCTGCCAGCGAAAGCACCGACGACAGGGCCTCAGCGTCGTGCTCGAGCGTGCGCGAGATGATGTTGCGGGACTCGTCTGCCGCGGCCGCGCCTCCAGCCGCCTCGAGGGCACGGGCGCGATCGCGCTGCCGGGGTACTCGCGCAACCGCGCGCGCGAAAACCTCATCAGCGAGCCGCGCGGCTTCTCTCGCGCCGGCGTGTGCCAGGAAGTATCCCGATGCGGCGGCGATGAACGTAGATCGTTTGATCTTCGTTGAATCGATATTGGCCGGCGAATCGTTGTTTGTGTGAATGAAGACATCGGGCCAATCGCGAAGATAGATCGCGGGGATTCGGAACGATCCCTCCTGATAGACGTCGTGGTCCGAACCCATCTCAAACGGGGTTACGTCGGCGACCAGGCTGTCCTTGCTGCCCTCGGGCGAAACAAGCGCGTCCTCGAAACCGGCTCCGGAAGCCGCCTTCACGCTACCGGCGATTGCGTACTCGGCGAAAATATCGCCAACTGTGTTCACACAACTGGGAAGGGACGCCGGCGTGTGGGTCACGTGGAGGACCGACTTGGTGATGGTGTAGTTGCCGCCGACCATATCACAGTGGACCACCGCCTTCATTCGGCGAACGATTTCGGGATGCGAAGCGAAGTAGGCGACGGTTCCGCTGATCTCCGGGGGCCAGATGAACCGAATCGTGCGACGCGGAGCCGCCAGATCCCCACGCCGAATCAAAGTGGTGAGCGTGCGGGCCACCTCGAGTATCGCCGCCGCGCCCGACGCGTTATCGTTGGCGCCCGGCCTTTGATGACACAGATGGCACGAGTAGACGATCTCCTCGGCGGCGGCGGACGTGCCCGGAATGACCGCCGACACGACGTCATAGTTGCTCGGCTTCATCTCCGCTTTCACGTTCGCCTGCAGCGTGATGCGTTCGCCGCGCGCGAGCCGGGCTTGATATTCGCGCGCCCTCCGGAGCGAAATCATGAATGCGAACTTGTTATTCGGATTGTATGGCGACAAGTGTCCCCATCTGACGTTGTCCGCGTAATCGCCCGACCAGCCGGTGATTTGATTCTGCTGATAGCTGAGGATTCCGGCTGCGCCGTGCGCATCGCAAGCCAACTTGTGTACATCGGCCACTCCGCCGCCGGCAAGCACGATGCGGCCGGTCACTTCCTTGCCCTCATAGTCTTTTTCAGACGTGCCCATCCCGACGTCGACGAGCGTTGTGGTCGCCTCAGCGCTCTGCGAATAGTCGGCGAGAGCGACTCGCATCTCGTCCCAATCCGCGACCTTTGTTCGATTGGGCTCGATCTCCCACAGCTCGCCGCGGTCGGCTTCCCAGCCCGGCGCGGACTTCAGAGTGTAATAGGTCTTTTCGCCGTCGGCGGGGAAGCGCTCGATCTGAACCTGCTCGAGTCCGTACTCTTTCGCCTTGTCGGCTATGTAGCGAGCGGCTCGCGAGAAGCCCGACGAAGCTTGCACGCGATGATAGCGGGCGAGCTCGGTGACTGTGTCCTTGGCGATCAGCCCGCTGATCTCGGCGGCGAGCGCGTTGACCTCTTTGTCCGCGAGCAGAGAGGTTTTGGTTAACTGGCCTTGTTGAGACTGCGCGGCGACTGGGCCGGTGAAAGATTGAAAAAGAAGCCCGCACAGGATGAGGGCTGAAACGGCGTTTCGCATTGGTCCTATAGCCTCTTCGTTTAGTTATCGCGTCGGAAAAATCAAAAAGGTCGCTAAGAAGACGCGATCGGGAGATGCATTTTACCTTAAAGGCGTGACAGATGCGCAAACTCTTGATGAGCATTGGACCAGCCGGCGAGAAAAATGGGGCGCACGGCGAGAGTTGCGACGAGCGCTAGACGGCTGGCGGGAAATCTATCTTGGCGTAGATGTCCGACATACGAAGTGTGCATGCCACGGATTTGAACTGAATCGAATCTTCTATGTTGTTGGTCTCGTGCAGCACCCAGCTTCCGTCGGACTGGCGCGTGTGATGCTCCACGTGAGGCCGGTCTTGGGCGATCAGCAGGTACTCCACGAAGGACTTGATCGTGCGGTACTGTTCAAACTTTCCGCCTCTGTCGTAGTCCTTCGTTGATTCGGAGAGAACCTCAATGATCAAAGCCGGATTCAGCTGCGTGTCCTCTTGTTGGTCGCTGAATTGAGGTTCGTCGCAGAGCACCACAACGTCGGGATAGGTACGGAGCCCGGTCGGAGAAACGCTCACGCGCAAGTCCGCCGAAAATACTTGGCAAGGGCCTTCTCTCAGTTGCGAGTGAAGTTCGCCAACCAGGTTGGTCACAATTAAGACGTGGTGCCGGCTCGCTCCGCCCATCGCAAAGATTTCGCCGTTGTAGTATTCGTGTTTTGCCTCACAGCTACGCTCGAGAGCCAGATATTCTTCTGGGGTGTAGAGCGTTTTCGGTTGAGAGACCATGATAGTCCTCCAGATCGCCCTTGCGCACGCAAGTTTAGCACACCGAAGTGCGCAGGCGTGAGCTCCATCCGGAGTAATGGAATTGGGGGCCAGGACTACTTCCGTCGCAAACTCACTCGAGCCTGGGCCAAGGACATCGCAGCCGCATATGCGTAGCCGCACAGGTAGATCATCAAGAAGGGGATTGTGCCGAAGATCCCGCTGTCGATCGCATACCAGATCGTAAACACGAAGTAGACGGCGAAAAGCAGCTCCAGCACGGGCAGCTCGAGCCGGCGCGGGACGTAGCGTTTCTTGATCCAGGTCGTGTCGCCCGTGCCTTCGATCTTGTACTTCGGTGTGCGCACAAACGGAGTCTTTACGCCGAACAGCGCTTCGAGGACCGCACGCGCGTTGGAAAACGTGAGCGCGATTCCCATGCTCATGACAAACGGAATGTACTTGATGGTTTTCTTCCAGCTATCCGGGTGCAGATACCGCTGAGTGACCAGGTAATAAACGATGACCGAGAGCGTCGAGAAGGTCAGGATCGGGACATCCAGAGCAAACAGGTGGAACAGCCCCTGATTGTAACGAACGATCAATATCGGGAAGTTGATCAACGCAAGGACGATCACCAGCGGCGCCGCGAGATTCCCCGTGAGCCGGAAGAATTGCTCGAGTTTGACGTGCAGCGGCAATCGCGGATCGTGCCACATTCGCCGAAGCAGTTTCATTCCGACCTGCACCACCCCCTTGGCCCATCGACGTTGTTGGGACTTGAAAGCGTTTATCTCGACCGGAAGCTCGGCGGGCACGTCGTCGTCTGCCAGATACACAAAGTGCCATCCCATCAATTGCGCGCGATAGGACAGGTCCGTGTCTTCGGCGAGCGTGTCGTGCTGCCAGCCGCCGGACCACTCGATCGCTTCTCGGCGCCACATCCCCGCAGTGCCGTTGAAGTTGAAAAATCCGCCGCATCGATGACGCGCAACTTGCTCGATCACGAAATGACCGTCGAGCATGATTCCCTGCACTCGGGTGAGCAGCGAATAGTCCCAGTTGATGTGGCTCCACCGCATCTGCACCATTCCCACTCGCTCATCGGTGAAGAAATCGATCAACTTCCTAACGCAATCGGGCCGCGGCACGAAATCGGCGTCGAAGATCAGGATCAACTCACCCGTTGACTTCTTGAGGCCTGCTTCCAGCGCGCCGGCCTTGAACCCTTCGCGGTTTTCGCGGTGATGATAGGTTATGTCCACGCCCTGGTCGAAATGCTTGTTCACCGCCGCCGAAGCGATCTGACGAGTGTCGTCGGTCGAATCGTCAAGCACCTGAATCTCGAGCAGCTCGCGCGGGTACTCGAGCTTGACCACCGCGTCGATCAGCCGCTCGGCGACGTACATTTCATTGAACAACGGAAGCTGAACGGTCACGCGTGGCAAGCGGTCGGGGCTGAATCGGCCCTTGGGCGTTGGTTTGTGTCGTTGATAACGGAGAAACAGATAAACCAGACGGTAGCGATAGATGCCGTACACCGATAGCAACCCGAGGATGCCGAAGTATACGCACATGAAATACACATCGAGCGCGTCGTTGACATTCAAATAGCTGATGTTACCCGCTGGATATCCGCCGCCTTGTGACCAGAAGGAAGCGATGTACTTGTCGATCGCCCGGTTGCCTGTTTCAGTCAGCGGAACTGTGAGAAGCTCGACTTGAGCGGCCTTCCCTGCGTCAACTACCGCTGAGCCAAGAATCGGATCGAGGCCCGGACACTCCGATGAAATCGCGTAGCGCCCCGGCTCGATGTTGTCGAATGAGAAACCGGCACGCCCGTCAGTTATCAATCCCAGCCGGCGCAAGGAATCGAGACCGTCACGGGAATCGGGAGATGTTTCGGCAACAGCGTGCGAGACTGTCTGGTATTCTGCGCCGGTCACCTTGTTGCGGGCACGGACAGTCAAACCAGCCATTACATATCCGCGCTTGTCGATTATTCGTCCCTGAAGCGACGAAGGTGTTGCGGCTTGAGTTAAACCGGCGAGAGTGAGAAAGAGAACCCCGAGAAGGGTCGATCTTGAGAGCTTCGTCATTCGATTCCCATCATACTGCCGCGAACTAGCTAAGTGGCGCTCTTTACGAGCTTATGTCCAGTCAAGGGAAGAGTATAGGGATGGGAAACGCTCATTTCAAGATCACCGACGGCTAGGGCTCCCCGATCTTATTGGGGCTCCCCGGGAGGCTGTGGTCCGCCGGGAGGCGGCCCAGGCGGCGCATAACTGGGTGGGAAACCCGTCGCAGAGGAAAATCCCCCCGGCGGATACGGCTCGCCTTTGCGTTTTTCGAACAACGCGACGCCGATTACTCCACCAAGCGCTGCCATACCCGTCGCAATTACCGCAAAGATCAAACATATCGCCAGGGAGATCAGGATCGGGTGGTCCTGCATGATTCCAACCATGTGTCTGAAGGTCTCGCGCGCGGCGGCATCCTGCATGACGTCGCCACGTCCCTGCATCTGCGCGACGAGACCCGGCCACTGAAGCAAATTGAGCGGGACCCCGATCACCAGATAGACAACCGAGCCGGCAACGCCCGCGAGCGAACCGGCCCCTGCGCCGTCTCCCTTGGTGATTGGGAGCGTGGGTGAGCGCTTGATCAACAGGTAGGCCGCAAGGGCCCCGCCGGCGATCCCCCAACCGCAACAGCACAGGTTGCCATAGGAAAGACCGGGTATCACCGAACCAAGCCCGAGGACGAGACCGCCCAGCAGCGCAGGTTGTAGCTTCGAGGGTTTTTCAATCATTGGTCAGTAGCCCCAGATTCGTAGTCCGCCTTCAGGCGGAGGTTCGTAGTTCAGGTATCGAGGTTCTACGAACTTCCGCCTGAAGGCGGGACTACGAACAGGCGCCAGTTCTAGAATCTTACAACCGTGTCCGGGCCGCCTTCGATGTGAACCGTGTCGATGAAGCGCACGCGCTTGGTTCGCTCGGTCGCCATGATAATAGACGAAGTGCGAATGCCTGTGCCGAAGAACCGCACCCCGCGAAGTATAGTTCCGTCAGTCACCCCTGTGGCGGCGAATATGATCTTCTTGCCCGGAGCGAGGTCGTCCGTGTCGTAGATGCGGTGCGGATCGCTTATGCCCATCTCCTTCATTCGCTCGACTACTCCGTCCGCTATGCGGCTGCGGTCTTCAAGATCCTCGAGCTGCTCCTTCAACACGAATCGCGCGAGTATCTGGCCGTTCAGGCACTTCATAGCCGCCGCTGTCAGCACGCCTTCCGGCGCGCCGCCCGTGCCCATCACCGCGTGAACGCCGGATCCTGCCACCGCGGCCGATATGCCTGCGGAGAGGTCGCCGTCGGTGATCAGCCGTATGCGAGCTCCCGCCTCGCGTATCTCGGCGATGAGCTTCTTATGACGCGGGCGCTCCAGCACGATGACCGTCAGGTCTTCGATGTCGCGATTCAACCGGCGCGCGATGCTCCGGAGGTTGTCCTTCACCGGCGCGTCCAGATCCACTGCGCCCTTCGATGAGGGCCCGACGATCAGCTTCTGCATGTACATATCGGGCGCTCTAAGCAGCCCACCTTTTTCAGAGCAAGCCATGACGGCAATTGCGTTAGGCGATCCGGTTGCGCAAAGGTTGGTGCCTTCGAGCGGATCGACCGCGATGTCTACTTCGGGAAATCCGTCGGCCTCGTCGACGTTCGAATGATGGCCGAGCCCGACCTTTTCTCCGATGTACAACATAGGCGCCTCGTCGCGCTCGCCTTCGCCGATGACGATCTCGCCGCGCATTGGGACGGAATCCATCACTTCGCGCATTGCTTCGACCGCTACGTGATCCGAGTACTTGCGGTCGCCCTGCCCCATCGTCTGCGCCGAAGCGATACCCGCAGCTTCGACTACACGCAAAAAATCGAGTCCCAGCTCGTGCTCCATCTTTCGTTCTCGCATATTAAATCCTCCAGTATCAGTGCAACCTTTTCTATGCAAACCCGCGTTCGTTTGAGGGGACTTGATAATGATTCAACGACTCTCTTTTTTCAAGTGCGGCCTGCTGCGGTGTAGCGATTGGGTTTGATTAAAACCTGGGACTCGTACTGGCGAATTCACCGATGATCAACGCGGCCTTCGGGTCGCTGATCCCCGCAGATCAGCATCTGCGGATGGATACTGCGCAGATCAGCGGTTCATTAAGCTGCAAGTCCCCTTTTAGCCACCACCCTGGCGATTCTGCGTTGTTGACCATGGAGCAGCTTTGAACCGTTTCAGTGTTAGACATTGGAACAGGTCTGAGGTAACATCGCTGCCATCCTTCCTGGAATCCCGAACTCGGGATATCAGATTCTCCCAAACAAAGAGCGAATCCGAAGCCCGAGTCCTGCAGGAGCAGCTCCATGTTTACAAGGTCAGTCCTCAAGTCCCTTTGCGGGTTGCTTGTGATACCGCACCTGCTGTTCTCAACAGTGGCGTCGCAGAGCGCACTAGCTCCATCGACTAGCCAGGATTTCTCGCCTCAGGTTGCAACGCTCATCATCAACGAGTATCTGGCTGACCCTCCGCCGGCCGGGGGAGACGCGAACGGTGACGGGGTCATCAGCGCCGCCAATGATGAATTCGTTGAAGTGGTTAACAACAGTGCCGTTGCCCTCGATGTGAGCCTGTTCACGATCAGCGACGCTACATCGGTCAGGTTCACTTTCCCCGCGAGCAAGATGATTCCTCCCGGCGAGGCCGCAGTTGTATTTGGCGGCGGCACTCCCACGGGTGCGTTTGGGAATGCGGCGGCAAACGGCCTCGTGTTTACGACGTCCGGCGGGCTATCTCTGAATAACGCCGGCGACACCATAACGATCAAGGACAACACGGCCGCCGTTGTTGCGACGCTCACGTTCGGTTCATCTGAGGGGAATGCCGACCAATCCATAACCAGGAACCCTGACATAACCGGCGGCTTCGTCACACACTCGACTGCGACAGGCAGCGGCGGCAGTCTGTTCTCACCCGGCGCGCGCGTCGACGGCGCCAGCCTCACTCCGCCGAATCCCTTGATCAGCTCAATAACCCCAACAGTAGCAATCGCCGCCAGCGGCGATGTTACCCTGATGGTCACGGGCAGTCATTTTCAAATGGACGGAACGGTCCGCGTTGACGGCTCGGCGGTCAGCACTACATTTCAGAGCGCCAATCTGTTGAGCGCAACTATCCCTTCGGCAGTGACAAGCGTTCCGGGGGCGCATGCCGTAACCGTCGAGAATCCAGGCCCGGCTACCTCTAATGCAAAGTTTTTCACGGTGCTACCCGGCGTCGGAATCAACGAGTACCTTGCCGATCCGCCCGACGGCCCGGCTGGTGATGCGAACGGAGACGGCACACGCGATTCCGCGCAGGACGAATTCGTTGAGATCGTCAATCGCACGAGCACCCCCGCTGGCGTCGGCGGCTTCACGATCAGCGACGCCGACGGCGTGCGCTTTACTTTCCCGCCCGGGACGGTCATTCCGGCTAATGAAGTGGCGGTGATATTTGGTGGCGGCACGCCAACCGGCGACTTCGGCAACGCGCATGCTAACGGTCTCGTCTTCACTGCAGCTCTCTCGCTGAACAACGGCGGCGATACGATCACGCTGAAAGACAATGCAGCCAATGTTGTCGAATTCCTGACGTACGGTTCGAGCGAGGGGGGCGCCAACCAATCCATCACGCGCAATCCCGACGGCTCGGGCGATTTCGTCACGCACTCGACGGCCGCGGGTAGCGGAGGGAGCCTGTTTTCGCCCGGGACCCGCGCAGACGGTACCTTCTTCACCGCGCCGCACCCGGTGATCAGCAGTGTATCGCCTGATTCGGGAGTTTCCGGAAACGGAGCGGTGCCGATAACCGTCAACGGGACGCATTTTGATCCCGCCGCAAACGTGCTCGTGGACGGTTCGCCTATAAGCACGAGCTTTCAAGGCGACATGACTTTGACGGCTACCGTTCCCGCTTCGGTGACGAACGTGCCGGGTCCTCACGCGGTGAGAGTCGAGAACCCCGGTTCCATCCTTTCCAACGCGGTGAACTTCACGGTGCTTTCAGCGATCGGGATTAACGAATACCTGGCAGATCCGCCGGGCAGCGCCGCGGGCGATCTTAGCGGCGATGCGAACCACGACGGCGTGCATGACTCGTCTCAGGACGAATTCGTCGAAGTAGTCAATCGAACTAACTCGCCTATCGATGTCGGAGGATATTCCCTAAGCGATGCAGATGCCCTGCGCTTCACCTTTCCGTCCGGGACGATCATTCCGGCGAACGAGGCGGCGGTCATCTTCGGGGGCGGCACGCCCACCGGTGAGTTCGGCAACGCCGGCCCCAACGGGCTGGTCTTCACCGCCGCGCTTTCGCTCAACAACAGTGGCGACAGGATCACTCTGAAGAACAATCTCGGCGCGACGATTGAGTCGTTCACCTTCGGCGCAGCAGAGGGCGGAGCGGACCAGTCCATCAACCGCAACCCCGATGTTGTCGGCACGAAGTTCGCAACGCATTCGAGCATCGCGGAAAGCGGCGGGCGGTTGTTCTCGCCGGGCGCCGCAATCGACGGCGCGCCCTTCACCGTGGGCCCGCGCGTGACGACGATCACGCCGGACAGCGCGCCAAAAGGCGACCCGCCTTTCGATTTGACGGTGATGGGCGCCGGCTTCGAGAGCGGATCACAGGTAGTCATAGACGCCATTCAAACAGAGACAATGTTCGTCGGCCCCGGAGAGCTCAAGGCGCGAGTGCCCGCGAGCGTCACCGCCGCCAGCGGACGTCATTCGGTGCGCGTGCGAAACGAGGGAGGCAATCGCTCCAACCCGGCCACGCTGACCATCGTTCCACCACCACCGTTCTTGTCCCAGGTCTTGCCCAGGCTCGTCGTATTGAGCAGTGGGCAATTCACATTGTTTTTGACCGGCCTCAACTTCGAAGGAGCATCGGTCGTGCTGGTCGAAGGTGCGGCCGTGCCGACTACCTTCGTGAGCGCTCACGAACTGAGGGCCAGCCTGGCCGGCTCACTCATCACAACTCTGGGAATTCGTCGAGTAGTAGTGCAAAACAGTGACGGAAAGCTGTCCAACGAAGATTCGTTCGAAGTCATTTCCCCGCTTGCGGTACTGACTTCGCTGGCCCCGACAATCGCGATCGCAGGCAGCCCGGGTTTTCCGCTGTCGATAAGAGGAGCTAACTTCAAAAACACCGCCGTCGCGCGGTTTGATCAGACGGATCTTGCTACTACGTTCGTCTCGGCGACGCAACTATCGGCGCAAGTTCCGGCCTCGTTGATCAGCGGCCCTGGTATTCACGCGGTGTCAGCTCGCAATCTCGGCGAACAAACGTCAAACGAGTTGATCTTCCAGGTCCTTCCCGATCCGCCTCTCGTGGCTTCGCTGGATCCGACATCTGTCATCGAAGGGAGCGGCGATTTGACTCTGACCCTGAACGGTTCGAAGTTTCAACCCGGCGCAGTGGTTCGCGTGGTCGGCGAAAGGGGACCCGGTGCGATGCTGGACACAACGTTCATCAGCAGCGAGCGGCTTCAAGCGAGAGTCTCTTCTGCCCTCACTCGCACGGCGGGCGTCGTGTTGCTCGGAGTCGAAAACCCCGATCTGGGATTCTCGAGCGGCGCGCCCTTCAAGGTGTTGATCAAGGATCCGATTGTGATCAACGAATACCTTGTGGATCCGCCCGAAGGGGCCGCGGGGGACGCGAATGGTGACCGCACGCGCAGCTCCTCTTCCGATGAGTTCGTTGAGATTTTGAATCGCACCAGCGAGCCTCTGGACATTTCCGGCTACAAGCTATCGGACGCCGACGCAGTCCGACACGTCTTCGCAACAGGGACCGTGCTGCCCCCGTTTGAATCGACGGTGGTCTTTGGCGGCGGCACGCCGGCCGGATCTTTCGGCAACGCTGCCGAGAATCATCTGGTGTTCAAGGCATCTTCGGGAGGGCTGTCTCTCAACAATGGCGGCGACACGATCAAGCTTCAAGATGCGCAGGATCGTATGGTACAGGAGATCAAGGTCGACGCCGCCCAGGGCGGAGCGGGTCAGGCGATCAATCGCGATCCCGACGGGGACGGCGCTACATTCACGCTTCACACTATTGTTGCAGTCGATGTAAACAGGCTGTTTTCGCCGGGCACGAAGGCTACCGGCGAAACGTTTACGGTCAAACCGGCGATTCGCAGTTTGTCGCCGCCGTCCGTTCGAGTTGGTTCACCCCAGTTCTCGATGTCGGTGTCAGGCAGCAAATTCCTGCCGGGATCGGTTGTGATGCTCGGCGACACGGCGCTCGTTACGACTTACGTTTCGGATTCACAATTGGACGCGCAAGTGAGCCCGAGCCTCACCAGCACCGGAGGCGCGGTTGACATCAGAGTCAGGAACCCGAAAGGCGAGCTTTCCGGCATCGCTCGTTTGCTGATCGTGGACGATCCGCCTCGCGCATCGCAGATCAGTCCGCTCACGGCCGGCACTGGCGCTCAAGGTCTCGAAGTCACGGTGACCGGCGAGCGCTTCCAACGCGGCGCAGGCGTTTTTGTGCAGGGCGCGAGAGTGGAGACGAAATTTGTGTCCGCGACTTCGCTCGCCGTTGCTTTGCCGGCCTCGCTGTTTGTTCGGGCTGCGGAGCTTTCGTTGCTGGTGCAAAACGCCGATGGCAATCGATCCAATATCATCTCGCTGGTCGTCGAGAACGGCCCGCTGATCACTCGGCTGTCCAAGGGCAAGGTAAAAGCCGGCCGCGGCATCTTCGACTTGACGCTCCGCGGGGTTGCGTTCAAACCGGGGATCCTGTTATTCGCAAACGACACCGCGATCAGCACAACCTTCGTGAGCGAGACGGAGCTCACGGTTCGCATACCGGCCCAGCTGACCAACGAGCCCGGCACGCTGATGCTTCAAGCGCGTCACCCTGACGGCGGCCGCTCGAATACGGTGAAGCTAAAGGTTGTGCAGTAGTGCGGCGCGAGTCATGCGTGGCTGGGCCGAAGATGCGTTTTGGTCGCGGGCTTGTCATCGCTCGCGTATTAACGCCAGGGCACACCCTGCACGAACTGATTTAGCTTGGCCAGGCTTATCGAGCTAAACATCGCGATGATAGAATCTCTCTGATCCAGTCAGATTGCGAATAAGGGAATCCGAATGCAGAGAAATCGAACGTTAGTTGTTCTCGCCGCTGCGATGGCGATGCTGAGCGCCGCCTGTTCAAGCCCAAAAGCCCCGGGCGTCTGGGTGACTCAGGACACCGGCACCGGCGACTCGTTCTTCACCGCGAACTTCGTCAACGAGAACGTCGGCTGGCTCAACGGCGTGAGCGGCCGAGGTCCCGAAGAGCCCGAGGAGAACGATAACGCCAACAAGAAGCCCAAACCGAAAAAGGCGGGAGAAAAAATTGACGACCCGCTCAAGGCGAATCAAGGCTTCGAGGTGCTTCAAACAACCGACGGCGGGCAGACCTGGCGGCAGATTGTGGAGCAATTCAAAAACAAAATTCGATCCGTCTGGTTCGTCGACCCGCAGCAAGGCTGGGCGCTCACCATCGAACGAAATATCCTTCACACAAGCGACGGCGGAGCAAGCTGGGCGCTTCAGCGGAAGGCGGGCACCGTGAAGCTGAAGCTCATCGGCAATCGTCGCGAGCCTGAGATGCAGCAGCCCGAGCAGATCGATCAACTCCGCTTCATCGACGCCACGCACGGATGGGCGTGGGGCGGCGGACGCAAAGACGAATTTGCCGAACAGCCGGGCATCTTTCTTACTACAGTTGACGGCGGCCGTAACTGGAACGAGATCCCTTACCCGTTCGATCAAAACACCGCGGCGGTGTTCTTCCTCGATTCGGAGCACGCCTGGGCGAGCACGATGGGCGCGAGCTTCTATCAGACAAGCGACGGCGGGCTCAACTGGACAAAGGTCCAGACGAAGCTTCCGGAGGACGTCTTCCGCTCGATGTTCTTCACTAGCTCAAACGAGGGCTGGGTAGTCGGTCGCAGCGGCCGAATAGCGAAGACAACCGATGGCGGGCGCACGTGGAGAAAGATGTACGAGATCAAAGATCAGTTCAAGATGCACGACGTGTTTTTCACCGATCGATCGCATGGATGGGTTGTCGGAGACGAAGGCGCGATACTCTACACGCCTGACGCCGGCGAAAGCTGGATCGACGTGGGAGCGCCGGTCCCGGCAAGGCTCATGAATATTGTGTTTCTGAACGACCGCACCGGGTGGGCGGTTGGACTGAGCGGCGTGGTGCTGAAGTACGAACCGAAGTAGCAGATGATTCAGCTGTGCACGCACCGAAGTCTATGCTGCTTAGAATCGCAAATTATATTTCATGAACAGTCCGCGGCCCGGCGCGTCTACGCCCCAGCTTATGCCTCGATAATTCCTGTCGCCGATATTCTCGAAATCAATCAAGACCTCGTGCCGCTCTCCAAACCTCAAGCCGCCGCGAATGTTGAAGGTGATGAAACCCGGCACGGCGGTGTACAGCGGCGCAGAGTTGACGCCCACCCCAAGCACGCGATTCTGAATCTGCGCGAGCGTCTCGCCGGTCGCAATCAGCCGATCGTCCGCGTTTCCGGCGATACCGTCGGGACCGGGGCTTACAAGACCTCGATTTCTAGCTCCATTGTTGAAGAAGTTTGCGATTGCGCTTCGTGAGCGGGCGCCTCCGGTGCGGCGATCGTCCAGGTCCAGAGTAGACAGCCGATCCTGACGCCCGGCCGCGTGAACATAAGGCTCAAACCAGTACTTGCGGCCCGACGGCGCATAGCGAAGCTTGAACCAGGCGTCCGCCGGAGGTGTGCCGCCTTCGATGTTCGGCGGAAGATGGGAGCGCCGATCCTCCGCGTGCAGGTAAGTAAAGATGGTCCCCAGCGACCACGCCGATGTCAGCCGCGCATCGAGGGTGTGCTCGAATCCGTAGATGCGCACGTCGTCAAGATTCGTGCGAACCAGGACGGGGTTCGTCGAAGCCGCGACGAAGACGACGCCGTTCGCAAGCTGCGATGTGATCGGCGTCGAGCCCAGCAGTTTACCCACAGCGCCTTGAGGGAGGATCAGCGACTGTTTGACGATGTTGTCATCGACGTCGTTGATGAAGAATGCGAAGTCGGTGTCGAAACGGCGATTGTAATATCGCGCGCTGACCTCGTAATTCATGCTGACCTCGGGGCCCACCTGCTCCACGGGCAAGCCCGTGGAGACCGCCGCGCTGTTCGCAGTCGAGCCGATCGTTCCGCCGAGTCCGGCAACGTCAGGCGCCGCAACCTCGAAGCCGGAACCGGTGAGTCCAAGCGTGCCAAGGTCGGTGATGTGAGGCACCCGGAAACCCCGGCTGAAGTTCGCTGAAAGATGGAGCCCGGCAACCGGCTTCACAACCACTCCGGCGCGATAGGTGAAACTGTCGGCTCTCAGCGAGTCGTCCGGCCACAAAGGCTTTCCGTTCACAAGCGGAGAATCTGATGCGCGCGCCGTGTAGGAAGCCGCGCTCCACCGCACGTTTCCCATCAGACGCAGCCGGTTCGGCACCGCCTCAAAGACATCCTGAACGTAGACCCCGCCGCTTCTGAACTTCGCATCATCAGGCACGCGACCCCGCCGAATCGAGGCGACACTCGTCACCGGGTTGAGCCCAAACGAGGGCGCTTCTACCTGCTCGTGATAGTACTCGCCCCCGATCAAGAGGTTATTGCGCACGCCCCATTGCTTGCCGAGGAAGGACTGGATTCCGTTTGCGTTAGTGCGCTCGAATTCGTGAGTGATCGTTGCGGTGCGGCTTCCGTTGCCGCCCTGGTTCACGCGCTCCTCGCGTTGCGAGTTGAACGAGTACAGGGCCGTGAAGGTGTCGAACCATCCGAGCTTCGCCTTGTCGTAACGCGCATAAGCGAAATCGAGCATGAAGTTTCTGAGGTCTGCGATGAGGTTGCCGTCGCCGCCAAGCAACTGGTCGTATCGCTTGCCGCCGTCCTGCTGGCTGCGCGCGTAGTTCAATGTGAGCAGCGATCCGGGCGCAAACTGATAGTCCATCTTGACAAGCCCGCCGTACTGAGTGAACGCTGTGTCCGGCATCCGGTGGTCAAGGACAAGATCAGAGCTGAGCGCGAAGAAGCGGGTCACAGCGTTGTGCGAGTCTATTCCGTGCCCCGTTCTGAGCGTGTTGATGCGCCGGCCTGTGATGTTAGTGAGCAGCGCCAGGTTCTTAGTCGCCACCGTAGTCAGAAGATTTGATCCGAAGCCCGCGTCGGCGCTGTTGAACGACGCGCCGAACTTGCCGTGAACCTCGGTGTCGGCGGCAGCGAAGGCCGGCGAGTGGGTCAGAAACTGAATGCTCCCGCCGATCGCGTCGCTGCCGTACTGCGCGCTGTTGGGTCCCCTCAATATCTCGACCGTTCGCAGATTTGTCTGGTCTATCAAGTTGAAGAAGGAGCTGACGCCGCCGCGTTGAGCGGCGTTTGAATAGCGAACGCCGTCGATGAAGACGTTGACCTTGTTTCCCGTGAGCCCGCGAATGAAGATGCCCGAAACGGTGGAGCTTGTGCGCTGAAGCTGAACGCCGGCTTCTTCGTTGGCAACTTGCGCGACGACGCTCGTCGCCCGCTCTTCGATTTGCTGTTCGCTGATGACGTTTACTTGTTGCGAGACGTTCTCGATGCTTTCAACCACCCCGGGATTCGTTGTGACCGTGACCTCTTCGGTGAGAGCAGCGGGATCAAGCGTGACTTCGAGGGCAACCTTGTCCTGGCCGACGCTGACCGCCCGTTGCCAGTTTGCGAAGCCTCGCGACGCGATGGTGATCAAGTAGCTCCCGGCGGGAACGTTCGTAATAGCGAAGCGACCCTGGGAGTCGGTCTTTGCGGAACCGACGGTCGCGTGCTGAGCGCTGACGAGCGACACTGACGCCTCAACTATTGCAGCCCCGGATGTATCTCGAACTGTGCCCGATATTGTTGAGCCGTCGAGCGCCTGCGCCGGGATTCGAGTAGATAGAACAATGAGTGCGACGACTAGCGTGCACGAAGCAATACTTCGCACGGCGGGGAGAGTTAGCCGATGCATTGATGCTCCTTTCAAAAGTTCGGCCCGACTGTTGGGCTGGCGCTGCAAAATCGCTTCGCACTGTGTCCGCTCGTTTCCAGCGCGGACCCGAGAGTCCGCCCTACGGACCTCGGCACGCTCTCGCTCAGAAGGTGAACCGCACTTGCAGCTGGAACATCCGCGGCGGGTCGATGTTTGCGAACGCCGGGATTGCGTTGGAGGTGGTGCCGACGGCCACCAACTGACCGAACGTCGGGTTCGGTATGCCCGTGTCGCCGAACGTCGTCTGTCCACGGCCGAGGTAATTACCGTGATTGACGATATTGAAGCCTTCCAACCTGAGCAGGATGGACGTGCGCTCGGACAGCTTGACGCGATCCTCGATGAACAGCGCCACGTCGGAGGTCGGGGTGCTGCGGAACGCCGATTTGCTGATGACCCTGCCGTCTATGACCGGGCGGTCGTTGTTCGCGCCGTCACCGTTGTTGTCAACGCCCGTCGTGGCGTTGAACGGACGTGAGGACGCGAGCTGTGTCAGGGTGCCGGCCGTCATGTTGTAGGGGAACCGGTAGCTGAAGGTTATGACCGCGCGATGTCGCTGATCGACCACGCTTGGTCCACGTTCGATCTCGCCCAATCGCGCGATGTTGCTCTCATTTGGCCCAATGCCGTTGCCATCCGGTTCAAAGGTGTTGGTCGCCTTGGATAGCGTGTAGCTGAGCGAGGCAAATATGCGCGGGTGACCCCGGTAGCTGAGCTGCGTTTGCAATCCGTCGTAATCGCCGACGCCGAGATTCATTATCGTGTTGACCTGACGTATGCCGCCCGCAACCGGGAAGATCGGACGTGTGGCATTTGCCGCCGCCACGCTTCTAACCTGTCCGGGCGCCGTGCGATCGAACACCGAGGGCGCATTCAAGTCAACGGTGCGATCTAGATTGGTCCAGTGCTGATGCACGTAGTCAGCCCCAGCAACCAACCCTCCTACTAACTCGTGCTCCACGCCGATGGAAACAACCTGGCTGCGAGGATTCACAAACTCATCCGGGTAGTTCGGCAGCTTGTTGAAATCCAGCCCGAACTTCGCGAACTGCGTCTGGTAGAAAGAGCGTTTGCCCGCGATGACTGTGATGTCACGCGCAGGCAATTGCGAAGCCGGCAGCGTATTCGGATCAACGTCCACCGGGACGCAAGTCAGGCAGGTCGGGAAGCCGAGTTGCCCGGGAACCGCGGTGTAGGTTGTCAAACCATCCAGCCCGTTCACCAGGAATCCGGCGATCTGATTGGATCGAATCTGCGTGTAATACATCGCGTAGCCGCCGCGGATTGACAGGCGCGAATAGCCCCCCGGATGCCAGCCGAAACCAACACGCGGCGCGAAGTTCTTCGTCGCGTCGGTCAGCGTCTGCCGGTCGTAACGGAGCCCGGCGTCGACGGTGAAGTCGGGGCGCAAGTGAATGCTATCCTGCACGAACCCCGTCAACAGCCACTGCGGCAGCTCGTAGCTGCTGATCCCAAGGTTGATCGGCTGGGTGTAATTCTGAACATCAGCCAGCGTTAGGGAACCGAAAGGCGCGGTGGTAGTGGTCTTGAACGTAAATGTGCCGAGAATCGCGGTGCCGGGTTCGCTGCCCGTGCCGCCTGAGGTGTGATGGATCACACTTCCACCGAGGCGGAGGTAGTGTTTGCCAAGCGACCACGACAGCGTATCCGAGAACTGAAACTGGTGACTGAAGATGTCGGAGGCTCTCGACTGGCCAATGGTGAAGGGCACACTCCCGCTGCGTGTATACGTGGTTGATAGGACCTGAGCTTCCCATAGCGTGACGGGGTCTCCATGCAGGTAGGCAAATCGCGACTCGTTGAGAAGGTGCGGGTTGAAGACCGCTGTGTGATTGAGTTGGGTCGTCCATGATCGGCGCGTGTACCGGCGTGCGACGCTTGGTGCGTTCGTGCCGCCCACGGCGTCCTGGGGATTGTCATCGTCAAACCTGTCGAGATTGAACCGAAACATCAAGTTCTGGTTCGGCGTGAGCTTGTGGTCCAACCGAGCTTGAACCAGCGTTTGGCGGTAGTGACCCGTGTAGTCGAGGTGGCCATCCGCCGGCAAAACGAATGCAGGCAAAGTGGGCGAGAGGAACGTCGTTCGATCCTGTCGGGTGTAATCAGCCGTTGCGAAAAAGAAGGTCTTGTCTCTAATGATCGGCCCGCCGATCGAGCCGGAGTACTGTTTCAGCGCATCCGGAATGTCCACCGGATTGATGGCCAGGAGCGTGCTGGGAGTGGCGCAACTGGGCACCGATGGCGCGCAGAAGTTCCTGGTCGAGAAGGTCTCCGCCTGCCAAACACCGGGGCGCACCGTGAACAGGCCTTCGCCGTGCAGAACGTTCGTGCCGGACTTGGTGACAATGTTCAACGCTGGCCCGGCGGTCCAGCCGAATTCGGCAGAAAACGCGTTGGTGAGGACCGCAAATTCCTGGACGGCGCCGATCGGCACGGTGGCGATCGCGGTCTGGCGGCCCCACCCCTCATCGTTGTTCGCGCCGTCCAGGGTGAAGGTAGTGGTACGGCGTGAACCCGCGCCGGCGATAAAGTATGTCGCGTTGATGAACAGATCTCCCGTCCCTTTCCCCTGGCGGAACGCCGAATTGAGGAGCGGTAGCGTAGTGACCTTGCGGCCAAGGATCGGCGTCTCATCGATTTGCTTGCTGCCGAGCGGGAGACCAATCTGAGGATTCGCGCGGATGCCTTCGGCGGTGCCGTAGACGGTGACTTCGCTGTTGCCGCCGCCGGCGACGAGTTTAAAACTCACAGTCGCGGTCTCACCGGCTCGGAGGGTAAGACCAGTAACTTCCTGGGCGGCGTGAAAACCGGTCATGGCGACGGTGACTTTGTACTCTCCAGTCAGGGAGAGCGCCGCGATCGTCGCAGAGCCGTCATCTCCGGAGATTGCCTCCCGCACGGCGCCGGTAGCGGTGTTCACTACCGAAACCTTAGCGTCCTTCACGACGGCGCCCGTTTGATCCAACACCGTAACGATCATCGTCGCCGTGTTAGGAGACTGCGCGGCGACCGGCGCCGCGGCGAAGGCGAAGAGCGCAAGCAAGAGCAGAGGCAAGCGCGATCGATTCTTGTTTGTCATTCTGGTCACCTCATCGTGGTTGGCAGGGACGACCATTGCGGCGTGACTCTCCTTCCTCAACCTACAATGAACAACGGAATGATCGGGACTTCTCGAACGAGAACGAGCCCGGCAAATGATGCTCTTTCTGGTTGCGCCCTCACCGCACGACTTCGATGTTGAGAACGGGGTGCACCTCGTACCAGTTGTGATTCTCCTGGTTGTCGTATCGGCTCACCCCGTACACCCGCACCCGGCTTCCAACGCGCGGCGGCGCCAGTTTCTTTGGATTTAGGATTTCGCAAACTATGAATGGATGAGTCTGTCGAACATCCTCAACAAGCTTGAAGACCAGGTCACCGTCGTCATGGTCTATGCGGACTTCGCTTACATATCCCTCAGCCACGACGTGTGGCTCGGTGTTGTGAGCGATTTCCGCGATAGATACTTGATGAAAATCCAGATCCTCAAAACCGTCGGCAAGCAATTCCGTGCCCCGGTGTCCCTCCGATTCACGACTCAGGAGCAGAGCGGCACCAAGCAGAACGAGGGCGATTATCACCGCGGCCGTCGCGAGTCCCGGCAGGGTCAATGACCGGCGCCATCGCGAAGGGCGCTCACGGGCGTTCAGCTCGGGCGGCACCGCGCGTTGCGCTTCAGCGGCCGCTTCGATCGCGAGCCACGAATCGTGCTGCGGCGTCTCGCGCGGCAGACATCCGGCGAGTCGATGGCCCTCCCGCAGTCGCGTCAGTCTCACGCGGCAATCCCCGCAGTCGAGCAGGTGATTCTCTATTCGCTCGACTTCGCGCGGTTCGAGCTCGCCGTTCAAGTAACGCGACGTCTTTCGCCGAAGATCCACACGCCAACATCTCATGGCCTTCACCTCTCTAACTTCACAGCAACCGGCGAAGCGGGCGCAGCCGCGCTTCCAGGCCGGATAGCGCGCGGTTCAGCCGCGAAGCCACGGTGCCGGGTGCGCACTCGAGCACCCGGGCTATCTCATCATAGGAGAGCCCTTCAACATATTTCAGAACGACGACTGTTCGCAGCTTTGTAGACATATCCATCAGAGCCCGCTGGATTATCTGGCGACGCTCTCGCTCCAATTGCTCGGCATCAGGCAAGTCTCGGGAATCCGATTCCTCGATGCCACCCAGGATGGCCTCCAGCGGCACGTACGGCGCCGGCTTTCTTCGAAGCTGGTTCCGGCATTCATTCAGAGTGATCCTGTAAATCCAGGTCGCGAATTCCGATTCGAACCGGAATTCAGAAAGGCCCCTGAAGACCTTCAAGAACACGATTTGAAGCACGTCTTCGGCCCACAACGTCTCGCCAAGCGAATAGAACGAAAGATTGTAAACGCGGTCTCGATATCGCTCATACAGAGCTTTGAACGCATTACCGTCCCCGCTTTGGGCAGCCTCGACAAGCTGGCGGTCTTCGGTATCGATTCGTCGTTCACCGATTGCCATTTGTCGAGCAGATTAATTCCACATCACAGTTAGACACAAGCGCGCGGAATTTCTTCCGTGAATAAATGATGGTTAAGGGCGGAAAGGAACCGGGCGATTGTGTCGATAAGGTGGCGAGTCGACTCCGGGTGGGATGTGTTCCTCGTCAAGTCCTAGAAAGCGGTTGAGCGGACAGCCGGAGCACACTGCCCGCTCCCTGCGCCATATCTAGAAAGTCGAAGCGATCAATTTGCAGATAGCGACGTGCCGCGACGATCAGAAGCGTGGCAATGCCGCTGACTTGTCATTTTCTCTTGCCGGTCCAGGTGCCTTCGCCGAGTTCGCCTAACGCAACGGTTCCTTTCATGCTGTCCTTGCTCTCGATCTTTCCCGTGTACGTCAACGTAAGTTCCTGGCCCTGCGCGTTAATCTTGATCGAGAACTTGATGTCGGAACCCTTGACCGTGCCGGTGACTGGGGCTTCTCCGAACTGGCCCTTGTAGGTGCCGGTCAGTTTTTCGCCGTCCTGCTTGAAGCTGAAGCTTGGGGTCCCGGATCCTTGCCCGGTTTCGACGGTGAAGCTCCAATCTCCGCTGATGTTCACGCCGCCGGCTTGCGGGGCAGCGGCTGGGGCAGCCGCTGCGGCGTCCTCCTTATGTGGGACCGCCGACCAGGTGCCGGTAGCCATGCCGCCGAAATCGGCGTCTCCCTTCATCGAATCTTTCTCGACCTTGCCCTTGTAGGTGAAGACCATTTCGTTTCCCTGCATGTTGACCTTCATC
Organism: Blastocatellia bacterium; assembly: GCA_035455165.1. Taxonomy (GTDB): domain Bacteria; phylum Acidobacteriota; class Blastocatellia; order UBA7656; family UBA7656; genus Onstottus_A. The sequence goes on from DATIFP010000021.1 coordinate 106,731, forward strand.
ACAAGCGTGATATCGCTGCCCGCCAGCGTTACGCTCTCGAGCGGCCGCTCGCCTCGCGCGCCCTTCATCGCCCCGCTGAGTTTATCGCCGTCCTTCTTGATAACAAGCATGGCCTTGTTTTGGCCTTGCGGCGATTCGATCGTGACGTCCCAGGTGCCCACGACGCTTGCCTGGGGCCGGGGATTCAGTCGAGCAAGAGCGATGGACGAAACCAAAAGAGTCAGAGTAAGAGCCAAGCCGAAGAGTCTTTTCATTTGTGTTTTCTCCTTAACCCAAAACTTGTGTCGATCGATGGGCACCTTTGGCGACTAAGGCGATTCCTTGCGGTGACCATCAAACCAGTCAAAAATGTCTTTTATGGAAGTCAGTGCAACTGACAGGTGATCGCCGTCGGGATACTCCAGATACTTCGAGTCGTATCCGGCCGCCTTAAGCTTGTCCGCTACCTGGCGGCACCCCGCAACCGGGACGAGCGCATCCTTGACTCCGCAGACGACGATCATCGGAACTTTGCGTCCGGCTGCCAGGGCCTGGTCGATGGCCGGCGAAGGACGTGTCCCGGCAATCGGCGCGAGCGCCGCGAAGCGTGCGCGATACTCGAACCCAAGCCGCCACGTTCCCGACGCGCCCATGGAATGTCCCGCCAGGTATTCTCTGGCTGGATCGATGCTGTAATTCTTCTCGATCAGCGAGATGACATCGAGTACGTCTTGCTCGGCGCCGTTCTCTTTTACATAGCCGCTCACCGGACCCCGGCCGTTCGCGGCGGCTATGATGTAGCCTCGCTCTTCGGCGAGCTTTGGCCACATCTTCTCATACCGATCGAGGAAGTTGTTCTCGTCGCCCCCGGCGCCGTGCAACAGCATAATGAACGGGCATTTCTTTGACTTATCGTAACTCGAAGGAACGTAGATGCGATATGGCACCAGCTTGCCGTCGAACGACGATCGATAGGCGAGCCTGATATCGCCTCGCAGGCCTTCGACGGCGTTGCGGTTGTCCTTCAACGCATCCGCGAGCTTTGTGGCGCGAGTAAGCTCGGAATCGAAATCCATCACTTCGCTGGCAGACAATCCTCTGGCTCGATAGCCGGTGTGAAGATAGCCGATCAGATTCTGAAATGGCCCACCGAGGTAGCCGGTCTGAGCGTGCCTAGAAGCTTCAACTACATAGCGGGCGGTTGTTACGCCCGGCCCGTTCTGATCCGGAAGCGCCTCGATACTCTTCTCGAGCGCGTCGATCCGCTTGCCGAAATCGTTGATCACGAAGAAGCTGCGATAGTACTGATACAACGCCGATCCCTTTGCGTTCTTCAGAGTCGCGCGAATCGTGTGCAGACCCGGCGAAACGAGCTTCGACGGATCGAAAGCGCACCCGATGAATTCGCCGTGGCGCCGGGTCCTGACGTCGCCCAGCACGATGCCCGGATCGAGCATGGCTTCTCGAGAGCCGTCCGCTTTCAGCAACTCGAGCTCGATTCGATAGGGTCCCTCCGCCGCGGGGGGCGCGTCGAAGATGAGGGTCGCGCGCGCCTGCAAGTAGTCGCCGGGAGCAAGAGCCTTTGCGTTGATCGTGAAGTCGAGAGCGGTAGGCAGCTCCGACTCGGGCGTCCACGCCGCGCCGCCGAGCATTACAAGCGCCCGGGTGTACGCGCGATAAGCTTTGAGCGGATCAGTGGCCGCGGCCTTGCTCGCCTCGGCGATGAGCGGAGCTATCGGTTTGATGTCTCCTCCGCCCTGCTCGTAAGCCATCTGGTTTGTTGCCGTCGAGAGACGAAGGAAGAGTAGATCGCTGGGAGTGATTTGCTGAGCGCGAGCGCTGGCGGCGCAGACTAGGAGCGACAGAGTCGAGAGTCCTATCAACCATCGGGGGCTACACATCGCTATGCTCCTGTTGTCCGACAAACTTCAGTTTGTCGAGCGTTGCATTCAAGACCGAGGCCAATCAGAGACGACAAACTAGAGTTTGTCGGACATCATTGCGCGGCGACCGAACCCAACCAGTTGCGACAAACCAAAGCGTGGCGGACTCCGTCATCACTTCTTGTCTTCGGAATAGTATTTCTGCATCTTCCGGTAGAGCGTCTTCCGTCCGATCCCAAGAATCTGCGCCGCGCGAGTTCGATCACCACGCGTATAGGCGAGAGTCTGCATAATCATCCGCTTCTCGGCTTCATCGATCGTGGAGCCGACTTCGACCTCGATCGTCTTGCTGGCTTCGGCGCCGCGGACCGCGTGCGGCAGATCATCGATCGCAATCATACGGCCCTGCGCGATGATGACCGCTCGCTCCATCGCGTTTTCAAGCTCGCGAACGTTGCCCGGCCAATCATATCTCCGAAGCCACTCGAGCGCTTTCTTGGATATGCCGGTAATGTTCTTATTCGAACGCTTCTTGTAGATCTCGAGGAAGTGCATTGCGAGGAGCGGGACGTCCTCACGTCTCTCGCGGAGCGGCGGAAGTTTTATCGGATAGACATTCAACCGGTAGAAAACGTCTCGGCGGAAACGCCCCTCGCGAACTGCTTCCTCCAGATCGACGTTGGTGGCGGCAATCACCCGAACGTCTGTCTTGATTACGTCGTTGCCTCCAACGCGCGAGAACTCTCCGTTCTGAAGCACGCGGAGCAACCGGACCTGCGCGGATAGAGACATTTCCGCGATTTCATCGAGGAAGAGGGTTCCGCCGTTGGCTTCCTCAAACTTGCCTATGCGGCGGCTGCGCGCATCGGTAAACGCGCCCTTCTCGTGGCCGAACAGTTCCGATTCGAGCAGAGACTCGGGGATTGCCCCGCAGTTGATCTTGATGTAAGGCTTCTCCACGCGTGAGGATCGCGATTGAATCAGGTCGGCCATCACTTCTTTTCCGGTGCCCGACTCTCCAGTCAGCAGCACGGTGGTGTAGTTGTCCGCGACGTAAAGCGCCATCTGCATGCAGCGCATGAAATTGTCGCTCTTCCCGACAAACCCGCCTCCGCTGTGCTGGCTGTGCGCGTGCTCGAGTTCGCGACGAAGTCGCAACACCTCAGCCGACAGCCTGGCCTTTCCGAGCGCGATCGCCAACTGGTCGGCAATACCAAGCGCCAAGGCGGTGACTTCTTTTACAAAGGACTGCTGGGGCTCTGACCACAACAGCACCAGCGCGCCGAATATTTTGTCCTCGATCACGATGGGGACGATGATTGCCGCGCCGGCATTAAAGACCTCCGTCAAAAACGAGCGCGCGTACTCGTGCTGCGCGGGGCTCAGGATCTTCAGCATCTGGCCGCGCTCCACCGTCTTGGGCAGGAGCTCGAGAATCGGAAACTTCAGCGACGGCCGCTTGAGAATCTCGCCCGCTTCGATCCCGGACGCGCGCAGATTCGTGAAATGGATTTCGCTATTGTTCGCGTCGATGATTGCCAGACAGGCGGCGTGTATTCGGAGCAGATCGAGCGAGCGGTCCAGTATGCGCTCGATTACCTCTGTGAAGTCGGAACCGGTGTTTATGTCGTTTGCGATCTCGAGCAGCGCCTTGTTGATTCTCGCTTCTCGTTCCTTCTCGGTGTAGATGTGAGTATAGCGATAGCCGATCGCGATATGCTGCGCGAGATTGCGAATGAAATTGACCTCGTCCTCGTTCCAGCGATACGGGTCGCGGCAGTGATGCAGACCCATCATCCCGAGAAGCTGCAAATTGAAAGTGATCGGAACCAGCAGCACGGATCTGCTGCCAAGCCCCTCGACGAGTTTGTGAAGCGCCGGTTGAAGATCTGGTGATGCAGTGTCTTCGATGGCCTGTGGATTGTAAAGGTCGAAGCTTTCCTGCATACGTTCGAGGTCGACGCGAAGTTGCAGTCCCAGAAGCGAAGGCAAATCGTCTTCGCCATCGGCGCGGTACTCATGAGTGACCCGGAGCTGGTTCTCAGGGGTCAGCGTCATCACGTCGCAACGGTCCACGCCCATCATCTTGCCGACCTCGGTGACGGTCGCCTGGAGGAAGTGGTCGACGTTTATGACGGAGAATGTCTCGGAGCCGATGCGATTGAGGATCGCCTCGCGAGCCTCGTGCATCTTGAGCTTGCGCTCCAGCGAAAGTGTGTCCCTCATTTCCCTACCGTGTGAATGTTATGGCCTTGCTCTCACCGCCGTCAGGGTTGCGAAGCTTGATCGTGACGGGCGTACCGGCTGGAATCTCGCTCTTGGGTACTTTGGCCAGGAAGCGTGTTCCGTCGTCGCTCTTTGCGGTTCCGGGATAGGCGGTTTTTCCCACGACGATAAACATCCCGGGTTGCATGCCGGATCCGAACACCGTCAGCTTCTTTGATTTGTATTTCACTTCGTCCAGCACGGGCGCGACAATACTCACCCGAGACGTGAGCGCGCCCATTGCGCTCAGCCGTCCCCCGGACACCACGTAGGGACGCAGGCTCTCGGTTACTTCCGCCCCGTTCATTATGCGCTGCTTTATGAACACCGCACTATCATCCGGGTATCTCGATTTTACGAGCGCCGCCACTCCGGAGACAAAGGCCGCCGACATCGAAGTGCCGTCCCCGCGCGTGTACCACTTCGCAGGGTCGTTATCCTGGCTGCATAGGACGCAGTCGCCGTGAGCCTGGGTGGTGAGCACGGAAACACCCGGAGCGGCCAGGTGTACGGAATTTGGTCCGAATCCGGTCAGGATCGCAAATGGATTTCCGGGCGGATGCCAGATTTCATCGTTATAGTCGGATGCGGCGACGACTATCTGGTTCGGAAATCGGTACGACGCGGGATAGATATTGCTGTAGTCGAGATTGAACCCGTCATTGCCGGCCGTGCAGACCATCAAAACTCCCGCGTCATTCGCTACGTTGACCGCGTCCTTGAGCGCCTGCGCGGCCTCCTCCGGCACGTCCTCTGGCGTGAGCAGCGTCCTCCAGCTGGCGTTTATGATCGAGGCCCCGGCGGCCACCGAATAGAGCAGTGCCTTGGCTGCATCCGCCACCGTGGCTCGGTATTGCTCCGGGAAGGGACCGTAGCGCTGATAGAATTTCACCGGCAATATCTTTGATTGAGAAACTCCGGAGATCCCGATGCCGTTGTTGATCCCGGCTGCAATTACGCCGGCCATTTGGGTCCCGTGCCCGCTGACGTCGCTGGTGTCGCCGTTCTGATCCGCGACATTGAAGCCGTGCACATCGTCGATGAACCCGTTATGGTCGTCATCGATTCCGTTCCCGGGTATCTCGTGCGCGTTGGTGTATATGCTTTGCGCGAGGTCCGGGTGGCCCTGGTCTACCCCGGTATCCGTCAGCGCGACGATGACGTTGGGACTGCCCAACGTTATGTCCCAGGCTTGATAGGCCTTGATGTCGGCGTTCGGTGTGGATACGTATTCTCCAATGTACACCCCGTTGTTCAGCAGCGCCCATTGCTGAGAAAAGTCCGGATCATCCGGGATCACGCTGTCAGGCGTCACAAGGTAGTTTGGTTCGGCATATTCGACGTCCCCGCGAGACCGAAGGTCGCTGACGATTGAACTAACGTCCGCGCTCTCGTCGATCTTCAGCACGAACACCCTGTCGAGCCCGCGGTTCGAGATCATTTGTCCGATGCGGCGGTCTGAATCTCGATTGACAAGCGGTTCGGCGGGCCGATCTACAGCACGCGCGCCTGACCCGTCAGCCAGTCGGGCGATCGTCATCAATCGCTCAGTCTCATCGGCCATGCTTAGCTGCGGCGCCCCAACCTTGAGCTTGACTATGAGTTCGCCGGGCGCGTAATTCTTCGGATGGCTACGATTCTTCGTGGCCGCCAGACGCGCCGCCGGGGCGGTTGCGACCAGACACGAGACCAGCGCGAGGGTGAGGACGCGGGTGTTTCGCATAGGCTAAAGACCAACTCACAAAAGAAATAGGGAGTCAGGTGCTTATAACTCAAAAAGGCAGGGCTTTTCAAACGAAATCAGTCAGTGTCCGGCAGTCGGGCTGCCGTTCAGACAAGCGAGTTCCTGCTCTATTTCGCGGCGCGTCCGCTGCAGTTGAAGCAGATGAGGTGGGGCCACCCTGTCCCCGCACTCCTTTTCAGTGAGACGGCATCTCTCGCACGTGCCGTCGATGTCCAGCCGCGGGATTGCCGGGTCGGCGGAGAAACGGACTGTTCGTTCGAATTCCGAGTCGCAACGGAAGCCCAACGACACGGACGAAGTGGCCGAAGGATTCAGCGCAAGATGGCGGGCCATCGCAACGCACAGATATCGAGCGTCGGAATCAACGAAGCGTGATAGTTGTATGCCGATAACCGGCTCTACCGGCTTCTTCTTGGACTTTCGCTCGCGTTCGGGGTCACCGAGTATTCGAATCGCCAGCCAGCGGCGGCAATAGTGTTCGTCCACTCCCGTGCCGCTCGGAATCAGTACCTGGGACATGTTCAGGTGCTTCACGAGCCGGTACTCGCCGCGCTCGTGATTGAACCTGAGGAAGTGGAGCTTGATGCCGAAGTACTCGGGCAGCACCTCGGTGAGGCGATACATGAAAATCTCGGGGGTGACTTCGTAGCGTTCAAGAAAGTCGCGAAACCGGCGAGGCTGCCATCGATCCAACGCGAAGAACTCTTTGAGATCCGCCAGCAACCGCGGGCGATTGATCAGAAGCGCCCCGGCGAAGTACGAAGCCTTGAAATCGTTGAGCACCTGCTCGAATGAGTCGACGCGCTCAGGAGCGGAGGTCATCGCGCGTTCCTTGAGGTCGAGCACCTGGTACCCGATCTCTCTCGCGAGAATGAACTTCCGCTGACGTTCGCCGAGCGCCGGGTTGATCAGCAGTGTCGGAGGGCTGTTCCTTTTGGCTACGAGCACTGACCGAAAGTGCTCTAGCTTCGGGTGCTGGCTCAGCTGTCTGTCGTCGAGCCGGTAGTCAAAGCGCTTCTCGATCAGCGTTCGAAGTTCGACGTAGCTGGGCGTAGGGTCAAAAGCGATCTTCGCTTCCCGTACGAAACCCTCGACCGCGCGCTCGATCTCCGGAAAGTAGTTCTCGTGCAGCTCCTGGTAGGACCTGAGCGCGGAGCGATAAAGGTGCTCGACTCCGATGTTGTACTGCTCCGCGATTCCAATAAGCGCGTTGACCAGCGCGCTTGCCTCCAGGGGCTGGCGCGTCATGAGCTCGACCACCTGCGCGGGCGAGATGCCGAACATGTGAAACGGAAAATTGTGGAGGACGGGTGAACCGAGGAAGTCAGACAACGGGCTCAGCTGCTCGTCGAGTCTGATCGAGACGAGATCATCGTAGTTTCGGCCGAGCGCCTCGGCCATTCGAGCTATCTTTTCAGCCTTGGGATATTTCTTACCGTGCTCGATCTCGGTGAGATAAGAGGTCGAGAGCTTCGTCCGCGCGCCGAGATCCGTGAGCGAGAGGCCCGCTTGCTCGCGAAACTGGCGAAGCTTCATTCCGAAGATGACTTTGTGATTGAGCACTATGGATGTCCTTCGATACTGCCACCGCCGGTGAGGGCTTCCTCGTTAAGTTTGAAGCTAACAACTGCATCGCTCGATTGTCAACGCAGCGGGCATGCGGTTTTAGTGGAACTTAGTGTCTTCGCGTCTTTGTGGCGGGAAGCCTGGCCACAAAGTCCCCAGGTCACAAAGGTTCACAAGGCGAGCGTGCGCACAACAGTTGGCCCAAGTATGGCGCTGCAACCGGCATCGTCAGGTTTGTGGCGCGATCGGTCGCGACTTCGCCGCCGGTTGCTTGGCCGAGATCAAAGCCAAAAAAGCCCTGGCTGCCTGAGATTGATAACGCCCCTTGATGTAGATCAACCCGAGCTTCCGCTTGAACCGCGCGTCTCGAATCGACACCGCCGTCAGGCTCCCTTCCTCGATCTCTTTCGATATGCACAATCGCGGCACGATCGAAATTCCCATTCCGATCGAAACAAATCGCTTGATCGTCTCGATCGACGCAAGCTCCATGGTGACTTTCATCTTCACCCCGCCCTCCCTGAAGTGCTTGACCAGTCGCTCCCGCGTCGTGGTGCCGATCTTGTGAAGGATGAACGGCTCGTCTTCGAGGTCTGACATTCGCACCGAGCGCCGCGACGAAAGTGAGTGGCCGGGGCCGACGATTAGAGCCAACTCGTCGCGATGAATCGTAAGGGCCTCCAGCCGCGAGTTCTTTATCGGCAGGGTCACGATTCCAAAATCAAGCGTGCCGTCGATGACCCTTTCGGTGATCGAGCGCGTGATTGCTCGATGAATGTCGACCTGAACCTGAGGATAGGCTTGCTTGAACGCGGCGAGCACCTCCGGCAAAACATAGAGGCATGTCGTTTCGTTCGCCCCGAGTCTCAACGTCCCGCGGTTCAACCCGCGCAATTCTCCAACCGCAAGCACCGCCTCTTCCCGAATCCTCAGCAGACGCTTGGCATATTCAGTCAGCAGCTCGCCGGCGGCGGTCAACCTTACGCTCTTGCCCAATCGGTCGAACAGTCGCTCCCCCAGTTCATCTTCCAGCAGCTTGATCGCCGAGCTTATGGCGGGTTGAGTGCGCCCGAGCCGCTGACCAGCGCGTGAAAAACTTTTTTCTTCCGAGACCGCGTTGAACACTTCCAGCTGCCATAACTCCATATCTCAGCCCTCTTGACGGCGATAAACAGAGGTAATAGCTAGCATAAAAAGAATAGATTTTACAAATCTGATTCAATCGGATAAAAGATGTGGGTGTCACGGCGGTCAGCCTACCGATTTTGGGCTGCAGGTTTTGGGTTTGGTAGCCCCCGCAAACTAAACCCAAGCCGGCGCTTCAGAATTGGAAGCCTGGCCGCCGAATACTTTTTCAGTAAGAAAACAGTCAAATTTCAAACATTAGAGCCGAAAATGGAGGAACTATGAGCGGAGAAGCAGCACTGAAGTTCGCGGCCGATCAGGGAGCCGAGTTCGTAGACGTGAGATTTACGGACCTGCTCGGCCAGTGGCACCACCTCACCGTGCCGATCGAGGAATTCGGTCTGGATGTGTTCGAGAACGGCGTGGGATTTGACGCATCGAGTTTGAGGGGATGGGCGGCGATCAACGAATCGGACATGCTCCTGATCCCGGACTCATCGCGCTATTGGATTGATCCCTTCATGAAACCCGCGACGCTCTGCCTTATCTCCAGCGTTTATGATCCGATAACCAAAGACGGCTACTGGCTTGACCCGCGCGCGGTGGCGAACCGAGCGCAGAACTATCTCAAATTCACCGGCATCGGCGATACGATTCACTTCGGGCCGGAAGCAGAGTTTTTCATATTCGACAAAGTATCATTCCACAACGAGGGCCATACTTCGGGTTACTCGGTGGATTCGATGGAAGGCCCGTGGAACACGTCAGCCGAGCGCGGGGGCACGAACGGCCACGGGTATCACATCCGTCCGAAGGAGGGCTATGTTCCCCTGCCTCCGCTTGATTCGATTTCGGATCTGAGATCTGAGATCGCCAGTTTGCTGAGAGGCGCCGGAATATCAGTCGAGTGCCATCATCACGAGGTGGCAACCGGCGGACAGTGCGAGATCGACTTCCGCTATAACACCTTGTTGACCACCGCCGACAACCTGATGATCTTCAAGTACACGGTCAAGAATGCAGCGCTTCGTTCAGGCAAAGCGGCGACGTTCATGCCCAAGCCGATTTACGGCGACAACGGCAACGGCATGCATTGCCATCAATCGATCTGGAAAGACCGAACTCCGCTGTTTGCCGGCGACGGTTACGCCGGGTTATCGGAGATGGCCCTTTATTACATCGGCGGACTGCTGAAGCACGCGCGGGCGATTGCCGCGTTTGCCGCGCCGACCACCAACAGCTACAAACGGCTTGTTCCGGGATTCGAGGCCCCGGTGAATCTCGCTTATTCCAGCCGCAATCGCTCGGCCGCGGTGCGCATACCGATGTACTCACAGAGCCCCAAAGCAAAACGATTGGAGTTCCGCCCGCCTGATCCTTCGTGCAATGCTTATTTGGCATTCTCGGCGATGCTGATGGCGGGACTCGATGGAATCCAGAATCGAATTGATCCGGGCCCGCCCCTCGACAAGGATATTTACGATCTCTCACCCGAAGAGTTGAGGGATGTGCCGTCGATGCCCGGCTCGCTGGATGAGAGTCTGAATGCGCTCGAGAGTGATTACGATTTCCTGCTTGCAAACGACGTGTTCAGCGAAGGCTTAATCGAGCGCTGGATCGACTACAAGCGGAGTCACGAGATCCATCCGGTAAAAATGCGGCCACACCCGATTGAGTTTTCGATGTACTTCGACGCCTGATCAACGGCGTTGTCGAAAAGGCTTGATGAGGCGCGTAGCGGCATTGCGCGTAAGCCTCGAAAGAGGGCGGAGCGAGTCTATTCGTTCCGCCCTCGCCGTTGGATATCACGCAGCTGAAGCCCCGCGCACTACTCGAACGCGCGCAACCACAACACACAGCAGCGCAAGTAACACACACCCGGCCAATTCGTACTGAAGGTAGATAGCCGTGTCGCGGTTCCCGACCAGGTGAATCCTGCCGAACCAAAGTTGATCGAAGTATCTGAAGATCTCGAACCACGCGCACAGGCCGAACGCGGTGGTCGCGAGGAGAACTGCAAGAAGGTCGCGAGGCAGGGTTGAAAATATGTTACCGAGTCGGACTTGTGTCAGATTGCTGTTGGATGATTTCGTTCGGCGTTCCAAGAACGCGAAGAGCGCGGCAGCGGCGGCGATGAACGCAATGACGCCGAGAAAATCGTAGAACAGATCGTTCGCCGTGTCGTACCACCAGTGAATCCGTTCGAAGCCGCTCCAGAAGTACTCATCCCATAACTCGAGGATTTCGTACCATCCGCAATAGGTGAACGCGACCGACGTCGCAAACAGACCGAGCAGCCGGCTGGACAGCTTGAATCCCATGCGCCGCGTGCCGGCTCTCAGCAGCCAGAACGCCGCGATCGCCGAAAACCCCGAACCCGTGAAGTGCGCAAACTCATCGTAGTCGCGCAACGGTCCGAACGGATGGCCGTAAAATCCGAACCTGTTTCCGAGGACATCCACCGCCACTGCGGCCGCGAGTGACGCGACCACGAAAAACGGCGCTCGCAATCCCTGCCGGAATCTGAAGAAGCAATAGAAGAAAAGTAGAAGCGAACAGGTGTAGACGGTGTTGACCGGCCACTCGCGATATGGAAGCCCGATCAACAACAGCGACTTCGCTGCGAAACTGACGACACAGAACGAGTAGAACTCCAGCGTTCTGAGTGTCCCATTGCCAGGCGACGCGACTGCAACGTCCTCCATCGGATCCTCCGGATGGGAAATCGCTTCGGGTGTGAGCATATCAAACCCACCGCTAACGCGCAGCGCGTTAGAGTACTCCCCGTCGGTTCGGGTTGCTTGCCGTGGCCGCACTGTTGGACAGGCTTGACCGGTCGGGCTATCGTCTTAACTTCCAAACGATCGAGAGAGGCCGGCCGCCGTCAGGTGATAGAAGACACACATACAAACCTCAGTGCCGACAATCAACATCTGGTAAACGAGCTTCTCCGCTTCTCTTCTTTCGAAGAGCTTCGCAACTCGGCTATTTACGGCGCTCGCGCGCCGGAGCTGAGGCGACTGCTCGACGAGCCGCGGGTCTATCGTGCGTCAAGCCCGAGCCCAAGGTTGCGATCTTTTCTGCGCGTCGTGGAATGGAACATCGAGCGAGGTTCGAGGCTGGAAGGCATTATCGAAGTCCTTAACCGGCATCACGTTCTTAGCTTCGCCGATGTGTTGCTCATCAACGAGGTCGATGAAGGAATGGCCCGCTCCGGCAACGTCAACGTTGCGTTGGAGCTGAGCCGTGCATTATCCGCTCACGCAGTTTTTGGTGTCGAGTATCTCGAATTGACGAAGGGCGCGGGCGATGAGCGCAAGCTCGCCGGCGAAAACACAACCGCGCTGCATGGCAACGCGTTTCTCACGCGGTACGACCTGTTCGAGCCTCAGATCGTTCAACTGCCGCGTTGCGAGAACAACTTCGAGAGCACTGAACGTCGGCTGGGCGGAAGGATCGGCATTCTCGTCGATCTGGAGATTGCCGGGAGGAGGTTGTGTGTCGGGAACACGCACCTTGACGTCGTAAACACACCGCGCTGCCGCGGTCGACAGATGCGCGCGTTTCTTCAAGCGGCGGACGCGCGATTCGGAAATCAGCCTGCGATAGTCGGTGGCGACCTCAACACCCATACCTTCGCCCGTGGAACCCGACTTCGAGCGATGAAGAACACCGCGACGATTCTCGCGAGCCGTCCCCACAGACTTCGCGGTCGCTTGAGCCGTCCGGAAACCCGAGAGCCGGCAGTGCGCGAACTTACTCGTTTCGGCTTTGAGATATCCGGTTATAACGACCGAAGCGCAACCAGCCGGAGCATAGTCTCCAACCTGGACGACCCGACACGCTTGCCGCGGCCGATGAAATGGTGGGTGAATCGCCGAATCGGTCCTGAAGGACTCTTGCTCGAGTTTCGACTGGACTGGCTCGCCGGGCGTGGGCTGAGGGCCCTCAGAGCGGGGGAAATGGTGGACAAAGAAACCGGCGTGGCAAGCGTCGATCCCCGGACGTTTCAAGGCCTCACGCACAATGGATCGCCGATCTCAGATCACGATCCGATAGTCGTGGACGTGGCGCTTGAAACTAATCAGCAGTGATCATCGAGCGCGCTTGATCCGCCGATTGGTGTACGCGTCCAAACCGTGATTGCGAATGTAGATCAAGTCCTCGGGCGAAAGGTCCCTGTGTCCCGAACCGCTCAACTGCTTGATGAAGCCCGGAGTGACGTCGTGGTTGCGCAATCGTATCAGAGTGTCGGGGGACAGGTTGTCATATCCGAGCGCCTTCAATTCGCCGATCGACTCCGGAGTGACTTCGTGGTTGCGCAGACGTATGAGCTGGTCAACTGTGAGCGACGCATACCCAACCGCTGAGAACGACCTGATGAACGCCACGTCGATTTTGTGGTTGCGCATTCTGACGAGTTGATCGACCGACAAGCCGTCATATCCCGCGGCCTTGATCTCTCTTACGAAGCTCGCGGTTATGTTGTGGTTTCTCATCCGAATTAGCTGATCGACCGTTGCGGTGTTGTAACCTGCAGCGCGCATCTCTGTCACGAAGGCTCTGGTAACATCGCGAAGCGCCAGTCGCAGAAGTTGTTCGTTTGACAAATTGTCGTAACCCATCGACTTCATCGCGGAAAGATAATCCCGATTCGGAGTGAAGAGATAATCTCCAATTCCGTGTCCGTTCTTAGTCATTCCGTCGAACACAATCGTGCCGGCTTCCCTGGCGACCTCGAAGTGGATAGGCGTTATGTCCGAGCTGTCAGGAACGGTAAGTCCCTTAATGCTCTCAGCCTCGAAACTGGCCCAGGAGTCCAAAATTGAACCGCCTCTGGAGGTCTTCAGCGATAGCCGGCATCTCTTGTTCTCAAACTCTCCAGTCCAGTCTCCCCTAAAGGCTTCTTGCGCGAGGCTAGTCGAGTGTGCGAACAGTCCGATCAAGACTGCTACAGCCACGAACGTCATCGCTGTTTTCATCGCTGTTCTCCCTCTGGGTTGCGGAAGTCCCCGGTTACGTTCGGAAAATTATGGTGTGACACGCCCGCTTCCAGTCAGTGACTAAAGGACCTGGAAGGTTTCAAATGCCTTCAATCAGTCTGACCGAAACGTGCGAATCAAACTGACCGAGCGACTAGCTCGGGCACCCAGGGGGTCTCGTTCCCAGCAACTCTAACCCTTGATTGGCGAGGCAATTAGCGTCCCTAGCGCGCTGGTCCAGCCATGGCATGGCGCTTGTAACTTCACCGGACGGCACTGCTGTCGAAGAGTAAAGCGCAGGGCTGAACAAAGGAGAAAGCCATGAAACCTCGTGGAACATGCGACGGAGTCATTTGGGAGATCCGCTACTAGCAGGTCCTGTCCGATCCACAATCAGCTCACATCACGGGTCCCGGCCCCGAGCCGCGCCGCCCGGTTTTTCTGTCCGCGCACAAGGAACAATCGTTGAACTCATCACGTCTTGATGAGCCGTCTGGCCGAGTAGCCGCCCCTTGGCTTGCCATCCGATACAAGACCGGCGACGTCCGCCACTTATTGTGAAAAATTCCTGATCAAAACTCCCTCAATATTAATCTGATTGACAGGCTATGTAGATATCTATATAAATAGAAATCTATATAGAACCATGGACAAGAAATCCTATTTATCATATTCGGAGGCGGTGATCCTGCAGGCGATTGCCAGCAGCTACAAATACGGGTTCGACATCATGGACATCACCGGGCTGCCGAGCGGAACCGTGTACCCGGCGCTGAGGAGACTGGAGGAGAGCGGTCTGGTTGCCTCGCGCTGGGAAAAGGAGGGGGTCGCGCAGCGAGCGCAAAGACCGCCTCGCAAATACTACGAGCTGACTCGCGTTGGAAAGGAAGCTCTCGCCGAAGCGCTAAAGCGCTACCGACTAGTTGACCAACTCATGCCTCGTGTGCCCCGGAGCGTCAAGCCTTCCACCGAACGCGGGTGAGATGGGGCAATGCCCGACCGCAAAACAAAGCTTTTTTTCAGACCGCATCTATGGCTGATCGCCGTGATTGGCGTGATCGTGCCTCGCCGCTTGCGCGCCGATTGGCGGCAGGAGTGGGAGGCGGAGCTGTGTTGCCGCGAGCTGCTGCTGGCTGAGTGGGATCGCCTCAATGGGAAGTCGAAGCTTGATCTGCTGAGGCGGAGTGTAGGCGCGTTTTGGGATGCGCTGCGGCTACAACCACAACGGTGGGAGGACGAAATGTTTCAAGACTTGCGTTATGGCTCGCGCATGCTGCTCAAGCACAAAGGATTCACGATTGTCGCCGTGCTTTCACTGGCGCTCGGCATCGGCGCGAATACGGCGTTATTCAGCGTGGTGGATGCCGTGCTGCTCAGGACCTTGCCGGTCGCTGAGCCGGAGCGCTTAGTGCTGTTTGAATGGCAAGCGGGACTAGCGTTCAGAACAAATGGCATGAGCGGCACGTCGTCCGAGCCCCCGCCGGGCACACAAGGGCTTTCGCTGTTTCGCTACGATGTATTTGAAAAGATGCGCCAGGCGTGCGCCGCTGCGCCGGACAGCCCGCTCGGCGATTTCTTTGCCTTCGCTCCAACGCGTGAATTAACTGCAGTGGTGGGGGATCAGGCGGAGCTCGTCAACGGGCAAGCCGTGTCCGGCGGCTATTACGCCGGGCTGAGAGTGCAGCCGAGCTTGGGACGCGCGATCACTGATGAAGATGACCGGGCAGGCTCAGCGCCGGTGGTCGTGCTCAGCCATCAGTTTTGGCAGGAGCGGTTTGGCGCGAGTCCCGCCGTCATCGGCCAGCCGCTCAAACTCAACAAGCAGTCGTTCACCATCATCGGCGTGACGCCGCCCGCGTTCACAGGCACCTTGCAGGTGAATTATCACCCCGCCGTCACCGTCCCGCTCACCCAAGAGCCGTTGTTGCAGGGCGAGCGCACCCTTTTGGGCACCGCAAAAGAACCGGGCCTCTGGTGGCTGGATTTGATGGGGCGGCTCAAACCGGGCGCGACCTACAAACAGGCGCGCGATTCCTTGAACGGTGCTTTTCGAGCCGCCGCGTTGGAGGTTATGCCGCCGCCGCGCAAAGCGGATGAACCGGCGCAACTCGAACCGAAAGATTATCCACGCCTGATCGCGGAATCCGGCAGCCGTGGGATGCTGGACGAACGCAGGGATTATGCACCCACCATCTATGGGCTATTCATCGTGGTGGCGCTCGTACTGCTGATTGCGTGCGCCAATGTAGCAAACCTGCTACTGGCGCGGGCGGCCTTGCGCGGCGCAGAGATAAGCGTGAGGCTCGCGGTCGGCGCGGGGCGCTGGCGTTTGATCCGGCAACTGCTGACCGAAAGTGTGTTGCTCGCATCCTTGGGCGGCGCGGTCGGCGTGCTCTTCGCCTTGTGGGGCAAGAGCGCATTGGTGGCGTTGACCGACAAGCACACGGGACTTTTGCCCAACAATGTTGACCTCAGTCTGAATTGGCGAGTGCTTGTGTTTGCGCTGGCTGTCTCGCTCTTGACCGGCGTGCTCTTCGGCTTGGCGCCCGCTTGGCGCGCGACCAAGCAAGATTTGGCGACCTCGCTCAAACAGAGCCGCCGTGCAACCGGCGTGGTGTCGCATTTGAGTAAAGCGCTGATCGTCACGCAGATCGCGCTTTCGTTGTTGTTGTTGATTGGCGCGGGTCTGTTCATCCGCACGCTCTACAACCTGCAACGCGTCAACCTGGGCTTCAATCAGGAGAACCTCTTGCTCTTCAGGTTGCAGCCGCAACAAGGCGGGTACAGCGACGAACGGCTGGTGCAATTCTATCAGCAACTCTTTGCGCGGCTGGACAACCTGCCGGGCGTCCGCGCGGCGACGTTCGGGAAAGTCCCGCTCATCGCGAATGACAACTATGTCAACGGCATCTTGCTGCCCGGCGAGGAGGCAATGACCGCCGGACCGCGCCCCACTAACCGCCAGATGGCGCGCGAGAATTATTTTGCGACGATGGAAATCCCGCTGCTGCGCGGGCGTGGCTTTACGGCGCAAGATGACCAGCGCGCGCCCTATGTCGCCATCGTCAATCAAACCTTCGCACAAAAGTATTTCCCCAACGCCGAGGTGCTCGGCCAGCGTGTCACATTTAGAGGTAGCAAACGCGAAGTCGAGATCATCGGTGTCGTCGCCGATACCAAATACATGCGACAGCGCGAAGATCTCAAGCCGCTGCTTTACACGCCGTGGCAACAGGAAGTCGGTGTGATCGGCGACATGTATTTCGCCTTGCGCACGGCGGGCGAACCGACCGCACTCGCCGCCACGTTGCGCGAAGTCGTGCGCGAACTGGACAGCAATCTGCCGATTACGGAAGTCGGCTCGCAAGGAGCACGCTCGCAAGCCACGTTGGGACAGGAGCGTCTGTACGCGCGGCTCTTGAGTTTCTTTGGCGGATTGGCCCTATTGCTCGCAGCCGTCGGACTCTCCGGCGTGTTGGGCTATTCGGTAGCGCAACGCACAAATGAGATCGGGATCCGCATGGCGCTGGGCGCGCAGGGAGCAATCGTCTTGCGGCTCGTGATCTGGCAGGGAATGAAACTGGTGTTACTCGGACTGGCAGTTGGAGCGTTGTCCGGATATCCCTTGAAGCTACTTCTGGCGAGCGAATACTTCGGCGTGGCGGCTTTGCAGCGCCAAGTGACAGACCAGCTTTACGGCGTCGGGGGAACGGACCCGCTGACCATAGGCGTCATCGCGTCGCTGCTGACGCTGGTAGCGTTGATTGCTTGCTGGCTGCCGGCCCGCAAAGCCGCTCAAGTAGATCCGCTGGAGGCGCTGCGCCACGAGTAGCGAGGAACAAGCGTGAAGCTTCATCTCTGGTTCATTCGCCTCATCGGAGTGATCGTGCCGCGACGGTTCCGCGCCGACTGGAAGCAGGAGTGGGAATCAGAGCTGCGGAATCGAGAAACATCGCTTGCCGATTGGGAGAAACTCGACTGGCGCAACAAGCTCAATCTCCTTCGCCGCTCTCTCGGCGCGTTTTGGGACGCGCTGTGGCTGCAAAGCTATCGATGGGAGGACGACATGGTTCAAGACATCCGTTTCGCTGTGCGAATGCTCCTCAAAAAGCCGGGCTTCACGTTGATTGCCGTCTTCACGCTGGCGCTCGGCATCGGCGCCAGCACATCGATCTTCAGCGCGGTGAACCCAATTCTGTTCGAGTCTTTGCCGTATCCGAACGCGCAACGCCTGGTGATGATCTGGGAAGGACGAAGGGACGGCGGACGAATAGAGGGAACGTTCGGCGGCTATCGTGCTTTTGTTGAGAGGAGCCATTCGTTCGACGCGCTCGCGGTGATGAAGGCGTGGCAGCCGACGATGACTGGGCCGGCCGAACCCGAACGACTCGAGGGCCAACGCGTGAGCGCGAGTTTCTTCAGAACGCTGGGAGTATCACCGGCCGCAGGTCGGGACTTTCTGGAATCCGACGACCAACTCAACGGCCCCAACGTGGCGATTCTCAGCGACGGGCTTTGGCGTCGTCGCTTCGGTGGCGACAGCGGGATCGTCGGAAGCCAGGTTATGCTGGACGACAACAGCTACACGGTCATCGGTGTGATGCCGAGCACGTTCGAGAATGTCCTGGCCCCCAAGGCTGAGCTCTGGTCCCCTCTGCAGTATGACCCGTCGCTACCCCCACAGAGCAGAGAGTGGGGCCATCACCTGCGAATATTAGGTCGGTTGCGACCGGGCACGACCGTCGATCAGGCCAGTGGTGAGCTCGAACAGATCTTGCAGGGTCTGATGGCGATATACCCTTTGGTGATCAGGGACTACGGCGTCCCCGATAGATTCATCGTCAATTCATTGCAGGACGAGGTTACGGGCGCGGTGAAACCTGCGCTACTAGCCGTCCTCGGTGCGGTTATGTTGGTGCTCGCGATTGCGTGTGTGAACGTGACCAATCTGATGCTTGCTCGTGGCGCACAGCGACGGGGCGAGTTCGCGGTGCGTGCCGCACTGGGCGCAGGGCGAACCCGGATGATCCGGCAACTGCTGACTGAGAGCCTGATGCTCGGCGTCCTAGGAGGTGCATTCGGTTTGTTGGTGGCTGAGTTCGGCGTAGAGGTGCTGGTTGCTCTGAGTCCGCCCGGGCTTCCGAGGGTTAGCGCCATTCGCGTCGACGGCGCAGTATGCGCCTTCGCTGTGTGCATCACAACGCTAATCGGCGTGGTTGTAGGGCTGATCCCGGCGATGCACGCCTCTCGCAATGACCTTCACATCGGACTGCAACAAAGCTCAGCGCGTACGGCGGGCGGTCATCAGTTGACACGCCGTTCGCTCGTAGTCGCAGAGGTCGCACTTGCACTGGTGCTGCTTGTGAGCGCGGGATTGCTTTTGCGCAGCTTGCAGCGTCTGTTTGCGATCTCTCCGGGGTTCGATTCGTCGCACCTGCTCACAATGCAGGTGCAAACTTCCGGGCGCCGCTTTGACGAGGCGACCATTCACCGATTCTTCGCGCAGGCTCTGGAAGCGGTGCGCCGGACGCCGGGCGTCACGGCCGCGGCCTTCTCAAGCCAGTTGCCGCTGAGCGGGGAACTCGACGAGTATGGAGTGCACTTCGACCCGGGCCCGGATGGCAAGCCCGAGCGCGGCTATAGCACGTTTCGATACGTGGTGAGCCCGGGCTTTGTCGAGACGATGGGTATACCGCTCATCCGCGGTCGCCTGCTGGACGAGCACGACGTGGCCGGCTCGCCGCCGGCAGTTCTGATCAGCGAATCCTTAGCGAAGCGCAGGTTCCTCGATGAAAATCCTATTGGGAAGCGCTTGCACGTAGGCCGTCAGGACGTGCCGTGGTACACCATTGTCGGCGTGGTGGGAAACGTGAAGCAGGCGTCTCTGGTGGCCCCCCAAACGGATGCGGTGTATATCCCGGATGTGCAGTGGTACTTCGCGGACGACGCGTTGTCGCTGGCAGTCCGGACAGAAGGTAACGCGGCGGCGCTGGCACCAGCGATCAAGCAGGCAATCTGGTCGGTGGACAAAGACCGGCCGATTTCGCGGATCGCGACAATGGGCAATTTGCTCGCGGACACGGCCGCCGAGCGACGGTTCGCGATGATAATGTTCGAGGCGTTCGGGCTGGTGGCCCTAGTGCTTGCAGCAACCGGGATTTATGGGGTGCTCTCAGGCAGCGTCACCGAGCGAACTCGCGAAATCGGCGTGCGGTTGGCGCTAGGCGCCGGGCGCAATGATGTGCTCGGTCTGATTTTGGGCCAAGGCTTTAAGCTGGCGTTCATTGGAGTCGCGCTCGGATTGCTTGCTGCGTGGTCGGTGACGCGCTTGCTCAGTACGCTGCTTTACAGTGTCAGCGCGACCGATCCGTTGATCTTTGCTGGCGTTGCGCTTTTGTTGTTTATGATCGCGTTGATCGCTTGTTACTTTCCGGCGCGTAGAGCGGCCAAGGTCGATCCACTTGTCGCGCTGCGTCAGGAATGACGAAGGTGAACGTGAGACCCCATTTGTGGCTGATTCGACCGGCTGCTGTTTGGAGAGAGCGCGACTGACCCGGCGGTCTTCGCGGTTATCGCTTTGTTGTTGATTGCGGTTGCGACGGCCGCGTGTTTCGTCCCGGCTCGCAAGGCGACGAAGGTTGATCCGATGATAGCGCTGCGGCTTGAGTGAAGCGATTTGCAGATTGCGGGTCTTTGGCGCTTTCCGGGCTTCGCGCACAGATGCAAAGTCCCGCAAATACGCGGAGGGTCATTCGGCCCGCTGCCCCCTGCGTTGTAGAGTTATGACTTCTGTCGTAGCATCTTTCCTTAATGGTTGATATTCACAGCCACATCTTGCCTGAAGTAGACGACGGCTCTCACAGTTTGGAAGAATCAGTCGAGATGTGCCGGGCATCATCACAGGATGGTGTCAGGGTCATGGTTGCGACTCCCCACGCTTACGACGGATTGCACCGCACACACGATCCCGGTTTCCTACGCCAGAAGGTTGACGAGCTCAACCAGCAGATGAAAGGGAGCCCGAAAATAGTGCTGGGTTGTGAGCTCCGCTTTACACACGAGCTTGTCAAACAACTCTGCGAGACGCACAGCGCGCCGACGATCGCCGACGGACCCTACGCGCTGGTTGAGTTCCCCCACGCCATGGTGCCGGCGGGAAGCGAGCACCTGCTGTTTGAGCTGATGAGTAATCGGATCACGCCGATCATCGCGCACCCCGAACGAAATATGATGCTGATTTCCGAGCCCGAGCGCTTCTATCAACTGGTTGACGCCGGCGCGCTCGGCCAGATGGACACCGGATCGATCACCGGCCAGTTCGGAAAGAAGGTCCAACAAACGGCGCGAGTGATGCTCGAGAACGGACTGATACATTTCATCGCGAGTGATTGTCACAACACCCGCAACAGATTGCCGGGTATGTCCGAAGCGGTTGCCGCTACTGCCGAGATCGTCGGCGAGGAGTATGCGCGAGCGATGGCCGACGACAATCCGGCTGCGGTCGTGGAAGGCGGCCCAATACCGACTCGTCCCTCTGCTACGTTGCCGCAGAAGAAAAAAAAGTGGTTGTTGTTTGGTTGAGCCCGGGAGCGAAGCCTGGAAGCGCAGGCGTCTCGCCCGCCTGCCTGCGAATCATGACCGTCGCGGATCCAGCGGGCGAGCCACCGGCGCTCCCAGGCAGGTCATTGATTTGTGAACTCGATCAACTGCTCCAGCTTCTTCAACGCTGTGCCGCTGTCGATTGATTGCGAGGCTAGCCCGATCCCCTGACTTAGATCACTTGCTCTGCTGCTGGCGACAAGAGCGGCGGCTGCGTTTAACAACACAATATCGCGTTTTGGGCCGGGCGCGCCTCGAAGCACTTCGAGGATGATTGCACTATTGCGGCTCGCATCGCCGCCCTGAATCTCGGCGAGAGTGGATCGCTTCAATCCGAAATCCTCGGGCTCCACCGTGTAGTGGATCAGCTCGCCACCGTGAAGCTCGGTAACCTTGCTTCGGCCGGTTATCGTTATTTCATCAAGCCCGTCGCTTCCATGGACGACGAGCGCGCGTGTGCTTCCGAGTTCATGCAGCACGCGCGCGAGCTTTTCCGTCAGGCACTCGTCGTAGACTCCGATCACTTGAGTGTTCGCGCCTGCGGGATTGGTGAGCGGCCCCAGCACGTTGAAGATTGTTCGTATGCCCATCTGTTTCCGCGCTAGGGCAACATACTTCATCGCCCCGTGAAGCAGCGGCGCGTGCAGGAAGCCGATGCCTACCTCGTCGATGCACTGAGCGATGCGCTTTGGCGTAAGCTCGATCTTCACTCCGAGCGCTTCGACGACATCGGCGCTCCCGCACTGGCTAGATACGGATCGATTGCCGTGCTTGGCGACTCGAACGCCGGCTCCCGCGACCACGAACGCGGTCGCGGTCGAAACGTTGAAGCTGCCGCTGACATCGCCGCCTGTCCCGCACGTGTCAATGAGCGCTTCGCGCTCGGTGCCGGCAATTTCGGCACTGACTTTCATATGCGGATGAATGGGAGCGGCTTTGCGGCGCATTACTCGAGCAAAACCGGTGAGCTCGTCAACCGTTTCACCTTTCATTCGAAGCGCTGTGAGCAACGAGGCTATCTGCGCATCCGTGCATTGCCCGGTCATGATTTGCTCGAGCACCGCTTCGGCTTCTTCAGCGGCGAGGTCCTCGCGGTCGACTACTTTCTTTATGGCGTCGGTAATCGTCATGCGGCTTGGAACTCCGGATCAGCCGGGCTGGACCAACTCGGCCAGCTCGCTGGCGGTCAGCGAACCTCTCACGTAAGCCGGGCGGGTCGTCTTGGAATAAGCACTCTCGAATAACTCATCGCACAAGAGATCGATCTCGCGCTGGAACTCCCGGTCGGTCGAACGGAATCCGTCCGGTGCTGGCGCTTCGGTGATTGGAAGCCGCACCAGCAAGTCGTAGGTTCGCATCCACGAGCGGCAATAGCCGCCGAGAGCTTCGGCCTCTTCGCCCTTGTTTCCGTAGCGACGAACATAATAGGCAAAGTTGTCGAGCACCGAGCGGTCACATACCAAAACATCGGCGCGCGCAGATTTCTCGATTTCGAGTTGTACTTGCCGCGCGATGATCCATTGATATGCTTCGCGCGTTGCCTGTTCGTTCAATGGAAAAGGGCATTCGCGAGCTATCTCGGTGAGCAACTCGACGGTGCGTCCCTTTCGTTTCAGAACACCTGCCAGTTCGTACGCAATGGTTGTTTTGTTGACGCCGTGAGTTCCGACTAGTGCGACCTTGAACAAGCTCTTCCCTCCACCTCGTTCCCTTCTCAACGTCAACGATGGCCGGTCATTCTACGCCGGCGTCATCTCAGAGCGATCCTGGGGTCACGAGCGCGAGGCAGCTCATACCAGATTCGATCGCATTGCTCTAGCTCTTCTTGATCGAGTTCCACTTCGGTACCTCGAAGTGAATCCCGCAGCTGATCGGCGCTGGTCGCTCCGACGATCGCCGCAGTCACCACGGGTTGTTTCAGCACCCACGCCAGCGCGGCGTGCGTGAGCGACTTTCCGCGCGCCTCGAGGAACCCGCGCAATCGCCCGACAGCTTCAAAACAGGAGTCGTTCCAATAGCGGTCCATATACAGCCCGCCCGCGACTGCGAACCGAGTGTTATCGGCCGGGGGCGCGTCGGAGCGATGCTTTCCGGTGAGGAATCCGCCGGCAAGCGGATTGTACACGATCACGCCGACGCCCTGGTCCTGGCAAAGCGGGAGCAGTTCGTGCTCGATCTCGCGAAACAGAAGATTGTATCGAGGTTGAACCGAGTCGAAGCGTGCCAACCTGAGCCTGTCGCTTGTCCACAGCGACTTTGCCAGTTGCCAGGCCTGAAAATTCGAACAGCCTACGTAGCGAGCCTTGCCGCTTCGGACAATTGAATCGAGTGCGTCCAGGGTTTCATCGATCGGCGTATCCGGATCCGGTGCGTGTACCTGATAAAGGTCAATGTAGTCGGTTTGCAGACGTTTTAGGCTCGCGTCGATCGCGCTGAGCACGTGCTTGCGCGAGAGACCCACGTCATTTGGACGCGGTCCCATCTGCATCCTGCATTTGGTGCCTAGAACGAAGTCATCGCGCTTGCCTCGCAGCCATCGCCCTACGATCTCTTCGGTTCTGCCGGCAGTTTCGAGCGACACGGGCACGGGGTAGACATCCGCGGTATCGATGAAATTCACGCCGAGGTCAGCGGCGGTTCCCATGATGCCGAAAGACGCTTGTTCGTCGCATTGGTAGCCGAAAGTCATTGTGCCGAGGCAGACTTCTGTCACCTTGAGACCCGTGCGGCCAAGTCGCTGTAGCTTCACCTTTCACCTCCCTCTCGCTAGAGATTATCATCCGAGCCTCAATGGTTGCGAGGAAACGCGGCCGTAAACTCGCTGTGACTTCATCTTGTGAAACGCTTGTGCGGCTGGTTATACTTTTTGCTTGTCGTCGGACGGGAGGGCGTGGCGGGTCCGCACATAATTATCATTGCAAGCTTTCGGCGGAGGCGGCTTCTATTTCATGTCACATCAGATCGAGCACACGGGTACGGTTTTATCCTCGGTGGCTAAATCGAAGACGCGCCAAAGATCATCGTTTCAAATGCATGCAGTGCCGAGCGGTGCAGGCCTGTTGAAGTGGGAAGAGGAGTCAGGAGAGGGATGAAGAAAGCAGTTGTTTTTTCCCTGGCGGGAGTCATTGCTCTGTCGTGCGTGGTTTTGCCAGGTCTGTTGGAAAACTCCGTGGTTCGCGCTCAGGAAGAGGCGCCGCAGCTACGCCGGCTTCGCCCGAGAATCATTACTACCGGAACGCAAACGTTTACCATCCGAATCGAAGGTCGGGATTTTGCAATCGGCGCCAACGTTCTTTTTGATGGAGTGCCGCTCGCGTCGCCACGAGTAAGCCCTAAAGGCAGAGTGCTATTAGCTGAGGTCGATGCAAGTTTGATAGCTTCGGCGGGGGAGCACTCCGTGCAGGTTATCAACCCGGATGGGATGACGAGCAATTCCGACACTCTGACCGTTCAAGATAAAGACCCTGACTTGACGATTCGCCTGGTTGGCAACGCGGCAGAGGAGGACTTGGGATTAGACGCTATTCCAACCGTTGAAACAGATTCCTTCAGCGACTCTTCCGACATCCTTGTGTGGGGTCGTGCTGCGCCAGACGCTGCCGACCCGAGCGGCGCGCTCGTGCAGATTTCCAACGAGTTGATGAATGATCCGGCGGAGATTCCCATAACGCTTCGCGACAGGAAGGGGAATATTTCCAACACCGAGATATTCTTCATTGTACCCAAACCGCCTGAGATCGTGTTTCTGGATCCAGGGAGTCTGGAAGTCGGAACCGAGGATGTTCTTCTCGAGGTTCACGGGGTGTTCAAGGATGAGGCGGTGGTGGTCGTAAACAACGTCCAGATGCCAACAACGCTTGGCAAGAACGGACGGCTCGAGGTGACGTTGCCTGCGAGCTTGGTAGGCCAGCCGGGTCAAATTGTTGTACGAGTCGAGCAGGACGGCATTCAATCCGCCGACGCGATCCTCCCCGTCAGCCCTACCGACGACCCGTTCATCTTTACAACTTCACCCGCTCGATTCCGGTTGGGCGAACGCAAACCCACCATAGACTTGATCGGCGCAAATCTGGATTCCAGGTCCACAGTGAACATCGACGGCGTGGAGACATTTATCCGAGACGGAAATCGCAGGCGTCTGAGGATCGCCGTTCCGGAGGATCTGAGTTTGGGGCCGCACGTCGTTCAGGTCATAGACCGTGACGGCAATGAGGCAAACAGCATCTCCTTTGAAGTCGTCGAAGATGTTGAAGTCACAACCTTCGCGGGAGACGGGCGATTCGGTCTCAACTTGGAATGCGTAAGTGCCGACCAGGCCCACTTCGTTCGGCCGCGGAGAATGAGTTTTGGACCGGACGGGCTGCTGTACATTGCGGATCAACAGAATCACGTCATCAGGACTCTAAACGTGGATACCGGTCAAACCTGCACGGTTGTCGGGACCGGCAAAGAGGGCTACCACGATTCAGGAAACTCGCAGGGTGAGCCGCCGACTCTTTCCTTTCCGAGCGGTGCGGCGGTCGACGCGGCGGGCACCATCTACATAACCGAGAATGGCAACAACGTGGTGCGGCGGGTTCAGCGCACCGGCGGCACCAACACGGTGGATACTTTCGCGGGGGCCTTCGTTGAAGTGGCCAACGCGGACAAACAGAAACGCCTCAACAGCACGCGCGAAGGGGTCACCGGATACAGGACGGGCGCGGCGCTCAGCTCGGAGTTGCGTCAGCCCGATGAGATTCTCGTCGCGCCAGACGGGGCAATTTATTTCACCGATGCCGGTAACCACGTCATAAGGCGAATCGTGCAAAACGGCGGGCAGCCGGTTGTTGAGATAGTGGCGGGCAACGGCGTTCCGGGATTCGCGGACGGAGCGGCCGAGAATGCCCGGTTCAACACCCCTACTGGTCTCGCGTTGTCCCCGGACGGCAACTTCCTGTTTGTAGCGGACACCCAAAACAACCGCGTGCGAATAATCGATCTTGTAAACCGGCGAGTCAGCACGCTAGCGGGAGGAGGATCGGGCGATCTCGTGGATGCCCAGGGCGGAGAGGCAATTCTCTTTCGCCCAATCGGCATCGCAGTGGATTCCGATAATGTAGTGTATGTCGCTGAGCTGACGGCCAACGACATTCGTCGAATCGATCCTGCAGGGAACGTCACATCATTCGCGGGCTCGGGGAATAGCAAGCTTCGAGACGGACCGGGACTTGAGGCTAAGTTCAACCAACCCAGAGGGCTTGCGATCGATCGCCAGCGAGGGGTGCTCTATGTCGCCGACTACGAAAACTTCGTTATTCGACGCATAGCCTTGCGTTGAGATTACGGCCTTCGACGACGACTTGCGCAATCATGCGCGCTCATCTCTCTTGGGTAATCAGTCGGGAGTCCGGAACAAAGAGTTAGCTGCGGTGGCGATAGGTAATACGGCCCTTGGTGAGGTCGTATGGCGACAACTCGACCGTCACTTTATCCCCTGCTAACACCTTGATGAAATTCTTTCTCATCTTGCCTGATAGATGGGCAAGGATCTCGTGCCCCTCGCCGATTTGTACTTTGAACGTGGCGTTCGGGAGAGATTCAGTCACGGTTCCCTCGACGGGAATCATATCTTCTTTGGGAATGGCGGCACCTCCCTTCTACCCGAAGTCCACTACATACTGCCTTCAAGGTGATTTTCTCGCAAGCCGTCTCGGCTTTCTAGTTCAAGAATAAGCCGGCACCCGGATATCGGTCTACGCCTTGCGCAATCGTTGAGCTCTCTCTGAGACTGGGCAACTCTGCGCGCCGCATACTTGCGCACGCTCCCGCCGTGTCTGTGACTCTCTTCACGGCGTAAACTTCTTCTCAAACTTGACAATAATGTGCTCATATTTTATGATCACCTAGCCTTAGATTTAGGTAAAACGTTATGGTTGGTCGGCACGAATGGTGCGGGCCTTGGGTTAGGGCTTGATGGCGGTGAAATTCAAAGATTACTACGAGGTGCTCGGAGTAAAGCGCGATGCTAATGATGATCAGATACGCCAGGCCTATCGCAAGCTCGCCCGTAAGCACCACCCGGATTTGAATCCCGGCGACCGTGTCGCCGAGGAAAAGTTCAAGGAAATCAACGAGGCGAACGAGGTTCTCTCCGACCCTGAGAAACGAAAACGTTACGACCAGCTCGGACCCAACTGGAAGGACGGAGCCGAATTCACGCCGCCGCCGGGGTGGGGGCGAGTGAACGTCCAATTCGACGACCTTGGCAGTATCTTTGGCGGCGGCGGCTTCAGTGATTTCTTCGAAACACTTTTCGGAGCAAGAGCGGCGGGGGCCGGACCCGAACCGCGACGACGCGGCTCGCGTTCGAGGACCCCGCGGGCACAGGATGCCGAAGCCGAAATGGAGATTTCGCTGGAGGACGCGCACCGCGGTGGGCGCCATCGGATTACGCTTCAAGGTTCACGGGCCTGCAGCGCCTGCGGTGGAACTGGAACGTCGTCTGGCGTGGTGTGCACAACCTGCAGAGGGTCAGGACAGACGCTGAGTCCCAGAGTGATCGATGTCAACATTCCGCCCGCCGCTCGCGACGGTTCCGTAATAAAAGTCAGCAAACAGGGACAACAAGGCGCGGGCGGCACCGAACCGGGCGACCTGTACATCAAGTTGAGGATCAGGCCGCATTCGATCTTCACTGTTTCGGGCGACGACATCAACGTCGAGCTTCCGATCTCGCCGTCTGAGGCCGTGCTGGGATCGACCATCGAGGTGCCTACCATCGATGGAAAGGCTGAGATGAAGATACCCGCCGGTTCTCAGGGGGGTCAGCGGTTCAGATTGAGAGGTCAGGGTCTCAACAAGCGAGGTGGCGGGCGAGGCGATGAATACGTAAGACTCAAGGTTCTGGTGCCGACGCATCCCACTGAACGGGAAAGACAACTGTACAAGGAGCTTCTTGAAGCCAGTCACTTCAAGCCAAGAGCGGGATGGGAGAAATAGAGAGATAGTTGAAACGAGATGATGGAGGGGGTAGTCGCCATAACATAAAGTGAGGCTCGGTCACCGATTCACGGTTCACAGTCTGGAAGGAACAAAAGATGGACATCAACAGATTCACCGAAAAGGCCCAGGAGGCTGTTCGCTCGGCGCAGACGCTTGCGACCCGGCACGGCAATCAACAAATCGAAGTCGAGCATCTCCTCTACTCGTTGCTCGATCAGGAGAGTGGGCTCGTGCCGTCGATTCTCACTCGAGCGGGCGTGAATGTCGAAACCCTGAAAGACGCAGTCCAGCGCGAGATCGACAGGATGCCCAAGGTGTCCGGACCATCCGGCCCGGTCGATCAGGTTTACATCACCGCGCGTTTGAACAAAGTCTTCGTTGCCGCTGAAGACGAAGCAAAGAAGTTGAAGGACGAATATCTGAGCGTCGAGCACCTCTTGCTCGCGATTATTGATGAGGGAGGCGCGAGTTCTCGCGCGCTGAAGACCGCGGGCGCTACTCGCGACCGAATCGAAAGGGCGTTGATGGAGGTGCGAGGACACCAGCGGGTCACTTCGCAGAATCCGGAAGCAACCTATGAAGCTCTTGAGCGCTATGGACGCGATCTTACCAAGATGGCTGCGGCCGGCAAGCTCGATCCTGTAATCGGACGCGATGACGAAATTCGGCGTGTGATTCAGGTGCTTTCGCGGCGGACGAAGAATAATCCCGTGCTGATTGGCGAGCCCGGCGTTGGCAAGACCGCCATTGTGGAAGGGCTGGCCCAGAGGATCGTTCGAGGCGATGTACCCGAGACATTAAAGAAGAAACGGATCGTCGCGCTCGACATGGGCGCTCTGGTCGCGGGCGCCAAGTATCGCGGCGAATTCGAAGAACGGCTGAAAGCAGTGTTGAAGGAGATTCAAGCCTCCGAAGGCGAGATCATCCTGTTTATCGACGAGATGCACACGATTGTTGGAGCAGGCGCCGCCGAAGGCGCGGTCGATGCGTCGAACCTCCTGAAGCCCATGCTCGCCCGCGGCGAACTGCACTGCATCGGAGCAACTACGCTGGACGAATATCGCAAGCACGTCGAAAAAGACGCGGCGCTGGAGCGTCGCTTTCAGCCCGTGCTGGTGGACCAGCCGACGGTCGAAGACACGATATCGATATTGAGAGGACTGAAGGAACGCTACGAGGTGCACCACGGCGTGCGAATAAAGGACTCGGCCCTGGTGTCGGCGGCGGTCCTTTCGCACAGATACATCTCGGACCGCTTTCTGCCGGACAAGGCGATCGATCTTGTAGATGAAGCGGCGGCGAAGCTCCGAACCGAGATCGATTCGATGCCCGCGGAGCTCGACGAGATACTTCGTCGAGTGATGCAGCTCGAGATTGAGCGCGAGGCGCTCAAGAAGGAAACTGATACAGCGTCACGGCATCGGCTCGAGAAACTTGAAAAGGAGCTCGCCGATCTCAGGGCCAACGCCGACCAGCTCAAGGCTCAATGGCAAACCGAGAAGGAGGCCGTCCAGAAGATTCGGTCGATCCGCGAAGAAATCGAGCAGACCAAGGTGGCGATCGAGCAAGCCCAGCGCGAGTATGACCTCAACCGCGCGGCCGAGTTGCAATATGGAAAACTGACTCAGCTCGAGAAGCAGCTGCGGGACTATGAAGACGGGCTGGATCAGCAGCAGAGGCGCGGCCGATTGCTCAAAGAAGAAGTCGATGAAGAGGACATCGCCGAAGTCGTGAGCCGGTGGACGGGCATTCCGGTTTCGAAGCTGCTCGAAGGCGAGCTTCAAAAGTTACTCTCGCTCGAGGAGCATCTCCATAAACGAGTGGTCGGCCAGGACGAGGCAGTCAGCGCAGTCGCGGACGCGGTCATCCGGGCGCGCTCGGGCCTCAAAGACCCTAACCGGCCGATAGGCTCATTCATATTCCTGGGGCCTACGGGGGTGGGTAAGACCGAACTCGCGCGTGCGCTCGCAGTGTTTTTGTTCGATGATGAGCACGCCATGATTCGGATTGATATGTCCGAGTATCAGGAAAAGCACACCGTGGCGCGTTTGATTGGCGCTCCTCCTGGTTATGTCGGCTACGAGGAGGGGGGGCAGTTGACCGAAGCCGTGCGCCGGCGACCGTACTCTGTCGTTCTGTTCGATGAGATAGAGAAGGCGCACAGCGACGTGTTCAATGTGCTGCTTCAGATCCTCGACGACGGAAGACTGACCGACGGCCAGGGCCGGGTCGTGAACTTCAAGAACACGATCATAATCATGACCAGCAATGTGGGGAGCCACTTGATACTGGAGTATCGAGGACAGCTCGCCGGCGAACGATACGACCGAATGAAGGAGAGCGTGCTTGACGCGTTGCGGCAGCATTTCAGACCCGAATTCCTGAATCGCGTCGATGAGATCATTGTGTTCCATTCGCTCACCGAAGAAGATCTGAAGAAGATTGTCGATATCCAGCTTGAGCGATTGCGCGCGCGCCTTGCCGAGCGCAGGATCACGCTTGAACTCACCGACGACGCAAAGGCGCATCTGGCAATGGCGGGCTATGATCCGGTGTACGGCGCGAGACCCTTGAAGCGCGCCATACAACGTGAGATCGAGACGCCGCTGTCGAGAGCGATACTGAAGGGCGATGTGAAAGACAGTTCCCTGGTCCGAGTCTACGTGTCAGGAGGCGCGATCGCATTTTCACCGACGCCTCTCGCGGCCGAGGCGGACGCGGGTAGTTAGTCGCAAATGGCCGCTCGACTTCTAAATGGTTTCATCGTGCAGCCGAGCGCTCGGGATGTGTTATCATTAGCCTACTAGCGGAGGGCAAGACGATGAGCGGGAAATTCGTCATGCGGCGAGCAAACGGAGATGTTTTCACCGAAGAGATAGACGGCAAGCTTCTCGTTCCGGTCTGGTCCAGCGAACTGGCGCTGGCGCGATACAAAGAGCGCAATCCGGAGCTGATGATCTTCCTCCCGGCTCGCTTGACTCGCTCATTGCTCGACAAGGTTAGAGGGAAACTCGACAAAGAAGGCATTCCCGAGTTTTTTCTCCTGACCGAAGACGCGCCCGAAGCTGACCTTGAAATGGGCAGACCGATCACGCTGGAAGAGATCTTTCCGGGGAGCGAGCGCATCCCGCAGGCTGCGCGAGCGCAATCATGAATTATCCCGCCGGCTGAAGCGCAGGCTCGAATGATTCAAGCCGAGAACCAGGAGGAAAGGCATGATCTCGTACGACGACATACGTGAGTTGCAGAAATACCAGTCTGGGCCTGATTCACATATTCTCAGCTTATACGTCAATGTAGACCAATCGAACGCGGCCAACCTGAATCGCGGGTTCGAGACAAAGATTGAGAGCTTGTTTCGAGAGGTGGCCGAGAGCCAGGACTCGGACGAGGCGGCGAGGCAGGGATTCGAAGCCGAGTGCCGGCGTGTCCGCAGGTTTCTGGGGGAGTACACGCCGAAGGGTAAAGCGCTCGTAGTGTTCAGCGACTCCCACAGGGATTTCTGGTGGCAACGCGATCTTCAAGTCGAGATCGCAAGCGGGCTGCGCTTTTCGGCGAAGCCGTGGGTCAGGCCGCTGCTTGAGGTGATTGAAGACCTGGGTCGGTTTGGAGTGGTGCTGATGGACAAGCATCGCGCGCGAATCTTCGTTGTCGATGCCGGCGGCGTGGAGCAGCAGGCAGAGATTCTGTCTGAAGTTCCCGGCAAGCATGTAACCACCGGCACGGATCACATCTGGTCGCAGACTCAAATGGATCGCGATCACGACAAACACGTGCAATGGCACGCAAAACGGGTCGCCGACGAGCTGGGCTCGATCATCGAGCGCACGAAGCTCAGCCGAATGGTAGTAGGAGGACCGGTGGAAGCAACTTCCGTGTTCGCCACCTCGCTCCCGAAGCGAGTTCAGCAGATGATTGTTGGCACGATCTCGACGCCTGTTGATGCCAGTCACGAGCGCCTGCTCGCCGAGTTGAAGGATGTGCGAGAAAGGACCGAGCACGAGGACGAGAGCAGGATTATCGACACCGTGGTCACCGCCGCGATGAAGGCTGACCGGGCCGTCCTCGGAGTCACCGATACGCTCGCTGCGATTCAGGAAGGACGAGTTTACCGGATGGTCGTCGCGCGAGACTTCAGGGTCGAAGGCAAGGAGTGCGGCGCCTGTCACGTACTAGTGGCGAACGGCGATGAGCAGTGCCTGTTTTGTGGGGGCAATCTGGAAGCGGCGCCCGACTTGATCAACCGTGCCGCCCATCGGGTGCTGGACATGGGAGGTAAGGTTCAACACGTTTCGGGCGAGGCGGCGGCGAAATTGGGCGACGCCGGCGTCGGAGCTGTGTTGAGATTTTGAATGACGGGTGATTCGTGAATACGTTTCACGCATCACGAATCACGGGACATATGGGACTAATACCTACAGTTGTCGAAACCACGGGCCGGGGCGAACGTCACTATGACATTTATTCCAGGCTTTTGAAGGAACACATCATTTTCCTGGGGACAGATATCGACGAAGTGGTGGCTAACATAGTCGTCGCGGAGTTGCTGTATCTGGAGTCCGAGGACCCTGATCGTGAGATATCGATCTACATAAACAGCCCTGGGGGTTCGATCACGGCTGGCCTCGCCATATACGACACCATGCAGTTCATAAGGCCCGACATAGTAACGATATGTATGGGTCAGGCCGCTTCGATGGCCGCGATACTGCTCGCGGCCGGCACCCGGGGCAAGAGGCATTCGCTTCCGAATTCCAGAATTGTGATTCATCAGCCTTCAGTTGAAGGCATCGCGGGACAGGCGACCGACGTGAAGATCTATGCGGAAGAACTGCTGCGAACTCGTAC
This sequence comes from Blastocatellia bacterium, assembly GCA_035455165.1. Classification (GTDB taxonomy): domain Bacteria; phylum Acidobacteriota; class Blastocatellia; order UBA7656; family UBA7656; genus Onstottus_A. The sequence continues at coordinate 139,706 of DATIFP010000021.1, forward strand.
GCTGCTGTCCCGCATTCTGTCGGAATTGACCGGGCAATCGTTTGAGAAAACCGATCGCGATGTCGAGCGGGACTTCATTCTCAGTCCTCTGCAGGCCGTCGAGTACGGAATCGTCGACAGCGTCCTGTCGTCGCGTGAATTGGCGCTGGCCCCCGAGCCCCTTAAGACAGCCAACCTGCTGTGAGCGAGACAGCAGAGACTGTTGGCCGCATTACCATCACGGCCGCGATAGAAGCTACGCAGAACAGATGGAGCGAGGCGATGATGTCAAAAAGCAAGAGGGTTTTTATTGAACGAATCAGCAGCGAGTACCGCCGCCCGAGCGGTCCGCTGTGGCAACCCGCGGTCGATATCTACCGGTGTCCGGAGGGATGGAAGATCAAGTTCGACCTTGCCGGGGTCAAACCGGAGGATGTCGAGATACTGATAGCCGACGACAAGCTAATCGTCCGGGGTGTCCGACGCGACACCGTGATCACAGAAGGGTGGAGCTATCACCAGCTGGAAATAACTTACAGCCGGTTCGAGCGCGTTCTGAGGATCCCCTGCGAGCTGTCTCGGGCGGAGATTCAAACCGAGACCAGGGATGGTTGGTTCATATTGCACTTGAATTGCTATTGAGTGGAGCCGGCGATCAGTTTCGAGGCGCGGTCCTTTCCCGCTTTCGCACAACCGGTCGCTCATTCCAGAGGTAGGTACAAATGACAGAAAACAGGACTTTAGAGTTACCCATACTTCCGCTGCGCAACATAGTCATTTTCCCGTCAGGCATCACGCCGCTCACGGTTGGACGTCCGCTGTCGCTAGCCGCTGCGGAAGCTGCGCTCGCCACCGAAGAGAAGTTGCTCGGCGTGGTGGCGCAACGCGAGGACAACGAAGCTGAACCAACGCGCGAGAACCTCCATCAAGTTGGCACGGTGGTAGTCATCAACCGAATGATGCGAAGCCCCGGCACTGAAGAAGCGCTGCATCTCATCGTGCAGGGTCAAGAGCGCTTTCGCATAATCGAATTCACGCAGCTGACGCCCTATTTGAAAGCCCGCGTCGAAATACTGCCCGAACCGGTCCGCGAGAAGACCCCCGAGGTCGAGGCGCTTCAAAGGAACATCCAGGTGCTGATTCAAAAGGCGCTCAGCCTGCTGCCCAATGTTCCGCCGGAGGTTCGCAACATCATCGTTCAAGCGGATGACGCCGTGCGGCTCGCTTACTTCCTCGGATCAGTGCTCGATCTGGAAGTCGCGCAGGAGCAGGCATTGCTCGAGGCAAACACCGAGAGCGAGCTGCTTCATCTGATGCACACCTACCTTTCCCGCGAGGTCGAGGTACTCGAGATCAGAAGCAAGATCGCGAATCAGGCTCAGGAAGAGCTCGGCAAAGCGCAACGCGACTACATCCTCCGCGAGCAGATGAAGCAGATCCAGAAAGAACTGGGAGAGAGCGAGCCCGAACAGGCAGAGGCCGCGCTTCTGCGCGAGCGAATCGAGAAGGCGGATCTGCCCGACGAAGTTCGCGCTGAGGCGGACCGCGAGTTGAAACGGCTCGAGCGACTGCCGGCCGCGGCCCCAGACTACCACGTCATCAGAACCTACCTCGAGTGGATACTGGATCTGCCGTGGAGAACAGCTACGCCCGATAGTCTCGATCTCAACAACGCGCAGCTCGTGCTCGACGAAGATCACTACGATCTCGAGGACATAAAGCAACGGATACTCGAGCACCTCGCGGTTATCAAGCTCAACCCGACGACCAAGGCGCCCATACTGTGCTTTGTGGGTCCGCCCGGGGTCGGCAAGACGAGCCTGGGCCAGTCGATCGCCCGTTCGATGGGCCGCAAGTTCGAGCGAATGTCGCTTGGCGGCATGCGCGACGAAGCCGAGCTGCGTGGACATCGCCGTACCTATATCGGAGCGATGCCCGGACGCATCATTCAGGCTTTGCGCCGCGCAGGCGTCAACAATCCGGTGATGATGCTGGACGAAGTCGATAAGCTGGGAATGGACTTCCGGGGCGACCCGGCATCCGCACTGCTTGAAGTGCTGGATCCTGCTCAGAACTTCTCGTTCCGGGATCATTACCTCGATCTGCCTTTCGATCTCTCAAAGGTGTTCTTCATCGCGACTGCGAACACGCTGTCGCCGATTCCGCCCGCATTGCGAGATCGCATGGAGATCATCCGGCTGTCGGGTTACACCGAAGAGGAGAAGCTTCATATAGCCAAGCGTTACTTGATCCCGCGGCAGGTCAAGGAAGCGGGACTCAGTCAAGAACAACTTCAATTCACTGACGAAGCCGTCCAGGGGATCATCAGCCGTTACACACGCGAGGCCGGCGTGCGACAGCTCGAGCGCAGCATCGGCGGGATAGCCCGCAAGGTCGCGCTCAAAGTGGCGCAAGGCAAAGGCGAAGTGTTCACTGTCAAACCCGAGGACCTCGAAGACTACCTGGGTCACGAGATGTTCTTCCACGAAATGGCCCGTCAAATACTGCCCCCGGGTGTCGCAACCGGGCTTGCGGTGACCGAGATGGGAGGAGAGGTCTTGTTTGTGGAGGCGACGATGCTTCCCGGCGGCAAGGGACTGACGCTGACCGGACAGCTCGGAGAGGTCATGCAGGAGTCGGCGAAGGCTGCACTCAGCTACCTCTGGTCCCACTCGGAGGCCCTCGGTATCGACTGCGGCGAGAAGTTTGGGAACAGCGGGATACACATACACGTCCCAGCCGGCGCTACTCCAAAAGATGGTCCCTCCGCGGGCGTCGCCATTGTTTCGGCCCTCGCGTCTCTGTGTTCCGGACGTCCCGTCCGGAGCGATACCGCGATGACCGGAGAGATAACGCTCAGCGGTCTTGTGCTACCGGTTGGCGGCATCAAAGGCAAAGTACTTGCCGCTCGACGCTCCGGAATGAAACGGGTCGTCCTGCCCAGCAAGAACGAGCCTGATCTGAAGGACGTTCCGGAAGAAGCGCTGCGAGACCTGGAGGTGGTTCTAGTGGAGAGGATAGATGAAGCCCTTTCTCGCACTCTGACTTCCAGCGCCGAGCCACCGCCCGAGGCGCACCTGCCTGATCAGGAGCCGGTACCCGCGGGAACCGAGCTCCTGGCCGAGAGCGGACAAGCCCGCGCGCAAGCGGAAAGAACGGGTGCGCTGAACGAGAAATAGCTTCGGACATTCGCAGGCGATTCCAGAAGAGCGAGGGGCATATGCTTCTCGCTCTTCGCTTGTTCCAACGCCCGCACGAGAGACCTCTTCGTTCCACTCGTAAGCCTGATCTCGACCTTCTGTTATACTTCCACGGTTATGTACACCGAGTTATTCGAGACCTTGTACCCCATCAACTCTCTCAAACGAGAGAAGGGGGTAGTCGTCACCGCGGTCGATCCGTTTGCGCTCGGAGACCAAGCAGGCATAGAGGCGGGCGATCGCATATTGAAAGTCAACGGCAACGACGTACGGGACTTCCTGGACTTTCAGTACTACACCGGGAGCGAAGATCGCGTGTTTCTGAATCTGGTGAAGCGATCGGGTGAGGCGCGTCAGATTGAAGTCGCGATTGGCGAGGGTGAAATCTGGGGACTCGACTTCGAATACTTCTCGCCGCGCCAGTGTGCCAACGATTGCATATTCTGTTTCTGCAACCAGAATCCTCCAGGCTCCCGCGAGTCGCTTTTTTTCAAAGACGAAGACACAAGGCTCTCATTCCTCCACGGGAACTACACAACGATGTCGTCGATCTCGAAGGCCGAGCTCGATCGCATAGTAGAACAAAGGCTCTCGCCCCAGTACGTCTCGGTTCACGCGACCGATCCGGAAGTTCGCCGCTATCTGCTCGGCAGAAAACGACCGGACGACGTACTCGGAAAGATGCGATATCTGGCGGAGGCGGGGATCGATCTTCACGCGCAGATCGTGCTTTGCCCGACGATCAACGATGGGGATGTCCTTCGAAGAACGGTGCAGGATCTGGCTGAGCTTCATCCGAGGCTCAGCTCGGTAGCAGTCGTGCCGGTCGTGTTCACGAAGCTCCACAACTATCGCGATAGGCTCACCGCGGTGACTGGCACATTCTCGCGCGAGCTAATCGAAGAAGCCAGTCGCTGGCAGCGCGAGTTCCGCCGCCGGCTCGGTAACACATTCGTCTTTCTCGCCGATGAGTTCTACCTTCGTGCGGGTCTGGCGGTTCCGGGCCGCGCGCACTACGGAGAATATCCACAGATCGAAGACGGGGTTGGAATGGTGCGGCGCTTCATTGTTGAGGCACACAAGACGCTCAACCGCGATCTCTCCAATGAATTCAAACTCAAGCCGAGATCACTGAGGGGCACAGTTGCGACGGGCGAACTGTTCAGTCCGATACTCACGGATTATGTGAATCGGCTTAACAGACGATGCGGCACGATGCTGAAAGTCACCACTGTACCCAATCATTTCTTCGGCGAGGAGGTAACCGTCGCCGGGCTGATCGCCGGAGCCGACGTGCTGGCGGCGCGAGGATCGATCGAGGGAAACTTCTTGATCGTTCCCGAGCAGGCTTGTTTGAAGTCGGGTCACGTGTTCCTCGATGATTTGACCTTGGAAAATCTGGAAGCTGAGCTCCAGATGCCTGTCTCACACGGAGGAGCTTCCCTTGTGAGCTTGATCGGCAAAGCCGTTGAGCTGGAGCGTTCAGCCACGGGTTGAGCCTCCACAGACTAACCGGGCAGGTATGGACTCTTGACCGCGAGTACCTTCTTCCATGTGGCGCCGCCGTCGCGCGTGTGAAAGAGGATTGCGTTCAGAAAAGCCGGGCCTGTGCTTTCTTCTAGTTCAGAGGCGACTAGCCATCCGTTTTGAGCATCGGCGAAGAATACCTTGTCGAAAGAAACTCCCTTCACTCCAACATCGACCCTTTGCCACGCGTCGCCTCCGTCTGTAGTGTGAAGAAGAATTGCGTCGAACTCATTCTCACTG
>DATIFP010000022.1:0-2991 GCA_035455165.1 Blastocatellia bacterium
AACGACGATATCCCTCTTGTCGCGGCCTCGGCTGGATCGCGCGCTCCACAACAGCGTGACCGTCACTTTCGCGACATCGCCGCTGACGTCGGCTTTTCCAACACGATATGAATCGGGATATTCCTGCGAATCAGTAAACGGGTCGCCTTCAAAATACGGGGCTTCATCCGGATGCGCCTTGCTCTCTGCTGCTTGTTGCTTTAGCTCTTTGAGCAAGAGGCCGTACAATTCGGGCGCGAGCCATCGCTTGCGCTGTTGGATGTTGCGAACCGTGAAGCTCTTGTTTCGCGCGAGGTGGAATGCGTAGAAGGAACGGACCGTTCTGAGCGCTGGATCCTGAGAGCCTGCCGTTTGGGCATTGGACCCGGGACGCGCAGATGGCGATAGAATCATCGTTATTCCGATCAGGCAAAACAGCCTTGCGCGATAAGCCATACGTGCTCCTATTCTTTCTATTAAACGCTTGAGGTGACTGCTTTAGTGTGAGCCAAAGAGAAATGAATTCACATTCACTTACCGCTTAGGGCCGCGGCGGCCGAGTCCACCGACGAAATTGCCGTTTCAATTCTCCCCCGGACTTCTTGAACCACCGAATCGAGCGACACATCTTCGGACTTGCGAGTCGCGCGAGTGAACAACTCTACCGTGCCTTCCTTGATCTTCTTGCCGAATGTGATTCGATAGGGCACTCCTATCAGGTCCGAGTCGTTGAATTTGACGCCCGCGCGCTCGTCGCGATCATCGAGCAGCACATCGACGCCGGCCCGACGCAGACTATCGTAGGCTCTTTCCGCAGCGTCCAGAAGGTTTTGGTCTTTGATGTTCACCGGGGTCAGCACTACCTGAAATGGCGCAATTGACGCGGGCCAGCTTATGCCCGCGTCGTCGTTGTACAACTCGACGGCTGCGCTCATTACCCGTTCAACGCCAATCCCGTAGCTGCCCATTACAATCGGCACCTCCTGCCCGTCGGCGGTCAGTACCTTAGCGCCCATGCTGTCGGAATATTTCGTTCCAAGCTTGAAGATGTGTCCGGCCTCTACGGCTTTGAACACGTCGAGGGGGCTGCCGCAATTTATGCAAGCCTCGCCCGCCTTAACCGAGCGAAGGCTCGCCCACTTGTCCACTGTTACGTCGCGATCGATCGACACTCCGCGCAGGTGGTGTTCGTCTTTGTTCGCGCCGGTGGTCATATTTCGTCTGCCACGCAACGCATCATCGGCTATCACCCGGGCGATCTTCGGATGAGAAGCTCGCGTCACGCCCACAGCGCCGAGCGAGCCTGCAGAAGCCCCGAGCGCTTCGGTGATTTCCTCCGGACGCGCGGGCCTGACGTTGATTGCGCCGCTAGCGTCCATCAGCTTGGTCTCGTTGAGTTCGTGGTCTCCACGCAGTAAGAGCAGCGCGATGCTCTCGTCGAGCGCGTAGACCAGGGTCTTTATCTGGCGATCGGCGGAGGCGCCTCCCGGGAAGGTCGTTAGGTCCTCGATAGTATGAACACCCGGCGTCGGAAACTCTTCCACTGAGTCCGGGCCTCCTTCGTCATCAATCGACGCAAGCCTCGACGTAGCCTTTTCAACGTTGGCCGCGTAACCGCACTTTTCGCAGACGACGATGTTGTCTTCGCCTGCGCTGGTTCTAACCATGAACTCGGTTGACTGGCTCCCGCCCATCGCTCCCGAGCTCGCTTCGACCGGCGTGTATTTCAACCCACATCGGGTGAAGATCCGGCAGTAGGCGTCGTGCTGATCTTGAAATGACTTGTCCAGGCCCGCGAAATCCACGTCGAACGAATATGCATCCTTCATCGTGAATTCGCGAACTCTCAATAGTCCGGATTTGGGACGAGCCTCATCGCGGAACTTGGTTTGAATTTGATACCAGACCTGTGGAAGCTGACGATACGAGCTTATGGCATTGCGAGCGATCGAGGTGAATACCTCTTCGTGGGTCATCCCGAGCGCCATGTCAGTGCCTTTGCGGTCGCGGAGCCGAAACATGTTGTCGCCCATCACTTCCCAGCGACCCGATTCTTTCCAGATCTCCGCGGGATGGATTGCCGGCAACAGGAACTCCTGTCCGCCAATTCGATTCATCTCTTCGCGAATGATTTGGATGATTTTGAGGCGCACGCGTTGGGCCAGCGGGAGCAGGGAATAGACCCCCGCCGTGAGCTGCCGAATGTAACCCGCCCGAACCAGAAGCCGATGACTGGTGACTTCGGCGTCAGCAGGGTCTTCACGCAGAGTCGGAATAAACATATTAGACCAACGCATCGCTTTTCTCCTCGCGCTTTCGAAAACAGGCGCCGTTACGCCGACAAAAGGAACGAGACAAACTAGCAATTGGGTTACGGGCCAGTCAAGCAAGGCAAAGCTCAGTGGCCGCCGCCGGTGTGATTAAAACTGGGACTTAATAGTACTTTTTGGGTTGAGTTCCCTGAGGTCTCGAGAGTCTTGGATTCTGTCCTCCGTCAGGAGGGCCAAGCCCGCGTACGCGGGCGACAGCGTGTAGCCCAGGGCGAGTCCGCGAGCCCTGGGTAGCGATACGGCGACGACCGCTTAGCCCGTGCAACGGGCGACAGCGTTTCGCTGGATGTCGTCTGGAAAATGAGTCTGCGCGCTAGGGTTTCTGTCGCCCGCTGCGCGGGCTTGCGGGCAATCGTTCGCTACCCAGGGCTCGCGGACTCACCCTGGGCTACACGCTGTCGCCCGCCTGCGCGGGCTGGCGGGCAATCGTTCGCTACCCAGGGCTCGCGGACTCACCCCGGGCTACACGCTGTCGCCCGCTGCGCGGGCTCAGCGGTCGTCGCCGTATCGCTGCCCAGGGCTCGCGGACTCACCCTGGGCTACACGCTGTCGCCCGCTGCGCGGGCTTGCGGGCAATCGTTCGCTACCCAGGGCTCGCGGACTCACCCTGGGCTACACGCTGTCGCCCGCCTGCGCGGGCTGGCGGGCAATCGTTCGCTACCCAGGGCTCGCGGACTCACCC
>DATIFP010000023.1:0-32813 GCA_035455165.1 Blastocatellia bacterium
ACGGTGTCTTCCCGATTCACGCGGACGCACGGTCCCTCCCGTTCGCCGCGGAGTTCTTCGACGCAATCGTGAGCATTGACTCCTTCGCGTATTACGGCACGGATGATCTGTATCTCAGCTCCTTCGGGCGGTTCGTCAAACCTGGGGGCCAGGTGGGGATCGCCGGGGCCGGACTGGTGGGCGAGATCGACGGGTTGGTTCCCGAGCATCTTCGAGGGTGGTGGACCCAAGACGTGTGGTGTTTGCACTCGCCCGCCTGGTGGCGGCGGCACTGGGAGCGGACCGGCCTAATGGACATCGAGCTGGCCGACACGATGCCCGACGGCTGGCGAGTATGGCGGGACTGGCACCTGGTGATCGCCCCCGACAACCTTGCGGAGATTCAGGCACTCGAGGCGGATCGGGGCAGCTATCTCGGCTACGTTCGCATGGTTGGTCGACGCCGGGCGGGCATTCAACTGGAGGAGCCGATCTCGTCCATCCCGACGCAATACGAGAAAAGGCCATTGCTTCGCAGCCGAGAGTAGCGGGACGGGGCGGATGACGTACCATGATGGAAGTCGAGTACGAGCTCACCACGGATGACCTCTACGCCTTCCAATGGCGAGCGGCCCTCAGGTCTCCTATCGCGAGGCGCGCAAGGCGTAAAGTCTACGCCGGCTGGCTCCTCGCGCTGCTTCTTTTTTCCGCGCTGCCCGCCATCGGCGCCGACGGCTTCGTGATTTCTCGCGTGAACTTCACATTCCTTCTCGTTGCCTTCCCGGTCGTCGTCCTCGCCCAGTGGTATCTGGAGCGGCGTCTGACGCGGCAAGCCATCTTACAACTCCTCAACGGGGAGAAGGCGGAGAAGGGGCAACTCGGCAGACATAAGGTAGTCCTGAGTGAGAGCGGGGTGGTCGAGAGCACGGCGGTTGGCGAGTCGCGCACCTCGTGGGCGGGGGTGGATCGAATCGAGCACAACCCGGAGTACATCTTCATCTACACGTCGCGTGCTGCCGCACACATCATCCCCAAGCGGGCATTCAGAGATATGCAGGAGGCAGAAGCCTTCTACCAGCTTAGTAGAATGAGCAAAGAGGCAGCGGGATAACCGCAACCAGCCGACGCGCCTACCTTAGTTGAAGGGTGCTCTGGTCTGCTTCTACTGAAGATGGCGGGTGATGGTTTGCCGCTTTGGCGTGATTCATTGCGGCGCGAAGCGTCAGGCCTGACTTCAGTGAGAATTGGGCCGGTAAGAAGCTTAGGGTTATGGAGCACGGCCTGCTGAGAACGATCAAGCGCGAATCTGTGATTTGGGGGAGTCTAGGCGGGCTTTTTCAAGCCCGTGCCTAGATTCACGCTGTAGAGTCGAATATTTCCGGGGCGCCAAGCTTAAGCTGTTGGGCCCACGTTGCGAAGTATTGTTCGGGACGCCTCGGCTGCAATTGTTAGCTACTTCAAGCGCTGGATCGACTCGATGTACTTCACCAGCGCGTACACGTCACCCTGCTGCTGGATTTCACTGCTCGTGCGCCTGAAAATCGTTCCCCACACGGGCATCTTGCTTGGGCCGTGAGCGGTTACTGCCTTCTCCCCGTCAATCTTGGTCTGCACGCGGTTGAACGGAAACTTCTCGCCAGGCTGCTGGATAGCCGTCAAATCTGGGGGACCCACCTTCAGGGCCGCCGCAACCGGACCTTCGCCTTTCCCGGTTGCGCCGTGACAGGTCGCACAATACTGGTTGAACAGCTTGCGGCCTCGCTCATTCTTCTGGCCTGCCAAAGCGGTGCCAGGGGCAAGCGCCCATCCCAGCATCGCGGCGATCGAAACCACGATTGTCGCCAGGGTCATCGTTTTCTTGTTCATCTCTCCCTCCTACCTCCAGAGTGGTGACTTGAATCTGTCACCATCGCTGCGATCCGCAGTCCAGCGCCGCAGATCGGCGCCATTCGTCGAAGGGAGCTAGCTCCACACCCTGTTTCTTAGTTTTGAGCTTTGGCCTTGGGCCAACACTGTACAGTTGGGAGCTAGCTCCACGTTCTGACCTTTCAATCGGCTATCGCCGCCTTGCCCTCCAGGTCGCGCCGGCTCTCGATCGGGATGTATTCCCTCTCCCCGTAGCCGAGATACACCTGTCTGGGTCGGGCGATCTTCTGTTCGCCATCGAGTAACATCTCTTCCCACTGTGCCAACCACCCGGACGTACGCGGGATCGCAAACAGCACCGGGAACATGTCAACCGGGAAGTTCATCGCCTGATAGATGATTCCCGAGTAGAAGTCGACGTTGGGATAAAGCTTTCGGGACACGAAGTACTCGTCTTCGAGCGCGATTCGCTCGAGCTCGAGCGCGATGTCGAGCACCGGGCTCTTGCCGGTTACTTCGAAGACTTCATGGGCAATTTGCTTGATGATCCTGGCGCGAGGATCGTAGTTCTTGTAGACCCTGTGTCCGAAGCCCATCAACCGCCCCTCGCCGCTCTTCACTTTCTTGATGTACTCAGGAACGCGGTCCTTCGAGCCAATCTCCTTCAGCATGCGAAGCACCGCTTCGTTTGCACCGCCGTGCAGGGGGCCATAAAGGGCCGCCGCCGCGCCGGCTACTGCTGCATAGGGATCGACGTGCGAGCTGCCGATGCTGCGCATGGCGTTGGTGCTGCAGTTCTGCTCGTGATCCGCGTGCAGAATGAAGAGCACGTCGAGCGCGTGCTCGAGCACTCGATTCGGTTTGTACTTCACCTCGGTCATCTTGAACATCATGTTGAGAAAGTTGCCGGGGTAGCTCAAATCATTGTCGGGATAGTCATAAGGCATCCCCACGCTGTGGCGATACGCGAACGCAGCGAGGGTTGGGATCTTGGCTATCAACCGATAGATCTGATGGCGTCGAGATTCAGGATTGAAGATGTCCTTGGCGTCACTATAGAAGGTCGACAGCGCCCCCACCGTTCCCACCAGCATCCCCATTGGATGCGCGTTGTAGTGAAAGCCATCCATGAACTTTTTTATCTGCTCGTGAATGAACGTGTGGTGCGTGATGTTCCAGGACCAATCCCTCAGTTCCGCGGGAGTTGGCAACTCGCCGTTCAGAAGCAGGTACGCAACCTCGAGGTAGGTGCTTCGTTCGGCAAGCTGCTCGATCGGATAGCCGCGATACCGCAGTATCCCTTTGTCGCCGTCGATGAAGGTAATGCGGCTCTTGCACGACGCGGTGTTCATGAACGCGGGATCATAGCTCATCAGCCCGAAGTCATCGTCCGAGACCTTTATCTTCCTGAGGTCCATCGAACGGATCACACCGTTCTCGATTGGAACCTCGTACTGTTTCCCGGTTCGGTTATCTGTGATCGTCAGTGTGTCTGCACTCATGCTTTGCTCCTCCGACTGTGTCCGACAAACTTCGAGTTTGCCGAAGGGTTGTGGGATCCGCTCGATCGCGCGCGACAAGCTGTGTTTGCCGGACTTCGCGACTCCCAATCCACTGATATTGACAGCTAAGCTCGCCAGGTTGTGCGAAGTTTTGCCCAGCCGCGCGCAACGAGGCACTACAATGCAAATGCCGTTCAACTAAATCGGCCCGGCGAAGCTTCTCAACCGCCGGGCCGCGCCAACTCGCGCTCACTCTCCTACGCGAACATATCGCGCATACTTTGGTCTCCACATTTTCGCATCAACGCGTCGTTTGATTTCCTCGCGACTCGTGACGTCAGTGAGACCTAACCGACCGGCTGCGGAGGCAACCGCAAGCGCCACGCACCTCGACAACCCGCGCACGCCCTCGAGCGCGGGATACAGCGAGGCTGCCGGATCCTCCAGCGCCGGCGAGAACTCCGCAAGCGCACGCGCCGCGGCGACGAACATCTCGTTGGTCACGCGCCGCGCACCTGATGAGATCACGCCCAGGCCCACTCCGGGAAACACGAACGCGTTATTGCACTGCCCGATGTTGATCAGTCGATCCCCAAACTTGACCCGGGGGAACGGGCTGCCGGTCGCAACCAGCGCGCGCCCATCGGTCCAATTGATCAAATCCACCGGGACCGCCTCGCTCTTCGAGGTTGGATTCGAGAGCGGGAATATCACAGGCCGCTCGACATGTTTCGCCATCTCGCGAATGACGCCTTCGGTGAAAGCTCCGGGCTGCGCCGATGTGCCGATCAGAATCGACGGTTTTACATTCTTCACCACATCCATCAGGGTGATGCGATCGGGATCAGCCACTTGCCATGCACTCACCCGCTGGGCGTCCTGAGCGTGCCTTTGCTTGAAGGACTCCAGCCCAACCCTTCCGGTGTGCACCAGCCCGTGACTGTCAATCAGCCAGATGGCGGAGTCCGCTTCCTGCCTGGTGGCACCCTCGCTCATCATAGCCGACACGATTTGATCGCTTATGCCGGTCGCCGAGGAACCGGCGCCAAGGATCACAATCCGTTGCTTGCTCAGCCGGGATCGAGTCACCCCCATCGCAGCGAGCAAGCCCGCAAGCGTCACGGCGCCCGTTCCCTGAATATCATCGTTGAAGGTGCACAGCCGATCCCGATACCGCTCAAGCAATCGAGTCGCGTTGTTCTTCGAGAAGTCCTCCCATTGAAGCAGCACGTTTGGAAACTTTTTCATCACCGCTTGAACGAACGCCTCGATGAAGTCGTCATAGTCCTGGCCTCGGATACGTTCGTGGCGCCAACCGAGGTAAAGGGGGTCGCGCAGCAAGTCTTGATTGTCAGTGCCCGTATCCAAAACGATCGGAAGCGTTTTGGCGGGCGGCACTCCTGCGCACACTGTGTAAAGCGAGAGCTTTCCAACGGGAATGCCCATCCCGCCGACACCCAGATCGCCCAAACCGAGGATCCGCTCGCCATCCGTTACGACTATTACGTCCACCCCTTTGTTCGGTGCGTTATCGAGCACCGCCTCGAGGTCATCTCGGTGGGGGTACGCAATGTACAGCCCGCGGGGGCGACGATAAATGTGGCTATATTGCTTACACCCCTCGCCGACAACGGGGGTGTAGATGATGGGCATCATTTCAGTTATGTGCTCCTGCAAGAGTCGATAGAAGAGCGTTTCGTTCCGATCCTGTAGGCTCACCAGATAAATGTATCGCTCGAGGTCGGTGTCCTTGTGCGTGTAGCTTTCGTATGTGCGCACGAGCTGCTCTTCAGTAGTTGACACGTGCGGCGGCACCAGGCCAAGGAGTCCGAACTCGCGACGCTCCTCTTCTGAAAACGCGCTTCCTTTGTTGAGCAACGGATTCTCAAGCAGTAACTGACCGGACAACGACACTTCCAAGACCTCTTCTTCCGCGTCGGCAGGTTTGATTGAAGTCATACGCGCTCCTCACCACGCTGAAAATAGCACGGAGCGTCACTCAGCGAAACCCACGTTGAGTCGCCGGCGGCGCGCCAGGCGAGAGAAACGGCCGCGAGCGCTAAGGCTCCATTCGCACCGCTCGAATCATTGCAGGGATCAAGACCTCTTGGTGCGCCCGCGGCCACCCTGAATTGTCCTCTATCATCCTCATTCTCACTAGCGCAGCCATCACACCTCGATGTGATGGCAGTCACGGCACTGCAGTTCAATCCTCCGACTTTTCCGACTTTTAGTATTCCGAGTCCGTCATCATGTCGAGCAATCGTGGCCCCGGGGCCAGCGGATTCTCTGCGATTCTTGAAAGGACCTAATCATATGTTCACGAAAAAGACTCTCTCGGTGGTTCTGTTCGGCGCGATCCTGCTGGCGCTTGGCGCCACAGCGGCCGGGCAAGGGCGCGCTGCGCGGATCGCCAGGTTGAAAGACTACCTTGCTCTGACCGATACGCAGGCCGGCGAGATTGCTGCTCTGCTGAAGAAGCACCAGGAAGCAGCTTTTCCGCTAAGACAGCAAGTGCGAAGCAAGAACCAGGAATTGCGGTCGGCGTTGGACGCACCCGAGCCAGACCCGACCGCCGTCGGTCAACTCGTCATCGCAAAACAAGTCCTGAACAAACAACTGCGAGCTATGAACGCCAAACTCACAAGGGCCATTGGGGCCGTCCTGACCCCTGAACAAAGACAGAAATTTCAGCGGTTAAGGGCCCTACGGGGAAGACGATCAGGACGCGAACAGGCATGGCTGAGCCCCGCGGAACGCAGGCCGTGATTGGTGTCACTGCGGCCTGTGACGCCCGTCATAGATTTTATTTGGACGGACCGATTAGCATGAGTGCCGGGCAGGGGATCATACCTGCCGCACATTGATAGAGAGGGTCAACCGGTCGGAAACGGCTTTTTCGAACCGGGCGTGTGATGCTTCCACTCTCTCGTTTCACGGATCCTCGGTGTCGCGGCCGGGCCACCTTTTTGCGACACCGAGGAGGATGTGTGTCGCGGGCGAGAGCAGGCTGGTACCAGGATCGACAAGTCGCCTCGCCCGTCACGGTACGGTGATTTACGCGACCCGCCGCTCTCGGCTCATTGGAGCGCGGGTGGCGGCGGGTTATGTTCGGATAAACGATTCATCTAAGGAGGAAAAACGAACATGCAACCCGGAACAGCGATGGCTCCCATCAAGAGCCTGCGTAATCTCATGACAACGGACCCATTCTACCTGCTTCAGAACAGGTTGAATCGTCTATTCGATTTTCCGCTTGCGCCCTTCGCGGAGGAGACAATACCGCTGACGACCTGGGTGCCTGCCTGCGACATTTATGAGACGGATAAAGAGATCGTCGTGAAGGCCGAGCTCCCCGGGCTCAAGAAAGAAGAAGTGTTCGTCAGCATCGAAAACAACGTGCTGATGATCAAAGGCGAGCGGAAGTTTGAAGAGGAAGTCAAACGAGAGAACTTCCACCGTGTGGAGCGCACTTATGGCGAGTTCCTGCGCAGCTTCACACTGCCGACGTTCGTCGACGCAAGCAAGATCCTCGCGGAGTTCAAGGACGGCCTGTTGATGGTCACTTTGCCGAAGCGCGAGGAAGCGAAACCGAAGCAGATCGAAGTTAAGGTCAAGTAGGTCATAGGCGAACCTCCTGAGAACGCTTCAAGAGAAGTCGCCTCTTTCAGCCGCAGGTCATTCTCCTTCCGCCTGCGGCTGTTTTTTTTTGAAGGGAGCAGCTTCGGTATTGAAATGCAGAAGTCGTAAGCCGGACCTTTAGACCGGCCGCGAGTGGCGAGTCAGTCGCTCCTTCAGCTTGGCGTTGATGCGGTTCAAAATCGATCCAATCCCGATCGCGGAAATGTCCAGGCCGAGCGCACTCCTGATTTCTTCCAACGTAAGCCCGTCGTAGTAGCGAAGCCTGAAGATCAGAATGTCACGATGCTGATGTCGCTGGCTGACGGCTTTCCTGAGCGCTGCTTCGATATCCTCCACCGTAACGCCCGCCCTCGATCCCGCCGCCAGCTTGCCGTCAATTGTGCTGATCGCGTCTTTGAGGATCCCGCCCTCTCCAACCTCCAGCAGTTCATCGAGCGAATAACTCACCTTGGGTCTCTTGAAGGCCTTTGTTTCCCTGAAGTGATCACGGACGACATTGATCGAGATAATCCCGAGATAGTAGTAGATTGAGTTCTCGCGACTCCCTTCGAAATGTTTGAGAGCCCGATTCCCTTCTTCGACCAGGCGCACGTAAACCGCCTGCACCAGATCATCCACCAAATCCTCGGGAAACTGTGGGCGCCGATCGGCTTCCTGGCTCGCCCTCATTCGATAGGTCTTTGCAACGTTCGCTCTGATCGCCGAGTCATACCGGCGCACAAACTCCCTCCAGGCGGCCTCGTCCGGAGGACGCTGCGAGCATCGCTCCAGCAACTCGGAGACCGTCAGTCCATCAGCCACCTGGCGTGAACTCCCTGCCATGAAAGGGACTTGTCCGAAAGACCTGTCACCTCAATCCCAGTCCAATTGAGGTGTCTCTCGGCGAATCTCGTGTTTGAGGAAACTGCCTTCCTGCCTAAACCGGCAACGAGTATAGCAAAACCACAGTTACTGCTCCTAGTATATTCTGGCCGCCTCACGGTCCAATCCGAGAGAAGATTGAAAAGAACCACTGGGAGCAACAGGAAACTGAGAGACGCGGGTTCAATCGAGGTGAACCCAGTGATTCTGGACACTCGCTCGTTGGGCGAAGCCTTTGACGGTTTAACTCTGGCGCGGGTACGACGGGGGGAAATGATTGAGCGGTCCGTGGCCATGCCCCAGCTGAGGCGCGCTTTGAATCGCCTGGCTGACATACTCCTTTGCGATCGGAATCGACTCTCGCAAAGAGAGGCCCCTTGCCAGCAGGCACGCAAGTGCAGAGGCAAGTGCGCATCCGGTGCCGTGTGTGTGCCTGGACCTGATTCGCACCGCGTCGTAGGTCACGGCGCCTTCGTCGTCAAGCAGCACGTCCGATGAAGAATCGAGGTCCAAATCGCCCGACGTTATCAGTACCGCGCGCGCTCCCATCTCCAGTATGGCTTGCGCAGCCCGCTGCATAGACGAGCGATCTCTGATCACAACGCCGGTGAGGCGCTGAGCTTCTTCGGCGTTCGGCGTAACGACCGAGGCGAGTGGGATGACTCGACTCTTGAGGGCTTCGATTGCTTGACGGTCGGTCAGATCAAACCCGCTCGTGCTTCTCAACACCGGGTCAACTACAAGAGGTTTGTCTTTCAGCTTGATGAGATTTGTGATTTCATTGGCGATCTCCGCGGTGCCGAGCATGCCGGTTTTGATGGCCGCGATCTCGAAATCATTGAACAGCGGCTCAACCTGTCGACGCAATGTCTCCACGGTTTGGTGACTTGCTCCAAAAACTTTCTGAGTATTCTGAAACGTGAGGCTTGTAACCGCCGCGACCCCGTGGCACCCGAACGCGCTGATCGTCTTGATATCGGCGAGGACGCCGGCTCCGCCGGAGGGATCGAATCCCGCGATAGTCATCACAACCGGTTGCTTGACAGGTGCAATCATCGTCAGGGGCAGGAGAAGAGGCGCTAGCCCAGTGTACTTATCTGCGAAACGGAGAAACAGGGCTGATGCACCAACCTCACGCTCTAAGCTCCTTTGATTGTGGCCACCAGCGCACGCAGGTCTTTAGCTTCGGTGAACATCGAAATCCCCGCGACTCCCGCCGCACCTGCATCCAGCGCCAGGCGATAGTTTGGGAGTTTTAGGCCTCCAAGCGCGAGTACCGGAAGCTTTGACCTGCCGGCAGCCCGCCGCAACGCTTCGAGTCCGACCGGATCGCCATACTCTTTCTTGCTCGCAGTTTCAAAAACCGGGCCGAAGACCACGAAATCAGCGCCGCCTTCTTCGGCAGCTTCCACTTCTTCGATCGCGTGGGTCGAAACGCCGATGAGCATTTCCGATCCGAATGCTTCCCGTACCACGTCCGGGGCCAGCGAGCGCGTTGTGAGGTGGACACCGGCTTCGTGAGAGGCGGCGATGTCGGCACGGTCATTCACCAGGACAGCCGCTCCATGCTTGCGAGCCGCGCTCTGGCAAGCCGCAGTTAATCCGGACAGCTCAAGGGCCGACAGATCGCGTTCGCGAATCTGGATCAAGTCAACCCCGGCGGCCGCGGCGCGTTCGATGAAATCAATCAGGGAGGTCAGCTCCGGCCCTTTCGTCCGGCGCGGCGCCAACCGGCGGTCGGTGATCAGATAAACGAGGGGTTTGGAGCGATCTTGACTCAGTCTCTTCAATCTCCCATTCCTTCTGGAACGTACGGGCGGTTTTCTTGAAGTTGATGATCTCCCACACGCCCAGCATTATGTTCAGCACTCCCAGGCCAGTGACCGCGCCGCGCGCGAAGCCGCTCTTCATCGCTAAGGCCAGCCACGGCCAATGCATTCTGTCGGCGGCGAGCACGAGCAGGTAGTTCTCGTTCCAGGACGGACTCGGAATCCAGGGAAGGATGACCAGCAGAATACCAATCTCGAAACAGATCAGGATAAAAAAGACGATTGTCAGCTTGACGGACATAAAGTAAGTACAGGCTTCAATCTGTGTTGCGCGCCAGGAACAAAACGCCATCAAACACCGACTAAAGTCTATGCTACGCCTTCGCCGCCTGCAACTCCTTTATCTTCTCTCCCACCTTGCGATAGTTGACATCGATTCCGTAAACGTGCGTGAACACTTCAAGCGCCTTATCGATCTCGCCCATTTCTTCATAGCAGAGCCCGATCTCGAATCTCAAAGCCTGGTGCTCATCCTCCGACCTGTTTGGTATCTTGAGCCCGCGCTCGAACCACATTATCGCCACCTTAAGCATCTGCTTTCGCTTGAAGCACACACCAAGCATGTTGCAACACTGGATGAAGTCGCCCTCTGGTTCATTGACCCCGGCGGTTCGGAACGCCATCTGGAACTCTGAGATCGCATCGTCCAGCAGATCCATGTCCTTGTATGCAAGCCCGAGACTGTAGTGCGTCTCAAAGTCCAGCAGCGGTTTCAGATCGCTCGTCTTTTCCTTCAGCTCGTCAAAAATCTCCCGGAGCTCGTCGCTCGCCGAGCGCGCTTCTCGCGACTGTTCGGCATCCGGGCCCGGCTCTGCCAGGCTGGGCGGCTCCTGTTCGCTTTCTTCACCAGTCGATTCAGACTCGACCGGCGCCGCCGGCTCTGCAACAGGCTCAATCGGTTCAAGTACCGGTTCGTCTGCACGATGTATCGCGTCAAAGGTACTCTCTATGTTCGACACGATTGATTCGATGAGATCACCGGTCCCGATGATCTGGTCGACTGGCGCCAGTGGCGGAGAGAGCACCGGGCGCAAGGCCTCGAAGGCCGGTTGGTTCAACAGGTCGCTCGTATTGAGCTGAACCAGGAGGTCCGGGTACAGCGGTCCCGACTCCTTTTGTATGATGAACGGTTTATCGACGGCCTCGGCGTCGCCGTCTTGCTCGAGCGCCGACTCGTTTTCGGCATCGCTCAGGTAGGCCGCTTCCTCGACTGATGGCCTGAGCCCCGCTGACACGTATGAGCTCTCCTCTTGCAAGGAAGCTGAATCGTCGACCTCCGGCGAATACATAGCCTCGTTCATTGAGTCGTCGGCTATGTTTGATTCAACATACTCGACGGGCGCTGGTTCGATGTATTCGGCATCGGGCGCTTCGGACAGTGAATCGAGGCTGACCCCCAGGCGTTTATAGCGAGCGAGGATCTCGGGATGATTGCCGTTCTCGTCTCGCAATCTGTCCAGAGTGTCTCGCGCGATGTCGGAATAGCCCTGGGCGATATAGAAGTCTATTCCTTCAAGCTCATCACGGAGCATCCTGGGCATCGTGTCGGACGGCAGCAAGCTCGCGGAATTGAACATGGCGGCGTCGTCGGGCCCGCCATCGCGAACCCGATCACTTACGTCGCCGATGAGGGTATTGCTGTATCGGAACCCGTCGCCGGTTTGAGCAACGGGATGGTGGTTCGAGTCCGCGTCAGATGCGATGCCGGCTGAACTCGCCAGCTCTTCGGGCAAAGTAACGAAGCTGTCCGCCAAAGCGCCGGTCTGATAGCTACTCCAGTCGACCCCGGGTGAGTCGCGTACTTCAAATCCCCCATCGCCGTTGCTTGATACCGGGCTTGCCGGCGCGTGAAGCTCTTCGACAAAGGGAGGGGCCTGGCCCACCTCCCATTCAAGCGACTCTCCTGGGGCGGAATCCAATTGCGGATTGAGTTGGCGCGCCTCCGCCGAAAAGTCACTTGCGCGGGCCGATTCGCCACGGCCGTCGTGAATACGGGCGAGCTCGAGACACTGCTCGGCGGCCTTGTCCATGATCCCCGCGCGCAAGTAGATGTCCTTGAGCTTCATGTGGACCTGAACGTTTTCCGGCGCGTGGCGCAGGATCTCGGTAAGTATCTCGACCGAGTGATCAACCTGTCCGTGGCCCGCGAGAATCTCAGCCTCAGAGATCTGTCTGATCACGAACGCATCGTCAAAAACCGCAGATCGATAGTCGAGCGGCCCGGTTGCTCGAACGACATCGTGCGAGTCGCCATCGAGAATGTCTTTCACACCAAGGTTGTAAAGACGCTGAAGGTGCAACGGCTCGTCCGGCTCGAGCCTGGAGAGTTCCTTGAGTGCTGCGATGGCCTCAACGTCTTCGCCATTGCGCATTGCCGCTTCAACCAGTGAATTCAGCGTGGCGATGAGGTTGTGATCTTCACGTATGCGCAGGAAGATCTCAGCCAGTCGCTTGAGTGCGCCGACGTGGTTTATGTCGCGGTCGAGCACCCGCCGAAGAAAGTCGATTGCCTTGTCCTCTTCGCGCTTGGCTATCAGCACTTCTATCGAACCGTCGATCTGCTCGGCCGCGCGGTCCAGGTCGCCTATCTGCAGGAACCTCCTGCCAACCTCGAGCAGGTAGTGATATCGGTTCTTGTCCAACTCGACCAGACTGAGAAAGGTCCGCTCAGCGTCGTCCATCATCCCGGCTGACAAATATGTGCGGCCCAGTATAGTGAGCAACTCGACATCGCCAGGATTCCTTTCGAATGCTTCGCATAGAATGTTGATCGCGCGATCTATCTGGCCTTGCTGAGTGTATATGGTAGCGATTGCGGTCAGCGCCTGGCGGCTGTCGGGATTGATGACTATTGCTTTCAGGTTGGCGTTCAGCGCCTGCTCGCTATCGCCTTTGCGCAGGAACTCGTTGCCCGCCATTATGAACGCTTCGTGAGCCTGCTCGGTCATGCTCTCACGAGAATATATTTCGCCCAGCTTCATTCGGACCGAGGTGTTGGATGGGTCAAGGTCGGCTATCTTCTGATAGGCTTCAAGCGCCTTGCGAGTTTGTCCGGCGCGAGCATAGGCATCGGCAACCTGCAGATATTGCTGTCGGGCTTCGACCAACAGGCCCTGCTGGGAATATAGATTCGCAAGCTTCATCGAAGTATCGATGTTCGTGGGGTCGAGTTTCGATATCTTCTTGAGCATTGCGATCGCTTTGAGAGTAAAGCCGCCTTCGCGATAGCTGTCTGCAATGCGCGAGAAGTTTGCAATGGCGTCTTGAATTCTGCCTGCGCGAACGTAGAGATCCCCAAGCGTGTTGATGGTAGTGAGGTCGCCCGGGTCGGCGCTGACCACTTTGCGATACTCGTCAATCGCCGCGGGTATCTTCCCTTGCAGCACGTACTTCTCCGCGGTTCGCAGCGCCTTTGATTTGTTTAGTGACATAAACCCCTCCCGAGGAGAACGCCTTGTGGCTTGCAACATCTTGCTAAGGGGCGGGGTGCTCTAGTTCTGGCTTAGAAGCGATGACAGCGGCGTCTTATCTTGGCTCGGCGCTGAAGTCCAGCGAGGGTTGCGAGAAGAGCACGCCGCGAAAGGTCAGCCGGTGAATCGCCGATGGTCCGAGCCTCGCGATGGCTTCCTGGTGCGCGCGAGTATTGTATCCGGCGTGCGAACCGAAGTCGTAGCCCGGATACTGCTCGTCATACTCTCTCATCCACTGATCGCGCGCTACTTTCGCCACTATCGAAGCGGCGGCGACGGACACTGACAGGCAATCACCTTTGACAATTGTCGACTGGGGGCAGGCTAGATCGGGGACCGTCTGATGCCCGTCTATTAGAACATAGTCAGGAAGGGGTCGCAATGCTTTTATTGCCAACGCCATGGCGCGTAAAGACGCCCTTAATATGTTGATTTGATCGATCTCCGTATGCTCGATTCGAGCGATGGAATACGCGACTGCTCGTTCCCGGATTTCTTCCGCAAGCCCCTCACGTTGAAGCCTTGTGAGCTGTTTGGAGTCATTAATTCCCCTGGGTACGCGCTTGTGGTTCAAGATGACCGCCGCCGCTACGACAGGACCCGCAAGGGCCCCGCGACCCACTTCATCGGCTCCCGCGACGGCGCTAAAGCCGTCTTTTACAAGCCTTCGCTCGAACCTGAGGGTGCAGGCCACGATTAGTGTTGCTCTCCGGGTAGATGACCAACCTACGAGACCAGCCCTTCGACAGGGCTTGAAGCCGAAGCGTAGAGTTTCCTCTGAATGCGCCCGGCCTTGAACGCGAGCCGCCCCGCTTTGACTGCGTGGTTCATTGCCTCGGCCATTGCGATCGGGTCGCGAGCCCCGGCGATCCCCGTATTCATCAGAATCCCATCGACCCCAAGCTCCATCGCGAGCGTGGCGTCTGACGCCGTGCCGACTCCGGCGTCGACGATCAGCGGCACTTCGGAAATCTTCTCACGCAGGATTCTGAGATTGGTGAAGTTCTGAATCCCGAGTCCAGACCCGATCGGCGCGGCTAACGGCATAACCGCCGAGGCGCCCGCGTCGATCAACCTTCGAGCGACGATCAGATCGTCGTTGAGATAAGGCAACACGACGAAGCCTTCCTTCACAAGCGCGGCCGTCGCTTCCAACAACCCCTGGTTGTCCGGGAATAGGGTGTTCTCGTCGCCGATTACCTCGAGCTTGATCCAGTTGTTGTCGAGCACCTCGCGCGCAAGCATCGCCGTTCGGATTGCCTCCTCAGCCGAATAACAT
Source organism: Blastocatellia bacterium (assembly GCA_035455165.1). Classification (GTDB taxonomy): domain Bacteria; phylum Acidobacteriota; class Blastocatellia; order UBA7656; family UBA7656; genus Onstottus_A. The sequence goes on from DATIFP010000023.1 coordinate 14,429, forward strand.
CCCGCTGTGTTCGGAAGGATGTGATACCTCTTGGTATCGACGTAGTCGAGCAGCGACTCTTTTGAGCGATCCGTAAGGTTGACGCGCCGGACGGCTACGGTCACCATCTCCGTGCCCGATGCCTCGAGCGATTTTGCCATTAGCTCGAGACTCGGATACTTGCCCGAACCTAGAATCAAACGGGAGCTAAACTGACGGTCAGCTATTATGAGGGCATCTGTCATACTCTCTTCCGATTTTTGATTGGTTACCGGAGCCGCGGTTTTCGATCCGTCTAAACGGTCACGCTATCACGTATCACTGATCACCAATCAATTGTCACTGAGATCCTGCTCCTCCGCCAACGAACTGTACGATTTCTACTCTGTCACCTTCTGAAAAGCTTGTCGAGTCCCAGTTGGCGCGTCGAATGATCCTCTTATTCAATTCGACAGCAAGCCGCTCGGGGTTCAACTTGAGCGACTCGATCAAATCGCTGATGCCAGTCCCGTCAACCACGTGGGTCTCGCTCCCGTTGACAATGATTATCAACTGACTCCTTCCAACACTATTCACGCACGTCTGATGAGTTTCTTCAGCTCACCGCGTCCCCTGCTGGACTGCGCCTCGATCACGATTGCCGCGGTTCCAGTGGTGAATGCCGGAAGAGCCAGACTGAACGCGGCAACTCCGTCCCCGCCGACGCGGCCGATGAACACCTGGGGTTTGAACGCGGTTCCGATGATCTTAACGGTCACGATCGCTTCAAACTCCGGCCTTGATTCCCTGGTAACCTGAACTCGCAAGCCTACATTCTTACCGGCGGTAAAGACGTCGGGTGTCACCACCTTCACATCGAGCCGGGCTTCGCCGGAGCTCCGTTTCATATAATCGGCGATAACCGAATCGAGGTTCAATCCGCCCGTATCGCCGCGTCTCACGCTCGCGGGCGCGCTGGCCTCAGGGCTTCCTGGGCTACGGGGCGGAGTCGGGGTCGATCCCGGCACAACCGCAGCCGGCGGCGGCGCAGAGACGGTTCGGGCCGGCCTGGATTGTTTTGGCGAGCTCGGAGCCGATTTCGCCTGTGCCTTTGCCAGGGCTCCAGTCGCTCGTTTCTTACGAGGCTCAACGCCAGCGTGCTGCCTTCGAGTATGGCTTATGAGCTCTTCAATTCTCCCGGCTTTTATTGCAGCGATTACCACCTGATGCTGTCGCTTGAGCAGAGCTGCTATCGCGTCTTCACCGGCGCCCTCCACCAGTTGATCGGAATAAGAAGTGAGTTTCTTTGCGACGATCGTTCCGCCGACGTAGACCAGAGATTCAAGGATTGGATTCTCTTTTCCGCGATCTTCGGTTTGCACGTGATAGACGTGGCCTTCGTATTTTACGTCAGTATTGAAGCCAGTTATCATCTGGGTCGAAACTAACATAGCGATTTTTTGCAGTCAATATTCCGCTACTTCGCCCGCGTTCTGTTTTCACTAACTTACATCGGATTGTAGTTTGCGCGCTTTGCACGTTGCCGTGGCCGGCAGCGAACCATCAAACTAGAGGTCAACGCTAAATCCCCAAGTCAACCAGCGACCGACTTGAGATAGGCATTGGGGTCGTGATGCATTGCCCCATCCGGCAGCCACTCCCACAGCAGTCCCAGCTCCTTTCGCGCCAACTCCTCATAGAACTCCGGTAACTCGGTTGTCTCCTGCTCGAAGTAGCGGCGCATGTGGGTATCCGTATTGAGCCGCCGCAGAACTTCAGAGTGGTACTTGATCCTGCCAAAGCCTTCCGATGAAATTGCCCGCACGACGTTCATCCAACGCGGGATCATCCCCCTGCTTGCCCTGAAGCGGTTCATGATCGCACGCCACGAATAAGTATACTTTGTCAGTTCGATAACATGCTCGTAGAACTCGGTCCAGGAATAGTTCTTAGGCTTCACGTTGATGGCTTGATTGTTGTTCAGGAATTGGAACGGGAATGGCAAAACACGGTTGGCGCGCTGGTATTCGAGGTTGAGGGGTGCGGCTTGTCCAAACGCGGTGAGCAGCGAATAGCCGGGAAACGCGCCAGGCGCCTGGTCCACAAATCGTTTTGTTAACTCAAAAGGTTCTGTTCCTTCGTCCACGTCGAGTCCCAACACGAAGTTAGTTTGTACGTACGGCAGATACCGCAAGATCGTGTTGACGTGTTCGGAGACCTGACGGACCTTATCCATCCCCCTCGCCTTACCGGTCTTCGATTTGACGCCCAGGTCGTACCACGATTCGATCCCGGGCAGCAGCGCCTTGAATCCATTTCGCTTGAGCCGCTGCAGACGCGGCTCCGAGAGCAGTGACAGGCTACTCTCGGCAATGAACTCTATGCTGCCCGGAGGCACCGCCTCCTCAATCGCGTCCATGCTGTCGTTGAATCGAACGCCGAAGTTGGGATCGTGCCAGCCCACAAGTGGCCGATGAAACTTTCGTAAGAGGAAGCGTAAGTCCTCCTTCATTACATCGAAGTTCAGCGGCTGATAGGGAACGACCGAATCTATGCAAAAGCTGCAAGTGTACGGACACCCCAGACTGCCGAGCATCGGAACCAGTTTGATGAGCGGCGCTTTTTCAAGAGTGGGCTCGATGAATTTCCACCGCTCGCGTACTCCAGGCAGCGACGTTGGCTGCTGTCTGGCTGCCAGGTGTACGCCGATTGGCCGATGCTGGGCGGCGTCCCGTAAAACGTCACCGACTACCGCCTTATCGGTGAATCCCAGGACGTAGTCGAAGTACTTCACTGCGTCCGATGGGTAGCAGCGGGCATGGGGACCGCCGAGTACTGTTACCGCGCCCCGCGAGCGGAACAGGTTGCTCAGCGCATATGCCAGTTGCGCAGCCTCGGTGAACGCGCCGATGAACACAAGGTCTAGATCCTCAGGTAACTCCTCGACCAGAGGCTCAAAACCGGTATAACAGACGAGCGTGACGTCGTGTCCCTCTTCTTCGCACCACACCGCAATGACTTGCGGCATGATGCTGGCAAAATTGGCGTTCATGACGCGTGCAAATAACGCTCGAGTCGGACCTTTGCTGACGAGGTCGATGATTCCAATGCGTAGCTTTCGCAAGTGGCGCCTCCAGGCGTGCGCTGCTTCAATAGATGACCTAGTGATTGTGGACAGAACCTCTCTTTGGCGTTTGCCTCACGCGAGGAACCGATCCGCCAGGGCGGCGTCGCAGACGGTGAGCCCTGGGTCGGCCGCCTACCGTTGGGACTGAGTTCGAGCAGCGCTTCCTATTAGACCAGCAATCCCTACCGCCAGGCCAACCGCTTCCATCCCTGCCAACAGCATCGCCGTAAGCCGGAACAAACCTTGCGAGTCTCCGGGCGGGAGGTGCGAAACGTGATCCATCGACACCGCCAAATAATGAAAGTAGACTCCGAAGACCAGCGAGCCGGCCATCGACACTGCAAGTAACACGAGGCCCAATCTAGCGTGACGTGTCCACACCAGCATCGCGGCTGCGAGCGGCATCAAGACAATCACTAGCACAACGTAGCCGGTCTGCCAGGTGCTCAGTTCAATCCCTAACTTTGTATGGGCACGACCATGAAGCACCACGATCACGAAGTGAGCCAGAACGGTCAGTGTGACGAGCGCACGTGTCATTAGATGTGTTCCACCTCGCCTTGATGTTTGATTTCGCGATACCGGGTTAGAGTATGCCCACAGGGTTATTCGGTCAAATACCAAGGGCACCGGTCAGCACTTCAGCGAACCGAAATGCGGATGCAACCGCCGACGCTCGACATGGTACAATTCCATCATCGTGTCAGAGGGTACGGAACATCTGGAAAAGCTTCCGATCTTTCCGCTTGCGACAGTTCTCTTCCCCGGCGCAGTCCTGCCGCTCCACATCTTCGAAGATCGGTACAAACAAATGATGCGCTTTGCTACCGAAAACGGAAACATGTTTGGGCTTTCCTATCGAAACGATGCGTCAGTCGCTCGCGAGACTCCGCCTGACCCGGGCAGCGTCGGTTGCGTTGCAAAGATTCACGCGGTGATGCCTCTTGAAGAAGGAAGGATGAACGTCATCTCTATCGGCACAGTGCGGTACCGAGTCGTTGGAGTGAATCAGGTGACGCCGTTTGTCATCGCAAGGGTCAAACCATTCGCCGATGATCTGGAGGCTGACGAAGACCTGCCTGAGACATTCGCCAGCGTGCTGGATAAATGCAAAGAGTTTCTTGCAGCGGCGCAAGCTCTCGACGAACCGGCTGCTACTTTTGATCTCGCCTTGCCGGAGGACCCGGAAGCTCTCTCGCTCCTGATATCGTCAGCCCTGCCGATTGATAACGATGTAAAGCAGAGCCTGCTCGAGATGACCTCCACGAGATTGCGGCTCACGCGTTTAAGGCAGCACGTGATTGGTGCATTGGCAGATTACAGCCACCGGATCGAGATACAAGCTCGCGCGAAACAGAACGGACACGGGAGATTACAATAAAACGAACCAGCGGCCGGGCGCTGCGAGATTTCGGCGCCAAAAAACGTTGAAGAATTGACCCGCAGCAATCTCAACGCCCGGTGCCTGGGTTTGCATTCAAGCGTTTGAAAATCTCAGGAAGAGATCGAATCACCACATCGCCGACGATCTTTATGCTCTCTCCGCTGACGTGGTCGAGCGTATCGAGATTAGTGTGCCAGTAAGAATGCTGAGGGCCATAGTTGAAATCGATGAGATCGACAACCGGAACGCCGGCGTCTCGAAACGGGAGGTGATCATCCGAGATGAATTGTTCGCTATCAAGAAAATGTCTTTGATAGCCGAGAGACCGCGCGGTCTTCCAAATCGCGTCAACGAGCCACGGAGTCGACTCACCTTCGCGCTTGATGTCCAGCTCTCTGTCGCCGATCATATCGAACAGGACCAGAGCCTTCACTCCCTTGAGGGTTCCGTCTGCTTTTAGTTTCGCCGCTAGATGCCGGCTACCATACGTATTGTCCCTGCCCCCCATCGCGTTCCAATCCACAATCGCTTCTTCGCCGTCGAATAGAACGAACCAAAGGGTGTATTCAGGCTTTGATTTCGAAAGCACACGCGCGGTTTCCAACACGGCAGCCGTGCTAGAGCCCCCGTCGTTGGCGCCGACGAATCCGTCCTGAAGCTTCGTGTCATAGTGGCCGGTAATCAAAACTATGTCCGGTTTTTCGCCGCGCAATTCTCCAATGATGTTTTTCATCGGCACCGGCCCTCGCGGAGTGGCGGCGTTGAACTCATCGGCGCTGACCGACAGACCATAACTCTTGAGCTCTGCTTCGATGAACGCCTGGGCTTTCTTGATGGCTTCCGATCCGGAAGCGTGAGGACCAAGCGCGACCAGCCTTTTTACGTGATCGTACGCGCGAGCGGCATCGCATTCTTTCGTCTTGTCTGACGAAGTCGGGTTCCGATCGGCCGCAACTCTGGTAGACTGCCCGTGACATCCCGCGGTAAGAGCAAAGGAAAGCACTAGAAGACGAGCGATGGCTGTTTTTCGATTGAGGTCCACTCCGGTTGACATTGGGACACCCTCGGCAGAACTGAGGCTAAATGAACTTGAGCTGCGCCAAACTTTTGGGCAGTCTGTCTTCGGCCGCCGATACTCCCGCCGACCGAATACCGATTCTGTGCTCAGCGGCAAGTTGTTCCAGCGTCACTCGTTCCGTTTTGATGAAGGTAACGTCTTCAAGGTTCACCACCGTCACGTCCGAGCAGACGGTGGGATTCTGTAGGGAGAACGAGCTTATGACGGCGTACCTTGTTTCAGGCGCTATCGCTCGCGAATCTATTGGATCAGTCGACATGTGCTGGATCGTCTCGCCGTTGCTGAACCGCACAATGAGTCTGAAAAGTGGATCGCGCAACTGAAAACTCTCGCTCATGGTAATGCTCCTCGGCGGGTATGATGACGCGGAATCAATTCGCCGCCGGCTGACCGGCATCCGAGCTGGTGGACCCTGAGTCGTTGCGGCAGGCGTTTGCGATTTCATCAACCGCCTTCGACGCCGCGGCAACAACACACTCCACTGTGTCACCCAACATATCAAGCTCTATTCGTATCAGAGTTGAGACCTTATCGGCGACAGACAGGTTCGCGAATGCTTGCCTGACGCTCTCAGCCGCGCTACTTCCGCCGCTCGAATCTGAACTCATGTGTTTACACCCCCAAACTGAACTTGTTTACGTCAATACGCTTGGCAACCAAACACTGCCAATTCAGGCTACCTTAAAGGCATGGATGGGTCAAGGTTAGCGCCATCGAACCAAATGACGAAGTCGTCGCCTGAATCGCCAGTTGCGATTGCATTGATTTGCCGTGGAATCGCGTCATAGAATGGTGCCTTCCACGCGTTCGATTCGTCCGAATGGAGACTAGCGCCGAGGTTCCAGGATTTTGATAAAGGATACTGTTTGCGACCCGCCTCCAGAGAGCTTCCAGCGGGAGGTCAAACCTGCCAGAGGTCTTGTCGGAAAATTCACTGAAATCCTCAGAAGCAACCTGGTTACCGACGGGAGCCTGCGCTGGGCAGGAGTCCAGACTTATACCGACTGGGTGATCTCGTTTTCGCTGGTCACATACGCGATATTCACACCTCATTCGATCGCTTTGACTCAGGGGTCATATCTGCTGGGGCTGGTTGCCTGGGGGGTCCAGCTCGCGGCGAATCGAGGCTTTCGGAAACTGAAGACACCTGTTGACGTCGCCCTGTTTGGCTTCTTCGCCTGTTGCGTCGTCTCATCATTCTTCTCTTATGATCCCGCGGTGAGCATAAAGGGATTGCGAAGTCCGGCTTTCTTTCTGGCGTTCTATTTTGTCAGCACCAAAGTCAAGAGCGTCAGATTCGCGACCCTTTTGGCCGTGGCGCTCGTGCTCTCCTGTCTGGTCAACGTAGCTTATAGTGGTTCGAAGCTAGCGGCTGGGCGCGGGCTTCGAATCGACGCAATCAATCCGAACAGCGCGTTCGCCAACGACACGATTCAAATCGGCGACGTGATCCTCGAAGCGGATGATCAAGCAGTCAACACGCCCCAAGAGCTGTCTCAGATCATCGATTCGCGTCGCGGCCGTCTGCAAATAAAGCTCCAGAGGAAGGACGCGGTTATCGACGCTTCGATACCGAGGCGAGCGGTGAAGGATGCGAGCGGCCTAGGTGTCGAACGGCTTGGGATAACCACCTCTCCGGGTCGAAGCTTCCGGATAAGCGGATTCTACAGCCACTACGAGACCTACGCCGAAGTGCTCCAGTTAATCGCTTCGCTAACAGTCGGGTTGTTGATTGCGGCGCCCGGGAAGCGGCGCCTGTTGACCTGGTTCTTATGCGCTTCAATCGCTTTGCTGGTGCCCACGCTTATCCTGACATCGACGCGCGCGGCACTCACCGGGCTGGCCGTAAGCATTGCCGTTATGGCGCTGGCAAGCAGCCGCCGGCGAGTGCTAATAATATCGACCCTCGGAGTTCTGGTGATACTGCCTCTGGCGCTGGTCGCAGTCGAGCGTTCACGCGGAGTGTCGCTGTTCGATCCCGAGGAGGGCAGCACCGCATATCGCCTCGAGGTCTGGCGCGAGGCCTTCGGAGTCATCAAGAACAATCCGCTGCTGGGTATAGGCAAGGGGAGCGAGGGCAAACTAAAGGCTAGCCTGGGTCTCTACGACGAGGGCAGATTGCCTCCGGGCCACTTCCATTCCACACCCGTACAGGTCGCAGTTTGGTGGGGCCTGCTCGCGCTAGTCTTTTACTACTCCTTTATGGCCATCTTTGCCGTAGAGACGTGGCGGATAATTCGCTCGCTTAGTCCGGTGAGTATGTGGCAATCGCGCGGGATCGCGCTTGGAGGATTAGGGGCGCTTGCTGCATTCAACGTGAGTTCGCTGGCGCACTTCAACTTCGGCGACGGCGAAGTGGTCATGGCATTCTGGCTTCTGACGGGGCTGGTGTTTGCTGTTCGCCGAATCGCGTTCGAAACGCGCGAGCCTGGACAACCAGAGCGTATCCCAGCGCAATCATCAGCAAACAGTTCACGTAGAAGTCAACACCAAGGACAAGCAGCCATCTCTGAACCAGGCGTCCGGGCAGCAAGGGCAAAACAGAATTAGCCACTGCCACCGCCACCAGGATCCTTCCCGCAAACCTGCCCGCAGGACCATCATCCCCGGCGGCGAAGCTCGCCAGGCACGCAACCGGCCAAAGCAACGCGATGAAGTAGATCTTCGATGTAAGCGGACCCACCAGCAGCGTCAGACATATCATCAGACCGATTTCCAGTGAGACCGCACGCGCCATTGTCGGGCTTCTATGTTGATCTTTTATCAGCAGAGACCCGCGTGACACGTCGTATATGAGCCATAGACCGGCGGCGAACAGCAGCGTCGCAATGACAATCCAGCCCTGGTCGATGCGTTCGTAAGAGAAACTGGCGATGTTAAAAGTGGGATATCGAATGTCCCCGTCAACTCGCTGCGAATAGTCGATCTCCGAGAAGTAGCGTCTCAGTTGCCCCTTTAGCGAAAGATTGATGGGGCCGTTCTGCTCGTGAAACTCCTGGCTTGCCACGACGTGTTTGCACCAGGTCCCCAAAAGCTCATTGTTTCGACTGAAGCCAAAGTACAGCGACGGAATCACGTTGATTGCGATCACAAACAAACAAACCGCGAGAAGAAGGGTCCACCTTTTCCTCAGCACAAAATACGGGAGTAGCAACGCGGGTGTCAGCTTGATCGAGATCCCCAGTGCGAGCGGCGCCGCTGCAAGAGCATCTCGCTGCCTGAGTACCAGGTACATAGATGCGAAGAGGAGAAACACCACAAGCAAGTGTGCGTTGCCGTAGTGCAAAGCCATGACGAAATATTGAACGACTGAGAGCGCTACCGCAGCCCACGCCGCGAACGGACGCCGCGGCATCGAAAAAGCGCGTCCGGCGATGATCACGCATCCCACTGCCGCGGCCGCCAAGAGCAGGTACCAGACATATGCCGCAATCGAGTACGGTAAGAAACAAAGGGGCAGCATCGCGAGCAGAAAAAAAGGCGGATAGCGATAGTCCATCACGCGGCCCAGCGCGAAGTCGGGCGAATAGAGGTCAGTGCGACCGCTCAGCAATGAACGACCGGCAGCGTAATAGACCGGAAAATCAATCAGGTTGGATGTGAATGCGAGCCCGAGAAGCGCTATCAGCAGAACGACCGAAATCAATAGCACAATGCGACGGTTCTTCTTCATCGGTCAAGTGAATATGGTCGATCACATGACATGCCGGTTGACTCAGTTTGGCGGGCTCGACGAGGAGCGCGAAGTTGTATGCCGAGGGCGGGATTCGAACCCGCACGGCCCTTGCGAGCCAGAGGATTTTAAGTCCTCTGTGTCTGCCATTCCACCACCCCGGCATGCGGTTTCATTCAACAAGTTACATAACACTGTCGGAGATTGGCTCTGGCAGTGTAGCGGATACCGTAGCGCGTAGGCTGCTTTTTGCTGCTGTTTCAGTCTTGTCGGATCGCTCCGCAGGGAATCTAGCACAAAGTCTTTCCGCAAGCATAGAGAAGTCCCGGTGCGGCTGGCCAGCCACGCGATCTGCGTCGCTACATTCTGCCTGTAACGACTAGTAAATCCGCTGCAAGTGAACATTGCGGCTGTCGGGCAGCAAGTGAATGTGCAGAAGTAGCGAAAGAAAAGGAGAACAAAACCCAGAGTACCGATATGCGTTTTCGGACTGCGAAGGGCTTGGTTGGTTCAGGCAATGACGAAGCAGTACTGATGGTGCTCCATGAGGGCGGCGTGGCTTACGTGAGCCTTTCACTATTGATGCTCGTGCTCAACGCCATCGGGTGCTGAAGCTCATCACAGCCTCAAGCTACACCGAAGGGGCGTGCAACGACTACAGGCAGTTGTTAGAATGGCTCCCACCCCGAGGAGTCGCGGTTAGATCTCCTTAGGGGTTCAATGATGACTGACACGTCCAAAAATAAGACCGAGGTCGGCGGTTATTTTGTCTCAAACTATCCGCCGTACTCGCGCTGGCAGCCGGAATACGTTCCTCACGCGATTGAGGCGCTGAACCAGCCCCCGCGCACCCAGGATGCGCTCGGTATCTATCTACACATTCCATTTTGCCGTAAGCGCTGCACGTTCTGTTACTACAAAGTCTACACCGACAAGAACGCTGCCGAGATCAACCGTTACCTTGATGCATTGATTCACGAGAATGAAATCTATGGCCGCACGCCCGCTCTTCAAGGCAGGCAGCTTCGGTTCGCGTACTTTGGAGGCGGCACGCCTTCCTACATCAGCCAAAAGCAACTGCACTACCTTGTCGATGGTCTCAATCGCCACGTTAAATGGGACAATGCCGAAGAGGTCACGTTCGAGTGCGAGCCCGGCACCTTGCGAAAACCTAAGCTCGAGACGATCAAGGAGATCGGAGTAACGCGGTTGAGCCTCGGCGTCGAGCACTTCAGCGATGACGTTCTAAAGGCCAACGGCCGGCCCCATCTCTCGCCCGAGATCTACCGCGCCTACGAGTGGGCCCGCGAGGTTGATTTCGGGCAGGTCAATCTTGATCTCATGGCCGGCATGGTGGGCGATACGGAAGACAAGTGGCGTGACACGGTTCGGCGCGCGATTGAACTCGAGCCTGATTCAGTCACTATCTACCAAATGGAAGTGCCGCCTAATGCGATCATCTCGCAGCAGCTTCAAAACGGTCTCGATTCACCCCTAGCTGACTGGCCCACGAAGCGGCGCCGGGTTGGCTACGCCTTTGAACAGTTCGAAGAGCGCGGTTACCGCGTCGCGAGCGCCTACGGGATCGCGACGACGAAGAAGCCCTGCCGGTTCATCTATACCGATGCGCTTTGGCACGGCGGGGACATGATCGGACTCGGCGTCTCCTCGTTCTCGCACTTCGGCGGCGTGCATTTCCAGAACGCGCACAGCTTCGAAGAGTACCTTAGCCTCCTCGATGCCGGTCTACTGCCTATCCGCCGCGCGCTGCCTATGACGCCGAAACAGAGGCTCATACGCGAAATGGTTCTTCAACTCAAGACCGGCGTTCTTGATGCGCGGTACTTTCGCGGGAAATTCGCGGTCGATATCTGGAACGAGTTTCAGCCCGTTTTTGAACGGCTGAGCGAGGAGCGTTTGCTCGATCGGGACAATGACACGATCGCGCTGACACGCCGCGGGCTTCTCCGGGTAGACCACTTCCTCCCCGAATTCTTCGAGCCCGACGTGAGCGGTGCCCTCGTATGAAGTGGACTCATTGCGAAGCATAGCACGCGCGATGCCCTGTGGGCTCCGATTTCTCCTGGAGTCTTCTTGACTTAGTACGAACGCGCAGGATATAACCCGCCACACACTCAACCAAACTGTTGGTCATAGGAATCGAAACGCAGGAGAAACTTACTGCGGGCGCGGACTAGTTATAGATCGCCGGAAATGGAGGTGCGTTATGCTTCGTCGTTGCTCGCGAGTGCTCGCCGCGATCGGATTTGCCCTGGTCTGCTATTCATCGCCCACGGTTGCGCAACAAAGATCTGATCGGCTTGCGGTATCGGACATCTTCGATATGGAGATAGCCACGGATCCTCAGATTTCGCCCGATGGCGAGAAGATCATTTACGTGCGTCAGTTCAGCGACATCATGACTGACAAGAGATATTCTAACCTATGGATCATTAACTTCGATGGAACGAATAATCGGCCGCTGACCACAGGAAATTTTAATGATACTTCTCCGCGATGGTCATCGGATGGCACGCGTATTATTTATGTTTCTGATCGTTCCGGTTCGCCTCAGATTTTCGAGCGATGGATGGACACCGGCCAGACAGCGAAGCTGACGAATTTACAAACCCCTCCGAGCGGGATCAATTTCTCTCCAGACGGCAGACTCATATCTTTCACTGCCGCAGTTCCTGCGCCTCCCGCAAACATCGGGACGATGCCTGCCGCGCCGCCCGGGGCAAAGTGGGCGGAACCTGCCACTGTCACAGACAGGCTGGTCTACCGTTTCAACGACATTGGTTATTTGAAGCCCGGATTTAGACACGTGTTTATCCTGCCCGCGGAGGGAGGTACGCCACGCCAACTGTCGAGCGGAAACTTCAACCATGGACAAGGCGGCTTTGGGCCGCAGGATCCAGTCTGGACACCGGACAGCAAGTACTTGTTACTCACCGCCAATCGCAGACCGGATTATGAGTACGAGCAGTTTGACACCGAGATATATGAACTCTCCATAGCCGAAGGGACCATAAAGGCGTTGACCAATCGCAGGGGTCCCGATCACTCGCCTGCCATCTCACCTGACGGGAAGTACATTGCTTATCTTGGGTACGACGACAAGTATCAAGGGTATCAGGTCACAAAGCTCTATGTAATGAATCGCGACGGCACCAGTCCACATGTTTTGCCGAAGGAGTCCTACGGAGACAGAGACTACTCAACCCCGCGATGGCTCTCCGACAACACGGGAATCTTCGTGTTGCACGATGATCGCGGACGAACCCAAATCGATTTCTGCAATCTTCAAGGAGAAATGAGACTGCTCGCAGATGACGTGGGGGCGGGCGCCAGCGCTTATAGCTTCGGAGCGTCCTACAGCGTTTCAAGGAATTCGCGTCTCGCCTTTACCTACACCGACTCCAGGCTTCCCGGAGACATTGCCGCTGCGAGCATTGCAGGCAAGCCGCAGAGCAGAGTCATCACGGCTGTTAACGCGGATGTCTTGGGAGCCAAGAAACTCGGCGAGGTGGAAGAGTTCTGGTACAACTCCTCACTCGATCAACGAAAGATTCAGGGATGGATTATCAAGCCGCCCGGCTTCGAGTCAACAAAGAAATATCCGCTGATTTTGGAGATCCACGGAGGGCCGTTCGCCAACTACGGGCCGCGTTTCGATATGGAAAAGCAGTTGATGGCTGCTCGGGGCTACGTCGTAATCTATGTCAATCCACGAGGTAGCACTAGCTATGGAGAAGAGTTCGGCAACCTGATTCACTATAAGTATCCCGGAGATGATTTCTACGATTTGAACAGCGGAGTGGATGCCGCCATCGCAAAACTGGGAAACATCGATACCGACAACCTCTTTGTGACCGGGGGAAGTGGCGGGGGAGTGTTGACCTGCTGGGTAATCGGACACACGAATCGCTTTCGGGCTGCGGTTACTGTCTATCCGGTTATTAACTGGTACAGCTTCGTCCTCACCAGCGACATTCCGATTCTTGTTAGCCGCTACTGGTTCCCCGGACTACCATGGGACAATGTCGAGCATTATGAGAAGCGATCGTTGTTATCGGTGGTCAAGAACGTAAAGACTCCGACAATGGTCCTAACGGGTGAAGAGGATTATCGAACACCCATCTCCGAATCTGAGCAATATTATACGGCGTTAAAGCTTCTGAAGATTGAGACCGTTTTGGTTAGGGTCCCCGGCGAACCTCACGGGATCGCGCGGAGACCTAGCCATCACGCAGCCAAAATCAGTTACATCATTAACTGGTTCGATCAGCATAGAGGCAGATCATAGCAAGTGAGCGGTTCTGAGCGGGTTTTTAAGTCCTCTGTGTCTGCAATTCCACCACCCCGGCCTCAAACCGACAGCCGTCACGACAGCCGGGCGGGAGCACGCTATCGAACTGCGTTCTTCAACTGGTTTATTCTGTCGCGAATCGATGTCGTGAAGCAGTCAATCTCCTCTGCGGTCGCTCCGCTGGCGCCGAGCCCCGCTCGAATCTGCGCATCAGTGATCCGCCCGACGTAACCGAGCAGCCATCTCACGTCGCTCACCCTGATGCCCTCGCGCATGTCCTGCTCTCGTTTTCCGTCGTAGCCGAACTTGACCAGTCCCCCTCCGACTCCTGTGACAAACTTCCGGGTTTGACTCGAGAAGCCCGGGCAATCCCATTTCTCGCGAGAAAAGACGCCTCCCCACTTGCCCATTGTGGCGCCCCAGTCGCTCATGACATAAGTGACTTCGCCGGTCTTCTTCTTCATATAGATGGCAGTGTTCGACTCGGAATCGCGCTGGTCCTTGGGATCCCAGTTCGACGTCAACATGATCATTATTTTGAGACCGTTTAGTTCCCGCGTGCCAACGAACGGGTTCTGATCCCAGCGCCAGCTTTCCGTGTCGGTCTGTTTGGTGATTCCCTTCTCCTTCAGTTCAAACCTCGCGTTGGTGAAGCTGCCGTCTGACCCCACATATTTCTTTGCGCGGCTGAGGTGTTTGACTCCCGCGATCTTTCCCGACTTAACAAAGTAAGCTGCCTCGACATAGTAGCCTGCGGCCCAAACCAACCGGGAGGCGAAGACCTCCGAGTGGATCTCCGAGCCCCACTTCACGCCCCATGTCTGCCCGGCGGCGTCGGTTACCTTGACCTTTGGGTTGGTGCCTCCTGTGTCCTCTTCAACAAACGTGAACGGAGGTTTTGGCAGATGCTTCTTTCCGCCGGGTCCGTTGACGAAGTCGAGGCTCTCAACCGCGCCGGGGTCGTGCCACAGGGTCGGACGCTGGGGCGAAACGGCCTCAGACGCGCGCGCCTTTTTCTTCTTCGCCTGACTGAATGCTGGCGCCGACAAAAGCAAAACGGACGCTATGACGGCAACAATAGCGGCTCTGAGCCTTGGTTGTCTTATCATTGTTCACTCCATCTTCTCTCAGTTTTCAAGAATCATCCGCAACTTCCCCTCAACGGCGGCGCCCACTTCGCTGCACCGAGCGGCCTTCTCTTCGCCGATCAGATCATAGGTGAGAGTCTTGCCTTCCAGCAGCACCGCGGCGACGGCGTCCTCGACCTTCCGTGCAGCTTGAGAGAGGCGGTCATCGCTGTGTCGAGTCGAAAGCCAGGCCAACATCATTTGCATTGAGAGAATCGCCGCCAGCGGGTTGGCCTTGTCTTTGCCGGCGTGTTTCGGGGCGCTGCCGTGTATCGGCTCAAACATCGCGTGTTCATCGCCGATGTTTCCGCCTACTGCCAGGCCCAACCCTCCGGCCGTTGTGGCGCCGTTGTCGCTGATGATATCGCCCGGGAGATTAGGGGCGACAACCACGTCGTACCATTCCGGATTACGAATCTGCCACTGGCAGAACGCGTCGACGTATGCGTAGTCCAGAGTTATGTCGGGGAACTCGCGCTCACCTATTTCGCGGAACACGTCGCGGAAGAACCGGTGGGCGCCAATGATGTTCGACTTGTCCACGCACGTAACTTTTTTGTGTTTGTTGCGCCGGCGTGCCAGATTGAAAGCAAATCGCGCGACGCGCTCGGTCGCCCGACGTGTGATTCGAATCGGGGTGATCCGGCCGTCTTCGATGACTTCCAGTTCGCCGGTGTAAGCATCCTCGGTGTTCTCCCGAATGACGATGTAGTCGACCTTGTCCGGCTCCCACACCTGGGTGAGCTTGCCGTGAATCTTATGCTTGACTCCAGGGTACAGCTTGACCGGTCGAACATTCGCATAAAGGTCGAGCTTTTTTCTATTCCCGATCACTTGCGCGAAGCCGGCCAGTTGGGGTTCAGGATAAGGCTTGCCCGGCTTGGTGAAGACGGGCTTCCCCTCGACTTCATGTCCCACCGCTCCCAGTAGTATTGCGTCGGCAGCCTGACACTTTTCGAATGATCCCTCAGGCCACTCGATGTCGTGCTCGACGTAGTAGTGCCCGCCACAGGGAATCTCTTCGACGTGGAAGTTGACATGAAATAACTCGCCGGCGGCCCTCAAGCACCTCAAAGCGCAAGCAAGCACCTCCGGCCCGATGCCGTCTCCCGGCAACGCTACGATAGAATATGAGTCCTTCGGCATTCGTTCCCTTATGTACGGAATGTCAAACCCAGCGGGTGCCCCCTGCAGTCTCCCCGGGTGACGAAGACCGGCCCTTAGCGTCTACGAACATCCAATGAAGATCGTCGCGCTGACCAGATGCATGGGCAAAAAAGTCAGTTCGTCCGCACCGGCGCAACAATACGAAACCCCAGATTGTTGGAGTGGCCGGCGGGGGCAAGCCAACCGCGAGCGGCCGAGCGGCACTGAGCGGCAGCGTGCTGCCACGACCCGCCACGCAGTACCGGATACAGGCCGGTCGCCGGGCCCCGTGGATCGTCGGTCAAACTCTGTCGATAGTCGTTGGAGTACCAATCGCGGCACCACTCCCACACGTTTCCGTGCATGTCGTGCAATCCAAATCCGTTCGGCTGTTTTGTGCCAACGGAATGTGTTCTGTTGCCGGAATTGCCTGAGTACCACCCCAGTGAATCGAGGCTCCCGGCATACGGACCGGTTGTCATCGCCCGGCAGGAATACTCCCATTCGGCCTCCGTCGGCAATCGATAGACTCTGTCCGTTGCCCGCGACAGGCGATCACAAAACTCGACCGCCTCGTTCCAACTTACATTTTCTACCGGTAGATTGTTGCCCTTGAAAAACGACGGGTCGATATTCAACGCTATCTTAACTTTCGGTAAGCCTGTCGCCACGGCCCGCCACTCGGCCTGCGTTACCTCAAACTTGCCCATGTAAAACGACGAGACTGATACCTGGCGCTGTGGTCCTTCATCTCCAAGACGGCCCGCTTCACTGTCGGGTGAGCCCATGTTGAATTTTCCGGAAGGCACGCGGATCATCTCTATCGCCGCGCCGCCGGCAATCTCGGTATAGGTCTGAACGTCTACGTTCTCCTGTTTGGCGTTTTCCGGCGAGATCGGTTCAGTTGTAGTTACCGTCTTATGTTTGCCGGTTGCCGCGCGATCGGTTATTGCGATGACCAGTTCATCCGCCCTGTACCCTTCGATCTGAGCCCACGGCCTTTGCTTTTTCTCCTGACCAAGATCCTGCAGCACGCGTTTCGGCACCTTCTCCTGCAAGTAGCTCACCAGGCCCGACATTGTGACCTCCCCGCGCTCATTCGCGGCGGCACCCGTCAGCCCTTCAACCAGCGCCCAGGTGAAGTAACCCTGGTTCTTCTCGGTGTACTCATAAGCGCGCTGTCCCTCGCCGGTGGCATAGAGTGTCCCGAACGCCTCGATCTCTTTATTACGGGTGTCAAAATCGAAGTGGTATGCCTCGCTCATCGGACTGGGCTCGTCGGCCCGCCCCCCAGGGTCGTTGCGACAGGCGTCCATGATTACCAGCACCTGCTTCACACCTGTCTGTCGTATGTAATTCTTCATATCGACTACGCTGATCGCAGTATTCTCAAGTAGCGACAGGCTCCCGATCTTCGCATCGGTGGGCAGAAGAAAGGCTCTCTCACCTCGTTGTATGCCGTGCCCGGCAAACGACACGAGCAACAAACCGTCGCGCGGAATGACACCATTCAGGTTCAACAGCCGTTGCAGTATGTTTGCGCGCGAGGGTTCACGCTCTTCGGGCTCTCCCGACGCCAGCAAGGTCACCTGGTCCTCGGGGAATCCGGCATATTTTACCAAGGCGTCCTTTAGAGTCTTAGCATCCTTGGCCGCGCCGTAGAGGCCGTTTATTTGTTTGTCGCGGTAGGTGTCGACGCCGATGACGACCGCGTATCGTTTTGGCTTGTCGGGTAACGTCCGGACAACTCCCAAACCTCTCTCTTGAGCACGGCGTGGAGCTGCTCGCGTGGAGCATGCGGACAGTATGGGAACGACCGGCAAGAGAGCAACCAAGGCTGTCAGGGCCAAGTGGATCTCCCTGGTATTCATAGGCCTTCGTTATACTCCGTGGAGCAATGGCATTGCAAACAGGCTGACGGCGAACATCCTAGCGTGAACGTGAGCGCGTGGAAAACTCGGCAGGCGGCTTTGAAGGCTCGACATTACTGATAATGAGATCGAAAGACACAGGAGCGAGAAAAAGCCCGCGATGGAGTACATCTGCGGGCTTTTCGTGTTTAATCCCGGCGGCGTCCTACTCTCCCACACAGTTTCCCGTGCAGTACCATCGGCTCCGTAGGGCTTAACTGCCGTGTTCGGGATGGGAACGGGTGTGACCCCTACGATATAACCACCGGAAAACAGTAAAGAGCGATTAGCGCTCTCAGATAATCGAAAGGCAAAATCCCGCGAAAGAAAAAACCGAAATGCAAACCGATTTGCAGCGAGCAAATCTTATGGTCAAGCCGGTGGGTCTAATTAGTACTGGTAAGCTAAACACGTTACCGTGCTTACACACCCAGCCTATCAACCTGGTAGTCTTCCAGGGACCTCATAGGGAGAACTCATCTTCGGTCGGGCTTCACACTTAGATGCATTCAGCGTTTATCCCTGCCCGACATAGCTACACGGCGCTACCGTTGGCACGATAACCGTTACACTAGAGGTCGGTCCAACCCGGTCCTCTCGTACTAGGGTCAGATTCCGTCAATTCTCCTACGCCCACGCCAGATAGGGACCGAACTGTCTCACGACGTTC
>DATIFP010000024.1:0-11912 GCA_035455165.1 Blastocatellia bacterium
CAGGCGTCTCGCCTGCTTGATGTAAGAGGGCTCGATTCGCGAAGGCAGGCGAGACGCCTGCGCTCCCAGGAGCCTGAACTCCATGCTCGGGAGGAACAATAAATGGCGAAGATGTTCATAGCAGGAGAGTCGGTCGATTCGGTGACCGGCGCGACTTACGAAGTACGTAATCCGGCGAACGGAGAGGTCGTTGATACCGCGCCAAAGGGGAACGCCGACGACGCGCGCCGCGCAATCGACGCAGCAGAGGCGGCATTTGAAGAGTGGTCGCACACTTCGGCTGAAGAGCGCGCAGGATTGCTCTTCAAAGCGGCGGAAGCTGTGGATGCCGAGCGAAAGAGCCTCGCCGAGTTGCTCACTCGAGAACAGGGCAAGCCGGTGATGGAAGCGAGCGGCGAGCTAGAGCACTTTCATCACGGCATCGATTTCTACGCCGGTCTCGCCTCGAAGGTCCGGGGATCTCAGGTGCCGCTTCCCGCGAAGAACGCTTATGGCCTGGTCGTGCGGAAACCCCTGGGTGTTTGCGGCGCTATCGTTCCCTGGAATTTCCCGCTCACCTTGATGGGCACAAAAGTGGGACCCGCGCTTGCTGCCGGGAACACCGTCGTCGTGAAGCCGGCGTCGACGACTCCGCTTGCGACGATTCGAATCATCGAGCTGATGAGCCAGGTCGGGTTGCCGAAAGGGGTGCTGAACGTGATCACCGGCCCGGGCGCAGTGGTCGGAGAAGAGCTGCTTCAAAATCCGAAGGTGCGTCGCATCGCGTTCACCGGAGAATCGGCGACCGGCAAACACGTTGCTTCCGTTGCTTGCGCCGACTTCAAGCGAGTGACGCTTGAGCTGGGGGGTTCAGACCCGATGATCGTCTGCGAAGACGCCGACATTCAGAAGGCAATAACCGGAGCGATGGTCGGGCGCTTCTGGAACGCGGGCCAGGCGTGTTTGGCCGTCAAACGGCTGTACGTCTTCGATAAAGTGTTTGATGAGTTTGTCCAGGGACTTGTGAGCAAGGTAGCGCGCTACGAAGTCGGCGATGGAATGACAAGAGCCGAGAAGCCCAAGATCCGCATGGGCCCGCTCCATACCGCGGCCCAACGTGACGAGATTGAGTCTCAGGTCAAAGACGCCGTCGATCGCGGCGCGAAAGTCCTCCTCGGTGGCGCGCGGCCCGAAGGCGCGCAGTACGAGAAGGGTTACTATTATCTGCCGACGATCCTCGTCGACGTGGCGGATGAATCTCGCGCTGTGCACGAAGAAACGTTTGGGCCCGTGTTGCCTATCTTCCGAGTCGGCAGTCTGGACGAGGCGATCCAGAAGGCCAACGGTTCGATCTACGGCCTGGGTTCTTCGATATGGACCAAGAACCTCGATAACATCGAGACTGCTATCGATAGAATTCAAGCGGGAAACGTTTGGGTGAACTCATTGCATTACGGCTACGATGAGCTGCCGTTTGGCGGAGTCAAGGCGAGCGGTTTCGGTCGCGAACACGGTCCGGAGGCGCTTGATTATTATCTGGAACCGAAGGGCGTCGTGATCACGCGGTGAGGTGTGTTCGAGCCAATCGATCCGCGTGACGATGCATGCTTCATCCTGGGGAAGCGAGGTAGTTGCGATATGAGTACGACGACACGTTGGACGTCGGCTGATCTCAAGTCGATGCCGGACGACGGCACCCGGTACGAGATCATCGACGGGGAGCTCTACATGTCGAAGCAACCCCACGCCTATCATCAGGATGTTTGTGGAGAGATCCTCGGAGAGTTGAGAGATTGGAACAAGCGGCATCGGCTGGGAAGAGCGTACTTCGCGCCGGGGATAATTTTCGCTGAAGACGACGATGTAGCGCCCGATCTAGTCTGGATAAGCAACGAGCGCCTGGCAACAGCGCTTCGGGCCGATGGCAAGTTCCACGAAGCGCCGGAACTTGTTATCGAGGTTCTTTCACCGGGAAGCGCGAATGAGCGGCGTGATCGCGAAGCGAAGTTGCAACTCTACTCGCGTCGAGGAGTGAGCGAATACTGGATCGTAAACTGGATGCTTCGCTCGATCGACGTGTATCGCCGCGACCAGGCCCAATTGCATTACGTCGCGACGCACTTTGAAAATGACAGACTCGAATCGCCGTTGTTGCCGGGCTTTGCCTGCGCAGTCGCGTCGGTGTTTGATCGGATTCCTCGCAGCGAATAACGGAGACAGAGAATGGCGCAAATGTTGATTGGCGGCGAGTGGGTGGGGTCTCGAAGCGGAGATTCAGTCGAAGTAATAAATCCGGCGAACGGGGAACCAGTCGATACCGCTCCGCGCGCAACCGTCGAAGACGCGCGCGAGGCAATTGACGCGGCAGAGAGAGCGTTCTCCGAGTGGAGCGAATGGACTCAGGCGAAACGAGCCGAAGTGCTCCGTCGCACCGTCGCGCTTGTTAGCCTCCACGAGAAAGAACTGGCGACGCTTCTAACCAGGGAGCAGGGCAAGCCGTTACGCGAAGCCATCCTTGAGATCCGCCGTTACGCGCATACGATCGAGTACTACGCGGGTCTCGGCAAGAACATTCGCGGCGGCTACATCCCTCAGATAGACGAGAACAAATACGGCTTGATCATCAAACGGCCCCTCGGCGTCGTTGGAGCCATCGTCCCGTGGAATTTTCCGGTCTCACTCATGGGAAACAAGATCGGCCCCGCGCTGCTCGCCGGGAACACGATGGTCATAAAGCCCGCCGAGACCACTCCTTTGACTGATCTTCGGGTAGTCGGTCTGTTCTTTGAGGCGGGCTTGCCTGAAGGCGCGCTCAATGTTGTCACCGGACAAGGTTCCGTCGTCGGCGAAGAGATTGTGACCAATCCAAAGGTGCGCAAGATCGGCTTCACCGGCTCTACGGAAGTCGGCCGCCGCGTGATGGCTTCGGCAGCCCGGGGGATCAAACGCGTGACGCTGGAGCTCGGCGGCTCCGATCCGATGATAGTATGCGACGACGCGGACCTCGATGAAGCGGTCAAGGCTGCAGCGACCGGGCGGTTCTTCAACTGCGGACAGGCGTGTCTCGCAATCAAGCGGCTCTACTTGTTCGACTCGATTGCCGATGCTTTCACTGAGAAGCTCGTCGCGCGAGCGAAGAAGCTGCGCGTCGGAAACGGAATGACGGAAGGAACGATGATCGGGCCGCTTCATTCCGCGTCGCAGCGCGACGAGGTCGAGGCTCAAGTCCAGGATGCGATCGATCGCGGGGCGCGAGTGCTCGCGGGCGGCGAGCGGCTGCGTGGCGGAGACTACGACCGCGGATATTTCTTCTCTCCCACGTTGTTGGCCGACGTTCCCGAAGACGCGCGCGTCGCCACCGAAGAAGTCTTTGGTCCGGCCCTCCCGATCTTTCGCGTAAAGAGTCTAGACGAAGCAATCGAGAAAGCGAACAACTCGATATTCGGTCTGGGCTCATCGATCTGGACTAACGATTTGAATCGCGCGACGCGAGCGGCTGAGCGCATCGAAGCGGGCTACACCTGGATCAACTCTGCGCAGGTGATCTACGACGAGCTGCCCTTTGGCGGCTTCAAGCAAAGCGGCCTGGGGAAAGAGCACGGCACCGAAGCTCTGGATTACTACACGGAGACGAAATCAGTAGTAGTCGCAACGAAGTAGTCTTTGCGTCTTTGCGAGACTTTGCGTCTTTGCGCGAGACGTGACCTTCGCAACAAACGACCTTAGAATTCACGCAGGAGAAGACCAATGCCACTTGAAAACGTCTTAATCGAAAAACGGGGCCGCATCGCGATCGTTACCGTCAACCGGCCGGACAAGCTCAACGCGTTGAACATCGCGACTCGCAAGGAAATCCTTGCTGCGTTCGAGCAGCTGAAAGGCGACGACGAGGTTCGGGTCGTCATAATCACCGGCGCCGGCGAGAAATCTTTTATCGCGGGCGCGGACATAAACGAGTTTGCGGGCATGACCGCGATCAAGCAGCGCGAGGTGATGAAAGGTGGACGGGCTTTCGACTCGGTCGAGGACTTTCCAAAACCGGTAATCGCGATGATCAACGGGTTCGCGCTTGGTGGAGGCTGCGAGCTTGCGATGTCGTGTGACATTCGCATCGCGTCGACCAGGGCTAAGCTCGGTCAGCCTGAAATAAAGCTCGGGATCATCCCGGGCGGCGGCGGCACTCAGCGAATGACCCGGCTGATTGGCGAAGGCAAAGCGATGGAGCTGATGCTGACCGGCGACATGATCTCAGCGGAAGAGGCTGAGCGGCTCGGGCTGGTCAACCACGTCTACGCTCCCGAAGAGCTCGAAGCGAAGACGATAGAGCTTGCAAACAAGATCGCCGAGATGAGTCCGGTGGCGCTCGCGATGGCGAAAGCTTCGGTGAAGAACGCGGCTCGGATGAATCTTCGTGAGGGGCTTGATTCAGAGGTTGATTTGTTTGCGCTTTGCTTTTCGAGTGAAGACAAAGAAGAAGGCGTTCGAGCGTTCATCGAAAAGCGCAAAGCCGATTTCAAGGGCAAGTAAAAAGAACCGACGCATGGAGTTCAGGCGCATGGAGTTCAGGCTTTAGCCTGGTAGTAGTAGTAAATTCCGCGGAATCAAAGACCACTACCAGGCTAAAGCCTGAACTCCATGCATCCATTCTCCTGTCCCACTCTGAGATGTATGACTACCGACAGATGACGAGAGAAGAAAGAAGGCGCATTGTCGAGGATCGCCGTCGGAAGCGGACACCCTGGCATTCGCCGCCTCATCTGGAAGTCGCGGGTGAAATCACCTACCTCGTCACCGCAGCCTGCTATGAGCATATTCAGATTGCCGGACTTTCATCTGAACGAATGTCCGAATGCGAAGAAGGTCTGTTGGAGGCATGCCGGAAGAGCAACGCACGCGTTTATGCGTGGTGCGTTCTTCCAAATCACTATCACTTGCTCGCGCGGACGGAAGAAATCAAAGCTCTCCTCGGAAACCTAGGTAGGTTTCATGGCCGCTCGTCATTCAACTGGAACGGACAGGATCAAAGGCGGGGGCGTCACTGCTGGTACAACGCGTTTGATCGTTACATCCGATCAGATAGACATTTCTTCGCCAGCTTGAACTACGTGCATAACAACCCGGTGCACCACGGCTATGTGGAGAAATGGCTTGACTGGCCGTGGTCGAGCGCCGCTGAATTCATCGAGCAAACCGGCCGCGAAGAGGCAGCGAGGCTCTGGCGAGAGTATCCAATGCTGGATTATGGAAAGAAATGGGATATCTATTGATGCATGGAGTTCAGGCTTTAGCCTGGTAGTGTTTGCCAAATCCCGTGAAATCAAATGCTACTACCAGGCTAAAGCCTGAACTCCATGCGCCTGAACTCCATGCACTAATGCTGCTCTTCGACCTTCTTCTTCAGATCGCCCTTCAAATGCGAGTCGTACCAGTCGATGATCCGCTTGTGATAATCCTTCACCTCATCGACAGTAGTCGTAGGCATCCCATGCCCGCCGTTCGTGTAGCTCACCCACTCAACTTCTTTCCCTAATCGACGCAAAGCGTAGTACATCTCCATCAGCTGGCGAGGAGGAACGTTGTGGTCCTGCTCGCCGCACATAAGCAGCAAAGGGGTCTTGATTCGGTCCGCGAACATTACCGCCGAATGCTGAATGTACTTCTGCGGCTGTTGCCATAACGTCGCACCGAGCCGGTCCTGACTCTTCTCGGGCGCGTGAATGTTGCGCACCCCGAGCCGCGGGCTGTCAGTGTAGAAGCTCACCATGTTCACTTTGCCCGAGATGTTGATCGCCGCTTTGAATCGATTGGTCTGCGTGATCAACAGATTCGTCGCGTATCCGCCGTAGCTCGTGCCTTGCACGCCTAATCGATCCGGATCGGCGACCCCCATGTCTATCAATTTATTCGCGGCCGAAGTCACGCCTTTCATCCACGCCTCGCCGGGAAACCCGATCTCCAGGTTCACAGACGGCTGCATCACCGCATAGCCGTTCGACGTCAGAATGTTGATCGTAGAGTTGAACGAATCGTCGAAGAACTGCTCGTAGATGTTGAAAACCGTCGGGTACTTCTTGCCGGGCTCGTAATCGGTCGGGTAGTACAACACGCCGTACATTTTGTTGCCGTCCACGTCGAGATAGCGAACGAGCTCGGTCTTGCTCAGGCGCTTGGCTTTCAGTTGGGGGTTGGCTTCGGTCAACCGGCGCACGTTCTTGAAGCCGGCGTCCGCAGCATAGATATCGCCGGGCCTGTTGCCTTCCGCCGAACTGAAGACAAAGGTCCGGCCGTCCTTTGAAAGCCGGAAGCTCGAATACAGATGCGAGTCCTTGACGAGATCTTCGAGCTTCTTTGCCGTCACATCGTAGCGAACGAGTCCGCGTTCCCACTTGGTGCGCGACGCGTAACTTAGATAGATCACATCTCCAGCCGGGCTCCAGTCGACAACCTGATATCGCGGGCTTTCTTTGTCCTCTTCCGACATCTTCACGATGTTTTCTCGGGCACCCGAAGCGGCATCGATTACCCAGAGTCCTTCCTTATTCGAAGCCACCAGCCGGTCGCCTTTCGGGCTCAAGCGAACAACGCTGAACTTCTCTTTGTCTTTCTTTTCCTTGTCGGCGTCATCCTTTGGTTTATCTGAAGAAGCCTCAGCTTTTTCCTTCTCGGCGTCAGGCTTCTTCCCGATGAGCTGACGAGGCTCTTTATCATCCACCGAGCCGACCCAGACGTTGCCCTCTTTTGAGTACGCGTAACGACGGCCGTCTCTTGACCAAACGATTGTCAAGCCCTTGGTGGATTTGACAAGCGTGCGCGCCGGGCCGCCCGAGGTCGGAAGGATCTGAACCTGATTCTCGGAACCGAATATGACGTCGTAGTCGGTCTTCTTCGTTATGTCTTCCTGGTAAGCGATGAATGAGCCATCCTCCGCAAGGTCGTAAGAATTGATTTTCATTTCGGGCAGAAGCTCGCGTGTTTGCCCGTTCTTCACCTCGTAGCTGGCCAGCGAACGCAGCGCGGACATTCGCCTAAGTTCGTCCCAGGCTAGAAACGGTTCCTTGCTCGAGTGAACGACCACTGAGCCGGCGGTCTCGTAGTTAAATCGCTCGGCGGCCTTTTTCCGCCAGCCGTCGTTTCGGAGAGCGAGCAAGAGCTGCGCGCCGTCTGAGGACCATTCGAGCTCGGCGTTTTCGGCGGCTTGTTTGCCGGCGGGCAGTTTGACATCGGTGAAAATCCCGCTCGCGCGTTCCCAGATGACTGGCTCGAACTGATCGCCTTTGAGAACAAATAACGCAAGCCGGCTCGCGTCAGGGGACCATCGGGCCCCGCGCACCTGGCGCCTGGTCTGGAACAGCTTCTGGGCTTTCGCCGATTGAGTGTCGATGATCCACACGTCGACCGAATTGGGCGCCACATAAGTCGGATCGCCAAAGCGATGATTGTCGATGCCGATTCGATCGCGAAGCGAACCAGAGGTTGCAACAATCCACCGCCCGTCATCGCTCAAATCGGCGACGTTCACATTTGAAACGTCGAGCATATCGTCGACCGTGAACGCGGAGCGCGCCGACTGACCGGGGGCCGTTAGCGGCGAAGCTGCAAGAGCCAGGAGGATTACCGTTGAGAACGACGCGATCCCGCGAAGAGTCGATGATCTGAGCATAACTGTTTCTCCGAAGTGACGTGGTGATCGAACGCGGATTCCACTGTGGCGGAGCTAATCTACTACTCGCCAATGTGCAAGGTCAAACACAGCTCGAATCGCTTCTCAGCCGTTGGTTTCTTCGCTATATTAGCGGCGCAACGAGTCCTCGCTCTCAGCCGGAAAGGAAGACAAACAAATGCTCTCTCGCCGCGTCAGGACCTCAGTCGGAATACTCACAGCTCTCTCCGCCATCATACTTCTCTCGCAGCTTAGCGCTTTCGCCGGCGCCGATGGAATCCCGACTCCCGAGGCCTTTCTCGGCTTTCGAGTCGGCGAAGACAAGAAGCTCGCGCGCTGGGAAAAGATCGTCGAGTACATGCGAATCGTGGCGAACGGGTCCGACCGGGTGCGGTTCCGCGAGCTTGGCAAGACTTCTAATAACAATCCCTTCATTCTGCTCGAGATCGGCTCGGCTGATACGATCAAGAACCTCGATCGCTACAAGCAGCTCGAACGCAGGCTCTACTTTCAGGGCGGCGCGCCGAGCGACTCCGAACGCGACGAGATATTTCGGTCGGGCAAGGCCGTCGTTCTGGTCACTTGCAATATTCACTCGACGGAGATTGGATCGTCGCAGATGGTGCTCGAGCTCGTGCATCGACTGGCGACCGAGGACTCGGCTGTCGTCAAGAAGATCCTCGACAACGTCATCTTCCTGCTTGTGCCCAGCTTGAATCCCGACGGTCAGATAATGGTCACCGACTGGTACAACAAGAACGTCGGCACGGAGTTCGAGGCGAGCCCGCTGCCGTGGCTCTATCATCCGTACATCGGCCACGACAACAATCGCGATATGTATATGTTCACCCAGAAAGAGAGCCAGTTGACCGCTCGGCTGCTGTGGCACGATTGGTTTCCATCCGTATGGCTCGACGAGCATCAGATGGGGAGCAACGGAGCGCGCATATTCGTGATGCCGGCGACTGATCCCATAAATCAAAACGTGCACCCGCTGATCTATCGCTGGAACGGAATTCTCGGGCAGGCGCAGGCGGCGGCGCTTGAATCAGCCGGCAAAGAAGGAATCATCTACAACTCGACCTACACGAATTTCTGGCAGGGCGCGATGGCGTGGAGCGGTTGGTGGCACAACCAGGTTGGATTGCTGACTGAAGTCGCCAGCGCACGGGTAGCTTCGCCGATCGAGCAGCGTCGAGCGCAGCCTGGTCAGCAGCCTCAAGCCGCCGCCGCCGAAGACTTTCAAGGCCAGCAGCGCCGCCAGATGGAAAACCCAAACGAGCCGCTGCCGCCGCCGCGCGACGTCACCCCGCGCACTGAGTATCCGCGTCCGTGGATGGGAGGGAAGTGGACTCTGCGGGACATCGTAGATTACGAGTTGATCGCTACGATGGCATTGCTTGAAACCGCCGCCGATCAGCGCGAGGCTTTGCTTAAACAGATCTACGAAGTCAATCGCGCGACCGTTGAAGCGGGCGCGAAAGGCGATCCGGCGGCGATCGTTATTCCAACCGACAGGCAGCACGATCCGCGCGAGGCGTATCACCTTGTCGAGCGCCTGCAGATGGCAGGCGTCGAGGTCTCTCGCGCGGACGGTGAATTCGAAGCGGACGGCAAGAAGTACTCGTCGGGCACGTTTGTCATCCCAATGAATCAGGTGTTCGCTCGATATGCGAAAGACCTGCTCGAGAAACAAACTTATCCTGAAGTGCGGCGATCGCCGGCGTCGCCTCCGGAACCGCCTTATGATGTGACCGCGTGGTCGCTTGGGATGCAGATGGGAGTGGAGACTCGATTCCTCAAGAAAGCTCTGCCGCCGGGCGCGAAGTTAACCAGGCTGGACGCGGATCCGAAGCCGGTCGGCGAAGTAAAAGGCGATGGCAGCAAATTCAGTTTCGACTACTCGGGCGCGGACTCGGCAATCGCGGTGAATCGGTTGTTGAAGGCCGGAGTTCAGACGGACATTGTGCTTTTATCCGCTAGCGAAAAGCCCAGAGTTTCGGGAATCGGAGCGTCGCGAGAACTGCTGCAATCGTTGTCTCGGGATCTCGGCCTGGTCATTCAAAGGGCCGCGGCGTCAAACGCCAAACCGGGCAAGGCGACGAACCCAACCGACAAGATGTTGCCGCTTTCAACGTTGCGGCTCCGAGCGCCGCGCATCGGGCTCTATCAATCCTGGACCGGCAACATGGACGAAGGCTGGACTCGATGGGTGTTGGAGCAGTACGAATTTCCTTACACGACGCTTCATAACGCGGACATTAAAGCGGGCAAGCTTCGAGAGAAGTTCGACGCCATTGTTCTTCCCGATCAGCAGCCTCGCGACATTCTGAACGGCTACGACTTCAAATCAGTCCGCCAGGAGTATCGGGGAGGGATCGGCGACGAAGGCATCGAAGCGCTACGCGAGTTCGTCAGATCAGGAGGAACGTTGATCGCGATGGGAGCGAGTTGCGATCTTGCGATCGACAAGTTCCCGATCCCGGTGCGCAATCTCAAACGAGGTCTGAGTAGGGACCAGCACTTCGCTCCCGGGACGATTGTGCGCATTCAAGTAGACAATACGAATCCGGTCGGCTTCGGCATGCCCGCGGAGACTTATGGGTTCTACAACAACAGTCCTTTCTTTGCTCTTGTGGAAGGGTTCTCATCGCAGAAGGCGTCGGTTATCGCTCGTTATCCTAATTCGGACATCGTGGCTTCGGGCTGGTTGAAGGGAGAAGAGTTGATGGCCGGCCGAGCCGCGGTAGTATCGATCGAGATGAACCCCGGCCGGATAGTGTTGTTTGGTCTGCGCCCGCAACACCGGGCGCAGACTCACGCGACGTTTCAAGTGCTCTTTGGCGCTATCTACTGCGGTGCCTTTCAGAGAACCGGCGAGCAGTGATTAGAGGGTTCGGACACCAAAGATCATTTCTTCTTGTTCGCCTCGTCGGCTTCCTTGCTTAGTTTTTCAGTCTGCTTTGCTACTTTGGCCTGCTCGCGGGAGCCCTTCCATTTTCCAATCAGGGTCGACAGATCTACGCCGACACCAATCCGATAATAATCACGATCCGGCGCTGGAACCGATACGATGCCTACTGTGGGATCAGGAACGGCTTGGCCAGCTGCCCGTTTCAGAACGAGCGGGTCCGCGAATTGGGCGCGTACGGGTTTCACCATCGCTGTTCCAAACAGGTAGACCGTATTATCAAGAATCGGGAGGGCATAGAAGCCTTCGATCCGGAGTATGCTGCCGTGCAGCCGGCCACCTGTAATTGCTTCGTTGAATCCCCAGAGCAGATCCAGCATTGCTGGATTTCGCCCGGTGTCCTGCCCGTCCTCGAAGTATCGGGTCTTAAGGCGAAGCCCTGCGTAGTACTGACGAAAGAAGCGATCACGTTCCTGAGGGACGAAGGCAATGAACTTCTTGTCGGGTGACAGATTGAACCGTTGCCTAGCTTCGTCCGTCGCTTCGAACACATTTCTGGCAGTAGCAGTTCGCAGGGAGAATGGTGTGGTTAGCCCGAGGCCGCCCAGGAGTGAAAGGGAAACAATGTCCTGCTTGCCCGTATCGCGCGCCTTCTTATTGGACTCCAGAAGCCTGAATTCGAGACCAGCGAGAACCTCGGCTGCATCGGCAATCTCGCTCACCTTTACTTTGCCTACCTCGGTTGGGAACTCAGTCACGAAATCAGCTACGCCACTGTTAATCTCTTGCGGCACCGTGGTAACGCGGATGGTTCCCCAGTTACGCCACCGAGGCCCGAGGCTGTCGTCCGGCTTGTCCCTGGATCCGAGAGGGACCTCAATGTGAAGGTCGAAGAAGAAGTGTTGCTCGCTCTCGGCGCCGGTGGCGCCCGCCTGTTCGAATCCGACGATCGTGCGCGTGAACTCGACCGAATCGACCTTCTCCAAATGTATCTCTTGCCCACCTATATTGGGGGTATCGGCGGGCACTGATACTGGGCGGGTCACCGGCTTGTATCCGGCCTTCGCCGCGAAAAGATGATAGACTCTGGCCGCGGTTCCTGATGGTATTGGAATCGAATACTCGCCGCCAGCGATTGTTGTCGCCTTCCGGAGTATGTCCTTCGTATCCTTATCCCGAAGTCTAACGATAACGCCTACGATTCCATTGTTGTCGGCATCAACGACCTTGCCCGAGATGTTCTGCGCGCAGACCACAGTCGGTACAACACACAGTGCAAAGGCTCCCCATATGCATTGTCGGATGTTCACTTCAGTTTCCTCCTGTCGGTTGTAATTTCCGAACCGCCATTCTTTAAGCCCC
>DATIFP010000025.1:0-41678 GCA_035455165.1 Blastocatellia bacterium
AAGATTCGACTACAACTGGAGCGACAGGACGCAGATCTATTTCCGTGGCGCGTTCCAGCAGGGCGACAACCCGGCGGGCACGGTCAGCTTCAGCCCGTGGCAGGGGTTCAACACTGGGTTTGAGTACCGGAATCAGAACTATCTGACCTCCGTCACTCACTCCTTCTCTTCTAATCTTGTTTCGCAGAGCAAGCTGGTCTTCAATCGACTCAACCAACAGCAGGGGTTGAACGCCGAGCAGCCGGATCAACCGACGCTGTACTTCTTCGCCACCGGCGTGGCGCGAATCAACACCTTCCTGGTGCGGTTGCCCGGTTACCTGCCGACGAGCCCAGGCAGTGCAATACCGTTCGGTGGTCCTCAGAACTTCCTTCAGGGTTATGAGGATATAAACTGGACAAGAGGAAACCACCAGTGGAGGTTCGGCGGGCAATACGTTCACATCCGGGACAACCGCACGTTCGGTGCTTATGAGAATGCGGTCGCTGTTCTCGGCTCGACCGCCGCACAGGCCCTTTCCAATTTTCAGTCGGGCAACCTGATTTCGTTCACGGTTGCGGTCAATCCGCAAGGGAAATTCCCTTGCTTTAGAAACCCCACAACCGGCGCGACGATCCAGACTCCGGAATGCACTGTGCAAACTCCGCTGAGCACGCCGAATTTCAGCCGCAGCAACCGCTATCACGAGTGGGCGGCTTACGCGAACGATTCCTGGAAAATCAAACCGCGTCTGACCCTCAACCTGGGCGTTCGTTATGAGTACTACGGCACCCAGCACAACGCGAATCAGGCTCTCGATTCCAACTTCTACTTTGGGGACGGAGCGAGCATCTTCGAGCGCATCCGCAATGGCCGGATAATGCTGGCGCAAGACAGCCCGATCGGCAAGCTCTGGCAGGTGGACAAGAACAACTTCGCACCGCGACTCGGAATCGCCTGGGACGTGTTTGGTGATGGAAAGACCAGCCTCCGCGGCGGGTACGGCATGGCTTATGAGCGGAACTTTGGAAACGTGACGTTCAACGTCATCCAGAATCCGCCCAACTATGCCACGGTTCAAATCACGACGTCCGTGGTTCCGACCATCCCGATAACATCCAACAATCTTGGCGTGCTTGCCGGTTCCGGCATTGCAAGGCCATTGCCGCCGGTGAGCTTGCGCGCGGTCAACCCGGACATCGTCAACGCCTATGCACACTTCTGGAGCGCGGCGTTCGAACACCAGCTCACCCGGAGCACCGTAGCTTCGGTTGAGTACTCGGGTTCGGCCGGTCGCAACCTCTACTCAATCTCCAACATCAATCGTCGCGGCACGGGTAACGTCTACCTGGGCGACACGCTGAACATATCGGGATTCGGCTCTGCTCGTTTGAACAACGCCGGTGCGTCGGACATCAACTTCCGGGGCAGCGATGGTCGTTCAAACTACAACGCGATGATTGTTTCGGTCGATTCAACCAGTCTGGCGAAGTTGAACCTGAGACTGACCGCGCGGTATACCTACGCAGTGGCAAAGGACAATCTCAGTTCGACGTTCTCGGATTCGAGCAACAACTTCAATCTGGGATTCCTCGATCCGTTCACTCCGGATCTCGACTACGGCAACGCGGATTTCGACGTTCGTCACAGGTTTGTCACCAGCTTCACCTGGAACCTTCCTGAGGCGAAGGACGTCAACGGTTGGGCGAGGCAAGTGGTCAACGGCTGGCAGTTGTCGGGTATTTTCAGCGCCCGAACCGGCAGCCCGTTCACCGTCTTCGACTGCACGTTCTCGATATTCGCCGAGTCTCCGTGCATGCGGGTGATTGCGAACGGTCCGCTTAGCTTCAATCCGCACATCGATCGTCACGACGCCAACGCGCTGGACCCGGCTTCCGGAGAGGTCTTGAATAACCGCTACAGCTTCGTCAATCTGTCGGGTCTGACCGGCGGTGTATTCCAGAACCCAATTTCGGGCGGCAACGAGCCTGGCCCGTACCCGGATAACATGACCAAGCGGAATGCTTTCCGAGGGCCCGGATTCTGGAATGTGGACGCCGCCATGTTCAAGAGCTTCAAGTTCACGGAGCGGGTCAGCTTCCAGTTCCGCTTCGAAGCTTACAACGTCCTGAATCACGCCAATGCGTTCGTGATTTACGGCTTCCCAGATAACGAGATCTCCAACGGTTTCGTACCGGCGTTCTTCTCAGGACGTCGCAACGTTCAGATCGCTGGCAAGATCCTTTTCTAACTTTCACTCGACGAAAGTTACTCAGGGGAGCCTTCGGGCTCCCCTTTTCTGTCTAACCTCTTCCAGACTTCGAGCGATCCGGGCAATGACGCGAAGCGCCCCGGGCGGCCGTTTGATCCTGGATCTCCGCGCGTGTTAGTTTTGAGTTCAACTCACATCACCCTCATCAACCAGGAGGCGCTATGAAACGAAGTGCGGCATCCTTCTTCTTTCTGCTAATGCTGGCGCTCCAGGCGGCTGCCTCTCGACCCGATGATAAGCAGGCGCTGACGGCAGCAGAGATCATTAACAAACACCTCGAGGCCGTCGGAGGGAAAACCGCGCTGTCCAAACTCAAGACCCGCGTTGCCGTTGGTTCGGTCAGAAAAGAGAGTGAACCCGACGCCGATGTAGCCATCATGTCCGAAGCTCCCAATCGGGTATCGGCAATGTACGTGTTCAAAGATTACACCTGGCAACTGACATTCGACGGCAGCAAGTCGCTCTTTCGGCCGCTGGTCAGCAAGGAGGCCTCGGTGGTCGAAGCAAAGCAGCGCGAGATGGTCGCCACCGGCGCAATGTTCAACAGCATTTCACTATACAATCTCCTGACCCAGGCCGGACCCGATGAGTTTAAGTTCGAGGCGAAGGGAACAAAGAAAGTGAAAGGCCGGCCTGCCTATGCTGTCGACGTCAAGCGAGCCAAGCTGCCGACACTGCGTCTGTATTTCGACACCGAGACTTTTATGTGGGTGCGCACAGACTTTGGCAGCGTGAGTTACACCAAGGAGATGGGCACGTTCACCAACCAGATCACCCAGCACGGCGAGGATCAGACCGACGTCGATTTCTATTTCGAGACTTCGGACTTCAGGGAAGTCGACGGCGTCAAGCTCCCGTACAAATTCGAGCAGGTCGTCGCGTTCCCGATTATCCGGCAGAAAAAGGCGGGCACTATCATCGGAATGATCAAAGAGTACCGGCACAACGTCCCAATCGACCCGAAGATGTTCCAGTAGGCTAATCCGAGAAACGAGCTCAGCGATATGCGCAGCTTCACCCTATTGCTTGCAGCGATCTGGCTGACGTTCGCCGGCGTTCCATCGCCGGTGAACGCCGACGGTCGAGCGCGCTACATCAGCTACGAGGATGCGGCCGCAATCCTGGAGGCGCTTCAAGAAGCGCTCCCGCCCGAGCTCCGCGCAGTACCAAAATCTGAATTGTCGTCCGTTTGGCGAGGATGGGTTCAGCGACGCGATCAGGAGATTCGCACGCGGCTTGTCCAGGGCGACGAAGATTCGATTGTAAACTTTCTGCTTTTTGGAACATCATTCACCCGCCGGCCCCGGATTACACTGTCCTCCCTGGCGCAGTTCGGCGACAGACTGGCCAAATCAGCCAACACGTCTCCCGAGGTGGCGTCCTTTCTCGATTCGATCAAAGCTCGCGCCGATGATCTGATTCAAGCCATGGCCTCACCCAGGGCAAACGAGAGACTGCTGTTCGCTCAGAGCGTCCTGGAAGGCAAGGTGCTCGACCCCAGGGCCGAGGCCGGACGCGCACGTGTAAAAGAGTATCTGCTCACAAGCCTCATTCGCGTATTGAATGAACAATCCGGCTACGCCAAGATTCTTCAGGCCGCGCAGCTGCTGGGCGATCCCTCGGCCGAGTTCGCCGAACGCTCAAAGCTCTTCAGCAATCGAGGTCTTTCGTCTGATACCTCGTTGCTGCCCAACTTCGCAATTGAGCGCGCGCTCAGCTCAATGAAAGCCCGGGGAATGCTCGTCGCGGGCAGCGTTCGGCGAGTAGCCATCGTCGGTCCGGGGCTCGATTTTACAGACAAGCAGGACGGCTACGATTTCTATCCGCAGCAGACGATCCAGCCGTTCGCGATAGTCGATACCTTGTTTCGGTTGGGTCTGGCTCGATCTCCGACTCTGAAGGTCACCACGCTGGATCTGAGTCCGAGGATCAACGATCATATCCGGCGAGCCCGGGCGCGCGCGCAATCCGGCGTCGGCTATGTCGTTCAGCTCCCGCGCGACGCACAAGGGCAGTGGAAGCCTGAGGCTCTGAGCTATTGGACGCGGTTCGGCGATCAGATCGGCGCGCCCGTCGTTCCCGTGTCCGTGCCGGCCGGAGCGGGTGACGTGAAGGTGCGCGCAGTGCGGATTCGTCCCTCCATTGTCTCGGCCTTGACGCCTGAAGACCTGAACATCGTCGTCCAACGACTGGAGCTTCCTGCGGCCGAGAGTTTCGATCTGATCATAGCAACAAACATCCTGGTTTATTACGATGTGTTCGAGCAGAGTCTGGCTCTCAAAAACATTGAACGGATGCTGAGACCGGGCGGCTTCCTGCTTTCGAACAACGCGTTGCTCGAGCTGCCCAGTTCTCTGATGCATTCGGTTGGCTACGAGACCGTTGTATATTCCGATAAACCGAACGACGGTGATCACATCGTCTGGTATCAGCGCTCCGCCGACAAGTAGATACGCGATGATGATCGCAAGCGGCGAGTCTTTTGTGGTGGTTAGTTTTGTGATATGATCGGCACGGTTTCAATCTAGCCACTTCGCTCATTTCCGCTTCGCTTCAGCCAAGAAGGAGGTAAAAGATGTACACCTCGCTCGCACCGTTTCAACGACTCGTCTCACGTTTGCCTCTCCGGTTTGCGCTGCGCCTGGGGCTGATTGCGATTTGTTCGTCGACAGCTTTCGCCCAAATCGGGGGGATCGATTCGGATCCCGGCGACCGCGGAACCGGCGGTGTCAACATGATTCAAGGAAACATATTTCTTCCAGGAGGCCGCCGGCTTGATCGACGAGCTCAGGTCAAACTACGCAGCGCAATCGGGGGCGCCGAACAATATCAACTGTCGGACGACAGCGGAGCGTTCTCATTCAGAAGGCTGATCGGCGGCACGTACACCCTGACGGTAGATGCCGGAAAGGAGTTCGAAACTGCGATCGAGACAGTTGACATAGTCGAAGCTCCGCGGCGTCGGGGCGACTCAGGCATGGTTGTGCCGGTGAATGTCGTACTGAAAGCGAGAACAAATACCGCGCCGGGGACGACCGGCACGATCGACGCATCGACCGGGGGAGTGCCCGAAGCCGCCCGTGATCTTTATAAGGAAGCCGTCGCATCCGCGAGCGCCGGCGACAAAAAGAAGGCCATACAACAATTGAATCAGGCTCTGCAGTTATGTCCGACCTTTATGACTGCGCTCAACGAGCTGGGTGTCCAGTACATGGCTCTTCAGGAGTGGCGGAAGGCCGCGGACGCTCTGCGTGCGGCGCTTAAGGTCGGCCCGGAGGCCTTTCACCCGCGCCTCAACTACGGCATCGTGCTGCTGCAGATGAAGGACTACAAGGCAGCTGTAGGTGAGCTGCAGCTTGCCGTCCAGAAAGACAGCTCATCCGGGGTGGCGCATTTCCAGCTCGGCCGCGCTCTCGTCAACATCGGCAACTACGACGCCGCTGAGAAGGCATTGAAACAGTCCATCAGCATCGGCGGAGACGAGGTGATCGAGGCTCACCGGTATCTCGCCGCGGTGTATATCGAAACGCAGAAGAGTCAACTGGCGGCTGATGAATTGGATCTCTACCTGAAACTTGCTCCCAAGGCTAAGGACGCTGAACGCATTCGAACGGTGATCAAGGACCTACGCAGCCAGGCGTCCAACAAACGATAGGTGAGGAGGTCACGCCGCTCAGCGCGCGCGGGTTACCAATCCGTCCATTGCCTCAATTGCGCCTGAACTCGCCGGTAGATAGAAGAATGCTATGGCGAAAATGATGTAGACCGCCAATAGCAGCACGCCTTCCATCCAGTTGGTTTCGCCGTCCGCCGCCACAAGACTCACCACCGCGACCGCAAGCCCAACCGTTATGACCTCAAATGTAGTGAACAGCAGATCCATTGGGCTCCGGATCGCATAACTCAAAAACACCAGCACCGGCGCAACGAACAAAGCAATCTGCATGCTCGATCCGACCGCTATGTGGTAGGCGAGATCCATCTGGTTCTTCATAGCCACGAGGACGGCTGAACTGTGCTCCGCTGCGTTGCCGATGATTGCCACGGCGATTACTCCCACGAATACTTCGGTTAGGCCCAGGGTTTTCGATGCGGGCTCGACCGCGTGGACTAGTAACTCGCTCATCCAGGCGACGAGAGCGGTCGCGCCCAGCAGGACGGCTCCCGCGGTCTTCGGTTGCATTGCGGTCGCCTGCTCCGCGTCATGCGCGCTGCCGAGATAGAGGTCCTTGTGCGTTCTGAGCGCGAACACCAGGCTCAGAACATAAGTAACAAACAACACGATGGAGATTTCGAGGCTTATGTTCTTCTCGGCGGGGCCCGAGCCTCCGCGCGTCACCCAGTGAAACAAAGCCGGCACCAGCAGGCCGATTGCGCTGAGCGCCATAACCGTCGCGCTCATTGTGGCGGCTGTCCGGTTGAATCTCTGCTTTTGATGCTTGAGTCCGCCGGCCAACATGCTCGCCCCGAGCACCAACAGAATGTTTCCTAATATGGATCCTGTAAGGGATGCCTTGACGACTTCCGTCAGGCCGGCTCGCAAACCCTGGAAAGCGATGATCATCTCGGCGGCATTCCCAAACGTAGCGTTCAGCAGACCGCCAATCCCGGCGCCCAGGCGCCCGGCAAGGCTTTCGGTGGCTTTGCCCATCCAACCGGCGAGCGGGATTATCGCGAGGCCCGATGCAATAAATGTCCAGAATTCCGGAGCGTGGGAGTAATGAAGGACGGCGGCGATCGGGATGAAGATCAGCAGCACATCCAGAGCGTGTTCGAGCAGGAATTGATTAAAGGGAGATTTCTTTTTCACTGGCTTTAATGTGTCGAATGAAACCTTCGACTCTCGATGGTGATGAGCCTTGCCGCGGCAGGAAGTCCGCCGCGGCTATCTTCGCGCCTTCTCTATTGCCGCAGACATCTGATCCATGATCTCTCGCTCACTGAAGGGCGTCCAACCGTGACCCTTGCCGGGCCCGTACATGATCTTTCCTTCATATGGTGGATCGGCTTTCGTTAGAAATGCGTCCAGCATGTGCACGGCGTTGTTCAGGAAGTACTCATCCGCCTCGCCAACCCAAATCGTGAGCTTGCCTCGGAGCTTCGGCCCGAGCGTCTTCCAGTTTTGCTCGAGCACCAGCCGCAGATCATACTTCTTCCAGTGCTCGACAAGCCGGCGATTGATAATACCGGTTTTTGGATCCCACAGCGGCGCGGGCCGGCCGTCCGCCGCGCGCGGGCCGTAAGTCGCGTTCCAGGCGCCCCACTGCTGGCCTGACATTGTATAGCTGTCACTCGCGCCCATCACGTTTTCCATTTGGCACTCGTGCCGGATCGTGAAGCGAACATCGCCGTTCAAGTCTCGAGCGCTGGGACGTTCGAATCCGTGATTGTTTACATAAGCATTAGCGTCTTCATAGATATTGATCAACTCAAACGCTCTGAAGTCGACGCCGTCCGGAAAGCCCGACCAGGTCCCGTTGAAGAAATCGGGATAGAAGACCTGTAACGCGAGCGATACCCAGCCGCCGGTCGAGCCGCCGTCCAGCACGCGGGCCCATGGCTGACCGATGCATCGAAAGGTCTTCTCGACGTAGGGGATCAACTCTTGTGTGACTGCGTCACCGTACGGGCCGTTGTTTTCGGAATTCACCTGATAGCAGTCGCCGTAGGGCCCATCGCCGTCGAGCTGCAGAAAGACCATTCTCGGAGCGCTGTCGGCCAGCCAGACGCTTCGGAAGCCCGAACCTTCTCTCATTAACGTCTGAACGCTCGTAAATCTATCGCCGTAACCGTCAATGCGCACGCGCAATGGATAGCGCGTCGACCTGTCGCTCTCGAATCCCCGCGGCAGAATGACTCCCGCCCGCAAGTAGATAGGCCGGCCGTGAAACTTGCTGAGGAGGTCCGACTGGATCTTCACGTATTTCACGTATTCCGTATCCGGCGGCAACTGCTCGGGAGGGATCTTCTCAGTCAGTTCAATCTTCACCGAACCCGCGTGAGCAGGATCGAAATGGACCTGGATCGGTTTGCTGAAGAGATTGCCGGGCGCATTAACGGATTTCAAATCGATGTTTGAGTCAAACAGCGCTTGAACGAAATAATCGCCGGCGGGAACGCGGGCGAGGTTGTCGATTGGGAACGCCGCACACGTTTCGTCGATGATCCCTGTGGCTCCCGGAGAAAAGTGTTTCACGTCCCGGCCGAACATCGGCGAGGCATCCAGACCAGTTTGCCCGATGGTCAGCCTTGGTTCCGGCCGACTCCTCCGACTCATAACCACGAAGAGGCGCCCGTCTTGAGGAGATGAGAGCAACCCCGCTGCGACGGTCACTTCGAATTTCAGCCCAGAAGATTCCGCATCGAGGGCCGGGGCGTGAAGCAGAACAAGGATCAGGATGGCGGCGAGAGATAGGGATCTTTTCATAACATTGTGGCTGGCTATTCTGTATGCGTGACGGAAGCGGTTTTCAACAATCTCAGGAGTTGATCGCGGGCCTGTTCAACGGCATGCGGATCCTTTGACTCGATAGTAATCTTGACTCGATAGTCCTCTCGAGTGAACGTTGGGTACGACCCGATTTCCACTCCCGGATTGTTGGCCGCCACCTCATCGAGTCGCGGGGCGATGTCAAACTCGTCCTCGAGCGTATAGACAATTTGAGTGTGAAAGGGCTCGGCTCGAAACCGTTCTCGAATTGATTCAAATTTCTTTCGAAACAACTCAGGCACCCCCGGCAAAACGTAGACGTTGTTCACGGCAAGCACTGGCCAACGCATCCCATGCTCACGAATCAACTCCGAACCGTCAGGCGCATCGGCCATTCGCAGCCTCGCGGGGTCAATGCCGTCTCCAAAGTAACCGCGCAACATCGATTCAAGCTCCTGATGTCGGACGACCTCGCGGCCGAAAGCGCGAGCTACGCCTTCGATTGTGACATCGTCGTGAGTCGGACCGACGCCGCCAGAGGTGAACACGAAATCAAACCCTTCAGAACACTCGCGCACTGCGCTTGCGATTGCATCTACGTCGTCCGGAATGACTACGATCCGCCGAAGAGCTACGCCAAGACTGTACATCTCGCCGATCAGGAAGCTGGCGTTCTTATCCACGGACTTACCCGTCAGAATCTCGTTGCCGATGACTACAATGGCCGCGGTCTTCTGTCGCATAGCAGAATATTAAGGGATGAGGCGCGATTAGTCATCAGGCATTAGATGACATTTCCGCTTCTTGAAAGACCTGCCTGGTTCAAATAGAATCACTCTTCCAACCCCTTGAGTCACCTGAGATAAGAAAGGAGCAACGATGCGGATAAGGACTCGCCTTTTATTGTCGACGCTTGTGTTGTGTGCCATCGCGTCACTCGTGGCCGGACAATCCTCGATCTCCGAGGCTCGCGGCGGAGCCAGGAAAATAGCCAGCGCCAACGGCGTTGCACAGTCAGACTGGCCAATGTATGCACGCGATCTGGCAGGCTCCCACTACAACCCAAGCGAAAAACTGCTGACGCCTGCGACGGTCGGCCGCCTAAAGCCCAAATGGGTTTTCGAAACGGGCGGTGACGTTTCGGCCCAACCGACTGTCGTCGCGGGAGTGGTCTACTTCGGCTCGTGGGATGGCAAGGAGTACGCCGTCGATGCGAAGACTGGCGCCAAGATCTGGGAGTACGATTGTGGGAATCCTTCGCGCAGCGGAGCCGCGTACGGCGACGGCATGCTCTTCTTTGGTGACCTGGGAGGCTGGCTTCACGCGACCGACGCAAAGACCGGCGCCCTCAAATGGAAGATCAAAGTCGATTCTCACAAAGATACCGTAGCGACCGGTTCTCCCATCTATTACAACGGTCGGGTATACATCGGGGTGGCCTCACACGAAGAGGGCGCAATCATGAAGTACGGCCCGAAGTACGAATGTTGTACCTTCCGAGGGGGAGTCGCGGCATTCGATGCCAGGACCGGCAAGCAAGTGTGGCGATGGTACACAATACCGGAGACCCCATCCGCCCAGGGCAAAGACAAAAAAGGAGTGACAATCATGGGTCCGGCTGGCGGCGCGGTGTGGTCGACGGTAACCGTTCATCCGGAATCGAATCGGCTATACGTGACCACCGGCAATCAATACACGCCGCCGGCCTCCAAGTTTCCGAACGCGATAGTTGCGCTCGAACTGGCGACAGGAAAGCTGGTGTGGTCGTACCAAGCGACGCCAGGCGACATTTGGACGTTCGGATGCGCCAATCTAGCCGAATGCAGCGATCTCGACGTCGACTTCGGCTCGACTCCGATGATGTTCAAGGGCCCGGGAGGGAAGCCGGCCGTCGGAGCCGGGCAGAAGAGCGGCTGGTTCTATGCTCTCGATCCCAAGGACGGCAAGCTTCTATGGAAAACGGAGGTGGGTGAAGGCGGCAAGCTAGGAGGCATCGAATTCGGCGATGCGACCGACGGCGAGCGCGTGTATGCAGCCGTCTCAGCTTTCCCAAATCGAACGAGTCCCGGTTCCGTTGCGGCGTTGGACGGCGCTACGGGTAAGATAATCTGGCAGACGAAGGCCCCGGACGGAGGCGCGAACTTCGGACCCATCACGGTCACCGGAACTGGCGACAATCGTCTGGTGTTCGGCGGCACCAATCGCAACTTCATCCGCGCTTACGACGCCAGGGATGGCAAGGTGGTCTGGGAGTTCGATACCGGCGGCGCTGTTGGCGGCGGGCCTACGGTAGTGGACGGTGTGGTTTATGTGGGGTCGGGCTATCAGTTCCTTCGCGTCGGTAAGCCGAACAAGAAACTGTACGCGTTTTCGATAGATGGAAAATAACGCGGCCAACCCTGCTTCAGCTTAGCTGAAATGAATCGAGCGGCAGCCCTGGTTCAAAAGGGGCTGCCGCTTTTCTTCAGACATCAGGAATTCTCATCCGCGCTCGGGCCATAGATCGAAGGCACCGTCGATCCCATCGGCCTCAGGTAGGTGGAAAGCTGGCCGCGATGGTGAACGGTGTCGAACAGGAACTCCCAGGCAAAGTGATAGCCCGTTCCGCGCGAGATTTCATGCTCGCCATAGACGAACCTGAACTCCTTCTGCCAGCCCGAAGGATCGACAGCGTGAAGCCGCTTGGTGAGGTCGTCGTGATTGCGATCGTAGGTCGCGAGTATCTCCTCGACCGTCGCGGGCGTCGGGAAGTCCTGCCATTCGATCGTTCCTTTTTCGATACCTTCGGCGAGGACCTTCTCCTCCATGACGATCACCCAGGCGATCTCGCGAGCAGTTCGTGCTTTAGGGTCGG
This sequence comes from Blastocatellia bacterium, assembly GCA_035455165.1. Lineage (GTDB taxonomy): Bacteria > Acidobacteriota > Blastocatellia > UBA7656 > UBA7656 > Onstottus_A. Next base: position 11,536 of record DATIFP010000025.1, read on the forward strand.
GCTTGTAATCGGACGCGGCTTGCGGGATGCGCGATATGACTTTTCGAGTCGCCGGCGCCTCCCTCTCCCAGAACCTCATGAACAGCGCTTTTTCATCCATTACTGACGCTCCACTTCACTTGATCTTCTTGCCCTTGAGTTCCTGACCGTTCAGGTTCACTTCCAACTCCACCACCTTCCCCTTATCGTCGCGCACAAATTTCACTTTCGCGTTGACGTTGGTCACCAGGAAGGTTCCGTCCTCCTGGGGCTGGAGTTCTTCTTTGGTGCCGCCATCGCGAGGTTCACCGAACAGCTTGTCGCCTTCGTGCGTCACGATCAGAGTGCCCACATTAGGAACTTCGTATTCGCCTGCATAGTCGTCAAACGTTTTCGGGTCGGCCTTACCCGGCTGGGCTGAAGACGTTGAAGGTTTTTTGTCGTCGGTCTTTGCGGCCTCCGCCGGCTTTTGATCTGCAACCTTGCCTGGCTTATAGTCCGCGAGCCACTCGACATCGACGGTGTCCGCTCCACGGCGTTCCTTCTCCGCGATCAACCACTTTCCGCGATCGTTCCATGGAGGTCCGCCCTCAGGGTCTACGTGGCAGAAAGTGCAGTCCTTCGCTCCAAACTTCCTCGCTTTGACGAGCAAAGGCGGATAGCCGAACGTTTCGCCGGCAAGCGCGGCCACGACGCCCCCAATGAAAATCAGCGAGATTGCGACTTTGATTCTCTTCACCTCGGTTCTCCTTGCTTATTCGCTATTACGCACAAGAAAGATAGTGCCCTAAGAGCTCTTCGATCGCAACGTTGTGATTGATTCCAGAATCAGCTTTTCTACCTTCGTCCAAACGTCGGGATCATATTCCATCCTGGTGTGGGCTACTCTAAACGCCTTCTTCATAAATGGAACACCGGAAACGTCGATCTGCTTGTGCCGGTAGTCATATTCGAAGTTGCCGATGATCGTCGTCCTCGTCGGATCTTCGGCCTGAATCGTGGGCTCGCCTCGAATGAACCAGCCGTTTCGCTGAAAGAGATTCGCGGCGCGGGTAACATTGGAAGGGATCATCTTGTCGCCGCGCCCCACGCTGTCTATTTGAATCGTCAGGGCAACCGGGACGTCCATCTTCTTCAATTGCCTGGCTAACTTTACCGCGGCCGCCCCGCCGAAACTTTGGCCGTAGATAATCAAACGAATCGAGGCGCGTTCTTGCTCGTCAAGCTTGCCGTTGCGATCACGGTCAAACACATTGTTGATCAGCTCAATTGCCAGCGCCCGCTTCTTGTTTTCGACCGTCTCGATATGAATCTCAGGGTCGTTCATCGACCGGAGCTTCAGCGCCAACTTTCGCACGTTGCGGTCGTCGTTGTTCCAGGGTTCGCGCCCGCCCATGAACCCGAGAATCAGAATCTCGCGCTCGTTTAGGGGAGCTCGCGTGATGAAGTGACGGTAGCGCTGGCCGCGCCAAAAACAGCTTTCACCCGAAGCGATCAGCAGGACCACCGCCGCCAAACACTTATAACGCCGAAGGACTTGGCGTCGCTTGCGATGAGCCTCGCTTGATTCTCTCGTGCTTCGCTTCATCGCCCCTCACCCAAGCCGGAACCTTATGATCTCGCCCTTCACCTCATCATCTCGCACACGTGAGAGCCCGGCCGCCGTCGATGCTCACCGTAGCTCCGGTGATCCACGCTGCTCGATCCGATGCCAGGAAGTGAATGAGATCTGCAACTTCCCCGGCTTCGCCGACGCGGCCGAGCGGATGAGTAGTCTTGCTGTGCTCGAGAAACGCTTCGTAGGCTTCATCGTTCATTCCGCCAGACCGATGAAGTCCGGTCACAACAACCCCGGGATTAACCGCGTTGACGCGTACCCCCTTCGACGCTAACTCGAGCGCTGCGCATCTAGTCAATTGATCGAGCCCGGCTTTGCTCACACAATAGGCAAGCACGCCTGGGAACGAACGCGGCCCGGTAACACTCGAAACGTTGACGATGTTTCCCTTTGATCGTTCGAGATGAGGAACGGCGAGCTTCATCAGGTGAAAGATCGAGCGGAGATTGATGTTCATCATCTCGTCCCAAAGCTCGAGCGTCGTGGCTTCGATGCGGCCGCCTTTGAGAATTCCCGCCGCGTTGACCAATACGTCGAGCCCACCCATCATCTCCGTTGCGTGGGCGATGCAATATTCACTTTGATGTTCGTCCGACAGATCAGCCGCGATGACGAGCGCGGTCTTGTTGGTCGCTGACGCGCGCTCTACGACCGCCGCCAGTGCGTTCTCGCGACGTCCTACCAGTGCGACCGTCGCGCCCTGGCTCAGAAAGAGCTCCGCGGTAGCGCGTCCGATTCCGCTCGAGGCCCCGGTCACTATTACTCTTTTGCCTTTGGTGTCGTCGTTCATTGTTGCAGGCCTCTCGTCGACCGAGTGTACCTGACATCTGAATGCCTTGAAAAGCTCGGCCAGCGCGCACCGAATGGAATTGAGAATCCAGTGCCGAGGGGCGGGGTCGTTCACTTCTGCCAACACAACGACACGCGCCGCAACTCCACTCAAATCCCCCAACCGGGAGGTTGGGGAAGCTTCACTTCAGCCTACAAGAGACGCACCGCGATCTCCCGCGGCGAATTCCCCGACCGGTTTGGGGGATTGTCGAGTTGGGGCGCGGGTCGTTTGTAGGCTGGAGTGAAGGGACCCCAACCTGCCGGTTGGGGGATTGTCGAGTTGGGGCGCGGGTCGTTTGTAGGCTGGAGTGAAGGGACCCCAACCTGCCGGTTGGGGATTGTCGAGTTGGGGCGCGGGTCGTTTGTAGGCTGGAGTGAAGGGACCCCAACCTGCCGGTTGGGGGATTGGTTGACCTGTCGTGTGATCCCTCGAATGCCACTTCACACCGGCGCAATCCAACATTCATTGCACCTCGGACAAACGGCCGCGTTCCATGTTTGATTAGCATCGCGGAGCGCGTTGTACCAGATGGATAGACAGACAATCGTAAGTGTGCTGGCGCTAATAGCAACGGTCGCGGGGACGGGCTTCGCACAGAACCAAACCTCTCCGCTTGTGCCCCCGGCATTGCGGATCTCACATCCTCCGGCTTCCCAGGCAAAGCAGTTCAGGCTCGGTAATCTCGAAATAACGGGCAACACCCATACCAAGCTCTTTGTCATCCTTAGTATGATCCCGCTTTCGCCCGGAGAGATATTCAACCAGTCGTTGTGGGATCTGGGATTGGACCAGATCAACCGTTCCGGATTATTCGAACTCCTTCAGCAAGGCGATGTTGTTATGAAGCCTGATGAAGCTAGAGCGATCGTCGACGTTGAGTTGCATTTGAAAGAGCGGGATCACCAGCGGGTTGATCTCAACGGCGGCGGCGGAACGACCGGGGGGACGTCGCTGGGGCTCGATTACTCGAACATAAACCTCACGGGAAGGGGAGACAGGCTGGCCGGGCGCGCGCGAATCGGCACGCGCGAACGTAGCGGAGGAGCGAGCTACTCCGGAATGCTTTACGGAAGGCTGCCCCTGGTTTTCGAGCTGTCGGGGTTGTTCCAGCGCATCGAGTTCGTCAACGCGAGCACAGCCGATCGGGGTCGCGAGCCGCTGTTCGTCCAGCGCACCGCCGGCGCCAGCATCGGCGCGTTTCTTCCGCTCAATCGGTCTCGCTACACGCTCGCGGCGACGACGCGAGCGGGACTCGTCTATTCGTTCACGTCGACGAATCTTGCTGACGCGCTGTTGTCGAGCGCGGCTCCAAGGACTCTCGAGCAGGGCGGGTTGCGAGTCGCGTCGCTTACACCCCTGCTGGTTCATGACACCCTGGATCGCGCGTTTGATCCTCAGCACGGAGAGCAACTGGTTCTGGGAGTTGAGATCACGGCCCGGGCGCTTGCGAGCAGTCTGAACACTCTGAAGCCGTACCTCGACTATCGGCGTTTCTTTCCGTTGGCCAGAAGGGAATCTTCGCGTGAGCGGCAGGCCATCGGCTTTCGAGTTCGCGCCTCGCACATACGCGCGTTCGGGGAACCTTTTGTCGAACAGGCGCTCTCGACGGTGAGAGGCGTTCCGATTTATCGGAGGGTATTTCTCGGTGGCGAAACCGAGGTACGCGGCTATGATGTGAACTCGATTGCCCCTCTCGCTCTGGTGGAACGCTTCGGCATCACACAGGGCAACCCTCCGACTCTGATCTCGAGCGAGGTTCGTCCGGTCGGAGGCGATACACAATTGGTGTTCAACGCAGAGTATCGGGTGCCTCTCATCTGGCAACTCTCGGCGGCGGCGTTCTTTGATATCGGCGGAAGCGTCAATGCTCGTGGCTTGACCGAAGAGACCTTCGAGAGGGTGACTGCGTTGCAGCCGCTCGGCACGCCGGTGACGATCCGGACCGTGCTCAGGCCGCCGGGCGACCCCGCGGATAAGTTGCCGCTCTATCGAGCGTCGCTCGGAGGCGAGCTTAGATTCCCGGTCCCACTCCTCAATATTCCGCTAAGGTTGATCTTCGCGTGGAATCCAAATGCGCAGAGGACTCTCCCCGAAGGCGTGTTGTTAGCGCCAGAGAAGCGATTCGCATTCAGGATAGGCTTTTCGCGGACGTTGTGAACGTGTTAACGCACCTGGATTTGACGCCAGCAGTGTCTCGACTCCTGAGGAAACGCTCGAAACCGAGTTGGGCACTACACAACCGACAAGGCGCTTGGACCGCTTCTCAGCGCCGATTTGGTCTCGGCTAATCACGGCGCCGGTTGTTTCGCGACGACATGAGAGCCTTCGCGCAACTCATCGGTGCCGCGAGTCGCAATCTGATCGCCAGCTTGGAGGTTGCCAAACACTTCGATCAGGTTCCCCATCGATGCGCCCCGCTTCACGTCGACCCACTCGGCGACTCCATCGTGAATGCGAATCACGAACGAGCGCTCGGTCGTCGTCGCGATGCTCGAGGGGGGGACGAACAGGGAGGGCTGTGATCTTCGAGCGGGCCAGATGACTTCGGCATACATCCCCGGTGCGAGCCGTCCCTTGGAGTTCTCAACGTCCAGCTCTACTGGCATTGTGCGCGTTTTCGGGTCTAGCGCTCGAGCTATTCGCTGAACGACCCCGGTGAAGCTCTGGCCCGGAAACGCCGGAACGCTGAAACTGATCTCTTGCTTTGTATCGATCGCGCCGGCGTCGGCTTCGGGAACGGAGACAACAAGCCGGAGCCGGGACACCTGGCGGATTCGAAGCATCGGTGGAGCCGTTGGCGCGCCAGCCGGACTAACGAGGCTGCCCTTGTGAACGTTGCGCTCAGTGATCACTCCGTCGAATGGCGCGGCGATGCGAAGGTACGACTCGATGTCGCCGGCCGACCGAGCAGCTTCGGTGACGGCCTTTACGTTCTCCGAAAGCGAAGCGACCTGTGATTGAGCGGCCTTCTCATTCTCTTCGTACACCCTGACTCGGGCCCGGTCGGCCTCGACCGTGCGCTGGGCGACCTCGACGTCGTTTCCGGCGACAACGCCGGGAGTCGCAGAAGCGGCTTTCAGTCGCTTGTAGGTCGCTTCATCCGATGCGAGCTTGGCTTCTGCTTCGATGCGTTGAGCGCGGATGCCCTGGATTCGAGCCTCGGCTTCGGTGCGTTGCGACTCCGCTACGCGGGTCTTCGCTCCAGCCTCGCTGCGCTGAGCCGCGATCTCCGGTGCGCTCATGCGCACGAGCAACTGGCCCGTTTTGACGACCGAGCCGCGATCGACGCCTATCCAGTCAACGAAACCTGGCAACTTGGGATAGAGCGCGACGTCTTGATAAGCCTGGAGCTCGCCGGGAAGGCGAAGCTGGAGATTCAGGTCTTGCGATACGACGTTGACGACGGGTACCGTTGGCGTTTGTGATACGCCTTCGCCTGCCGCGCGGGAATCGGTCGCGGCCTTTTGAGAGCCATTTCTGATGAGCGCCCAAGCGATTATGAGGACCGCAGCAACGACGGTGATCAAGGCGATTATCAAGTTCCTACGAGTCATGTTTTTTTCTCCAGTGCTTCACCGCGGTTGGAAAAATCAACTCCGAAGGGGTTGAATCACTCAGCCCAGGGTTGCCGTACTCGGCTACCCTGGGTGATGATGCCGACCCCCGACGCGTATGCGGTCGTTCGGTGCAACCCCTTGGGGGTTGCGGCCTTGGGGCATCTGTTACCCGTCGCGCCCTTTTGGTTTTTAATCATTCGAGTCCGGGAGGCGCAACCCCGTTGGGGTTGGGCCGATCGCGATCAGACGTCCCAAGGTTGCCGAGGACGGCAACCTTGGGCTGCGAGATGCAACCCCGTTGGGGTTGCGCCGATCGCGCTCTGACGTCCCAAGGTAGCCGAGTACGGCAACCTTGGGCTGGACGATGCAATCCCGTTGGGATTGTATTTGCTGTAGCCCCGCGTATTGTGGCTACGGCCTACACTTCAACATCATCCGGATGAATCGACGCCGAGGCCGTGCTGGCGCGTCGCTGAACCATTGCGAATACCATCGGAAGCACCACGAGCACCGCAATCGTCGAGGCAGCAAGTCCACCAATCACCGCGCGTCCAAGCGGAGCCGTTTGCTCTCCACCTTCGCCGATCGCAAGCGCCATTGGGATCATTCCGGCAATCATCGCGATGCTGGTCATCAGGATCGGCCGAAGTCTGCTGGTGGCGCCATCGATCGCGGCCAAATCAGATGAATCACCTTCGCGCCGGTTCTTCTCGGCGAACGAGACCAGCAGAATAGCATTCGCCACCGACACTCCAATCGCCATGATCGCTCCCATGAACGATTGCACGTTCAACGTCGTGCCTGTACTCCACAGCATCAACCCCACCCCAAGTATCACCGCCGGAGCAGTCGACAAAACCACCAACGCGAGCCGCAGCGATTGGAAGTTGGCTGCGAGCAGAAGGAAGATCACGACGACCGCAAGCACGAGCCCGAGTTGAAGACCTGAGAGAGTCTGGTTCATCGGCGGGACCTGCCCTCGCACGTTGACCGCAACGGCCCGGGGCGGCTCGCCCGCGCGACGAATTGCATCGTTGACCTCGCTTGCGACGGTGCCGAGGTCCTTACCGGCAATGTTGGCGGTGATTGTTATCATACGTTGTTGGTTGTAGCGGTCATATTCGCCGGGCATTGTTCCGAAGCTGACATCGGCGACGTCGCCGACAAGTGGCCTAGACGCGCCGCTTGGCATCGCCGGAACACTCTGGACGTCTTCGACCGAGCTCATCTGTGATTGAGGAATCTCGACCTGAACCTGATAAGCGACGCCGCTCGAAGGATCGCGCCAGTAGTTGGGCTGCACGAACCGGCTAGAAGAAGTCGCGGCCACAAGCGAACGGCCGACGTCCTGCACAGTCACACCTAGTTGCCCGGCGCGCTCGCGATCTACCTTGATGTCTACTGTCGGATAGTCAAGCGGCTGGCCAAATTGAAGGTCGCGGAGCGAAGAAACACTCTGCATCTCGGCCATCACCTTTTCAGCGAACGCGCGATTGGCAGCGAGGCTTGGACCGTTCACATCGACTTGAATCGGCGTTGGAGCGCCAAAATTCATGATTTGGCTGACAATATCGCCGGCCTCAAAAGAGATGCTCGTGCCCGGAAGGATTTCGGGCAGCCGTTTGCGCAACCGTTCTTTGAACTCGCCGAGGTGAATGTGCGAGTCCGGCTTGAGCGCGACTAACAACACGGCCTCTTGCGGTCCGCTCGTCCACAGGTAAATCGTGTTGATCGGATAGCTCGCCGGCTGCGTTCCGATAAAGCTCAACGAGATCGCAACGTTGTCGGCCCCGGCCTCGGCTTTGATTGCATCCAGCGCTTTGAGCACGATCGTCTCGGTGCGTTCGACGCGAGTGCCTGTCGGCGCGCGAAGCCTGAGCTGAAACTGGCCGGTGTCTACGGTTGGGAAGATGTCGGTCCCGAGCGCGCGGCCCACCAGAAAGATCCCCAGGAGGCTCACCGCCAGATAGCCGCCCACGAGTTGCCAGCGGATTCGCAGCGCGCGCTCGATCAGAACGCGATATCGGGTTTGAACCTTGGCGAAAAACGACTCCCGTTCTGATTCGTGCTCGCGGTGAAGCAGCCGCGTAGAGAGCACAGGGACAACGGTGGTTGCAAGCACGAACGAAGCAAGCATCGCGAAGCCGACTGCGAGCGACAGCGGTATGAAGAGCGCTCGCGAGATCCCGACCATAAAAAAGAAGGCACGAAGACGGCGAGAATGGCCAGCATCGCAAGCATCAGAGGCGTGACTGTCTCGCGGCCCGCTTCAAGCACCGCGCGCGCGGGCCTCTCGCCTCTCGCAAGATGAGTGTGGATGTTCTCAATCGCAACCGTCGCTTCGTCAACCAGGATGCCAATCGCAAGCGCCAGCCCGCCGAGCGTCATGATGTTGACCGTCTGGCCCGCAAGCCATAAGGCCACCACCGCCGTCAGCATCGCAAACGGGATCGTGGTGACCACGATCAACGCGCTGCGCAGATCCTGCAAGAAGAGCAGAACCACCAGCCCCGTAAGAATGGCTCCCAGAGCCCCTTCCAGGACCAGGCTCCAAATCGCGTTCTTTACGTACGTCGATTGATCGAACTCGAAGCTGACCTTGATGTCGTCGGGAACGAGCGCCTGCATTCGTGGCAACTCGAGCTTGACCCGATTGACCACGTCGAGCGTCGAGGCGTCCGCCCGTTTGGTCACCGGGATATAAACCGTGCGCCGGCCATTCACCAGGGCATACCCGGTCAGCACGTCGCTGCTGTTCTCCACGGTCGCAATGTCGCGCAGATAAACAGTCGCGCCTGTTCCGATCCTGATTGGCAAAGTGGCCAGCTCCTGAATCTGAGGCACGACCGAGTTAATCGGGGCGAGCCGATTGATCTCTCCCGTTCGCACGTTACCGGCCGGAAGAATGATGTTTCCTGAAGCGATCGCTTTGACCGCCTCGTCGGGCGACATCTGATACTGCCGCAGCTTGTCGGGATCGACGTGAACGACAACGGTGCGCTGGTTACCTCCGAAGGGTGGAGGCGCAGAAACGCCGGGCAGAGTGGCGAGCATTGGTCTTACTCGAAACAGCGCAAGGTCCTGAATCTCGCCGACGCTGCGGGTCTCGCTCGAGAAGACCAATTGTCCGACCGGCACGCTGCCCCCGTCATAGCGCACGACGAACGGCGACACGGTTCCCGGCGGCATGAATGCGCGCGCGCGCTCAACGTATGAAATCGTCTGCGCGAGCGCCTGGCTCATATCAGTCCCCGGGTGAAAGTAGAGCTTCACTAGACCGACGTTCTGAATCGACTTCGATTCGACGTGCTCGATGCCGGTGATGTACAGGAAGTGATATTCGTAGTAAGAGACCAGATAGCTTTCCATCTGCGCCGGGTCCATGCCGCCGTAGGGCTGAGCTACGTAGATCACCGGCAGATTGAGATTCGGGAAGATGTCAACCGGCATTCGTATCAGCGCGAGCACCGAACAAAGAGCGACGCCAATGACGGCGACGATAACGCTGATCGGGCGGCGCATGGCGAGGTTGATCAGCCACATTCTACTTTCTGCTTTGGACTGGCGTGTTCGCCACCTGCTGAAGGAACGGCTTGAGGTCGCCGCGCGCTCTGGCAGCCGCGAGCAGCGCGCGCCACACGCTCAATCGAGCAACAGAGTCGTCTATCTCGGCTTGAGCGAGAAGGCGCTGGGCTTCGGCGACTTCGGTGACGTTCGCCAATTGAGCGTCGTAGCGAGCGCGGGCGCGCGAGTCTCCGCTTCACGAGCGGCGTTGAGTTGAACGGGAGTGTTGTCGGCAATGCGGCGAGCGCCTTCGATCAGCGCGTGAACTCGCGCGTCCTGCGCCTTGAGCGCCTGCATCGTTTGATCGAATCGCGCTTTTTCCGCAAGCTCGTTGCTGGCTTCCGCGCGGCGGCGCGCCCCAATCCCGATGATGTCGAAGACGGGGAAGCTGATCGATATCCCCGACGCCCAATTGGGGGTGTCCGGAAGAAGCCCCTTCGAGTCGTCGCGATCCCCGTTGAGCAAAGCACCCGTCCCTCGACCGGAGAAAGCAGTTTGAAGATTGAAGCGTGGGAAAAAGGAGCGATCAAGCACTCGTTCTCTTGCCCGGGCAGTTTCGACTGCCGCGGTCTGGGCGAGGGCGAGCGGATGCGACTCGAGGTTGGCCACGGGCGCATCCATCGCAGCCGGCAGCGTGAGTAGCGGGCCGGGCTCGACAGCCACTACGGTACCCGCGAGGCCGAGCGTTTCCGCGAGCGTGGCCCGATTGATCTCAGCGGTCTGCTGGGCCTGGACCAGCTGGATTCGTGCTGCCGCAAGTTCAGCGTCGGCGCGCGAGGCATCTCCCCCGGCCCGAAGCTGGTTGTCGACCAGGACGTGAACAGCCCGCGCGAAGACTTGCATGCGCTCGACGTTCGCTTCGGCGGCACGAACGGTTTGCTCCGCGGCGAGCACTGCAAGGAACGCGTCTGCCGCTGATGTCGCTACGTCGAGGCGAGTCACTTCAACGCTTGCATCAGCTTGATGAGTCAATGCGCGCGCGAGATCGGTGTTGGCTTTTCGCAGTCCGAAATCGAATGGCTCCCACGAGAACAGCACTCCGGCAGCGCTGCCCCACACGCTGTCAACCGACTTTGTGCCGAGCACCGGCCCCGAGATCCCCGGGACCACAGACTGCGGCAGCAGCAGACCAAAGATGTTGTTGCGCGACGCGCGGTTCTCCTGCCACAACAAGTCCGTTCTCGGCAGATACGCCGTGCGCGCGAGGTCTATCCCGGCTTCCGCGCCCGCGCCGCGCGAACGGCAGGATAATTCTTGAGCGCCAGCTCGACGGCGGCCTCCAGTTTCAAAGGCTGCGGCCCTGGAGTCTGCGCGAAGCTGCAAATCGGAAAGACGAGATTCGAAACGCAGAGCCATGTCACCCACATTCCTGTCTTGCTCAAGTCAGACCTCCACACTCATGCTCGGTGCAGCTTATGTTCAGCCACTGGGTGATGGGCCTCTGACGATTGAACCGCCCGGAAGGCAAAGGACGAGCGCCGCCATCGTTGCGACAAACGATGCGGCGAAAACTCCGTCTGGAAACGCGCCGGCATCGTTTCGCGTTTGGCTTCAATCATCTCGACCTGGGTTCCCCATTTCTGGATCGCCGTCAAAGCGAAGGCGGCGGCGGCGCCGTGAACCCGGCAAGATCGGCCAATTCGAGTTCGCTCTCTATCTCGCTGATTTGCTTTACCGCGTCCTCGAAACCATCCTCTCCGAACTGTTCGTGCTCGATGTCTTCAAATGTATCGTTCATCTCGTCGAGCTGCTCTGCGGAGAGCGTTTCTTTCCAGGCCGGAAATACTATCGTGTCTTCTCTCGAAGCGTGCGCTCGATACATCCGCACAAGCGCATCCAGCGCTCCGGCGAGTTGCGCAGCATTAACCGTTCCCAGTTTGGCACCTGTTGTCGCAGCGAGGATGTAACTCGTAATCTCGCGCCCTCGAGTGTGTTGCGCGACGAGAATATCGGGATAAGCAGCCGCGGGGCCGCCGGCCTTTTTCACTGCGGGGAAGATGTAGGCCTCTTCGAGTTTTCTCTCGTGGTATTCTTCGCCGAAGGCGCGGAACAGCTTGGCGGTTTTTTGAAGCGCGTCGGGCGCAACAGCCGAGGGAGCGCTGCGGAGTTTGACGGCGGCTTCCGAGTAAACAATCAAAGCCCGGCGGAGGACTCCGTGCTCGCGCATCAAATCCTCGGTTGCCGTAACCTCTCCACCTTTTGCCTCTTGGGCTTTCACGGATGACCCAGCTGTTCGCGGCTTCTCGTCACTCTTCCCCTCGCCTCGACAACCATTGAGAACCAATCCGGCCCCAACGGCTGTCACAACGCGGAGGAAATCCCGGCGCGTGTCAAGTGATTCGTTGTTCATGACTTCCTTACCCCCTGTCTGTGCTTGTGCGCGCCACAAGTGGCTTGCCGCAACAACAAGAAGGAACACGAAGATCAGACGGCCCGCGATAGGTGCAAGAAATCGATCGGATGAGGCACTTACTTCGACGAAGGCAAGCCTTCAGGTTTCCTCCAGTAATTCACCGAACAGCTCCCGCACTTTGACCTTTGCGGTCTTCAGAGCCTTTCGTCCCTTTGCCGTTGCGCGATAGAAGCGGCGCAACTCTTTTCCACTGCGTTCCTTTGACGAGCGAAGGTAGCCTTTTGCTTCCAGGCTGTGAAGTATGGGGTACAGCGTGCCGGGGCTTAGCTTGTACCCGTGTCGCGTCAGTTCCTTGATGACGCCGATACCGTGTATCGGCTCCTCGCAAGCGTGGTGGAGGATGTGCAGCCGGATGAAACCTGCATACAGTTCCCTGTCTTCCATGTCACCGTCACTCAATATCGAATATCGACATCGAAATCCGATGTTATGAACGCGGCCAATCCTTGTCAATAGCAAGAGACAGTAAGAGGCCCTCTTGTCGTCAACCAATCTCGGGATTTTGGCGCAGTCAGCGCCTCCCGAAATATCGTGTCAGCGGAACAATCTATTGCAACAATGTCAGAACCGGAACGTGTACTGAAACTTGCCGGACAACTTTGTTTCTACTGGGCGAAAGTTCAACCCGCCGCGTTCATCTTGAAGCCAGCCTTGATTGAACACCAAAAACACCTCGTTGCCTGGCTTCAGAATCCAGCGCACTCGGCTCTGCCAGCCCATGCTCTTCGAGTCATTGTCGAATTGAACGAGGTTGAAGAACGTGAGGTACGGACTTACCGAGTAATTTGTCCTGACGGTGAAGACTCGCGCCACGAAGTTTCCCTCTCTTAGCCGCGCAAACGTCTGGTCCCATCCTGCGCTCATAAGCAAGTGCGGGGCGACCTTGTATTGAAATGAGGTCGAAAACTGGGTCGCGTGGCCGGACCAGTAGCTGCCGAACCACCACGCGTTGTCGAATTTCCATCGTCTCTTCGAAGCCGTGTTAACCTCGAAGCGCCATCGCGTGAACCGATAGTCGCCGGGAGGCAGCACAGCTCCCTTGGCGATCTCGAATGGTTCAAAGAGTCTTTCGAACTGAGGCGCGTAGTTGAACTCGATGTGCTCACCCGAGTTCAGGCTGTAATTGATTGGCGCGGTGAACAGGCGCCAGCTTTCGGTCCTGCTCTTGTCGATGCGTCTGAAGTGGGTAAAGAAGAATTCGTGAAACATCTGTCGAACGTCAAGGAAGTCCTTCGGGCGAGGATCAAACTCGAAACCGAGGCTTAGCTTGTCTACGTTTGATCGCGGCACGAACCCTAGGGCCGGCAGAAAGTTCTCGCCGATGCGCTTCCATGACGCCGAAGCGCTCCAGAGGTCGTTGGGGCAGGTTACGCCGAATCCGTATGAATAATCCTTCCCGATCAAACCCTTATTCGTCGTCTTCAACACAAACCCATCGACGCCGAAGTTGCGATCGCTGCCGAGAAACTTCGAAGTAAACAGGCGCACGTCACCGCCAAACGTCCGGCTTGATGAGGACTGTTCGGGGTTGCCTTCGGTGTAAATGCCTCCGACGTAAGACTGCTTAAAGAAATCGCGCTTGACTCGTGCGACAAAGTAGTCCTTCGCATCTGTGAAATCCGTCTCGCGAGTCCGCATAGCTATCACGCCGATTGTGTATGGTCCCTGCCTTCCCGTCAGCTTTGTCCCGGCCAGTATTGGAACCTCCTGACCATTCAGCAGCCCGATACGCCGGCTGAAAAATGGGATGACATCTGCTTCATCGTCGCTGTCCTGGCCAACGCTGAACACACCCGCGTTCTCAAGGAAGAACGAGCGCTTCTCTGGAAAGAACAGCTCGAAGCGAGTCAAGTTTATCTGACGGCTGTCAACCTCAGTCTCGCCAAAGTCGGTGTTGATTGTTGTAGTCCACTTCAAGCTGGGTGTGATGTTGTAAAAGATATCAAGGCCTGCTTTGGCGCTGGTATCATTTCCAGTGTCAACGTTGTGGAGAGCGCTCGCCGAGATGAATGGACGAACATCGAGCCCGCGACCTTGGTGAATGCCGTTCAACCCGCTTATCTCGCCTGCTTCGGAAACCTGGAAGAACTTCAAATCCAACTTCGGCGATGCCCAGCGGTCCTCTTCCAGCTTGCGTTTGATGGTGCGCGAAAAGTTGAAGCCCCACACCTGTTCGCCGGTCTTGAAGCCGATGCTCTTGAATGGAATAGCAAACTCGGCGGTCCAGCCGGCTTCGGATTTATGAGTGCGGACGTACCATATAGCATTCCAGTTCAGGTTTAGCTGACCGTTCTCGATGATCAATCCGTCAACCAACGCGCCCAGCGGGTTTGTCGAAAAGTAGAAAGCGTTGTGCCGGTCGTGAAAGCTGTCAATCAGCAGCTCGACTCGATCGTCTGCCGAAAGGTCGGCATCGCGCTCCATCTGAGTACCGATGATCCTATTCGGTTCGGAATCGTAGCAGGTGACTCCGATATAGAGGTTGTCATCATCGTACAGCAGCTTGAGTTCGGTCTTTTCGCTGGCTTTCTCGCCGGGCTGTGGGTCGCGCTGCAGTATGTCGCCGACCGGAATCGCGTCGAGCCAGTCTGGTTCGTTGAGGAGCCCGTCAATGGTTATTCGCGCCTTCGTTCGCGCGATCGTTGCTCGTGTCTCTCCCGAGCCACCTACGTTGGACTGGAAAGCTGGGGTGCCTCCGGCGAAAAAACAGACGATCGGGAGCGCGCACAGGAAACTCGCCGTCTTCATCGGCCTTCGGCTCGATGCTCGGCGATTAGATGTGAAGTGCCTGCCTTTGTTCATCAAATGTCTTGGTTCGAACCGGTACTTAGTTGATCGATGAACCGCAGCGGCTCAGAGCAGCGCTTTGACGCCGGCATACGCGATTCCGCACACTATTGCGCCGGCAGCGATCCTCGCCACGTCGACGTTGAAAATCACGATGGCGCCTTGTTGGAGAAACACTAGGGAGGCGTAAGCTCCGCCAAAGCTGAACAGCCCGGTCTTAAGGAACAACCAGGCTAATTGGAACAACCTTCCGTCAAAGGAGCCAAGCACGCTGAGTCCGCCGGAGATCATCGCAGCGGGGGCAGATGTCGGTCGGAGATTCCTGGGTCGGATGACCAACAGGAGATTCAACACCCCGGCTATCAGAAGGATCAGTAGGAAGTTGACCCCTGCGAAGCGCATCCCGACAAAAGCACCGACGAGCAGTATTCCGAGCACTGCGCTTTTGATTGCCGCATTGCCGAGCTTGATGACACCGGCAGCGATGATACCCAGAACGGCCGGCTTCAAAACGTAGAGTGCGTCGTTTACCTGGGGAAAGCTGCCATATTCGACGTATAGCCAACTCAGAACGACCATCACCAGCGCCCCCGGGACGATGAACGTAACGCCAGCGGCGATGCCGGCCACGACCCCTCGCTGGATATAACCAACATAGATCGCGAGCTGAAGCGCCTCGGGACCGGGAAGCATATGGCAGAACCCCATGATACTTACGAAGCGCTCCTTGGACAGCCACGCGCGACGCTCAACCATGTGATTGAACATCATTGTTATCTGAGCGACAGGTCCGCCGATGTTGATGAAGCCCAGCATGAGAAAGTAAAGAAACACTTCTCGCCATGCCGGCATATTTTCGTTGGCCGCGCCGGGCTCATTGAGATTGTCTTCCATGCGAGAGCTGTGTGGCCGCGTCTGCCAAAAACTTGATCAACAGACCGCAAACCCAATCGTTCAATGCCGACGTCTTGCGTTATTCGACTGGCACAAGTTTTTGTCGACAGTACTCGTACAGGGCGTCGTACACGATCAACTGTTTTTCCAGGACCGTGTGATCGTTCTCTAGCCCCAGGCGTCCGAAACCCTCCGCGATCGCCTTCAGGCCAGGAGCCTCGGGCTCACCATAGAGGTCGGTGCTTACGTCAGCGCCGTGAACGATCCTGGAAAGAAGCTTTATTGCCGGATCTTTGATTTGTATCCTCCCGGAACTCGTTGAATGAATCGACCGTTCACAAGGCCGTCGTTTAGGGAAGGCCAGACTTCTATCGTTGACTATGCGCATCAGCGCTGCTTCACAACGGCGTCGTAGACAACCATTCTCGACACCGGCCGTCCATCTTCCTGCTCTTCAGGCGTATAGACGCGGTGGGTGCTCACGTCCACCGCAAGGCTATGCACCTTCTTTTGAACCGGAAAATCTTCGAGCTTACTGAAGTGATTAGCGTCGTCTTCTTGAAACACCGAGATGGCGCCGCTGGAACAAGCAACATAGATACGTTTCAATCCGGGATCGAATTTTACAACGTCCCCTCCGGTCGCCGTGGGCAAGTGGGCAATCGCTTTATGAGCATCAATATCGAAGACGGTCATCAAGTTGTTGCCTTCACAATGAAGAAACGCGCGATGGTGTTCGGGATCCAGCGCCATGCCGTGATTGCCTTTGCACTCTCCGACTGGGTAACGCGCGACAACCCTATCGGTCGACGGATCGATCACCGCGAAGAGGTTTTGGTTTTGCAGATTGACGTAGACCTTGCGCGCCACGGGATCGTATTGCGGCATCCCGGTCTCACTATCAAAATGCAGTGCGTTGACGATCTTGTCTTCTCTTACATCTACGACCGCCACTGCGTGCCCGCGCTCGTCTGACACGTAGAGTTTGCGGAAGGGCCCGGCATAAGTGCTGCCGTCCGGCTTAGCTTCGGTCGGAAGCTTCTTCACGACCTGCATCTTGTCGAGATCCACTACGCCAATCTTGTTTTCTGTCCAGTTTGACGTGTAGACCTTATTCACGTCCGGGGCGTACTCAACGCCCTCGATGCCCGGCACGTCGGGAATTGCCTTCACGAGCTTGTTGGTCTTGAGGTCTATGACGTACAGAAGGCCCGCAGCGAGATGAGCCGAGAGCAGGTAGTGGTGCTTGTAGTCAATCGTCAGGTAGTCGAACCTCTTACCGGGCGGCCCAGGCAGGTCGAAAGCGTCGGCCTTCTTCAATGTTTGGCTGCGGGTCGCAGGCGCCAGCAAAATAACCAACGCTACCTTGGTGACTGCCGATGCAACGACTCCGCATTCCAGGACCAGAAAAACAATCAGCAGAAGCGACCTCTGATGTGAACTCAGCTTCCATTTCATGTGGTTCCCTCCGTAACGGTTATCCCGTTCGTCGGTGAGCTTATGCACACAACCCGACTCTACAGCGCACTGTTAGTCTTCTCCAACGCAGCTCTCAGCCCACGTGCTAGCTTGACCTGCTCGTCATTGGCCCAAAAATGCATAAAGAAAAGTCGTGGGCTCTCATCCAACATGTGCGAATGAAGCGCCGTGATTTGAATGCCTGCCTTGCGCAGCTCGCGAATTACCGGATTCACCTCGCTGGCAATCATCACGAAGTCACCCGTGATGGCAACGCCCTTCGAAGTAGGTTGGAAGTTGATCGCGGTGGCGGTTCCCATGAAAGCTGGGACCTCAGTTCCGTCGGCGGTAGATATCTTTTCTTTCCGTGGAATTCCTACCTGTAATACACCGCCGCGCTCGTTACCCTTGATGCGGAGCGCGTCCTGAACCTTAATCCAGTCGAACGTGGAAGCTGCCGGTGAAGCAGCCGGCGGCGGGCCCATTGGAGTGCCACTCAGCGCTAGGGCCTCCTTCATCGCGCGAGCCAATTTCTCTTCTGAGCCATGACCCGTGTAGTGCATGTACATTACGCGTGGCTGTTCATTGAAGATGTGATTGTGGATAGCCGAGATCTCTATGCCGTTTTCTCCCAGTTTCGAGAGCACCGGGTTGATCTCGCTCTCAAGCAGCACGAGGTCCCCCATCACCATTGCGTTGGCGCCTGTTCGCTTGAACGCCATCCACGAGCCGAGCGCAAGACCAGGCTTGATCGGCTCGCCGGCCGCTGTGACTTTCAGATCGGTTCGTGGAAGTCCGATCTTGTATACGTCGCCTTTCAATTCGCCAGACCGGCCGATGATCTGATCTATGGCCTTAGTGTTGAGTTGTTGCTCTGGGACTATCTTATTGGCGATGCCGAGAGCGGTTATATGCCGGGGCCGGATTGCCGTTGTCCCTATCATCACGATCACAACAGCAACTAATCCCGCCATATGCTTCCGATTTACTTGATCCCTGCTTGACATAGCTGTCCCTCCCATAGGTTCCACGTGTAGCCGTCTTCATCTGAGAATCCACATCTCAACTAACGACTCGCTCATTTCGCGGTGACGCGCAGATCGTCGAAGTAAGTTACTGAATCGGCCTTCGTCCACAAGCCGACTTTGCCGGCCTCTTTGAAAGTCTCATCCGTCGCGTCGATCTTTTTCTCGTTGTCGTAATAGCAGATGATGTGATTGCCCACGCACTCGACACGCAGCTCGTGCCACTCACCCGAAGCGACTCTGACGTTAGCGCCGGCGAACTGAACGCGCCGACCTTTTACCACATGGTAGAGACGATAGTTGCCCTCGAGCGCGTTAGCTCGAACGATGTAGTAGTTGTTAGCGTCACGAAGTCTGAACGCCAGTCCTGCTGCTCGATCCACTTCGCCCGCAACAGCCTTGAATTTGACACTCATTTCGAGGTCCTGGAACGTACCGTCATCTTCGATGGCTAGCGGAAAGCGATAGTCGGTCTTGTCGATCGAGGTCTGCGCGAGAACGTTGGGCTGAGACGGCGCCGATGGGTCAGCTTTCACAACCCATTGTCCCTTAGCGCCCTGGCCAGTCAGCGCGTCGTGAAACCTCGCAGGCAGCTTGCCTACGGCATCGCTGTCAAAGTTGTAGAGGAACTCTTTGCCCGCTGCCTGAAGTGGCGCAGGAGTCTCCGCCACAACTTTGGTCTCTGCTCGATCCGAGCCGTCTTCGTCCCCGTCATCGTCTGCTCCACTCCTGCTGCAGGCCACGAAAACCAGCAGCAAGAGGGCCAGTACGCTGAAGCTGATTTTGAGTCTGTTCATGTTTCACCTCTTCGAAGGCAGCTCATTGCGACACCTTAGCCTGGCCGTTTGCCAGCGGGAGTTCCACTGTGAAGCGGCTGCCCTTGCCCTCGCTGCTCTCAACGCTCACGCAACCGTTGTGAGCGGCGCAGATTGATTTCACTATTGAGAGTCCGAGTCCCGCACCGCCCATCTGTCGCGAGCGAGCTTTGTCCACGCGATAGAAGCGCTCAAAGACATGCGTTAGGGCTTCAGAAGGAATTCCTACGCCGCTGTCGGTCACTTCAAGGACAGCGCTCCCGTTGATGACGCCGACGCTTATCTCCACCTTTCCGCCGTCACCGGTATACTTGATCGCATTGTCGACGAGGTTGACCACGACCTGCTTCACACGGCCCTGTTCGGCCTCCACTTCAACGCGGCCCGTCGCGGTGCACTTCAAAGCGATTTGCCTATCCTCAGCGAGAAGTCGCATTTGATCGGCCGTGTCCGTGACGAGCTCGCTCAAGTCGAATCGCTCGCGCGTCATCAAAGCCTCACCGGCTTCGAGTCGCGAGATTGCCAGCAAACTCTCGACGATCTTTGAAAGACGCTCGGTTTCTTCGAGTGCGCTGCCGATCGTTTCCCGAACATCAAGCGGAAGGTCAGGCCGCTGAACCATTGCTTCGAGTTCCCCGCGCAAGACGGTTAGCGGGGTTCGCAGTTCGTGCGACGCATCCGCGCTGAATCGGTTGATGTGCCGGAATGAGTGTTCGATTCGAGCTATCATTCTATTAAGCGCAACGGAAAGAGCCTCCAGTTCGTCGCCAGTCTTGGCTTCAGGTAGTCGTTCGCTCAGATTGCGCGACGTTATCTGCTCCGCAGTACGGGTGATCTCCCCGACCGGCGCCAGCGCGCGTCTCATCAACAAGTAACCGCCGGCGATTGCGACCGCAACTACGAGCGGCAATCCTACGGCAAACGTCAGAAGCAACCCGTGCAGTACGCTCTCGCTCTGCTTGAGTGGGGAGCCCACTTCGATGAGGAATCGCGCTCTGTGCGAGCTGAATGGTACCGCACAGATCAGCAACTCAGCGTCACCTGGAAGCTGCTCGACTCGCGAGGAAGTTTGGGCGAGATCGCTCTGCGGTTCGGTGACGTTGCTTGGGTCGAAGCTGCCGTCCTTGGGCAGGCCCGACTCGTATAGCGTGCTTCCGTCGGCTCGGGACACGCGCACGAAGATGCCGTTTATCTCCGGGGCGAGGTGCTCCTTGATCTCATCAGCAACGTACTCCTCGCCGCTCACGCCGACGTTGACGAGCAGCGTTTCACCGATTTGGCGCGCTTCCTTTGTGAGCGAGTCCGTTAGAGTTCGTTTGAGGTAATGAGCCAGCCCGACGTAGACGGACGCTCCAAACAAGACCAGCAAACATGCGAGCAGACCTGCGTACCAAGCGGTCAAGCGAAACCGAAGCGAGCGTGTGTTCATACATCGGCCTCGTCGCTGATCCTGTACCCGACTCCGCGAACCGTTCGGATCAACTTATTTTCGTGACCGTCATCAACCTTGGCGCGAAGGTGGCGGACGTAAACGTCAACAATATTCGTCGCTCCATCGAAACTCTGATCCCAGACGTGGTCGATGATCATCGTCCGAGACAACACGCGACCGGCGTTGGCCATTAGGTACTCCAACAACGAATACTCTTTCGCGGTAAGCTCGATCCGCCGTCTTGCGCGCTTTACTTGTTGGGAGAGGCGATCAACTTCCAGATCGGCTACACGGAGAACGTTTGGGCGGTCAACCGAACCGCGCCTCAGCAGCGCCTTAATACGCGCCATTAGCTCAGCAAACGCGAACGGCTTAGTCAGGTAATCGTCGGCGCCTGCTTCGAGGTGTTCAACCTTGTCGGCAACGGCGTCCCGTGCCGTGAGCATCAAGATCGGCACGCGATAATTCGTGCGGCGAATCTGGCGCAGTAACTCGGTTCCGTTCAAACCCGGCAGCATCAAGTCTAGAATGATCAGATCGTAGTCATAGGTCGTCGCCAGATCCAGCCCGGCCAGTCCATCGGCTGCAGTGTCAACCGCAAGTCTTTCTGCGGCCAGGCCGCGAACGACAAAGCCCGATACTTTTTCTTCATCCTCTACTAGCAGGATTCGCATAGTAACGTCCTCGCAAAAGCTAGCACGTACAGATTAATTCAGAATGAGGCGCTGATGAAATTCTATTCAGAAACCAATCGGGGTGGGTACTATGAACCTCTAGATATCGCGGACCTCGATACGGCTGCAATCTACCGTGGGAGTGGGCGCAAATGCACAGCTTGAGGTCCAGCGGTTGAAGGCCGTAAGCGAGGGCTCAAGCCCAGCTCTGGAGTCACGTCGGCTGTGACTGAATCCGCTCCCGCTTCGGAATAGCGGACCCTAAAGTATTATTTCGCTGCGGGGTTGACCGTTGCCAGCGGGTGTTGAAACGCAACCACGCCGCTCAGAATGAAAACACCAGATGTTCCTGAAACCGATATTGTCGGGGCGCGAAGGCGCCCAGAGGAACAAAGAAGTTTTGAAAGTCTCCGCTGTTGCGCAGTTCTCGTTGGACGAACACGAGACTCTGCAGAGTTACCTTCCTTGCAAGGCCGAGCTCCCATCGAAAGTAGTGTGTTCGCAGATTGACTCCGGTGCCGGTTCCCAGATCGTCGTCGGTGAGCTGCGAGATGATACTGTTAGCTCCCTTGATCGAGAAGACATAGAGGAAAGACATATCTCCTCGCTTTGTGGTCTTGCCGATTTGAAGCGCAGCCAGCATCGCGTCGCGCTCGTTGGCGTCCGTACCGAGGTTACGCGCGCCTTGTAGATTGAAGCTAATCGGGTAGGCATGCTCGCCCACGCGGAATCCGGAGTGATTAAGCCGGTACGTGAGTCTGGCGATGTGAAAGTTCTCGGCGGTGTAGATTGCTCCGCCGGGGGTTGTAGTCGCGTTGCCGGTTCCAGTCATTGGGCCGGACAACACGAGGCCAAGCCCCGGCTGTACGATGAACACGACGCCGTCGGCTGTAGAGGCGAGCTGTATTTGATTTGGTTCGCGAAAAACTTGCACGTCTCCGCCGATCTGTTGGCTCCATTTCTCGTTGAATTGTGTGTTTACGAGCAAGCCTTGATGAAAGAGATTTGCTGAGCGTCCGATCGTCCCGACCTCGTCACCGGCTTTCGCAAGCGGACTCCCCGCGGTGATAACCGCTACGTTAGGATTTGAGAACCAGTACTGACCCGCTCGTAATTCCACATTGTTGCTTCCTTTGCCGAACGAGAACTTTTCGTTGAATCCGTTAAAGCGGATGTCGTCGTCGAACAGGAATCGCGAGTTGTCGGCGAATATCTCTTGCACGCGACCGCCCTGCAACTGGAGGGATTTGGTGGGGTGATAGTCGATCCAGGCCTCGCTGATGAAGAAGGGCTGATGCGCGACCGTCGAGGTGAAATCCTGGTCCAGAGTGAGTCCGTTGTTGATCGGTCCGGTCGAGAGCTGGCCGTGAAAGCTGACCGCAGGACTGATATCCGAGTCCATATTCAAGCGAAGACGGTAACGCATGCGAACGTTCTGAACGTGCGCGAGTGGCGGGTCAGGCGGTTCGGCCGCTTTCCGTAAGATCGTATCGAATCGAAACCGGAAGTCGCCGCCGAAGCGTATTGGTCCAAGCTTCAATACCTGCTCCTCAACCTTTTTCAACCGCTCTTCCGCACTTGTCGCCGGACCTTGCGCTGGCGGGGCCGAAACAGCGAGTGCAGCGCTCGCATCATCCGGCAGCGCCGCATTAGTGACATCGTTGGTCTTGAGAGATGCTGGGGTCGGCGTTCCGGCCGGACTGCTCTGAACGCCGCCGACCCGCTGCTCGAGCGCCGCCAGCGCGCGTTGTTGACGCTCAATAAGAAGCACCAGCTGATCGACCTTAGACCTCAATCGTTCAAGCTCGTCCTTTGTTTCGTTCGCCCCTGAGGAATCCACTAGCTTGTTCGGCGCTCGATCGCCGACGCCTTTGGCGCCGTCAGGCGCCTGAGCACGCGCGCAAAGCGGCAGCACGAGAAAAACAGTGATAGCGAGCAGTAGTCGATCGGCTTTCATTGTGAGCTCCTTGGATTTGTTTTGTCAGAACTATAGCCATCAGGTTTGGCCATGCAGTTTGATCGATCACGCGGCAAGACACTACTCGGCGTTCCGGTTTGGAGCAGCCTCGAGGCACGAATAGTATCGCAGGAACGTTGCGAGTTTGTTAATTATGCGTTAACAGCCTGTGAATTAACGCCAGACGGTGGGCGCCACTTGTGCTACGTGGGCCGATTGGTCATCATAGTTTAGCATCGTTCAATGGGCGGAAGGAACACGAAGGATGGCAAAGCCGAAACTAGAGGGACCGAGGCCGGATTGGCTCAAGGTGCGGATTCGCGCGAATGAGGGATTCGATCGCGTGAATGACATGATCAAGGACCTCAGCCTTCACACAGTGTGCCAGGAAGCGCGATGCCCAAACATCTTCGAGTGTTGGAGCGAAGGAACGGCGACCTTCATGATCCTTGGGGACATTTGTACCCGCCATTGCGGCTTTTGTGCCGTAGGCAAAGGCAGGCCGATGGCTCTGGATTCGGAAGAGCCTCGTCACGTTGGTGAAGCAGTCCACAGACTCGGCGTGAGACACGCGGTAGTCACAAGCGTCAATCGAGATGACTTGCCTGACGGTGGGGCGCTTCATTTTGCCGAGACTATCGATTGGATTCGGCGTTTGAATCCTGGGGTTAGGGTTGAGGTTCTAATCCCGGATTTCTGCGGCAACGAAGAGGCCCTGAACATTGTTCTTGCCGCTCGGCCCGATGTCCTCAATCACAATACAGAGACGGTGCCTCGGCTTTACAAGCGGGTTAGACCGGATGCGAAGTACGGACAATCGCTCGAACTCCTACGGCGAGCGAACCGGCGCAAAGCGGACAATCCGCTGCTGACGAAGTCCGGGTTGATGGCTGGCTTAGGTGAAAGCGTCGACGAACTCCTGGAAACGTTTCGCGATCTGGCCGGAACCGGATGCGACATTCTGACGGTCGGTCAATATCTGGCCCCAACCCCGAAGCACATTCCGATCGAGACGTACTACTCGCCGGATCAGTTCGCCTACCTCAAATCGCAAGCTCTAGAGATGGGGTTTCGTTATGTCGAAGCAGGACCCCTGGTGCGGAGCTCCTATCATGCAGGCCGTCACACGCAGGATGTTGCAGTCGCCGCGGGCGATTACGGCCGTGATCCGATTTTTACCACGACCGCGCGGTCCACGCAGATCACTCCTTTGGTCCAGCTAAAAGGCAGACTACAAGCGGACAATTAGCAGCTCGATTGTTTGCGAATGGTGAACAGGCAGGGCCGGTCATAGTTTGTCCGGCCCCTCCAAAAATGAGTGTTAATACTATTTTCCGCGGGCGGCAGCTTTTGAGGCCTTGAGTGGGTTCTTGGTCCCGTCGCCCGAACGCGCCGATGTAAGCATCTTCTCGTGGGCTGCGCAGTCATGTTCTTCAGCTCTCGCCTTCCAATAATCGTTAGCTGATATCCCTTGAGATAAGTAAGCGACCACTGTAAACGCGCTGAGACACTTAGGACAGTTCAGGCGCACCCCCCGCGCTGCTCCTCTTTTAGCCATAACCTTTCTTGCTCCTTTCAAAGTGAGTATGCCATAGACGCGAATCGCGCCTGGCGGACAAAACCAGAGCTTAACAGAAGAGCGGGATACGCTTCAATGATTCTTGGGAGGCACTACTCGGATTGTTTGGGGTGGAATTACTCAGAAGCAGCAGCGCGAGGGTCAGGGACGCCGATAGAATGGGCGCTTTCTGTTCGGCATCGGCGTCTGCGGAGCTTCGTCCATGCTTCTATTGAGCCGAACCTCGACCAGGTTCGCTCCCGCTGACACGACGGACTGTTGGGCGCCGAGGAGGCCGCCGCGAGGCCCGAACACCCCAACGCGAACGCGTTGACCGGGCGTGAAGCCGCAGTCCCGCCAACGACCCCTCTCGCCCGTATGCCCGCCGTGCGGCATCGAACCCGCATTGTCCGGTTGGTCTACGGCAACTCGCACCCGAGGCACCGGATTACCGCTTGCGTCGATCACCGTGACCATTATGCAGGCTCCGCCAGGATTGGTCGGCGCCGGCTGAGCTTGAGGAGGTGTGGGAACGACCGCAGCCGCTGGAGGCTGGGGATTAGGAACGGTAGAAGTCGGCTGTCGAGATGCGGGTTCTTTTTTTTCGGATTTGTCGGGTTTGGTCTCAATCGTCTTCTTGTCCTCGGTCGTCGGCTTCTTATCCTCCACGGGGTTGGACTCCGGTTGCTTGGATGCTACAGGCTCCTGAGGGACTGGCGTAGTGTCGGCCGCCGGCGACGCATTTGCCGCAATGGCATTCACCGGCTCCCGATTCCGATCAGGGCCGCGCAGCACGAAGTATGCGGCCGCCGCCAGCGCAAACAAAAGGATCAATACCGCTGCCGCGGCGAGTTGCTTGCCCTTTCGGGACGGCTGCGCCGACGCCGCAGTCTGGAAACTCGTTGTCGCCGGAGTTTGCGACAGTGGGATGGTCAGACTTTTTTGCCCGCCGGCATCCTGAGCAGTAACCGTCACGACCCGCACCCCCGTAGTCCCGGACGGAGTGGCCGCTCGAATCTCGTGAGAGCCCGGGTTCAGCCTGATAGTCGCGCGGCCGTCTTTCCCTACGTTTCCGACGGGCTCAGCGCCAACGAACAGCGCAGTGCCCACCGGCAGGCTTTCAACCGTCAACACCGCGGTGTTGGCGTCATCCGTGCTGAGCAGAGCAGTCTTGACGTCATCGGCGCCCTGGAGCTTCAGCGTCTCGAAGCCACCGGCCGCGGTGTCCTCAGCATGAGGCATCGCCACGGTTGCGCGAGCCGATAGCGCGACCTGCAGATCCGTCTGTCGGCCTTCCTCGAGGGATACATTGATTCGATACTCGTTGTAACCCTCTTTAAGGACGCGCACGGTGTGCAAGCCGCCCGTCAACCCGTCAATAAGAATCTTTCCTCTTGAGGCGTCTGATGAGCCGCGCAACATGTCGTCGACATAGACTTCTGCGGCGCCGGGCGCGGTTGTCAACTGAAGCCGCGCCGCGCTGATCACAACCGTCGGAGCATTGGCGCGCATATCGCTCAAGTTTCTGAGGTCTGCGAGCATCTCATCCGCGGCCTGGTATCTCTGCTCCAAACGCTTGGCTGTTGCGCGCATCGCCACTTGCTCGAGTTCGGCGGGCACACCGAATGGCGAAAGAGCCGGCAGCGGCTGACTCTGATGAAGGTCGCGCATTTCGGCCCAATACAGGACCGGATCGCTGGCGGTTGACTCAAACGGGGCCTTACCGGTCAGCATCTCGAACATGACTATACCGACCGAGTAGATGTCCATTCGAGGATCGTCACCAGCGGCGCCTGTTATTCGCTCAGGTGCCATGTAGGCAGGTGTACCGAAGCCTTCTCCCGCGAGAGTCAGGTTCTCACCTCCCACCATTCGCGCGATGCCGAAATCGAGGACCTTCACGCGAGGTGAGCTCAGGTCGCCTACGAGAATGATATTGTCGGGCTTCAAGTCGCGATGAATTATGCCGTTTTTGTGGGCGTAGCTCACGGCGTCCAGCACCTGTGAGAGCACCTCGACGGTTCGTTCAGAACCGATTGCTCCCTTTTCGTGGATCTCGTCGCTCAACAGCTTACCCGAGATGAACTCCATCACCAGATAATAGGAGCCGTTGTCTTCGCCAAACGTAAACAGGCGCGGTAGGTTCGGGTGGTCCAGCCGGGCCATCGCCACTGCTTCCTGAAAGAACCGTTGCTTGATAACTTGATTCCGCGTGTGCTTTTTGTGGAGCTCTTTGATGGCGACGATGCGACCGGGTGTGTTGACGTCCTCGGCCTTGAAGACTGACCCGAACCCGCCGCTTCCGACGTAGTCGGTAATCTGATAATTGCCTATGCGTCTGCTGCTCATAAATCCCGCTTATCGATGAGTTGAGTTTGATCTGGAAATGGCATCACTGCTGTGCTTCGAGGCGTATTCTCACACACGGCATCACCTCAGTCAACACACTCAAACTTCGCCTTGATTAAGACGACCCAGGACCGGCTAAAGGCTATATTAGTTCGTTCTAAGCTGACCACAGCGAGCCCCGGGTGACTCGGCCTTGTCAAATTGGCCAGACCTGTGTAAAGGTTAATTGCCCCCAAGACGCCCAGGGTTGCCCCACAGGTGGGGTGCACAACCAGCTTCCATCGGGCGATCCATCTTGACAGGCGCAGTGTCAAACATTCCGGCACACACCAGCGCTGAAGGAGCGATATGAGAAGTTCTGCTCAACTGGAACGGCGACGTTTCGAACGTGCCCCTATTAGCGCTCAGGTCGAATTTGAACTCACAAACAGCAGCAGCGGTCCGTCTCGAGTTAGACGACACATGGCCAACATCAGCACCGGCGGATTGTTCATCAGCACCGAGGAACCAATACGAGCGGGGACGCGAATGGTAGTGCGCTTCGAGCTCCCAAACAACAAGCATCGAGTGATTGCCGTCTCGCGGGTCGCATATGTTAGGAAGGGATTGGGGCTCGGCGTCGAGTTCCTCAGCCTCGATGAGGAAGACCGCGAAGAGATCGAGACTTACATTGCAAGCTTGAAAGCGGTATCCCGTGTGTCGTGAGCCGGATTTGTCAGCGAAGGACGATTCATTCCCCGATCTCGTCACCGTTCGCGTCAAAAAGAAAAACTCTTGTCAAGGCATGAGGCGTGTGCAATAATCACCGCGCTTCCCAGTTCTGCCCCAATAAATAATTTGCTCAATTCGGGTCTCCGGACGAAAGACCTGCCCCCTACGGTTGTTTAGCCCTCCGCCGGTGAATCTCTATTACTTCTATGACTTTCGATAGCGCGTATCAGCTTTGTCAGTTGTGCAAAGCGCCTCTGGCGCCAAGCGTGAACGGCGACGCGCCGAGCACGCGGCTTTGTGAACAATGCCGGGGCATGGTGCAGACGGCTTTTCGTGGTGTCACCATGAGGAAAGATGCAACGGATGTCCTCGAGATCGGTGCTGTGCCCGAAGCGGTCGCCACTGTGCCGGCTCTCGATGAAGCCGAGCATTTTGATCCCATCCTGTTTTTCGATAGCAATGCGAGCTTGCCTGAGTGTTTGGAAGCGCCGGAGCCGGTCTCGGCTCTCGAGCTTAGCTGGGAAGTTGGTGGAGGGTCGCTTGACGGCGACCATGCGATTCATTCAAGGGATGAGGTCACACCGCCCTTAGCGGGGTTGCCTTCTGCCTGGCTCCATCCGGTCGATGAGTCGACGGCGGAACTCTCAGAATCGGCGACCGAATTCGTTTCTGATCCAGCGAGTCAAGACTATCAGAAAGGGGAGTTGGGATTTCGCACCGAGCATCCCGCTTCGACGGAACCGGCAGGCGATTCAGGTTCGAGCTCGGACGAATCGACAAACCGCGAGCAAGAAATTCCAATCCATGATTTGGACTACTCGAAGTACGAATTGCCGGTTTTGATTGGCCCTGACGAGCGAAAATCGGTATCGAGACTAAGAGCCTTCATGGTCGTCCTCACATTGGTTATCAGCGCCGCAGCGTTCTATTTTCTGATCTACCAGCCAATGACTGGCGGCGAGCCCAAAGCGGCGACCATAACCTCGATCCCTGAGCAGAGCGCACCCGTCGCGGAGGTTACAAAGCCCGGGTCAAGTTCATCGGCAACCGATGCTCAGAGCCTCGCACCCACGCGCAGCGCGGAGACGCCGACAGCCCCGAGCTCGGCGGAACAGACACCTGAGGCCAACGAAGCGACTTCGAACACCGGCGAGCGAGGACGCTTCTCGCTGCAAGCCGCTGCATTCCCGACTAGAGCTGCGGCCGACGAATTTGCAGAGAAGTTGAAACGCACGGGCGTGCCATCTTACGTATTGAGCGCTGACATGGGCAAGCGGGGAACCTGGTACCGAGTCCGGGTCGGAAGATTCGAGAGCGCCGAAGCCGCCAGGTCGTATTCCAGCGAGGCGCAGCTTCGGGCAAAGCCGGCAGGTATCTCGCTTCAGCTTATTGTCTGTCAATACGATCAGTAGTGATCGAGTCGTCTGAGGTCAACGTGCAGGACTTCGATTCGGAGAATCTCAGATTCGCAAAACTGGTCGACCGGTACTCGAGATACGTCGAGTCGCCGGTGCTTCGACTCAAGTTCTTGAACAGCGCGCTCAATCTCGATCGGGCGCGCAGTTTGTGGAACAAGTTGCCGTTAGTGGGGTCGCTTCCGGAGCGAGCAATGATTGTCGTAGAGCTATCGAAGGTGTTGCCAATAGATCAGCCGGCGCCGCTCGGGTTACGGCTGACGTCCGTGCTGTATCGGATCCGATATGCGCTCTACGCGATGTGTTTGGCGTTGATGGTGTTTACAGGCGTTAGCCTCGTTTACGCAGTATCGAAGGTAATCGGAAGTCTATCCGTCTCGACGGAGGCGAAGGATAATCCCATGGGCGTCCAACCTACGGCGGTTGACTCGGGCAAGGCGGTTGCGGCAATCGGGTCCGGCGCGGGGCTGACCCTGGACAAAGTGTGGCTGGCAGAACAAGGAGACGGGTACGAGTTCTACAGCAACGGCGCGCGAGTGCTTACGGAATTTGAGACCACAGGCGCGAAGCGCAGCTTCTACAAATTCAATCTTGATGCTCTTTCGAACAACTCGAATCAGGGGGAGCTGGCGTCGAGCCCAGTCGGCATCATCTATCACTTGTCGGAGAGCGACCTGCTTCCATTTGCGGGACAATACAACTCGTCGCTGAATAATCACTCTCGATCTCTCCTCGAGTATGCGCGCGAGCATCGACTTTACAACTACGTGATCGACCGATTCGGGCGGACATACCGGATCGTGCGTGATGAATTCGCGGCCAACCACGCAGGTAACTCAATCTGGAGCGACTCGACCAGCGTCTATGTCAACTTGAGCGCTAGCTTCATTGGAATCTGCTTCGAGGGAAGGGGCGCGGTGATGGGAGCGGATGGGATCAACGAAGCGCAGATTTATGCCGCGCGGGTTCTGACTGCGGTTCTGCGGTCGAAGTACGGAATCGATGACGCCAACTGCGTGACGCACGGGCTCGTGAGCGTGAATCCTTCGAATCGGTTGATGGGGTACCACACCGATTGGGTGGCGGAGTTTCCATTTGAGGCGCT
>DATIFP010000026.1:0-34111 GCA_035455165.1 Blastocatellia bacterium
GGCCGCGTGCGCTCCCAGGCCGCATCACGGAGTTCTGAGATGCCGCTTCTACTCAGAGAAGAACACGTAACCGAGTTGCTCGACATGAACACGGCCATCGCCGCGGTCGAAGAAGTCCTGCGCGACCAGGCCGAAGGCCAAGCCACCAACCGCCCCCGCTGCCGCGTCGCCATGCCTGCTTCGCAGCTCCACGTGATGGCGGCGGGAGACCGACGGCTTGGCGTTACCGGCTTGAAGGCATATACAGCTTCGCGAAAGGGCGCGCGTTTTCTGGTTCTGCTTTACGATGCCGAGAGCGGCGACATGCTCGCGATGATCGAAGCGGACCGGCTCGGGCAGATCCGAACGGGCGCGGCTTCGGGCGTGGCGACGAAATTCATGGCGCGCGCCGAGGCGGACACCGTTGGGATCTTCGGGACCGGATGGCAGGCAGAGAGCCAACTGATGGCGGTGTGCGCAGTCAGGCCGATCAAGTCAATCAAGGCATACGGGCGGGGTACTGAGCGCCGTGAAGCCTTCGCTCGCAAGATGACCTCGCTGCTCCGGGTCGAAGTTGCTCCCGCCGAATCGCCGGAAGAAGCGGCGCGCGGTCAGTCGATTGTGATCACTGCGACCAGCGCTCGCGAGCCGGTGCTGAGGGGGGAATGGATCGAGCCGGGCACCCACCTCAACGTGGTTGGCTCAAACTTCCTGTCGAAGGCTGAGGTTGATATCGAGACGATCCGTCGCGCATCGATCATTGCGGTCGATTCAATCGAGCAATCTCGCATCGAGGCCGGCGATTTGATGCCCGCCATCGAGCGAGGAGTGATCAGTTGGGAATCGGTGACCGAGCTGGGCCGAATCGTCGCGGGCCGTGATCGCGCCCGAACGAGCGCCGAGGACATCACGCTTTTCAAATCCAACGGCATCGCGCTCGAAGACATCTCGACAGCTTTGCGCGTGTACAAGCTGGCTCTCGAACACGGCGTTGGTGAACACATCGACTTATGGCGCGGCTCAGCTGAGTTGTAAGGACCGAACTACCGCTCGAACTCCACGCGTCTCCGTTCCAATTGATCGAGAATCTCAGGAGCTTCCTTGAGCTCCGCGAGCGGACCTAGCTGCTCGCGAATATAACGCCAGTCGAGTTTGCCGGTCTGCCGTACGATGACACCTTCGACATCTACCCAGTCCTGCCCGCGCCCGGCGAACGCTTTCAAGACAATAAGGTCCTCGGCTGAGCACGTGCGAAGCACAATCTTCGACGAGTAGTCGAAGAGCGAGGAGCGTTGCACCACCGATTCTTCGAACGGCAACCCGGCAAGAGCCACATCCAGACCCACACCTCTGCTTGATCGGAGCAGCAGCACGCGTCGCTCGCGTGCGAACTGCGCGGCATCGGGAATTCGCCCTTCAAAATGCGCAAGCAGAGTTTGAATGAACGGTTCTTCGCCGCCGAAACCGGCCAGGAGAGTGAGATCAGCATCAATGGTCTCACGCGGCTGTCCCCAACGCATTACCGCGATTCCGCCAATGAAACAGAATCGCCAGCCTTGCAATTGGCAAAGCGCTTGCAGCTCAGCCGCAGCTTTGATGACTTCAATCACGGCGGGGCGCCTTCATGAACAATCGTTGCTGTTCTACGAGACCGGAAGTCGGCTTAGGCGCGCGAGGCGGACTTGTGTAGTCGGCGGGGCCGCAGAGCAACCCGATCGCTCGGTGTATGTCGAGTTCACGCAGCTCCTTCCGGCGAATTCGCTCCAGGTCTTCGCCCGCGAGCTTCCAGGTCTCGACCCAGCGTCTGCCTAGCGCGATCTGCTCTGTCGTCCAATTGGCTAGAGAAGACGGCTCGTCGTTCATGCCACAAGAATAGTGGACTCCATATCGATAGGAAAGCCAGATTGGAGTCGTCAGATTGGACTGGGTGTGCCGCGAGGAGACGCAACTAAAGTTGAACTAAACGTACATCCGTTCGGCGCGGCGAATCTCTCGATACCGCTGAAAAGCATCCCATTCATCCTCGAGTCCGAGAATATTCTTGATGGTGCATCCTCGAAACGTGTGCGCGAACATCTTTGGCGCGTTCTTCAAGACGAACTTCGGGTTGTGAACGAATGCCGCCGGCATGTGGCGTAGCTTCATCCAGCGCTCAGCCTTCCATCTGATGTACTCGGCCTCTTCCGCGGATACGTGTTCGGTCCTCACCACCGCCGTTGTCCCGTCATACTCTTCAAGGCGTTCGTTGATGATCAGGTTTCGATCGCGGAAGTCCTTGGTCATGGGAGTGCGCGGATAAGGGGTCGGGTGCTGGATGTAAGGCCAGTCGATGTACTTCTTGGCGAACTCCAGATTGGTTTCGATCGACTCGCGAGTGTCATCCGGGTTGCCTACAATCAAGCCGCCGACCACATACATTTTGTTTCGGTGGATGTAGTCGATGGCCTTCATGGTCGCGTTGCCGGCTTTCTGGCCGTTCTCGCGTTTGGTGTTCTTGGAGCTGGCTTTCAGGAATTTCAAATCGTCTTCGAGAACGTTCTCGATTCCAAGAAAGACATATCGGAATCCCGCCTTTCGCATTATTGGCGCGAGCGTTTCTCCGTGATTGGCAATCGCCGAGGTCATCGCCTGGACCGTGTAGTCGATGTCGTTCAGGCCGGCGTCAATGATTGCCTGGCAAAGCCCCTCGAAGCGCTTCACGTTCAGAACGACGTTATCATCCACTATAAAGATCGCGCGGGCGCCGCGATCGTACGCGTCGCGGATGTCCGCGATCACCCGGTCGAACGAGTAGGTGAAAAAGTTCCGCCCCCGCATCTCGATTATCGAGCAGAAGCTGCAATCGAATGTGCAGCCTCGGGACGTTTCAATCACATCGACCTGCCGGCCGAGGATCGTGTAGCCCTCGAGCACTCGCGCTCCGCGATTCGGCGGCCGTATTTCTCCGTTCTCGAGCCCATTCACCGCACGGTCGGGGTTTTGATAAAAGCGTTCGCCGCTTCTATACGTGAGCCCGTTGATGTGGTCGAACCCGCGCTCGTCCTCAATGGCGCGCAACAACTCGCGAAAGGTTATCTCGCCTTCGCCGCGAACGATGAAATCGACGATGCTCGATGAATCTTCGGTGTAGGCTTCCGCGGCCAGGCTGGGATCGTATCCGCCGACGACGATGCGTGCGGTCGGCTTGAGCGCGCGCGCGAGCTCGATGATCTTCTTCGCCGTCTTTCGTTGAAACGTCATCACCGATAAGCCCACGATGTCGGGTGCGAGTTCGGTCATCAGCCGCTCCACCGTTTCACGCACCTGGCTCTGAACCAGCACGAGGTCCGCTACCGCGACCTTATGATGATCGTCGACATTGCCCGCTAGAGAAGAAAGGGCGCCGTTGGGCATGCGGATGGCAAGCGATGGCATGTGTTCGAATGAGTCGGGCATCGAAAGCAGTAGGACGTTCATACCGGTCTGTTCCCCTTGGGTTCAATCGAGCGTTTTCAGAGCAACCAGTATTCAGTGGTTGCGCCATCTTAGTTCAGTTAGAGTCGCGCGGCAAGGAGCCTGCCTGCGCCGGTTTGACCCGGGTGTGATTCGGACTGGGATTCGTACCGGCGAATTCACCGCTGATCAGCGCAGATCAGCAGTTCACTATGATGCCAAGTCCCACTCTTGATAACACCCGTTCGACCCAGGATCCCCAGGTTGATCGAGTGGAAACGAAATCGAAACTCTGTCAAGATGATCGTCAGTAATCTGAAGGGAGAGTTGAGTTGTTGAAGAGAACGTTTAGCACTCTGTTGGTGCTTGTCTTTCTATGCGTGTGTGCTGCAACCCAGACCGTGCAACAGAAACCCGGCGAGAGCCAGGACATTTTTGATGAGCGGCTGGGCGCGGATGACGGCGCGGCGCTCGCGATACTCTTCGGCGCAGGTATGCGAGGCAATCTGGAGCTTTGCGATTGTAACCTTCCCAGAGGAGGACTGGCGCGCCGAGTAGGTTATGTCGAGGGTTTCAAAAAGAAGTTCAAGGACACGCCGGTGATCCAAGTCGAGGCGGGGTTGTTCAGCTTCGGCACCTCCGGATATCCAATTGCCGACCTCCAGAATGCACACGTAGCGCGCGCGTATAGCCGCTGGCCCGTCGACGTAATTAACTTGAGCCGCGATGACCTGCCGTTCGCGCGGAAACTGCTGGCTCGGAACGGGTTTGACGAACGGATTCAGTCGTTCCCGATGATCAAGAACCTGGTCTCGGCAAATGGAGTCTTCGCCAGCGACACTAACGCGCCGGCGGCTTATGTAGTCAAAGAGGTCGCCGGGCCGCGTATCTACGGCGGCAAAAAGAAGCTGAGGGTAGGATTTATCGGGCTGGCGGCGCGCAGCAATCCGGGTGGCGGAGTCGTCGACGCAACGGTGAGTGACATGTTTCAAGCCGCTACGCGAACGGTTATCAAGGCGCGCAAGGAATGCGATGTTCTAGTGATCGTCGCTCATTGTGAACTCAATGATGCGCTCAGACTGGCGGCGGAGAACCTCGAGGCTGATGTTGTGATCGCTGGTGATTCGGGTGGGATCTTCAATCCGAGGCGGGCAGGCAACGCGTATATAGTCAGCGCGGCGCCGGGCAATATCCGGGAGGGCGACCTCCGTCTTTACATCGACAATGACGGGCAGATCAGTTTCAAGTTTCGCGCAACCGATCTGGATGCGCTGGTTCCATCGGACCCCGATGCAGCAGCCTTCGTCGAGACGGCGCGGGCCGAGCGCGACCGCCTTAAGTAACCGGCTTCTGACGAGGTCAGGGGCGTCCTTCGACGAGCGAAACTATGACCTGGATCGTATTGCCGGATCGCAAAAAGGCGAGTCCCGGGGCTCATTGCCTCGCCTAGTTGTGTTGGCTATTATACGGTTTGCCTTGCACGAATAAGCAATGATAAGACGGAGGACTAATGAGTAAAGCATCAGCCAGGGCGACACTACCCGTTGATCCCAAGGAGGTCATCTGGAATCCCTCTGCCGAGGAGTTGCGGCGGCTCACCGAGGAAATGCCAAACACGCGCAACACCCGCTACGACAACACGAACACGCAGACTCGGGTTGACTCGCGTTCCAAGCTCTCCACCTATGTGGTCACGGACGCGCCTGAGATGTTCGATTCCCAGACGATCAATCGCGAAGAGTACGAGAGGGTAACGAAGCTTCAGAATGAGTACATTCGCGGATGCGAGATGATTCTGGTGGAAGGCTTCATCGGGAACGATCCCGAGTTCCGAGTGCCTGCACGGTTGCTCATAGAGCGGTTGAACGCGAACGTCGCCGGAATGCAGAGGCATCT
Source organism: Blastocatellia bacterium (assembly GCA_035455165.1). Classification (GTDB taxonomy): domain Bacteria; phylum Acidobacteriota; class Blastocatellia; order UBA7656; family UBA7656; genus Onstottus_A. The sequence goes on from DATIFP010000026.1 coordinate 5,308, forward strand.
GTACTATCCTGCAACTGAAGAAGAGCTGAGGAGCTTCGAACCGCGCCTGACGGTCATATACACGCCTAATCTGGAGGTCAAAGGTTACCCCGCGGACAGACTCATCGCGGTCGATCTCGATAACGGCGTCACTCGCGTCTTCAATAGCGACTACTTCGGCGAATCTAAGAAAGGCGGGCTCCGCATGTGGAACCAGATGGTCTACCAACGCGGGGGTCTGGCGCTTCATGCCGGGTGCAAGGTGATACCGGTTGGCGACCGGAAGCGTGTCGGCCTGATCATCGGGTTGTCGGGCACCGGAAAAACCACCACGACTTTTACAAAGCAGAACAACTCCTCGCCGGTCCAGGATGACTTCGTTGCGCTGATGCCGGGAGGCAAGATTTACGCCACCGAAAACGGGTGCTTCGCGAAGACGTTCGCGTTGAATGAAAAAGATGAGCCTACGATCTATCACGCAGTGATGAGCCGGCATGCCTTTCTCGAGAACGTGTCCCAAAACGATGCCGGCGAGCTCGACTTCTACGACACCAGCTACACGCAGAACGGCCGCGCAGTTGTTCGCATGCAGGACATCGCGGGCGCCTTGGATGCTCGTGAGATCAAATCGGCGGATTTTCTTCTGATTTTGAATCGCAACGACAACATCATCCCCGGGGTCGCGAAGCTCGATCGTCACCAAGCCGCGGCGTATTTCATGCTTGGCGAGACGCGCGGGACCTCAGCCGGTGGCGCATCCGAAGCCGGCAAGTTCCTCCGCGTGCCCGGAACAAATCCCTTTTTCCCGCTCAAGCATGCTCAGCAGGGAAATCGTTTCTGGGAACTCCTTGACTCGTCGCCGATGGATGTTTATCTGATGAACACCGGCCGAGTGGGCGGCCGAGACGAGGACGAGCGGTCCCGGAAAGTCCGCATTCAGCATTCGTCAGCAATCGTGAAGGGAATCGCTGAGGGAACGATCACGTGGGAGCCCGATCCAGATTTCGGTTACCAGGTCGCCTCGAGCGTCCCTGGAATGGACGCGGATGATGTTGAAATTCTGCAACCTCGCCGCCTATATGTGCGACAGTCTCGCGGTGAAGAGTATCAACAGATGGTCAGGCGATTGAAGGACGAGCGCCGCGAGTACATGGACAGGTGGGAAGGTCTGAATCCCGAGATCGCCGCGGCTGTGAGGTAGTCCGGCGTGCTGAGCGACGAACCCGTCACCGGTTGACCTGCCGAGAGCTTCAATAGGCACCCAGATCAGAGGAACCTTCTCAAACTCATTGTGATTCTGTTGCGAAGTATTGCACCGCTGGACCGATGCCGACTATAATTGGCCCGTCTCCCGCATCGCTCGATCCGGATGAATGAAGGCTTTGGTGACTACCCGATCAAAGGAGCCCCTCGTTTCAGCGTCCCGCAGTTTCAGTTGAGGTGGTGACATGAAGAAGTGTTTGGCAGTGTGCTCGTGCCTGATCCTATTCTCTCTTTTCCTGATTCCCCGTTCGAATGTGTATTCCCAACGACGTGATAACGCGCGACAGCTTTATGCTGACGACCGGATAGTGGTCAAGCTCAAAGCGACAGCCGAGGCGGGGTCAGATATTGACGCCCTGGCTCAAGATCTTGTGCGCGCGCCGGGTGTGAAAGGCGAATCGTTGTCAACGCGGCGGCGCGGCGAGATCGGCCTGATTCACCTGAATCGAAATGTCTCGGTGGAGGAAGCCCTGCTTCGGGCTAAGGAAGACCCGCGCGTCGAATTCGCCGAGCCCGACTACTTCGTGTATGCGATGGACACGGTTCCGAACGATCCTTACTTTGCCGCCGGCAACCTGTGGGGATTGTCCGCATCCAGTTGCTGGTTTTGCGATCCGGGCCAGTCGAGCCCCAACGTCGATGCGACAAAGGCCTGGGACATCACTACCGGCAGCGACGACGTCGTAGCCGTGGTACTGGACACCGGCGTTGATCTTCAACACGAGGATCTGGCTGCAAACGCCTGGATGAATCCGGGAGAGATACCAGATAACGGAATCGACGATGATGGCAACGGTTTCAAGGACGACGTAAACGGTTGGAACTTCTTCAACGACAACCAGCAGACTTTCATTTCCACCAGCGAAGATTTTCACGGAACGCATGTGGCGGGTTCAATTGGCGCCGTCGGCAACAACGGAAAAGGGGTTACCGGCGTAGCATGGCACGTCAGGATCATGTCTCTGAAGTTCCTTGGTGGGCCACAGGGTAGAGGTTCGACGTCGAACGCGGTTCGCGGAATCAACTATGCCATCGATATGCGGAACCGTGGCGTCAACGTAAGAGTGATCAATGCAAGCTGGGGAGGAGGAAGCGATTCTCAGTCGCTACGCGAGGCAATAGCGGCCGCAAACGCAGCCGGAATACTCTTCGTATGCGCAGCCGGGAACGGCTCAACCAACATCGACGAAATCCCGGATTTTCCAGGAGCCTACGCGAAGGATATTCCCAATACCGTATCGGTTGCAGCTGTAGACCCGGGAAGCCGGCTGGCTTCGTACTCCAATTTTGGGCACGATTCGGTGAGTCTGGCTGCTCCGGGAAACCAAATCTTTAGCACCTACCCCGGAAACATCTATGCTCAACTCCAGGGAACATCGATGTCCACGCCTTACGTGTCGGGAATAGCTGTACTGGTTTGGTCTCGAGAGCCGAATCTAACCCCGGCCGAAGTCAAGACGCGATTAGTAGATACCTCTGAGCCGCTGAACGACCTCTGCTCTCGGGTTTCGCGATCGGGACGCGCAAGCGCTTACGATGCTCTGATAAACAGAATTGCTCCTCCGCGGAGCCCGGAGGTTCTGCGAGTGTCGTTCTCGAAGAAGTGGCTGACGATCGACGGCTTCGGGTTCGCAAACGGTTCAGCGGTTGTCGAGGCCGACGGCACGCCCCTCCCGGCGGCCGAGTACGACAGCGCTTTTTCTTTGGCGAACGGGACACTGACCCGGCTCTACATCTTCATGGGTAAGAAGCCGATGAAGAGGACGTTCCCTGTCGGAACAGTGGTTGGGATATCGGTGTTCAACCCAGGCACCGGCGAGCGGTCGGTTCAGTTTCCAACAACTCGTTTTTAAGCCCCTTCCTTTCAAGCATAGGCTTCAGTCTAAACCGACTGAAGCTATGCTACCGGATCTGCCTCAGCGCTTCATACAGCGCTATTCCCACGGAAGTCGCCAGATTCAACGATCGAACGCGCCGGTTGGGCATCGGTATAGTCAACGCGCGTTCCCAGTTGTCTCGCAGCAAATCATCGGGCAGCCCGCGGGTCTCGCTTCCAAACACAAGACAGTCTCCCGGCGCATATTCGAAACTCGTGTACGTGCGGTCAGCTTTGGTGGTGAAGTAGAGAAATCGGCTGCCGGAAAGCGAGTAGTAAAACTCATCTAAATTCAAATGATAGTGAATCTCAACCTCGCGCCAGTAATCGAGCCCCGCGCGTCGAACCGCCTTGTCATCGGTGCGAAAGCCGAGCTTCCCTACCAGGTGCAAAGGCGTGAAAGTGGCCGCGCACAGTCTGGCGATATTGCCGGTGTTTGGCGGAATCTCAGGCTCGATAAGGGCAACGCTCAGGCGCGATGATTCAGCGGTCGTAAGGTAAGGTGAATCGCTCACCGAACGGTTCATTGTTCGTCCCGTCCGCGTCGTGCCGAGCCGCGAGTCTGTGACCGCCCAATCTTAGCCGAGATATCCGGCATTTGCTCGAGCGCCAGGCTGAGAATTTTTCCATGGTCGAAGGCCAGCCTCGGAGGATTGAGCGCCGAGTGCCACCGCGCATCTGCGGCGTCATCAGCGGGGCTGGGTGCGATTCGCTCTTCAAGGATGCCAGAGAACACAACGCTCACGGTGTGGCCTCGAGGATCGCGGCCCGGGTCCCCGAAAGCACCGATCTGTTCAAGGCGAGTATCGGCGAGCCCAGTCTCTTCATTGAGCTCCCGGGCGGCTGCCGCTTCAAGCGACTCGTCTTCATCCACAAAGCCGCCGGGGAAGGCCCATCGCCCTTTGAACGGTTCATTCGCGCGTTTGATCAGGAGCACTTCGACCTCGGCACCGGAGGGATGGAACAGGACGATGTCGACTGTCAGCGCCGGCCGGGGGTGTTCATAGCAGTAGACCTTTTGGCGATTCTCTGATTTGTTTCCCACTCGACACTCCGGCCTTGGGTAGCCTTCATCCAAGCTCTCTCAGCTTTTGCTCAAAGACCTGAAAATCACTGGCGCTGAATAAGACGAAAATTACTCGCTCGATGCCGGATTGCGGGTGTTCGGCCGCGTGGTTCTTCGCGGCATTTATCATCACGACCGCGCATTCATCCGCCGGAAAGCCGCCGACCCCGGTTGCCAGGGCAGGCAAGGCGATTGACTTGCACCCGAGTTGGTCGGCGAGTGAGAGGCTATTATTGGTAGCATTGTGAATAATCGCTTCGCTTGAAAGCGAGCCGGGGCGCTTCGGGACCGCGCGATCCTGTTCGCGGTATCCCATAGCTGCTGCGTGGATGACGAATCTGTTCGGTAGATTTCCGGCTGGAGTTGCTACTGCTTCGCCGAGGTTGATGGGCCCCTGTGCGACAGCGTTCCGCTCGATCTCGGGTCCGCCCCGGCTGGCGATGGCGCCCGCGACGCCGGAGCCAAGCCACAACTCGGTGTTGGCGGCGTTGACGATGGCATCGACGTCCGGTTGACTTGTAATGTCGCCTTGTCGAAGTTCGATTCTCATGTTGCGAAATTGGATTCTGGTTTGATTGTTTGGCTGGCCGGTTGCTCAAGTCAAGGCGGTTACATAACGCAAACAAAAAGGCGGACCCAATATCGGGTCCGCCTTGCGTCGGGGGCTCGATCGAGGGCGCGGTTCTAGCCGTTCGATCGGAGAGAGAAGTTCAACGCTGTCCTGCAGTCTTGGTTCGAGCGGTAGCCGTACCGCCGATATTTCGTACCAGGAGTCGAATCTCGACCCTCCGGTTTTCGGCGCGGCCCTCGCGAGTCGTGTTGTCAGCGACCGGCCGGATCTCGCCGAACCCGAGTATGTGAGTCCGGAAGAGCGGGATGTTGTGTTGCTCGGCCAGATAACGACGTACAGCTTCGGCTCGTTTCTGGGTCAGCTGATTATTGTACGCGTCGCTCCCAACCCAATCGGCGAAGCCCTGGATCTCGAGGATGAAGTTGTCGCGGTCTTTGATCTGCGACGCCAACTGATCGAGCGATTCCGTGGCCTCGGGCGTCAATTGGTAACTGTCGAACTTGAAGTGCACCGACGCCGTGCTTTGAAGCGTGAAGTTGTCGAGGTTCGCACGCAAGTCAGTGACCGATTGCTCCGCGCCGGTCACGCGTGTGTTTGCTTCCTCGGCGCGGCTCAGGGCGACATCTGCCTGCGCCTGAGCGCGGTCAGCCCGGCCCCTCACATCCGTCACATCGGCAGAGAGGCGAGACAGATCCTGCGTGTTGCGGCGCGAAGTCTCTTCCAGTTCACCCGTGCGATTTTCGAGCGGCGCGACGCGTTCGCTGACGCGATTGCGCACGTATTTCTTGGTTGCACATCCCACTGAACCCAACACCACAACCGTTGTCAATGCTATCAAGATAGCTAGTCTGCTCTTCATCGAACTCATCTCCCACTCGTCATGAGTTGAAAAGGCGATGCAGAGATTCCGCATCGCCCTGTGGTTATCGTCCTCACCACGATAACCCCATAAGAGACCGGAAGTGACTTGTCATAATCACCCGTATCTCTGCCCCATCGGAGATTGAGCAATAATTATGCCGCCCGAGTGTAAGTCGCCTCCGCCGAAAGCAGGCCGCTAAACACCCATGAAACAGTGATTCGCCGGGCAATTCGCTTGCCCCCGTGGCCGAAAAGACGTAAAGATTACAGCGACCCAGTGTAAGAATTTCCGTGCGCTTTCCGGACTGAGTTGCCGAGAGCGCTCAATCACGACTGCTCTTCACCTTGCCAATCCGGCTGCGCGAAGGCAACAATCAAACAGACTAATTCGAGGGAGAGTCTAAAATAGTGCAGATCGCAACGTTTGGGGCAGGCTGCTTCTGGGGCGTAGAAGCAGCGTTTCGAGAGGTCGAAGGTGTAGTGTCGACGCGAGTCGGGTACACCGGCGGGTCGTTCGACAATCCGACTTACAGAGACGTGTGCTCGCATCGGACCGGGCACGCTGAAGCCGTTGAAGTGACTTTCGACCCGGCCAGGGTCAGTTACGACAAACTGCTCGACGTTTTCTGGGAGAATCACGATCCGACGACTCTCAACCGGCAGGGGCCCGACGTCGGCTCGCAGTATCGCTCTGCGATTTTCTTCCACGACCCGCAACAGGAAGCCGCGGCGCGCGCTTCGATGGAGCGAGTCCAAGGCTCAGGCAAATACTCGAGAGAGATCGTCACCGAGATTGTGCCGGCTGCACAGTTCTGGGAAGCGGAGGACTACCACCAGCAATACCTCGAGAAGCGCGGACTGACGCACTGCCGCGTGTGAGCCTCCCTGTGCCTAGCGCTTCAGCTCAAGAAGGATTGCTCGACCGATCTCGGACACCCGTCCCATCAGCAGATCGAAGTCCTCTCTCTTGCTTCTATGGTTCGTAATCGCGACACGCAACGCGAACTTCTCACCAATCATCGTTCCAGAGGGCACCGCAAGGCCACTCTCCTGAATTCTCACCAGGATCTGTTCGTTGACTCGATTCAAAATGTCCCGGGAGGCGCTCTCCGGCGCAAACCTGAAACAGACGATGTTCAGCGGCACCGGCGCTGCGAGCTCGAGATCGGGATTTGACTGGATGAGGCTCACGCAGTGCCGCGCTTGATGAACATTCTGTTCGATTAGCCTGGCGAACGCGTTCACTCCGTGAGTCTTGAGCGACATCCACACCTTGAGCGCGCGAAAGCTTCGAGTGAGTTCGATCCCGCGCTCGGCGAACGGAAGCCCGCCTGCGATGACGCCGCGGGAAGTTTCCGCCAGGTAGCTTGGCGTGAGTGTGAACGCCTCGCGGTGTGCATCAGCGTCACGCACCAACGCGCACGCGATCTCGAACGGCAGATACATCCACTTGTGAAGGTCAAACGCCAGAGAGTCGGCCGACTCCATCCCGGCGACTTGCGGGGCGAGTGAGGGAGCTATCCTTGCGAGCGCTCCGAAGGCTCCATCGACGTGAAACCAGAGATCCTGTTCGCGGCAGAAATCTGCCAGCGCCGCGAGGTCGTCGATTGCCCCTGTATTGACCGTTCCCGCATTGCCGATCACGCAGAACGGCCGATGGCCCGCTCTCAGGTCATCTTCAACCGCGCGCCGGAGTTCGGACAACACAATGCGAAACCCGCCGTCGACATCGACGCGCCGGAACGCGCGGTTCCCGAGGCCGAGCAACTCGGCAGCCTTCTGAGCCCACCCGTGAGTTTCGCTTGAGCCGTATAGAGTCAACACCGGTTGTTCGTTTCCCTGAAGCCCGAGCTCTCGCACGTCGAAACCGGCCTTCGCATGACGAGCAACGGTCAAACAAACGAGATTGGCCATCGTGCCGCCGCCTACCAGAATCCCGCTTGTTGTGGCGGGCATTCCCATCAACTCTGTCAGCCAGCCGAGGACCTGATGTTCGACCACCACCGGAGCCTGGTCAAATCCCGCCATGTGCGGGTTCATGCCGGATGCCAACATATCCGCCAGCATTCCCAAAGGCGTGCCGTTGCCCTGGACCCATCCCCAGAACCGCGGGTGACGGTTGCCGTTGGTGTAAGGCAATACATTCCGCAAGAACTGTTCATATACGGCTTCAGGGTCTTGCGGAGCGATCGGGAGCGGTTGTTGAAGTTCTGTTTTTACCTTTTGAGGAAGCGGCTGCCACGCGGGCTTATCGCGGACGGCAGCAAGGTAGTCGAGCATGTCGTCGAGCATTCGATGGCCAAGCCTGCGAATGTCGTCCCAGTTCTCCGGGTCGAGCGTCTCGTCGACCGTTGCCTCATTCACTTCAGCAGTTTTGGACGCCAAATCAGCCCCCTCATATTTATTGACCGCCAACCAATGGATAGTAGACTCAAAGGTCAGTAGAATCTATCCGACTCTTGTGTTTGAACTCAACATTCAAATCGTTCGACACGCCAGTTCAATTAACTGTGTATTGAGTGCTAGAATCACCCCGTTACCATCGCTCCAATGCTATCAGGCAAAGTCGGTCACTACAGGATACTCGAGAAGCTCGGAGAGGGCGGCATGGGCGAGGTGTATCTTGCTGAAGATACCAGGCTCAAACGTAACATCGCGATCAAATTTATTCCCCAGGAACTTGTCACAGACGAACAAGTGTCCGGCCGGTTGATCAGAGAGGCGCAGGCGGCGGCGAAACTGGACCATCCCAACATCTGCGCGATTTATGAAGTCGGGCATTGCGAAGGCGGCAACTTCATTGCGATGCAATATGTGGAGGGCGAAACGCTGTCGGAAAGGAACCGGCGAAAACCACTAAATCTCCGCGAGACTCTGGATGCCGCAGTACAGGTCGCGGACGCTCTCGGTGAGGCGCACTCGCGAGGCATAATTCACCGGGACATCAAACCCCAGAACATAATGATCACCGCGCGCGGGCACGTTAAGCTGCTCGATTTCGGTCTTGCGAGAATCGTTCAGCAGGGTGTTTTGCTGGAGAGTGGCGTTGCGACCGAGACCCTGTTGAGCGAACCTGGAATGATCATCGGCACCGTCCCCTATATGTCTCCCGAGCAGGTTCGCGGTGAACCTGTGGACGGGCGCAGTGACATTTTCAGTCTTGGGGTAGTTCTCTACGAACTGCTGACCGGGCGGAGACCGTTCTTCGATGACAGCGCGGCTGGGACTATCTCGGCAATATTGACACGCGAGCCGCCGCCGCTTGCGCGATACTCAGAGAATACACCTCCGGAAGTGCAGCGGATCGTCAGCAAGATGCTCTGCAAAGACGCGGAGGAGCGCTATCAGACCGCAAGCGATCTTCGGGTCGATCTCAAGAACCTGATGGCGGAGCTTGCGTTCGAGGAAAAGCTTGAACGTTCGTACTCTGGAGACCCCTCAGCGGCAACTGCGGTGCTCAGGCGAGGCGTAACCACCAGCGGGATTGAGCTTGCGCGCCCGGGCTTCAAGGTCTCCGCGATCAACCGACGAGTGTTGCTCGCCGGCGGCGCCCTGGTTGTGGCGGCTGCGGCCGTTGCCGCTTATTTCCTTCTCAATGCGGGCGAGTCCCTGGCTGTATTGCCGTTCACCTATTCAAGCACCGATCAACAGATAATGGCTGACCCTGATCGCGAATACCTCAGCGATGGCATAACCGAGAGTATCATCGACAGCCTGTCACAGCTGCCTAAATTGAAAGTGATCGCGCGAAGCTCAGTCTTTCGCTACAAAGGCAAGGAGACAGACCCGCAAGCCATCGGGCGCGAGCTTGGAGTACGCACGGTGCTGGTCGGAAGAATTACCCAGCGAGGAGACATCCTCACTATAAGCCCGGAGCTTGTAAACGTATCGGACAACCGTCAGATCTGGGGGCATCGTTATGAACGCAAAGTATCGGAGCTCCTGGCGATGCAGACCGACATCGCCCGGGAGATTTCTGAGAACCTTCGATTGAAACTGACGGGTGCAGAGCGGGAGCTGCTCGGCAGGAGCCGTACTAACAACGCCGAAGCATACCAAGCCTATTTGAAAGGGAGGTATTACTGGAACAAGAGAACCGAGGAAGGGTTCAGGAGCGCCATCAACTCATTTCAGCAGGCGATTCTGTTAGACCGGAAGTACGCCCTGGCGTACAGCGGTCTCGCGGATTGCTACATGCTCTTGAGTGACTACGGGTTCACCCCGCCCAGCGAGGGATATCCCGAGGCTAAGGCCTATGTAATGACCGCGTTGGCGATTGACGATGGCCTGGCCGAGGCGCACACGTCGCTTGCGGGAATGAACGCGGGCTACTATTGGGATTGGGCCGAAGCCGAAAGGGAGTACCAGAAAGCGATCAGCCTGAACCCTAACTACTCAACCGCTCATCATTGGTACGCATTGTATCTGTCATTCGTCGGCAAAACGAATGAGGCCCTTGCCGAAATCAGCAAGGCCCGCGAACTGGATCCCCTATCGCTCCCTATAAACAAGGACTATGGAGTAATCCTCCTTTTCGCTCGTCGAGACGACGAAGCAATGAAGCAATTCATTAAGACCCGCGAGATCGACCCCGATTACCTGATGGTGTACACCTATATGGCTCAGGTTCTCCTGGACGAGGGCAAGTACCGTGAGGCGATAGCCGAACTGGAGCGCGTGCGCCCGAATGCGCCTGACGAAGCAGAAATCACAAGCGTGCTAGGACAGGCGTACGCGATGGTGGGAAGAAAAGAGGAGGCGCAGAAAATCGCCGAGCAATTGAGCCACCTCGAGAAAGAAAGTCAATTCTTATCAAAGGAGCTGGCGATACTCTACGCGTGGCTCGGAGACAAGGATCGGGCGATTGAAATACTGAAGAATGGCATTGATAAGCGTCACGCGGTAGTTACCGAGATCAAAGTAGACCCGCGGCTCAGCATCCTGCGCTCTGATCCTCGCTTCGCCGAATTGATACGCACTATCGGATTGCCGAATTGACTACCGCGAGTCTGATGACCCTGTCTTCGAGGAATTTTAGAGTCAATCGCTATCGCGTGGAATTGACACACAAAAAAGGAAAGGGGGAGATCATCCATTCCCCCTTGTCTTCCCCGCTTGCGAGGGCTACCTCTTCTTGGCGCCCTTCTTGGCGGTTCCCTTCTTAGAGCTTGTCTTCTTCTTCGGGCCATGATGTTTGGCTTTGACTACCATAGTGGTCATCTCCCTCCGTGCATCCTGTGCACCAGATATTAGATATTAGCTATGGGTTGAACCTCTGTTCGCACTTGATAGAGGAAGGGCAATTGCTCTCCTTCCCGTCAGGACCAACCCGTTGCGAGCCGCCTACGCGACTACCTCTTCTTGGCGCCCTTCTTGCTGGCTGCCTTCTTGGGCGCAGCCTTCTTCTTCGGCCCGTGAGCTTTGCTTTTTGTTACTGCCATGTTTTCTGTCTCCTTTCGTGCAACCCGCGCACGAGATACCTGTAGGAACTGTATCTTGTATCCTGGAGGGGGCCCTTATACAAGATAGTGTGCTTTATATACCGTTCCAATAACGCTGTCAACAAATTTTAGCGTGAAGCAGTTCAGTAGACGTCTAATTGCAACGGAGGGGGGGAGCGACGCAGGCTGGTTTCGGGACAGACCCACAATCCAGCTTGGTGTCGTCGAGGATGATGTTTTCAGACTTGTCGCCTCCCCAGAAGAGCTTCGAAAGGTCCCTTGCAAGGTGACACTCTCGGTTCTGGCTTGAATCGTGCTTTTCAGCCTCGAAATTGGAAAGCACTATCATCGTGAGCTCACAGACTGTCTTTCCCGACTTTTCGATGTGGCCATCTAACATGAACGAGTGGAAGCCGTACCAATCGCCCCCGTGATAGATGACGCGGGTGCTGGGGCCTCCCATCTCCTTGTCCTTCCTGGCGACGAACCAGCCGAAGCCATAACGCAGTGCTTTTCTGAGATCTTCCCGTAGCCTTGTAGACTGAAATGCAGTCATGAGCGTCTCGCGCTTGAGCAATGCGCCTTCTTGGCCATGCTCTATCTTATCCAGCGCTTGTATCCACTTGATCAAGTCGTCGAGTGTCGAGTGAATGTTGCCGTCGCCGTAGACAAAATTTATCGGCGAGTAGCCGTCGATAGCGAAGTATCTACCGTTGGTCTGGCGATAGGGAAACGCGTGGTTGGGTATCTTTCCCGACTTATCATCGAACACAAACGTGTTCGTCATTCCAAGAGGTTTGAAAATCTTCTCCCGCATAAATTCTTTGTATGATTTGCCGGAGAGCTTTTCGATTATCTGCGCAAGCACAACATAACCGGAGTTAGAATAGTTAAAATCAGTGCCGGGGGCCGTGCCTCGTTTGGGTACGGCCTTCTCGATCAGCTCGAGAGCCATCTGATTCGTAAGTTCTACCCTTCCGGCTCGATGATCCATTGTTTCATACCAGCTCGGATTGCCTTTCAGCAGCAGCTTGTCAAAATTGAACTTGTGTCTTCTTTGATATTCGTCGATGTAGTCCGGCAAGCCCGATTGGTGGGTTAGCAAATCGGCGAGGATGATGTCTTTCTCCTTCGCTGGCGGGAAATCAAGGATGTCGGAAAGATTGGTTTCCACCGTCAGCCGGTACCCATTCTTCAATTTGACCTTGGGATCCTCGATCAGCATCATTATTCCGGCAGCCGTAAACTGCTTCGTTATTGACGCGAGATCGAACACGGTGTCCTTCGTGATGGGCTCCCGTCTCTCGACGTTTGCGGAGCCAACCGTGCATTTAAAGAAGACCTCGGGCGGCTTATCTACCGCGGATTCCGGGTTGTGCTTGAGAATCGCCACCGCAACACCCGCAGTAAGGCAGTCCCTGCATTGCGTAGGGGGGCGCGGGGGCAAAAAACACATTACGCTTTCCTTCACTTTCTCCGGGGACGGCCTGGCATCACAGATTTCGGTGAGATCCAAATCCGCTCCGCCTTCAGCCTTCGCGGCCTCGTGAATTGGACAGACCGGCAGAATCAACCCGGCAAGCAGCAAGGCGATGATCCAACTCTTCTTGAACATGGTTACCTCCGGAAACTCTTTGACATCCGCTTTACGATCTGATGGAGCCGCGGCTGAACGCGCTTACCTTGCACGGGAAAATATAACCGAGCAGTGAGGCTGTCAAGCGAACTGTCCTTGCGTCCCTTCAGCGATCTGAAAAGCTTGACTCAACACCTGACTGTGACATAAACGTTTCACGCAGCGCCCGCGTTCATTAGCCCTGCTAAGAACCAGTCACGAGCAGAACCTTAGGAGACCGGCCGGTGAACAGAATTCTCAACGAGCGGGAGCGGTCAATCCGGCGAGGCATCCAGTTTATTTACCGGACCGCTTGCGACGCAAAGAATTTTAAAGCTTTCGGGTTCGACTACTTGTCTTGCTTCAGCTTGATCGCATCAACCTCGCGTGACGGCTGGCTGCGGCGAATGGCCCGAGAGATGGGGCGCGAGCGTGCCCGGCAATGGCGAACAGAGCATCCGGCGCTCGCTTCAGACGCCGCGGCGAAAACAATCGAGGAGTTCATCGATGCCACCGTTTCAGCAGACGACCTTGGTGTTAGAGACGGCAGGCTCAAGGAAACTATTCAGCGTGAGGCGAAGCGTTTCAGTGCGCAGGATTATCTCGGGTTTGATCCGGCGACGGAGCCCCCGCCTGGCGACATTCCGAAACAATGCCGATGTGATGAGAGGAACCCCCGGGGGCGCAAGACCTGCCGAAATTGCAAGCGGCGACTGCTGGTGCAGAGCCGCTACCAGAGCTGGATGAATGCGTTGTACAGAGGTTACCGAAGCGACCGCTCCGGCGTTCGCTTTGGGACCAGGTATGCCGACGCGTTGGCGTGGTTGCCGGAGATGAGGCCCTATTGCCGCCCGGGCGAGGGGAATAGCGAAGACTTCTACTATTCCGTTTACGCCGTCACTCACTTGGTTTACACGTTGAATGATTACGGGCGATATCAGCTCTCGCCTCGTTGGCTGCCCTGCGAATTCGAGTTCCTGAAAGCCCACTTGAACGAGGCCATCGCGATGGACGACCCGGATATGGTGGGTGAGTTCATGGATACCTTAAAGGCCTTCGGGCTCGCAGACGGACATCCGCTGATACGCAAGGGAACTGAATACCTTCTGTCAGTTCAAAACACCGATGGCGGTTGGGGCGATTCGAGTGAAGACGAGTGCGAGCGCTATCATCCGACATGGACCGCAGTCGATGGCCTCCGGGACTTTGCCTGGCGCGGCGAGAGGTTGAGCTTCCCGAAACTAAAACCGCTTCTACAGCACTGGGCGCGGATCCCTTAGCGTCCGTGCGAACAGGCAGGCGAGGAATGACCCGCAGCACAATGACACCTGTCTGTTTCCATTGACGATTGATATGAAGAGGAAAGAACTTCCAGTACTTGGTCTTCCGTTTCGCAGATATCCAACGCGGCTGGACCAACAGTGCTACGATGACGAGCATCAGGTGTGCCGCGACTGCTTGTCGGGAGCTTGCTGTGAAAGCGAGGGCCCGATCTATCTCACCAGTCTGGACGTGTTTCGACTCGCTGCTTTTTTCAACCTCGCGCCGGCGGAGTTCTTGTTGACCTTCACCCAAGAGAGATTCAACGACGACCCCTACGCCGAGGCGCGACGACGGTTGATTGACGATGCCGGCTGCAGCATCATTACCTATCTTCGCAGGCGCGAGAACTTTTCCGCCTCGCCCTGCATTTTTCTGAAGTACGTCCGCGAATCGGACGGCACGCCGCGACGCATTTGCAGTGTGTATGACGCGCGGCCTCTCGCCTGCCGGGAATTCTATTTCGACACGTGCAAGAAGCGTGTGACCGGTGAAATGGCCGTGCTGCTCGCCGAAGGCTACGAAAAGATCGGAAACCGCGAGATCACCGAGCCGCGAGTCGATGATGAGTTGAGTCAGGTCGTCGATAGCGAGACCTCCGAACCTACGCTAGCAACTACGATGAAACGATGGTTCTGGGGTGAGATGAGACGCGCGCTGAATCTGGAGCCCGCCAACATTGAAGGCTCGAACTCATACGAGATCGTTGAATTCCAGGACCCAATCGATGCGAAACTCAACCGCGTGCTCTCGTCTAAATACGTTCGCTTCGAGGAGAAGTACGGACAAAGACCACGCGGCGAACAACTGACGCCCTACGCGGCGGGGCTCAGCTTTGCGAACTCAGCCGAACGGGAACGCATAACGAGAATCGTAAGCAGCGCGCCTGAGAGCCACCTTTACGATTCAGGCGGCATGGAACTGACCGTCGGCGTGCGCACCCTCATTGCAGGCGCGAAGCACGCCCGCGTCTTCGAGACGATTCCAGATAGTGAGGTCGGGAGATTCCTCGCGGAGATTCCGGCAAGGCGTCTCTTCCCCGATCACTATGCGCGGGAAGTGCGAGCGATCACGTTGAGGGACATTTACGCCGCGGTGCTGAAGGGCTGCAACCATCTCATCAGATTTGTCAGCTATCTTGCGGCAATGGGCGACGTTCTGGAAGACGTCGCGCCCTGTGACTTCGAATCGGAGCTCCTCGAGATGATTGGCGGCTTCCAGACCAGCCTGAACCCCTTCATCGCGCGGAATCCATACCTCGCAGCTGCCGCCCTCAATATGTTAGAGGCGGTCCTGAGGATGCTGGAGCGAGAAATCGCCAGGCCCCTCCCTTCCAGTGAGCTGTTTAAGCTTCTTCGAATACTGTCCAGGATACGACCGGCGGTGACATTGTTTGGACCGGAGCTACGAGCTCGATTTGCGTCTGTTACGCGAGAGGTCGATGGCAGGTTGCAGAAAGACAGACTCGAGACCTACGTCATCATGCAGAACCCCGTGGAACTGCGATGGCGGAGCGGCAAACGATTGAACTCCCGCGTGGCGTGGGAGAGGTTGAGCGAACAAATCCTCGATATGCGAACCGCGGCGGACGCAGGCTTCGCCGGGATTGACCTGGATGATTTCTTTCAGCGCTCCGTTGCTGTTCTCGTGAAAATCCCGTTTCGAGAGAGCTATATCCGCGATTTGTGTGGAGTCGTTATCAACCTTGTGAACGCGATGAGTTCTCGTCACGCGATCGCGTATCGAGATATGTCTTGCCAGAACGCGGCGCGCTTATTGTCCGAGTATTCGGTTCGGCTGATGGACTGGATTGAGGATTCCGGCGTGGCCGAGCACGAATTAGTTTCCGAGCTGGCGTCGGCGGTCTATAAAGGCCTCGGACTGGGATATAATCACGACCGGCACTTTGGGCTGACAGTACGGCAGGTGCTCGACACGCAATTGCCCGACGGCAGCTGGAACACCGACCCGGTCCCGGAAGACCTGCCCGATTGTCAGGCTGACTACTTGCGCTCAATGTACCGGGGTACGTGGGTTTGCATGGACGTACTGCGTCCGCTGAAAACGGATGTGTTGAATCCGGCCAATGTGGCCCTTGGGCTGGCATGACTACAGCCGCGTGAGCGACTTCTCAAAGTCCTTCACCCTGGGTGAGTGCTTGCCTCTGCCTGCCGCGATCGAGTGACCTTCTTCTTTCAAGCGTCGCGACTGCGCTTTTACTCCTCCAGGGAACGTCTCATACAAACTTCCGTCGTCTCTCACGACGCGCCAATAGGGTGTTATGCGCTTTCTGCCGTTGAGCAAATCCTCTTCGGCTGTCTCGGCGGCAATTCGAACAAAGATACCGGTGGTCAGCGGGCAGGTAGTATCGGTGTCGTGGTCGCGAGCGAGGCGGGCCCGGATCTCGGATACAGTGATCAATTGGCCCTTCTTCGTCTTTCGAATGAGCGCATCGACTTCGAGCGGATTCGCGATGAGCATGGTTCCTTCGCCGAGCCGCTTGGCCATTGCGGGTGGCGTCTGAAGGACCTTCGAGCAGTCTTGCCGCTCTAGCTTGTCTCGCCAGCGCGTTCGCGATTTGAATTTTGTCGCCATGTTTACCTCGCTGGTTGCAGGTCGGTTCGCGGACTACGACGAGCTGCGTCGCTTATTGAGTATGTCGCGGGCTTGTTCGAGCCAATTCAAGAGCTCATCAATTGCCGGCGACTCGTGATCCTCCGGGGCAAGCTCTTTGTACTTATGCAGAGCCCCGCACGCGCCGTTCAAATCATCCAGCCTGTAATAAACCAGCGCGAGATTGTAATGGAGAGGGGAGAACGACGGCTCCAGCTCGACCGCGCTCTCGTAGTGGAGCTTCGCAAGCTGGAGATCTCCCGCGTCGAAGTAAAGATTCGCCAGGTTGTAGTGAGCCTCGACGTGGCGCGGATCGTTTTTCAGAGCCAGCGTAAAACAATCGAGAGCCTTCGATGTTCGAGCTTGTTCGAGCTCGATGATGCCGAGGTTGCAATAAGCGTCGGACAGATTGTCGCCTTCGGCGATCGCCTCGCGGTACAAGTCGGCAGCCTTTTCGTCGCCGCGTTCGTGAAGCAATAGCGCTTCTTCAAACGGGCTCAGAAGCCGCGCGATCGGCGCTCGAACCGGTTTGAAGAGATTCATCTGACCCTGCAGCTCTCGTTCGACCTGCTTCAGGGTCAGCCCTTGCGCGCGCAGCTCGCGGACCCGCCGAAACTGCGTCAATGCGCGAAAGTCATATATCGGCTCGCCCGCTTCCGACTCCGTTGCCGCCGGCACCACCCCTTCTTCGGTCCAGCGGCGAATCAAGCGTTCGCCGAGGCCGAACAACTGTCTTATATCGTGAACCGAGTAGGTCGACTTGACCCGTTGATAGTCTGCTTTTGACGGCGCGGGAGCCGGGAACCGCAGGACCTTTGCATCTTTCTTGGACATCCGATGAAGCTCAGCCTATGACGCTTTGCTCTTGCGAGCTTTCTTCGGCTTTGCTTCCTCCGCTTCTTCCTGCTGCTTGGCTTTGCCGGTGGCCTTCACCATCGGTTTTCGTTGGGCTTGTTTGATGCTTTCTTTGAGCGCGGTCATGATATCGACCGTGGGCTGCTCTTCTTCTACGAAGCCCGCAACTTCTTTACCTTCTATCTTCGCTTCTATGACTTCCTTTAGCGCTTCGCTGTAGCGATCACGCATTTCAATCTGGTCGATCGACGTAACCATCTGGTCGACAAGTGTGTGCGCGAGCTTCAGCTCGTTCTTGTCGATATCCTGGTGTTCGAGCTGAGGAACCTCGCCGATCTTTCTCACTTCTTTTGGATAACGAAGCTTGTAGAGCACCAGGCCGTCTTCTTGCGGAGCTATCGCAACAAAGTCTTCGCGGTCGCGAAGCACGACCTTGCCCAGCCCGACCTTCCCCGTATCTTTCAGCACCTCGCGAAGCAGCGCGTAGGTTTTCGCTCCCACCTCACCGTCGGGACCCGCGAAGTAAGGGGAGTCATAAAGCATAGGCGGGACCTCGGACTTGTCCACGAAGCCGACTATATCGATGACCTTGGTCGTCTTCAGCTTGATCTTGCCGATGTCGTCCGGTTCGATGATCGCGTATTGATCCTTCGTATACTGGTAGCCCTTGATGATGTCGTCCTTCGTAACGACCTTGCCGCATTTCTTGCAACGCTTGTCGTAAGCGATCGGACCGTAGTCGTCCTTGTGAAGTTGATTCAGGTGAATCTGTTCGGACGTTTCGATCGCATTGTAAACGCGAACGGGGATGGCTACTAGCAGGAAACGTATGTGACCCTTCCAGATTGAGCGCATTTGAGATCTCCTCCGGGGCTGCCGCGATTATACAGGATAGTCCGCGAAAGGCGTCAAGATGTGCCGTTCCTTGCGCCCTCGCGTCCCGGCGTCTTTGCGTTAAAGCCCATTCACCACCACCCGATGGATTCCATCTCGCACCACTCTTCCGCCAAAGTTAATCACAAGCGCGAGTTTCAGACCACGCATTCGCAAATAGGTAAGGGCCTGCGCTTCGAAGATGGAGTTGTATTCTCTACGATGTGCTTGCTGATCTCGTTCTCGGTCATTCTTCTTAACGCAAAGACGCGAGGTCGGAAGGCCGCAAGGAAGGGACGAAGGCAGACAGAAACTACATCAGCAATCAGTGAGTGCGCAACCATTGGCGGCCGGGCGGACACAGATCAACGAAACTGCACATTCGGCAATGATCCGCAGCGCGAGGAGGAAAGCTTTCGGGCGTGGATGACGAAACGATGTTCTGCATGGTCTCATCAATCGCGCGCGCGCAAGCATCGCGGTCCAGCAACTCCTCCGGCAGAGACACCTCGACATCAGGATCGAGAAAGTGAAGAGTCACCCTTACATTTGAGGCTTCCGGAATTAACTCGAGCGCGGCCAAAGCGTAAGCCTGCATTTGAATCTGATAGTCGGCGGCAACAGCCTGAACCTCTGTTCTGATCAGAAGGTCATCGCTTGATTTCGCGGTGGGCGCCGCTTCCAGGAAGCTGAACGCGAGCTGTTCTTCCTGAAGGCTTCCTCGGTTGCGTTCCATCGCAGCTCGATTAGCTCCCGCACCGGTTCGTGGCCCGCGAAAACGATTCGTCTTGAAGTCGATAATCTCGATGTCGAGCGCTTCTTCCCGGGCCGATAACGAGATCAGGAGTTTGTCGATTGTGCCGGTGAGGATCCCGAGCGGCCGCCGCAGCCTGAACCGCTGCTCGCTCAACACGCCGAGCGGAATTTGATGCGTGATCCGTGATTCGTGATCCGAGGCTCCGCGAGTGGCTTCGATTCGTTCTCTTACCCTGCTGGCGACGTAGTTTTGCGCAAGAGGCATCAGGTCATGAATCGCCTTCTCAGGGTCGATTTCCAGGAGCCTCTCGGCAAGCTCCGCCGCCCTTTGTCTCAGTACGGCTTCGACGCAAGTCTTCAATAACTCGTGGGTGTCTTCGCCCTCGCGGTGCTTCTCACAGAAGTTATGAATGACCGCGCCACGCAGTGCCGCCGTCAGGTTGGCCGGCGGTTCCGGCGCCTCCGCATCGTTCCAAACCGCGAGTTCTTCGTCGCCGGGCGCGTGAAGCACTCGATCGAAGTAGTATTGCCGCGGGCATCGCTGATAATTCAGAAGCTGGGTCACGCTGAATCGATGAAGCGCGGTTGAGCGCTCGGATCTGATGGGTTCGAGCAAGGGGACGCGTTCATCGCCCGGCTGAGGCGGCTGAGCCTCGGGCGCCGCGGCTCCATCGAAGCTTGTCGCCGGGGGCATCTTATCCAGCAGGTTCAACGTCAATAAAAGGTTCACGTCGTCGGCGGGTTTCAGCAATCCGCTTGCGCAATCCGAGCCGATGCCGAGCGCTTTCGATATCCGCTCGAGCCAGGAGTTCCTCAAGCTGGCCAGGTCCTTCGCTGCGCCGGAAAGTATCAAGCGGTTCTCCGCGCGAGTCGCCGCCACATACAGCAACCGCATGCTTTCAAACTGCTCGCGACGCCTGGCCCGCTCCGCGAAAGCTGTAAAGGTGGCGCCTGCAACGAGCCGGCCGCGCCCGTCGGGGACCTTCGTCGTCAACCCTCGATACCGGTCAAGCGCCCACCACTCGCGCCGGTTGTCCGGCTGGCGATGAAGGTCCGGTATGATCACCACCGGGAACTCGAGTCCTTTTGATTGATGGATCGACATGATTCGAACCGCGTCGGCGGAGTCGTCGATCTGGCCTTCGCTTTCGCGGCCACCCGTTTCTTCGAAGTCACGAACGAACCGGACAAAATCGCGGATCAAGTAAGCCCCCGAGCGCTCGAACCGCTCGGCAAGCGTGAAAAGCTTTTCGATATTCGCAAGCCGCTGTGCGCCGTCGAAGTTTGCCGCTGCAACGGCGCGATACTCGGACGACTCAACCGCGAATCTCAGCAACTCGGATATCCTCGATCGCTTCGCGCGGCCGATCAATTCCTCCAGCAAATCGCGAGCGTCATCGATTGCCTGCCGCTCGCTAATTTCAATGAATTCAATCTGCTCGTGATTGCGAATCGCCTCCAGCAAAGGTCGAACACCGCCGTGCTTG
Organism: Blastocatellia bacterium; assembly: GCA_035455165.1. GTDB lineage: Bacteria > Acidobacteriota > Blastocatellia > UBA7656 > UBA7656 > Onstottus_A. Next base: position 25,884 of record DATIFP010000026.1, read on the forward strand.
TGCAAGCCCGCCTGATCGCCGGCGTGCGATATCGACGGCGCACACCTCAAGGCGAGCAGCGTGTCGTCTGATATGCCGCAGAGGGGCGAACGCACCACCGCCGCCAGCGCAACCTCGTCTGTTTTGTTGTCCAGGAACCGCAGGAGCTGAACGAGGTCGGTGATCTCCTCGCGCGCATAGAAACCTTTGCCCTCGACGGTTACGTACGGTATGCCTGCGCGCCGAAACGCCGACTCATATATGTGTGCCTCGGTCATCGCGCGAAACAGCAACGCAATATCGCGATGTTCAAGCTTGCGAGAGCCGTGCTCGCCATCGCTGATCGATTCTGTGCCCACTAACGAGATGATCTGCGCCGCCAATTGCTCGGCATCGCGCTCTCGAGGTTTTTGCTCGGACCGTTGGCCCTCGTCGCTGTGATCGGGTCGCAGGTCGATCAAAAGCTCGACCAACGGCGGAGCATCCTCATCATTGCGCGCCCCAACGCTCGCTTCGTGTTCCACGTAACCCAGCTCATTTAAGTCGCAGTCCGCGATTGTTCCATCGTGCTCGAAGATGCGCTCGAAGAGAAAATTGAAGAAGCGAATCAGCGGACGCTGGCTGCGAAAGTTTAGATTGAGCGGGACCGACAGGCCGTCGCGCGCCTCGATACGCGAAGTCATCTCGCGAAACACGTCGACGTCGGCGCCTCTGAAACCGTAGATCGACTGCTTGCGATCGCCGACGATGAAGAGATTCGCAGGTCGCGCGGACTTTACTCTGTGTTGTTCGCGCAGACTGAAGTCTCTGCTACCCTGGCTGAAGTCCGCGCCGCCCAGCGCCAACGTGGCCATCAAGTCGCGCTGTAAACCGTTCGTGTCCTGAAACTCATCTACCAGAAAGAAGCGGTAACGCCCGGAGGTTCTGCGCAGGACTTCGTGACGTTCTTCCAACAACCGCAGCGCACGCAACTGCAAGTCGTCAAAGTCGAGCGCCGACCTCATTCGCTTTTCTTCATCAAGCCGGCGCTCTATTTGCGCAACTACTCTGATCAACTCACTGGCGTATCGCGTTGCGTGCAGGTCGAGCAGGATCGCCGGAACACGACCGCGCAGATTCTTCTCCCAGATCAACTCATCCAGCGTCTCGACCAGATCACGGGTTCTTGCCGAAATGGCTGGCCGGGTCTGGTCTCTGAACTGGTGGATGTCGTCGATCACCTCGGCCAACGACGTTGAACCTGGCGCCGCCTTCAGCAACTCTAAAAGTCGCGGCCATCGGTCCCGGGCCTCTCGTTGCTTGATGTCAGTGGCCGGTGTTAGCCCTCGCGCCTGGATGAACTCGCGCACCCTCCCGCTCAGCTCTTCCACGGCCGCATTAAAATCGCCAAGGGTCTTGTGACAGGTCGCGCTTAGTTCCGTGATCCGGTCGAGCGTCAGGCCCTGATTGCGGATTGAGCGATAGACGTCGATGAGTCCGCGGGCGAGCCGTGCTCTTCCGACAGCGGCCGCCAGCTCGGTTATCGCAGGATGCTCTTCGCTGATGAAACGCGTGAGGACTTCTTCGGCCACCGCGTCCTCGAGCATCGCCGAGCGATGCGCGTCCAGGAGTACGAACTGCGGATCGAGATCGGCCTCGACCGGGAATTCGCGCAGGAGTCTCGCGCAGAAGCCGTGAATGGTGGTGATGATCGCGCCATCCAGTGTCCGCTTGTGTCGCATCCAGCGTGCACGCTGTTCAGGCGCCGCCGCCGACAACAACGCGTCCAGCTCCTTTCTGAGCCGTTCGCGCATCTCGTTAGCCGCTCGATTGGTGAAGGTGATGGCGACAATCTGATCTACGGTAATGTCTTCGGTGCGAAGGATCTCGAGATATCGCTCGACAAGCACGGTCGTTTTGCCCGCGCCGGGACCGGCAGTGACAGAAACATGGCGGTCCAGCGTGTGCGCGGCCAGTTGCTGTTCTGGCTTTAGCTCATGAGTTTTTCTCTCAATTACAACGCTCATTTTTTCGACCGCGTCGCTAAGGGTTCTCGCTTGAGAAACAATGATCAAATCCAGTCACATCAGGAGAATCACAGGTTGGGAAGAGGACTTGTCCCCGCGGGCACCCGCACTCTAGAACCAAAATCAGCGGGGACAAGTCCTCTTCCCAACCTGACAATCTGCCCGAGCTTGGCTCATCATCTTCATTGCAGCCGAGCGAGAGTCCTATTCAAGACTCGCCACTCTGCTTTCTCCTGATCCTGAACTTTTCGTATCGGCACACGGCTGAGAAGTCGCAGTGCGGGCACGAAGCGTCAGGCGCGGAAGGCAACACCGGGAATCGCCCGGCGCGCACTCCATCGACAAACTCCCATATGCGAGATTCCATCTCGGCGCGAATCCTTATCCACTCAGAATCGCCAAGCGTCGAGGCGGTCCTGGTCCCAACTCCGGTATAATCGTGCATCGTCGCGCGATAAAGACCCTTGTTACGGCGGTCCTGAACACCCTTCATCGTGTAGTATCCGCCACCCGCGATTTCGCTTCCGGGGAAGAACAATCGTTCGAGCGCCGACAGGTAAATGTGAAGCTGCAGCGCGCGGCCCTCCGACATATCGTCGAGACCTGGACCTCTCGATAGCTTGTAGTCATAAGCAATCAGCGTCCCGTTCGAGGCTTCGTCCACGCGATCGATCTGGCCGCGTAGGCGCGCGGTTTCGCCTTCAGCGCCCGGGTCGCGATGAAGTTCGAGTTGTTGATCGGTAGAGCGCGGATCGACTGCACCTCCGGTCATTCCGAAGGCGAGCTCAAAATATGCAGGCCGCACGTCTTTCGCCCGCGATTTCGATTCGATGCTGAATTCGTAGTCGAGGACCTGTTCGAGAAGCAGCTTTCTGGTTGCGCGATCGATCTTCCACACTTGAGGATTGATGGGCGGCACCGTGCGCTCGTGTTCGTCGAATACCTCGTCTGCAACTTCGCCCAGCTCGCGCTTCAATACCTGTCGATCGAGGTCTGTGAGACGCTGTCCGCGATGCTTCTCGAAGAAACGACGGAGCGCTTCGTGAAGAAGGCTGCCTGCATCAAGCGCAGATAGGTCCAATGCCGCTTCGCCGCGAGGTTCGAGCTTGAGCACTTTCTCGACGAAGAACTTGAACGGGCACCTGCCGTACAAACTAAGTTCGCTCGCGCTGAAGGAGTGCGCCCTGCCGTAGTGTTCGGCGAGTCTCGCCAGCAATGCCGGATCGGTGATGATCCCGTCGAATGCGCCGAAACTGCGCCCGCCGCGCTCACGTTCGATCTCGATGCGCCGCCCGGCGGATTCGCTAAGGTAGCCCTTGCTGCGCGACGTCGAGAGTAATCGTGCGACCAGGTCGTGAGAGAAATTGCCGTCTCGTTGAGCTCGATGCCGCGAGCGCTCATCCTGTCGAACCAGCAGCAGAGCCAGCTCCGAACTCCTCGACGATTCAAACAACGCGCGCCCATCGAAATCACTTCGAACGGTTTCCTTTGCGATTTGCGCCGGAGAGACTGCCCGGGCGACCTCTTCGATGTAATATGAGGCGACGGTTTCCGAGCCGTCTTCCAATACCAGCGGCCTGCTCAAATAAAGCCGTTCGGTCGCTCGGCAAGCAGCTTGATAGAAGTAATGCTCCTCCTTCAGCAAGGTGTCGGGCGAGATGTCTTCAAGCGTCAATCCATATTCTCTCAGTCGTTCGCGCTCTTCGTGCGGGTAGATCCAATCGCGCGACGCGCGCAGGGGAAAGCCGCCCTCAGTTAACCCGGCGATGAACACCGCTCGAAAGCTGAGCCCGCGAGCGTCGGTAGCCTCAAGGACCCGCAAGCCGCTCGGGTCGGCGCCGCTCGTCATCAGCGACTGCGATTTCACGCACCGCAGCGTTTCGTCGAGGAGAGTCGTTAGCGTGATAGTTGGGGCTTCGTCTTGCGCCACACCCGGTTCGCAGATCTCAATGCTCCGCACGGCGGCGGAAACAGCTCGCCGCAATCCTTCGAGGCCGCGCATATCCAGCGCGAGCGTCGGAAGCTCGCGGTCTGAAGCCATGCTCGGGCCTCGCACTTGCCCGGCAAACTGGAGCCGGTCAAGCAACCGCCTCACGGATGTAGCCAGGTCGCGAGGGCGGCCTTCACAGGGAAGCCCGCCGAGCAAACTGCCGAGTCGCTTTACGATCAGTGCCGACCGGGCGATCGCCGCCGGGTCCATCTCGCGCGCGGGCTTGGGCTTTCGTTCGGAACCGGGAAGCGGGACCTCGACGGGCTCTGCGCGAATCACCGGCCGCCTCTCAATGCGAGGCTCGCTCGCCCCCTCGACGCTGGTTTCATCTGGATCAACTTCGTCCTCATCGTCGGATTTTAGATCTCGCTCGATGTCAGCCACGGGCGCGTGCGTCAATTGGCGCGCGCGCTTTAGCCATCGGTCGACGCGCAGCTCGGCGCCGACGAAGGCGATGACGTTCTCGAGCTCGTCGGCATTCCAAAGCGAACCGTCGGAAGGCCGCGAAACGCCGCTCCCGGTTTCGACTGCCGGCGTTCGACCATCATCCCAATCCTTGCCGAGCGACTCCAGCTCATCCTCTGACAAACGGAAATAGCCGGACTTCATCAGGTCGGCCAACGCGCTGACCTTCAACGATGCCGGACCCTCGCGGGAAAGCTCCACCAGCAGCTCGAACAACTTCACCGAGGCTCGAGCCGCGGGAACATCCGACAGTTGAATTCGCCTGCGAAGCGAGCAGGGTATCGATTCTTCGTCGAAAACCCGCGCGATCGTTTCGGCATACGACGCAAGCTCGCGCACAATGAGCCCAATCTCAATGAGCGCGTGCCCGTCGACCAGAACAAGCCGCTTGATTCGCTTTGCGATGGCGCGGATTTCGGTTTCACGATTTGCGCAATCGAGAAGCGAGATCTGTGTTTCGCCGCTCTCTTGCGGCTCCGGCGGCTTGCGGCCAGGGTCACTCGGCAAGGGATTGAACAATCGCTCGCGAAGCGGTGAGAGCATGCCGGCGACGGTCAGTTCTTCAGTCGCGGCCTTTGTTTCAAAGGTTGCCATCGAATTGAGTTGATCGATAGTCGCCGAGAACGGTCGAAATACCTCGGCGTTACGCTGGTCGCGATTCAGGTTCACGATGACTTCGGGAATCTGAGGGATCAGCAACCTCAGCATCTCGCCTTGAACCGGCGTGAAATCGAAGAACCCGTCAAGCACCAGCAGGCGAACGTCGCCAAGCCAGGGCACACTGACTCTTCTTCCATCCACTTCACCTCGAAGCACCTCGAGCGTGCGCAACTGGTCGGCGTCATCTTCAGTCAATTCCGATCGGGCGAGAGCGGAGGCGTAAGCCGAGTAAATGATCCCGATGTCTCGATCGAAATCTATCTGGCGTGGAATCGCGGGCCGGTCAGCGGATGAAGGCGGCTGATAGAAATCTTGAGCGCGAGATTCGATGATCGCCGCAAACTCATCCGGTGTCTTACCTGCTCGTTGAATTTCTCCGATCACCGAAGCGACCGTGGCGGTGCAACCCTCTCGACCGGCGAGCCGCGCGATCGCGCCTAATTTTCCATCGCGGGCAAGTCGCTTGATGATTTGGGAAAGAAGCGAGCGCTTGAGCGGCAGCTCGTGTTGATCGATCGGGACACGCGGCGCGAGGGGCAACCCGCTCTCGGCGTCAATTACGGTAGCGAGCACAAATCTTGCGAAGCCGCGAAACAGATGAACGGGAAGGGAACCCCACACCCCGCGGTTGCGAACGCCGTCAAGCAATCGAGCGGCGGTAAGGTCGAGGAGCGGCCGCGACGCGGCGATGTACAGCAGCGCTTCCGCCGGCCCGGATCTCAACACTTCCGCCCCGCGTTCGATCAAGCGGTCTCGATTGTCGCTGAGGATCGGGGCTAACCAGATTTGCTTGGACAATGCTTCTCCGCCTGGGTGCATGGAGTTCAGGCTTTAGCCTGGGTTCTGTCTTCGCAACTCAAATACCAGGCTAAAGCCTGAACTCCATGCATCACTGCTGAGGTCAAAACTCGTCGCCACCGGAGCGAGCTTTTTCTTTCAGTTGTGGTGACTCTGCATCCGGCACGTCCGGGTCGGAGTCGATCAAACCAGGAATCAGGGCCGTTTCTCCGAAGTCCAACAAACGGGTTGCGCGATCGACGATCTCCAGCGGCTCAATCTCTTCGCTCGTAGTCGCGCCCAGTTCCTTGAAGCGCCGCGCCGACACCAGCACGCGCCCCTCGAATGAACCGACTGCTTTGTTGTATGAGTCGACCGCTCGATCAAGCCCCTTACGCACGTCTGAGAAGTGCTCGGCCAACGTTCGCAACCGTTCGTATAACTGATGGCCAAGCTTGCTGATCACTTGCGCGTTCTCAGCCATCTGCTCCTGGCGCCAGCCGTACGCGACTGCTTTCAGCAAGGCGATGAGCGTTGTCGGCGTCGCGAGGATCACTCGCTGCTCTACGCCAAACTCGATCAACGATGGGTCCTGCTCGAGCGCGGCGCTGAAGAAGGTTTCGCCCGGCAGGAACAACACGACGAACTCCGGCGTGCAGTCGAGTTGCTCCCAATAGCTCTTCGCGCCAAGCTTGGTCAGGTGAGTACGCACCTGGCGCGCGTGATCTTTGAGCCTCGCGGACCTGACGATTTCATCGGTCGTCTCGAGCGACTCGTAATAGGCTTCGATTGGGGCCTTTGAATCGACGACGATCTGCCGGTCATTGGGAAGCCTTACGATCATATCGGGACGCAATCGGCCGTCTTCGGTTGCAATGGTCGCCTGGAGTCTGAAGTCGCAATAGCTGACCATTCCAGCAAGCTCGACGACACGGCGAAGCTGGACTTCACCCCACCGGCCGCGCACCACTGGGCTGCGGAGTGCGTTTACGAGCTTCGAAGTTTCGCTCTGGAGTTGAACTTGCGAAGTCGCCAGGTGCTTCACTTGTTCGGTGAGTGACGAATAAGCCGACGCCCGCGCCGATTCAAGGTCACGGATCTTTGTGTCGACCTTGTCGAGCGATTCTTTGAGCGGCTGAACCAGTTCCCCGATTGCCTTTTGACGCACTTCGAGGTCCCCTTGCGCGGCTTCCTGAAACCGGCCGAGCGTATCGCGCGCAAGATTGAGAAAGTTCCGGCTGTTTGTGTTGAGCGCTTCCGCGGACAGCGCCTTGAATGCGTCGGACAGTTTGCTCTGCGCGTCTTCGACAAGACCGAGTTTCTCGACGGATGCTTTGCGCTCGGCGTCGAGCTGAGTTTCCAGCGAGCTGATTCTCGCCAGCGCTCCGGCGTTCTCGTCTTGATACTCGGCAAGCTTCGAATTCAAATCGGCCAGGTCGCTTTCAAGTTTGCGAACCTGGTCGTGCCGTCCTTGCAGCCGTTCGACAAGCGTCGCTCGTTCGGCTTCGAACTCGCTTCTCGCTCTGGCGTATTCGTGCTTGATTCGAGGGCGAAGAATCAGCCAGACCACGAGCGCACCGATGAGTGTGCCGGTGACCAGCACAACCACCGACTCAAGAGTTAGTGCCAAGAATGTCTCCTCTTAACCTGATGCTCAAAGCGGGATGGCCCGTTAGAATTCTACGTGCAGAGTTCGATTCATTCAATAAGGGACTCACCTGCCAAGTAGCGAAACCATGCGCTCGTATACCTTGCGAGTTACTCGAACGTCGTTCTGGTTGTATTCACGGATCTCGGCGAGCTTGCCTGCTTGATACAACTCCAACACGCGGCTTCCATCGACTTCATCCGTCTTGCTCGATTCAACGCCAAGCGCCCAGGCAATGTCGTCCAGCGCCACTCGGTTCCTTGCGCCCAGCCACCAGCGGTACATCGTGTCGTAGACGCCTCGTACGTTGAACTCGGCAAGATTCACGAATGGTCGCACCGCGATGTTGTTTACCAAGCAGCGCTGGAAGATAAACGGCAGATCGAACGCGATGATGTTGTGGCCTACGATCTCGTCGATGTCGGGATCGAAGCCTTCCATCAACGCGAGAAACCCGATCAAGGCTTCTCGCTCGCTTTGCTCCTGGCCGTCTGAATCGATTCCAAAGACCTCCTCGCGCTCGAACTGTTCCAGTCCCGCGATCTCGATCCCGGCAGCCGGTCCGACGTGCACGGCGATCGAAAGAATTCGCCCGGTAGTCGCTGCCAGAGAGCCCGATCTGAATGCGCGTTCTTCCTCGGCGTTCTGATCTTCGAGGTATCTTTGCTGCTGTTCGTCACTCATCTTTCCGGAGTTGACTGCT
>DATIFP010000027.1:0-32682 GCA_035455165.1 Blastocatellia bacterium
GAGGGGTATCGCGAGCGTCATCACCATCGCGAAACCGGAATAGATTGCTCCCGCGACGAAGTAAGGTGGAAAGATCGTCGCGTGCCATCCAGGAATAATCCCAACCGCGAAATCGAAGCTCACCACAGTGTGAACCGAAACAACCAGCGGAGTAGCGAGCCCGGCCAGCAGCAAATACGCCGTTTCGTAGCGATGCCAGTGCCGAGCGGACCCTCGCCAGCCCATCGCGAGGATGCCATAGACTATCTTCGCCGTTTTGCGCCTGGCCCGGTCACGCAAAGTCGCAAGATCGGGTATCAATCCCACGAACCAGAAGAGCGCCGACACAGTCGCATAGGTCGACACCGCGAACACATCCCAGATCAGCGGGCTGCGAAATTGTGGCCAAACGCCCATCGTGTTCGGATAGGGAAATAGCCAGTACGCCAGCCAAGGCCGCCCGGTATGGAGCAACGGGAATAACCCCGCACACGCCACCGCAAACAACGTCATCGCTTCCGCGAATCGGTTGATTGAGGTTCGCCACTGCTGTCGCAACAAAAGGAGAATCGCCGATATCAACGTCCCCGCGTGACCGATCCCAATCCACCACACGAAATTGATGATCGGGAATGCCCAACCGACCGGAATGTTCGTGCCCCAAATACCAATTCCAGTAACCACAAGGTAGCCGATCGTATAAAACATCAGCATGACGAGCAGAAATGAAATCCCCGCCCCGATGAACCAGCCGAGCGGAGTGCGCTTGGCGAGCGCGATCGAGCTGATCTTGTCCGTGACTGACGCAAATGTCTGCCCCCCGCCGATAACCGACGGCGGCGATATCGTTGTCTCGGTCACTGGATTTTGAGTTTCATCCTGCATCGTTCAATTCGTTGCGGGCGTTCAGAGTACCGACTTTAGTCGGGCAGTGGACTTTGATATCTCAAAATTAAGAAGCAACGCCCCGACTAAAGCCGGTACTCTGAACAGCCGATACTCCGTCATTTACTCTCCGCCAACTCGGGATTCGGGTTCCGCACTGCTCCAAGATAAGTGGTCCGAGGTTTCGTGTTCAGCTCTCCGAGCAGGCTGTAGTTGCGCTCATCACCTTTTAGCTTTGCGACCCGGCTCTCTTTATCGTTGATGTCGCCGAACACGATTGCTTCGGCCGGACAAGCCTGCGCGCAAGCGGGAACTATTTCGCCGTCGCGCACTCGCCGGTCCTCTCTCTCGGAGTCAATCTTCGCTTTCTGAATTCGCTGTACGCAGTAGGTGCACGTCTCCATCACGCCGCGACTGCGCACGCTGACGTTGGGATTGCGCATCATCTTCAAGCTGGCTGTGTAGAAGTCCTGATAGAGAAGAAAGTTGAAGCGCCTAACCTTATACGGACAGTTGTTCGAGCAGTACCGCGTGCCGACGCAGCGGTTGTAAGTCATGTCGTTCAGGCCCTCGGCGCTGTGCGCGGTGGCCGCGACCGGGCAAACAACTTCGCAAGGCGCGTTCTCACATTGCTGGCAAGGCACCGGCTGAAAATAAGTCTCCGGATTTCGATGGCCGCCCTTGTAGTACGCATCGACGCGGAGCCAGTGCATCTCACGGCTGCGCGCAACCTGTTCTTTGCCGACGACGGGAATGTTGTTTTCGGCGACACACGCGACGATGCACGCGCTACATCCGATGCACGAGTTCAGATCGATGGCCATCCCCCACGCATACCCGTTGTACTCAAACCCGGGATAGAGCGATGGGTGCTCGCCCGACTCGTGCGCGCGTTCCGGAGCGAGGCTGGGGCGCCTTTTGAATTCTTCCAGCGTGCCCGATCTGACGAGGTCCCGCTCCCCCACTTCGCTCGCATCAATCAAATGATGTGATTGAGTGGTTGCAAGCGAATAAGACCCGCCGGTCTTCGCGATGCGAAGACCTGTCCCAAACCACGGCGCGTCAGAGGTTCGAATCGAGTATGCGTTGAAGCCGGCGTCGCTGCCGACTCGCCCTGAACGCGTTCGTCCGTAGCCCAGATGCACCGTCACGACGCCGTCCGGCTGACCCGGTTGGATGAACACCGGCGCCGTGACTTTGCGGTCTCGATACTCGAGCTCGATTTGATCGGCGAGAATCTCGCCGCCGATCCTGCCCATCACATTCGTGGCGACATCCTGGACTCTCGTTCCCAGACCAAGCGCCGCGGCAGTTGCCGGGCTCACGATCGCGGCGTTGTCCCAGGTAAGCTTGCTGATGGGTTTGGGCAGCTCCTGAAGCCAGCCGTTGTTGGAGAATCGCCCGTCGTGGATCGTCGGGTCGGGACGAAACACTATTTCAAAGGGCGCGTCCGAAGTTGGAGGCTGCGTGGACGTTTGGCTCACCCAGCCCGAACCGAGCGCAACCGACTTTGGTTGCGACGCTGTGTTCGCGACAAAACCGTCGTGCAGTGACTTCCGCCAGAACTGTTCGAAGGGGACCGGTGCCGCTTGCAAAGTCGCGGTATTTGCCGCGGGCTGGACCGCGCTCAGTGCAGCTGGAGCAGGAGCCTCCGCTTGAGCCGGCACCGGGGGTTCCTGGCCTCCGCTTGCGAACCGCCGTCGCCAATAGTCGCGCACGATGTCGTAGCCCGCCCGCTCGGGTTCACCCAGAACCGCAGCCAGCACCTCGTGCGCGGATTTGCCCGAATACAACGGAGCGATCAACGGTTGAATGATCGAGACAGTGCCGTCATAGGCTCGCGCGTCGCCCCAGAATTCCAGATAGTGAGCTTCCGGAACGTGCCACTGACACAACTCTGATGTCTCGTCCTTGTAGAGGCTGAGATGAATTCGAAGCGGCACCTTGCGCATCGACGCCGCAAAGTCGAGATCCGCCGGCGCGTTGTAGACGGGGTTTCCGCCAAGAATCAGTAACATATCTACCTGACCTGAATTCATGTCGGCGACCAGTTCCCTGATAGACGCCAAGCCATTTGCGGGTTCCGTTTCCACGGGCTCGGTATGGATCACAGTGTTGCCGACATTCCCCAAGGTCTGGTTCAACGCGTGAGCAAGCGCGTGCATAACTGGCGGCTGGGACTCACCCGCGATCACGATGCTCGAACCTCGGTGGTCGCGGAGGTCCTTCGCGAGCGCTGCCAACCACCTGGAGCGCTTCTCGTCCGTCAAGAAGTCAGTTTGGCCGGGTTGTACGCCGGCGGCGATCGCCAGAGCCCGTGCGAACCCTTCGATCTCGCTCGGCCGCAGTTGCAGTCGGTGATCGGCAACCGAACCAGTGGTGCTAACCGAGCTCTCGACGACATACAGGCGACTCATCTTGCTTTCTTCCGGTCGTCGCTTGGTCGAAAAATCGCGGGCGTATCTCAAGCTCGCAGGACCGCACGCCAGGAAGTCCGAGTCGAGGGAAAGCACAATATCAGCCTTTTCGAAGCGATAAACCGTATTCGCATATTGCCCGAAGGCCAGACGGGAACCCTCGCGAACATTGTCGCGGCCGGCCGGGTCGTATTGATGCCACTTCGCGGTTGGCAGACTCGCGAGCAAGGTCCTCAACTGATAAGCAAGCGTCGGCGAGGTGACGGTCTCGGTCAGTATCCGCAGTCCCGCACGAACAGGCTTCTGCGCTGCAAGCGCGCGTTGGGCGATGATCGCCGGCGCAACTGCTCCCAGAAAGGCGGACCAGGTCACGATGTCCCCGAGATAAGTGAGCGTTTGAGAACGATCAGGATCATACAAGCCCAGTATGGAGGCTTGTGAGAATACGTCGGTAGCTCCAAGGCTCGATGGATGATCCTTGTTGCCTTCGATCTTGGTAGGGCGGCCCTCGTGGCTCTCGACGATCAACCCGGTTGCGAAGCCGTCGAGCGGCATCGCGGTCGCGAAGTAAACAGGCTTGCCGGGCACGAATTCTTCGGGTTGCCGCACATACGGAGCGATGTATTCGGTCGGCTGACGAGTGCACGCGGTGAGACCCGCTAGCGCAAACGAGGCTCCCATCAGCTTGAGGAACCGGCGACGACCGACTGGATCATTCCACTCAGTCGCGTTCTCCGGGAACTCGCGATGGAGAGCTTCCTGAAACTCTTCACTGTCGGCCAGCTCTTCGAGGCTGCGCCAGTACTGTTTGCCTGCGGATCGAGGATCGAGAATGGAGGATCGAGAATCGAGGAGCGAGGATTGCGGATCGGCTTCTCGTTTCTTGATCGCGCTGATTAGTTTAACCAACTCCGCCATCTTGTACCCTCGATTCTCGATCCTCGATCTGCTAGCGGTGGCAGGTGCTGCAACTAGTCAGCACCGCGGTGCTTTGAATCTTGTATTCCTCAACGAGCTTTGGCCCTTCGGTATCCTGGTGCCAGCGGTTGTCCTCGCTCTGACCCCACACAGTCGGAGGCCACTCCATGTTGAATACTTCGTTGCGCGGGCGAATATATTGCTCGGGGCTTCGATGACACTGAAGGCACCACTCCATATTGAGCGATGCCTCTTGATAGGTTAGCGGCATCAGATCGACGCGCCCGTGACAGGTCGAGCACCCCACCCCCTTGTTCACATGAATGCTGTGGTCGAAGTAGACGAAGTCGGGGAGATCGTGCACGCGTGTCCACTTGATCGGCTTACCCGTGCGCCAGCTCTCGCGAACAGGCTCGAGATAAGGACTGTTCGCCCAGATTTGCGAATGGCAATTCATGCACGTCTTGGTCGGCGGGATGCCCGCGTAGGCGAGCTTCTCGACAGTGGTATGGCAGTAACGACAATCTATTCCGTCGTCGCCGACGTGATGCTTGTGGCTGAACTGGACGGGCTGTTCGCGCGGAAAAAACGCTTGAGTGTAATAGGAGGAGCGGTTGGATTCCAGCAACAACCAGACGGTTATCCCAATAAAGAAGACCGCTCCGAAGATGCTGACCTTCGATATGAAATTGGTGCTTCGATGAAAGATCTGGCTCATCGTCCCTCAGCCCGCCAGGTTGGTCGTGGAAGCCAGGCCCGGCCGGACGCGCGTGTCGGTGTGTGGGGATTGCACGTATTGTAGAGCTCTAGTATATGACAGGACCCAGTACAACCGGGGGCGGGTTTTCGTTGTCCCTGTGGCTTGTTCACGAATCACTGTTGGCGCGCGGAACTGCAAACAGCGCGGCTGGTGCTTACTGGTTCACTGACTTCCTGGCGAACATCATGTTGTAGCGATGTCGGAAGCGTCCCGCAAACTGCGCTAAGAATCTGTGAGTATCAAAGGCTCTTATTCAACCATTCAATCCGCGAAAGGTCAAATTCGCCTTGGGAGCGCGGGCGTCCCGCCCGCTTGCTCGCGAAGAGCGCCCAATTTGCGGGCATGCAGGCTGGAAGCCTGCGCTCCCGGGTGATCACCCGGGTCACATTCCGACGACGCGCCCGATAATTCTTAAGTCCTTCCGACCGATCTCTCTGCTGAGAATCAGCAACGCGAAATAGGAAATCCCGAGCGCCGCGAGTTGAGCGATCACCATGAGCCTGGAAGCAGGAACGAGAAAGCGCGACGCAACATAGATGGCGCCGGCGCAAGCGACGATTCGCGCAGTAGACGCTATCGATATCAACTCCCCAAACTTCGCGCGGACATAAGCGAGAGCAACCACAGATGCCATCAGCATCGACACGGTCGTCGCAACGGCCGCGCCCACAAGCCCGTACGGCGGAATCAATAGCGCGTTCAACGCCGCGCTGGCTACGAGAGTTACCGCGGCAATCAGCACCGAGACCGTCGGGCGGCCGCTCGCCGAAATGATCGTGGTGAGCACATACAGACATCCGAAGAACAACATTCCAAATGCGACGATGGCCAGCGCGTGGCTCCCAGCTTGATAGGCCCCCGGGTAAACGACTCTCAACACTTCGCTGGCATTCGCCGAAAAGAGCGTCGCCGTCAGCGCCATTATCATCAGCGAGTACCGAAGCGTGTTCGAGATATAACTCCGGGTCCGGGCGCGATCGTCCTCGAATGTCGATTGTGAAACGAGCGGGAAGATGACAAACGTAACAGAGATGATTATCTGATAGGTGATGTTTGCGAGATCGATTGCTGCCCCATAATAGCCTGCGTTCTCGCTCGCGGTGGTTGCATCGGCCGACGACAGCGCTTTGATCAACATCAGGTCGACCTTTTGAAGCAGCGTGAGCAGGAATGTGAACAAAAGCAGATAAGATTGAAACTTGAACAACTCGCCGGGCCTCACATCGCCAGTGCGATCGCCGCCACGCGCAATCACTGCCGAAACCGCGAGCACGCACACTGCCGCGAGCGCGAAGCCACCTACGCCGCCCATAACCCCGTACCCAACCCACGCCAGCAAAACGATGAAGATGAGCTTCAGAGTAGAATAGGTCGCGTCCACCCCAGCCTGCACCAGGAACCTCTTCTGCCCGTTGAAGTATCCCGTATAAACCGCGTAGAACGAGTAGGCGAGCGTTATCAGCGATGCCAGCCTCAGATAGCTCGTGAGACGCGCGTCGTTCAAGAAGTGTGCAACCACCGGCGCAAGCGCAAAGAACCCGGCCGCAGCCGCCCCCCCAACGTACATCTGCAGCCGCAGCGCCTTCGATTTCACCGAGCCCGCTTTGTCCGGTTCCTGCGAAATGTATTTCGAAACGGTTTGATAGGTACCGGTCACGATCACCGCGTTGATGATCGAGACCGCGTTTGTGACCACCTTGTATATGCCGTAGTCCTCGGGCGTGAACAAATGGGCGAGCGTAAATGCAATGCCATAGCCGCTCACCATGAACCAGACTTTGGCCAGCGTTATGTAGATAGCGCCGCGCCCTGCCGCAGTTGCGACCTCGCTACCTGATGTTTCGAGCCGCGCTTCTTTGACCGTCGGTGACTGAACCATTCTTGAGTGATTCGTTGATTATTCGGATGAATCTTGCGGCGACTGCCGACCAATCATATGCCTCGGCCGACCTCCGAGCGTTCTGAGCGATCCTCCGTCGCAAGCTATCATCGCCGAGACCCAGCATCAACTTCTCTCTGAGCATGCGATGATCGCTTTCGTCGAACAGCAACCCGTTCCGGCCGTCTTCGACAACTTCGGCGAGTCCTCCGGCACGCGAAGCAACCACGAGCCGGCCCGCAGCCATCGCTTCCAGACAGACCAGCGGGGTTCCTTCAGTGCGGCCGCCCGCGAGCCTGCGAGACGGGATAACAACCGCGTCGCAATCTGCCAGGAGCATCTGTCGCTCAGCAGCTGAAATCCGTCCGAGGAAAACGGCGTCGACCGAAAAGTCTCTCGACATACGCTCGTACTCATCTCGTAGCTCGCCGTCGCCGGCGACAATCAGTTGTATCCCGGCGAGCCCGCTGATTGCCTTCAGCAGGACGTCGAGTCCTTTGATTTCAGTGAGCCTGCCGATAAACAGAATAGTGTTGCCCGAACGCTCGATCGCCCCAAGTGGCGGAATCAAGCTGCCGCGCGAGGTCGTTTCTGCCGCGTTGACGCCCATCGAGATTACTTGTGTCTTGAATGCGGCTTCAGGACACAACGAAACCAGCTTGCGCTTCAGGTCCGAGCTCACGGTTATCACTCGATCGCAACTCGAGACGATCACACGCGCAATACCGCGGCCTCCCCGCATTCGACGAAGGAGGTGCACTCCGCCCGAGTGCTCGACGACGATGTGGGGTTTGCCGGCCATTCGCGAAATCAACGCGCCCATCAGTCCGCACGGCAACATCCAGTGCGAGCAGACGACGTCGGCTCGTAAGGAAAGGACGACCGCGCGCAGAAAAAAACAGACAAGTGAGACCACCGTCGCGAGCCGGATCACCAGGCCGCGCGCCACAATATGATTGAGGTCAGAATCTGCCGTGAACGGATCAAGCGGGCGAGGCAACACCGACCACGCGCGTCTGAGCGTGAATGTCTCGCCGGGAGCCCAATCGTCCCCGGGAGCGGAGGCGCCTCGCGTGCCTGCTGGCGCAGCGCCCACCATGCCCACGCAAGCAGGCGAGACGCCGGCGCTCCCAGGTGCGAGGACCTCGATCTTGAACTCAGATGCGAGGCTGCGGGCGAAATCTCGAATATAGCCGCACGTTTCGTCTGTGGGAGAGCTGGGGAACGAGCTGGTCAGCAACAAAAGAGTGGGCTTGTGGCTAGGCTTCAACATGCTACTCCGCACTTTCCGCACTCGCGGCCTTTAATGTGAGGGCGCGCCCACCCCGCCTGGCGCCAAGAGTCCTTCTGAGATAGTTGCGTGCAATCAGAAACAACACCGTCGGCACGGCGGTCAGAGGATTGATGCCGGAGACTTCATCGCCATAGATCGTGGCTACGCTGACGTTCTCGATAGCAAGACCCGCGCGGTGCGCGGCAAAGAACATCTCGGTCGGAAACCCATAGCGGTCGTAGAGCCCGTCAAGCGGAATAAGCTCGAGAGCTCGGCGACGGATGACAGTGTAGCCGCAATGCGCATCGAGACTGCCCTCGAACGACGCGGCCAGTTTGGTCAGGTAACTGAACACGCGGTTTCCTGCGTAACGGAAACGGGGCATCGACGCGACGCTCTTGGCGTTCAGGAATCGATTCCCTTTTACGTAATCGATTCCATCGAGGGCGCGATCCAGCAAACGGTGGAGATCGCCGCCATCCATTTGGCCGTCGCCATCCATTATTGCTATCAGATCAGCTCCAGTTGACAGCCCACGGCGATACCCCGTCTTCGAAGCTGCCCCGACGCCCTGATTTTTCGGGTGACTGATGACGATTAGCCGTTCATCACGGATTTGAGCCAGGCGTTTCAGTGTCTCATCCGTGCTGCCATCATCCACGGCGATGATGTGATCGACGAACGCAGGTACTCGCGCTATCGCGCGCTCAATGTGCGCCTGTTCGTTGTGAACGGGCATGACCACTGTGATCTTGCTGCCTCTGTACATCAGATCAGCGATTCCTTTCCAGGAACACGGTTGTGCCGATCACAATCGGAAGCTGATGAAAATCGTTCCTCAAAAGATCAAGCAGCGGTCTATACTCTTCCGCTTTCATCGCCTGCTCGCTGGTCAACACAAGCCTTACGTCTTTTTCCTTCAATGCGGCCATCGTTCTAACGCGCTCCCGCTCGTTGGTGCCGGTGTCATTCCAAAGAGTCGCGCCCGTCGGGCTGTTTCGCGCGCTTAGAAAGTAGTAACTACTCGCATCGAGCGCGTGCGCGAAGAAGTACCCGCCTTCCTCGACGCGCGAGCGAATTGTGTCAACCGTCGCACTTACCTCTTCGGCCCTGCTTGCGGACAAGTAGATGCCGCGCCCCCGATCGAACTTCAACTCGGTGTCCGCTTTGAAGCTCAGCCCGCGCTGACTGTCGATTGCAAAATACTCCGGCAGCTCGACCCTCAATGCAAACACGAGAAGCGCAGTCGCTGTGACTGCGACCGCCAGCCTCCTGGTGAACGAGCTCGTATCCTCAAGCCTCCCCGCGCCCTCACTGTGAGATGCATGGGTCCGCCCATCTCTATCCAGCAGGAACGCAAGAAGCACGAATGCCGGCGGAAGCGCGCCGATCACCAGGCCCCGCACCGAGCGGGGAAAGACTTCGCCGTAAGCGGCAAGCGCAAACAGAAGAAGAACCAGCAGCGTCGCGCTTTCTTGGTGAGCTGAAACACGCCGCTCGTCCATTCCGCGAAAATAGATCCAGCCGGCGTACGAAAAGAGCCCGGGCGAAAACCAATAGATCGAATTGTCGATAGCTGGCTGCGGCACAAGGGTCGCGCAGATCGCGGCGCTCGCAAGCGTGAGCGACAGGATCAAGCCTTTGCGGCCTGGTGACCTTTTAACGAGCCTGGCAGCCAGCATCACCGCCATTACTCCCACAGCGAAAATGATCAATGCATACCTGGGCAGCGGGTAGCCGGTAAATCTGGATTGAATGTGTTCGCCGGGCGCGCGAATGAACACGCCGATCGCTGCACCAAGAGCTCCCCTGCTTAAAAGGTAGAGGACCAGGCCTCCGAGAGGAAGCCCGACTCCGATACCGGCGGCGGCCAGTCCTTTGAGTAAGTGAGCGCGGCGCAAGGTCGCCTCCTCCGAGCGAGAAATATCGCGACTGATCAGAATAATCGAAAGCATCAAGGCTATCGCCGCATACACGCCAACATTTTGTTTGAAGATCGCAACCATTCCGATCGCAACCCCCGACGCAAAGATATGAAGGCCGTTCTTGCCCTGAAGCCAGCGGAGCGCGAAGTAGATTGACGACACCATGAAGAGCATTTCGTATTGAATCGGAGCTGGGCGAAACGGTCCGCCGGGCGCCAGCCATAAACCAGAGAGCGTCACGCCCAGCAGCGCCCCTTTCCACGAGCCGGCCAACCGGCCTGTCAGGAAGACCATCGCAATAGTGAGAATCTTGAAGACCAACACGCCGCTCATTGCGGTCAGCAAAGAAGTGCCCCATATCTTGAAAAGCGCTGCGTTCAACAGCAGTATTCCAGGCGTTTGAATCTTGTAGAAATCCCGGTAGGGGACCTCTCCTTTCA
The DNA here is from genome assembly GCA_035455165.1 of Blastocatellia bacterium. Taxonomy (GTDB): domain Bacteria; phylum Acidobacteriota; class Blastocatellia; order UBA7656; family UBA7656; genus Onstottus_A. Next base: position 10,477 of record DATIFP010000027.1, read on the forward strand.
ACACTCGTTCGGCGGGAACGAGATTGGCCCCGACGGCGGTTGGGATGGACTCTTCGCGAAAGTAGATTGCGCCATACACTATCGCAGTCACGACCAGCACGAGGAGCGGCGCGATCAAGTTGCGCGGGAATGGCTTCACAGCGCTGCCGCTTGGCCGACTGGATACTTCACCGACTCTAGAATCGCGCGCCTGGGACGCATCCGGTCGGGTTGCTGTATGGCTCCGTTCCATAAGCGTCAATAGTATTGAGGTCAATGAAAGCCCGGTCCGCACGAATCGCTCGAGCGGGTTCCGCGGCTTTCACTGTTCCGTGACCCCCGAACGCCGGCCAATCGATTCATCCGGGACTCTCGACCCCTCCACTCTGCCCGCGCGCTCGCAATCTTGCGGTCGAGACGTAAATGATCCCACCCACTGCGGCATTCAGATAGATCGGAGCGAACGCCAGAAAGGAAAACGTCAGCGATTGTTCGCGCGGGATCCCCACGGTTGCAAACAACGCAATCACGATCCACTCGCGCACGCCGAGTCCGCCGACTGAAATCGGCATCAGCCGCACAAGATCAACCAACGAAATAAAAGCGAACAGCGTAAACACTCCGATTGGCAAACCCATCGCCCACACGATCACATAGCAGCCGAGGCTCCAGACGATTCGAATCACCAGCGAAATCGATAACGTCCTTACCAACAAGCGCGGGTCGCGTCTGAGCCTTGAGATGTCTTCCAGCGTTCGAGCCGCGGCTTCGGCCAGGCGCACGGCCTTCACGCGCGCGCCGGCCGCTCTCAGCAGTCGGGCAAGTCTCGATGTGATGAAACTGCTCATCAGGATCGTGATCGCCGCGAATGAGATCGCGAGCACGGCCTCGCCGATATAAATCACTCGATCCGTCTGCGAGTACACGCGTGTTGCAAGCGTCGCTCCGAATCCCAGCAGCAGCAGCGTAAATACTCCGATCAATCGCTCGTATACCAGAGTCGAGAGCACCAGCGCTTTGTCGCGGACTTCGCGGTCGACGTAGATCAGTCGGGCCACATCCCCGCTGACCCCGCCGCCGGGTACGAAACTGGTGAAGAAGATGCCGATCAGATAGTAGACGAACAGTTGCCGGGTTTGGAAACGAAGCCCCCGCGCCGCGAGGATGGTCCCCCACCTATACGCCATCAACCACGTAACCGCAAAAGAGGCCGCCACCGCCAGCGGCAAGTAGGACGTTCGCGTGTGCTTCATCGCTTCGATCAGCGCCGAGGCGTCCGACTTGATCAACACCAGACCGAGAGCGACCACTCCTATGACCAGCTGCGCCAACCCGCGCAGATTCACTCCCGGGTGAGTCTTCGGACCGTCCGCTTGAGACGTTAGTCGCTCGGCTTTTCGAGTTGGCACCATACGATCAACCGCGAAGTTTGGGCTTCGAGTGAATGTTTATCCAGATGTGCGCGAGTTCTCTCAACGTCGAGATAATATGACTTGCGCGAACTGTTGATCGGCCGGCAACCCGCGGATAGTGACGCACGCCCAACTCGACCAGTCTGAATCCGAAGTACCGGGCCTTGGCCAGCACCTCGGCATTCACGAAGAACTTCTTCGACTCGATCGTTACTTTGTCGAAGACCTCGCGTCGAAAAAGCTTGAACGCGCAGTCGATATCACGCACGCCGATTCGAAACATTATTCGAACAAGAAGATTGAAGCCCCACGACAAAACCAGTCGCGTCAGCGGATCAAATCTGTAGATGCGAAAGCCGCACACGATGTCGGCTTGCTCGATGAGCGGGAGCAGCTGCCTGATCTCGCCGACATCAAACTGAAGATCGGAGTCGGTAAAAAAAATCAATTCGCTGCGGGAGTTTGTGAACCCGGTCTTCAACGCCTCGGCATAGCCCAGATTCGGCGAGTGGTGGAACACACGGATGTGCTCGGGGTCCGACACCGCGAGGCGATCCGCAATCTCGCCGGTACGGTCCGCCGAACCGTCATCGACTACGATCACCTCCCAGTCGCGCAAGTTGAGCGAGCGTAGCGTGTCCCCGAGGCGCACGACCGCAGTCTCGATATTCTCTTCTTCGTTGTAAGCTGGAAGCACCGCCGAGATGGTTTCAAAAGGCATAATGTCGGTGATGAGTGATCCGTGATTCGTGACGAGTGATGCGTGACGAGTGATCCGTGATCGGGAACAACGGATGACACGTCACTAATCATCGATCACGGATCACTCATCACCTATCACTATCCCAGATACCCCAAACTTCGCAGCCGGGCGCGGATTTCCTCGCTCTCATCTTCGGTCATCGCCTCGGACGCATCAAGCGGTTTGTACGTGACCTCTTCCGCGTCGGACGCTCTCACGGGATACGCGGCCAAATACTCTTCAGTGAAGGCCTCTTCCAACACGCGGCCGTCCATGTCTCGCGGGATCTCGACACCAAACGAATGAAGAATGGTTGGGGCGTAGTCGATGATTCGCGCGCCTTCGATTCGCACCCCGCGTCGAAGCTCGGGGCCCCGCCCGAGCAGTATCCCGTGCATTCGATGATCGCCTGAGTTTCCGTATACAGGCGTCATGAACTTGTTTGACGTAAGGTCGAGTGTGCCGAGCGGCTTGTTGGACATGTCCGAAGGCAGGAATTGTATGTCCGGAGACTCCTGGCTATGCGGCCCGGTGTACAGGTCTTCGCGACGCCAAACGGGTCCGATCAGCGGCTGACTGGTTTCAGGATCAATTAAAGATCCAAGCTTGTCTATAACCCGGCGCATCACGGATTCGTATTCGGCCCCTGGCTCGACGATGCCGTTCGCTTCTCGGCCATGAAGGTTGATGAAAATCTGTCCGTAGTTCCCTTTTGAAAACGCCACCGTGCGCGACCAGTCCACATCTTCGAGCGACAGCATCAGGGCGTTCGCCAGACTCATCAGCTTCGACCGATTCGTGACGCCGACGGACAAGCGCAAATGCGCGAGCCCCATCTTCATAGCCGAGCGATAAGCGAGATCCGGCGTCAAGCCGAGCTTGAACAGCGCGCGCTTGAACAGGGTCATCGCGTCACGCTTCAACACCAGCAAGCCTTCTTCGATCAGCCAGACGTTGAAGCACAAGAACTTCTTGATCGGCCCAAAACCATGGTCCGAACCGACGTACACAGTATCGTCGTCGCCGACGGCGTCGAACAATTCGCCAAACATCGAATCCACTGCGTTCCAGTACTCGTGAATCCGGTTTATGTGGGCGTCGTGTTCCTTCCGATCGAAGAACGGGTGCGTCTCGTCGAGCAAGTGCCACAGTTCGTGCTGGAACCGATCCGCGCTCCAGTAGTGGGTAGCGAAAACATCCCATTGATAGTTGTCCATCAAATACCGGTTGACTTTGGTTTTGTATTCAATCTCGGTGAAGAGCTGATCTAAGATCTTATCGACGTTGCCCGGCGTGTAGACTTCGGTTATGTAGAGCTCGTAAGGGCCGAACCTGCTTTCTATCTCTTCGAGCAAAGATGCCGGATGTGTAAAGTCTCGGCGCCCGCGAGGCGTAAGAAAATCCGAAACCATCACGCCGTTGACCATCATCGGCGGATAGGTGCACGGCATGTTCGTTACGATTCCGGCTTTGCCGATCTGCCCGAGGAGATCCCAGAACGGAAGCCCGTCGCGCGATTGCGAGCTCACAGGCATATCGGGCAGCGCCTTGCTTCCCTTTCGTCTGAGGAGGAACTCGAAGACCCCGTGCTTTCCCGGATTTTTACCGGTCATCCAGGAGACCCAGGCGGTGGGAGTGATCGGAGGAATCGTTGTTTCCAGCGGCCCGCGAACGCCTTCACCGATGAACCGTTTCAGCCGGGGCATCAAGCCTCGATCCATCAGGGGGTCCAGCAGATCAAACGTCGCCCCATCGAGGCCGATGAATAGAACCTTCTTGGTCATAAGAAAAGACGAAGGAATATATCGGACGGAGTCTGAATGTTCAACTGGCCGGCAGTCTCGTATCAAGATGTGGTTTGATCAAAGTTGGCCCAACTGAGACCACGATGATCACCCTGCTTCCGGCAGGACGCGGCGCCTTAGCGCGGCGTTCAGTTTCTGCCACATCTCTCCGATTCTGTGAAGCTCGCGTTCGTGATAGAACCGAAACACAAACAACAGAAGAGGAAAAGACAGCGCAAGCGTTGTCTTGATCGCGAGCGACACCAGCAGCACGGGCCTGTTCGGCACGTCCCCAGGCACGACGTCACCGCGCAGGGAGTCGTTGAGGTAGAAGGCCGCGGTCAGCATCGCGCCGACACCAAGGATCTTGAAAACGCGCCCCCATTCGTATGGAACCTTGAAGAATAGATTCGAAGCCCAGTACCGGAGTCCACAGAACAGGATGAACGATACGAGTGTCGAGATCGTGGCTCCCATGCTTCCGTATCGGGGGATCAGCAAGAGGTTCAAACCCACGTTAGCGGCAAGCGCGACCGTAATGACTATCGGCGCAAAAATCGTGCGCTTCTTCAGGGTAATTCCGATGTTCAACACTCGCGACGCGCAATCAAGTACCGCCGATAGGCCGAGCAGCGGAATTATAACCGCCGCCGACCAGTAGCTCTTCAAGCTGTACAGAGTCAGCCCGTCGCCCACCGCGGCGGAAACACCGAGCGCGAGGAACATGCTCACGAAAACTATGTAAGTCAACACCCGAGCGTAATACTCTTCGGCGCCCTCCTCGTTCATCACTGAGAAGCGCATGACGGTCCACACCTGGCTGAACGGAACGGTGACCAGAATCGAGACCGCCGACACCAGCGTGCAGGCCATCGAGTACGCGCCGACTTCCCGGGTGTTGGTGTAGTGCTCGAGGAAAAATCGGTCAATCATCATGAACAAGAGAAATGCTATCTGCCCGAAGATCAGCGGCGTGCCGAACGCCAACATGCCTCGCAGCTCTCGGGCTGAGAACTTGAGGCTCAGATCGCGCGCAACCATCGCATAAAACAGCAGCGCCTCGAATGCGGTTCCGCCCAGCCTCCCGATCAAAACATTGGTTACGTTGGCGTCGACCCAAATGACCAGATAGCAAATCAGCCCGATCTGAAACACGAATGTGATGATGTTGAGGGTCGAGTAACGAGCGGATTTGAATTTGGCGCGCAGAATCGAATCCGGGATCAGGGTGATTACTTCAAAAACGGCGATGAGAAATACCAGTTGGATCAAATCAGCGCGTGAGTCATCGCCCTTGAAGACCGCCGCGGAGATCTGCGGAGCCGCTTTCCACAACACCGCCGCCGCGGTGGAAGATGACAGAACCAGAAAGATCAACGTCGACCCGACGATCTTTCGCCGATGCTCCGGGTCCTCGGTTTCGTAATAGTGCCGAAAGAACGCGTGATTCAGACCGAACTTCAAGACGATCGTCAGGAGCGTAAGCGTAATCGTGACCAGCGACAGAACTCCAAACTCGCTGGCCCTGAGCTTGCGCGTGTATAGCGGCACCAGCACGAACCCGAACGCGCTATTGACCACGCTCCCTATTCCGAAGATCAGCGTGTGCTTAACCGTTTTTTTGATCTTATCGTATAACGTGGCTGTCGCTCCGTCTTCGCTTCAAAGCAGCGTAAATCAAAAAAGCGAGCGTCAATGCGGCTGCCGCCAGGCTTATGTATACTGACGTGAAGAACGTCGCCGGCACAAACGCGAATGATACCACATGGCGGCCGGCCGGCACGTTTACCGCTCTCATCGTGCAATTTGCGCGGAACACTTGAGCCGGCGCGTCATCAACAGAGGCCCGCCAGCCGGGATAGTAGTTGTCGCTCAAGACCAGGAGACCATCAGCGCCGCTGTCGGTTTGAATGACAACTCGATTGCGTTTGTCTTCGGTGATCGTCGCGATGGCCGGCGACTGAGGCAACTCCTTCTCGCGCATGAGGGTCATCATCTGAGACCTGTCGGCCGATCCCTTCGCGAATTCCTGCCTTTCGGATTCAGGCGCACCACTCACTTCAATGATCGCCGTCGAGCGCGGATTGAAGCCCGAATCGCCCAGCGCTTTGATAGCAGCAGTGTGACTCTGGACCTCGACAGTCTGACTTACGAAAAACGCGCGCGGCATCGCGTTCATGTTCTCGTACAGGGAAACACCTTCGGCCCTGATAAGTAATCGGTATTCGCCAAGCAGCCTTGCGTCATCGTAGGTCATAACGTACTTGGCATTCAGCAAATCGAGATAGCGCGAGCGATACTGGTCGAAGACCACGTGACTGAGATTATTCTGAGGCTCCACCAGCGAGGCGTATTCTCTATACCACCTCGGAAACTGCTGGTTCTTACCGCTCACCGTCGATACCTGATAAGTCAACAAAGTGTTCGGCGGGGCGATGATTTTTTCTTTCGACTCACTCGACACTCGCCGATTGGTTTCGAGGTCCGACGGCACGACCAGTACTCTGCCCGCTGGAAGCGACTGCAAAAGATCGGTTATCTCAGTCTTAGGAAATACCTGGGAACGATCGAAGGTGTGATTGAACTGCGTGCTGTTCCAGAACAGATCCACAATCAGCAACCCGATCAGGCACATTATCGTGCTCCTGCCGGGGAGCCGCCGTTCGGCAAACGCCCATAGAAGCACGGCGAAGAGTACAACCAGCCCGAGCGAAAATAGGATGCTCAGGTCGGGCGGCGTGAACTGTTCGCTTAAGGCAAGCGCCGCCTTCCGTATGAACGCCAGACGGCCCCTTTCTTCAGGACCAACGGCGAGACCGCTTAGCTTGATCAAGTAAGCACCAATCACCGCGGCCGCAACGAAAGCGGCGGCCGCGATAGAAAACCTTTTCGCCAGGCGGGCGAATCGGCGAACGAGATCGGCGCTCGATTCAAGAAGCAGATCAGTTCCAAACGCCACCAGCACCGCGGCCGCAAATAGAAACAACACGCCGGCGCGAACTGCTACTCGAATGACTTGCAGGACCGGGATGAACCTTGTGACCGGAACGTACAGAGGGGCAGCCATCATTATGGCAAGCGAGAACATCGCTAAAAACGCAAAGAACATCAATTTGTCGCGGCCCGGCCTCGCGACCCGTCCATCAGCGCCGCCAGGATTGCCCCGAGTCTTCGCCTCACTCGCGCGTTTCACCCTCGCAGATCTGAGCCACAGCACAGCGAACCCAGCCGGCAAAAGCGCCGCGATTCCAAGGTAGAGAATGTGATCGTGCGAAACGCCGAGCGCGGTGAATAACGTCAGCGTCTTAGCGTCATAAGCCGCGCCAAAAAGATTCGGAAAGATCAGAGTGGCGCCGTACCACGGAGGCAGGTAAACATACCCAAGCTCCGCGCCCACTATTTTGCGATTCGAGTGAGAGAGCAGCTCCAGCGCGGGCACCCATTGAGTCGCCGCGAGAACCAACCCTGTCGCAAGCGTAGCTGCCATCATCGTAAGGCTTGATGCTATTCGGCGTCCTTGTTCGCGGTTGCGACTTGCGAAGAACAGGTAATACAAAACGATCGCGCCGACGTAATAGATTTGATTGGGCAGGTATCCACAAAAGAATTGCGCCGCCAGACAAACACCGGCCAGCACAGCTTGAACGTAACTCCTGCGATTGATTGCTCGATCCGCGAACAAGAAAACCAGCGGCAGCCACATCAAACCGCCCCACCACCCGAGCCCGGTGAGGTGAAGCATCGAATGCGATGAGAACGCGAAAACAAGCGAACCCATCAGCGCCCCGTTGCCGCTTGCGCCGATACCAATCAGAAACAAGTAAATGAAAACCCCGGCCAGCATCAGCTCCCCGATGCGCGCAAGAGTGTAACCGAGCGGAACGTCGAAGAATTTGTAGAACACAAGAAACGGAGAAAGCGTTCGCGTTACGCCGTCAGCGTAAATCGGATGCCCCGCCATCGTATACGGGTTCCACAATGGGAACTCGCCGTCGCGATACGCAGCGGCTACGAAGTAGTCGCGCGTGACATAGGTGTCGGTCAAATCGCGTCGATTGTACGGGTAGTCGGATTGGCCGGCGTGATAACCCCAGGGGAGCTGGTTGTTCAATGTGGCGACATCGATCAGCGTTTCGCCGAGGAAGAAGACGCGCCAAAACAGCGCCACGATCGCGATCACAATGAGCGCTACGTTCGCCGCGTGTCGCTTGATTGATTGATGCGACAATTGATTTGACTTGTAAGCGTGGCCCGAGTGATTTATCGAAGCGCGATCCTGAACCTCTGGCTCAGCCTTCATCAGGCATTCTCATCTTTCTACAGGTAACCCAGACTGCGCAGTTTTTCTTCGATCAGCCGCTCTTCATCCGCCGTGAGGTCGACGGTTGACGCGACGCGCTCAGAGCCGCTGGGGTCTATACGCAATGGATGCTCGGCCAGGAACTCTTGAGTGAACGCATCCTGAATCACTCGCCCATCGAGCCCGCGGGGAACCGGCACTCCGGCGCCGTACATTATCGTCGGGACCAGATCATAGACCCTTGGCGTCGCAAGTCTCACGTTGCGTCGAATGCCGGGCCCTTTGCAGATGAGGACGCCTTCGGGGCGATGATCGCCGCTCCACCAAAAGCCGCGCGCCTGAACTTCCGGCGGCGGATCTCCGAGGTTCGCCTCCGGGTTCCAATTTACGTACAGGTCGCTGGCCCGTCCGGCAAAAGGCCCCGTATAAACTTCGTCTCGGCGGACAACGCTCTTAATCACCGCGGTTCCCGATGAGTCAGTCCACTTGGTGAGATCACTGACGATTCGGGTACAAAGGTCCTCATAGTCGGGTGCCTTTACGACTCCATGCGCGTTCCGTCCTTCGAGATTGATGTTGATCACGTGCCGGCCAGGCTCTGTGTACGCGAGGGTGCGCCCCCAGTCTATCGAGGAATAAAAGGAATCCTTCTCTGCCGCTCGCAGTCGCCCGACGCGCGCCTCGCCAAGCCCAGCCTTTACTCTCTCTTTCACTGAAACCGGCAGCAAATCCCGCGCAGCCCGACGCGCGGCGCCGAGGATTGAGTCGCGCGCGTTCGGGCCATTGGTGCGAACCATGTAGGCGTTGCGTTCGAGCCATCCCGCGAGATGATAGGAAGCTCCGGTGTGTCGGCCCATTCCGTGGTCCGATATGACGTAGACCTGAGTAGCATTGCCGGCGCAGCTCGACAGTCGCGCGATGGAGTTGTCCAGCGCGCGGTAGATCTCCAGGAGCGGATTACGTCCGCTCGTTCCTGCAAACTTCCAGAGATTGTGACCTGCCCAGTCAGTGGCGGTGAACACCGCCATGAAAAAATCGACCGGGCGCGCTCGAATCAAGTATTCCGCAGCCGCCGTCTGGATCTCGATTAACTTCATCCACTCTTGAGCAGCATCGTCCAGCCGCCGGGCCCTCATCAAATCACCAAGACCATCGGGCGAGAACCGATACCGGGGAAATCGCCCGAGCAGTTCATCGCGAAGCTCGCCCGGCGCGAACGCTCGCTCATTCAGCGAAGGAGCGTCGAGTCCGCTTGCCATGAAGCCTCCCGGCGGGGATTCGGCCGGATAAGTCATCGGCACGTTCAGAAATCCGGAAGTGAGTCCGTGCCGCGCCAGGTGCGAGCTGATCAGCTCGCCCTCCCGGTCGCCTCCCTTGAAGAAGACTTGTTCTCCGGTTGCGAAGTCCCGATCGGAAAAGACAAACAGACCGTGACGGCCCGGATTGAGCCCGGTCAAGATCGACGTCCACGCCGACGCGCTGTGCATGTTTGGAGTTGATAGAAGTGGAGTTGACGCACCCTCGCTCATCATGCCGGCGAGCGCGGGAAGGTGACCGGCCGCAGTCCAGGGCTCGATCAGTTCCATCGTTGCAGCGTCCAAGCCTATAACTAGGATTCTCATTCTCGAACTAGGTCAAAACCGTTGATCGCGACTGGCTACCTCGCATGGCAAACAGGAATCCAGAGCCAGAGCGCTATCAATGCTATTCCGATTAGGATGCCAATACCCCCGGCAGTAAGGGCGAGATGACTCGCGCCGTCCGCCAGAATCTGGTTCAAGCCGACCGAAAAAAACAATAGAGCGAGACATTCAACCAGGAGGCGGATGTACTCCAGGCGAACCACGACATCGCTACCTCCCGGTGAATCATAGACGAAGAACATCAGTCTAAATTCATCCGGAGACTTCAGCGCCGGAGGAGCGAACACAAAACGATAGCCCGCAAAGCACTGAGTCGACCACCCTTGCAGCACATAGCTCCAGGGTGGAAACAGCGCAGCCAAGAGGAAAACGACAAGCGCTGCGTTTCTTGTCACCCTCTGCTTGCTATTCATCGTCCTGCCTGGTTATTCAATGTACCCTAAGGCGCGGAGTCGTTCTCTTAGTGCCGTTTCCTCAGCGGCGCTGTACACCGAACTAGTCGTATTCTCGATGGTCGGTGTCTGCTTGTACGAGGTGCCTTGCTTCGACGCTTGCGTGCTGTCGCTGAACAGTTCCAATAATGCGCGCCCGTCCATATCGTTCGTAAGAGGACAACCAAGCGACGCAAGCGCTGTCGGGCCAACATCTCGCAGGTTTGGTTTATCGGCGAAGGATGCGGTACGGTCGATTCCCCTTCCCCACGCGATAAAGATCCCGTCGCGCGAGTGCGTACCTGTAGTCGAATCGGCGGCGACAATAACGTCACCATAACTCGGACGCTCGTTGTAGACGTACTCGTCGAGCCGCGGGATCATGACCAGATCGGGAAGCCTCCTCGACCACGCGCCGTTGAACGCTTCGTCGCGCCGCAGGACGCGTTCAAAAACCGGCTCGCCATCTTGAGGTGAAATCAGTTGGAGCAGTGCGCTTCGGGCTTCCTCCGCCACTTCTACGAAATCAGCTTCTGCGACTATTCCTTCGCGCTCGCGGCCCGCGAGGTTTACCCACACGCCTTTGTCCTGGGCGAAGAATGCTCGCGTTCGCGACCAATCGATCTCGCCAAGAAACGCGCCGCCATACGCCACCTTTCGATCGAGAGGGCTTCCATTCGGGGCCGGCGCAAACCTGCGCGCTATCTTCCCCTTGAACTCTCTTACTCGCGCGAGGCTCTTTCGCGAACCCGGCGCCTTGAAAGCCAGGAGTCCTGCGGAAGCCAACAACTCGTTGACTCGCACTTCGAACAGTTCAGAACAGAAGCCGTGATCCGACACGACAAACACTCGAGCATCCGCGGGCAGTTGCTCGAGCAGCCTTCCGACCGCTGCATCCAATCGTTGATATATTTCCCCGATGAACTCGCGAAACTCAGCCGGGGTGGCCGGGTCGTGCCGCGGGTGGCTCGGGTCCATGTCGGCCCAGAAGTCGTGCTGGGCGCGATCGAGCACCGAGAACACCACCATCAAGAAATCCCACTCGCCCCGCTGTATGAGAAACCGTAACGCCCGTTCGCGAAGATCGATCGCGCGTCTGAACTCCTGCGCCCTGGCGTGCTTGTCTGGAATCCTCTCCGGCTCGATTACATAGTCGGGCAACTCAGCAAGCAGCGCGCTTTTGAGCGACGCCGGATAGGTGAATTCAGAGCCGGGGCCCGGCGTAAGCATTCCCGTCACCATCAAACCGTTCACAGGCTCAGGCGGGTAGGTGGTGGGGACATTCAGCACAATCGAGCGCCCGCCAGACTCGGTCAACAGGTCCCAGACCGGCCGAGTCATGATGTCGCGTCCGCTCATCGCGCGAACGGTGTAATGACCTGGGTTCTTGATGAATGGCGAAAAGACGCCGTGCATTCCCTCGCTGGAGCCGGTAGTGCAACTGGCCCAGCCGGGAAAGCTGTTGGGCAGGATCGTAGACCGGAGCGGCGCGCTCACGCCCTCGTCGATCAGTCGTGACAAAACAGGCAGACGACCTGCGCTCACAAGCGGCTTTATGATGTCGAACGTCGCCCCATCCAGTCCTATGATTACTGTCTTCATTCTTCGATTAGGTTTAGAGTACCGCCTTCAGGCGGCATCTTGTTCAGTGGCTAATCTCCGCCTGAAGGCGGTACTCTGAACACTCGGCTTAATGCTCGCGCTTGCGATCCTTGTGATCCGCGTCGCCCGAATCATATCCTCGCAACGAGTCGTATTTCTTGATCTGGTCCCCGGTGAGAAGCTTTCGCATCTCGATATGCGCTTGCAGGTGGACGTTGCGCACCTCACCCTGAAGACGAGCAATTTCTGACACCGCCAATTTTAGTTTGGGCGCGTCTACGAGTTTCGTGGCGAAGAGACGATCGAGATCGCGCTCCAGGGAAACGATGGAGTTTCCAAGGCGAACTGCCTCTGCGTGCATCCGATCATAGATCTTTCGCGTCTCAAGCCTTTGCGCATCGGTCAGGTTCAATTCCGAAGCGAAATCGAGCACGTGCTTGGGCCCGGGATACTGGTTCAACTCGGCGACCTTCGCGAAGCCCATCCCCTGTCCGCTCTCATAAGCTTGAATCTCCTCGGCCGACAGGGACTTGATCTCACGCTTCTCCTGGCCCGCGTACTGAGTCTGGCCACCCTGGGCATAGGCAGTTGAACCAATAAACGCTGCCAGAACAGCTAATTGAATCGCGCGTCTCATAGCCGTACTCCTTCCGCCAAATACTACTCAGTCCGCTTCAGCGTAAGCACCCTCGAGCGCCGCAACCAGTGACAATTCCTCGAGTCTCGAGATGATCCGCGCGGCGCTCTGTGCTGGATCTTCGCTATCGGTTTCGATGACGATCTCCGCCGCAAGCGGCGGCTCGTATGGGTCATCAACGCCGGTGAAATTCTTGATCTCCCCGGCTAGCGCTCTTTTGTAGAGGCCCTTTGCGTCGCGCTCGACAAGTACGTCGAGTGAACACTTGCAGTAGACTTCCACGAATGAGCCGATCTGTTGCCGCACCTCAGAGCGGACCTCGCGATAGGGCGAGATGGCTGCAGCTATTGCCACCACATCGTTGCGAGAGAGCAAGTGACAAACGAAGCCGATCCGGCGAATGTTGGTATCGCGGTCTTCTTTTGAGAACCCGAGCCCCTTGGAAAGATTAGTTCGAACGATGTCCCCATCGAGCACTTCGACCCTGTGCCCGCGCGCGGCCAATTCCGCTTCTACCAGTCGTGCTAGCGTAGTCTTACCGGCGCCCGAAAGCCCGGTGAACCATAATGTGAATCCCTTTTGTCCCATTTCCTCTCCAAATCGCATGTAGTTGCTCATTCTATGGCGTAACCCGCCCATTGCGCAAAGCAGCGAATATACATCACTATGGACTGCGCCGCCACGCACGCATCGACGGGTTCGCGCATGCGGGCCGGCGCTTTGCCTTTTGTTCCTCGCGGACCAGCCCGGCTCAAGTGCATTCAACCCAATGCGCCGCCGGAAAGAGTGCGATTCCAAATGAGTCTGAATGGCGTCGCAGTTCCGAGTCTTATCCTTGACATCTCAGCACCTTAAACGTAATAATCGCGGCGCTTCAAATCGCCAATTGCCAGCGTCGTCAGATTCGTTGATTCAAACTAAGAGTTCGACCTCAGGCAGGGGCTCGCGTCCGGCAGGTCCAAAGAGGGGAACGCAATCGGATGGAGACAAGGATAGCCGATCAGCCGAGCGTCAATCGAATGACGTTTCGAGGGCTGTTCCGCATCAAGTCGCTCGACTCCATTCTCCGTGACGCCGAAGAGCCCGAGCATCAACTGAAGCGAGCTCTCGGCCCCATTCAACTCACGCTCTTCGGAATAGGCGCGATCATCGGCGCGGGCATTTTTGCCACTATAGGCACCGCTGCCGCCGGCGATGCGAATCGGCCCGGCGCCGGACCGGCCCTGATGGTTTCGTTCGTCATCACCGCCATCGTTTGCGGCTTCACGGCTCTTTGCTATGCGGAATTCGCCTCAATGGTCCCGATCTCCGGCTCGGCTTACACTTACTCATATGCGACGCTCGGCGAAGTGATCGCCTGGATCATCGGATGGGATCTGATCATCGAGTACGCGGTCGGGAACATAGCTGTTGCGATAAGCTGGGCGAATTATTTCAAGACGCTGCTTGCGGGGCTTCACGTTCCAGGTCTGGCGCCTAACGGAATCATCATTCCCGATTGGATTTCAATGGACTACCGAACGGCCGCAAAGGTGCCCGGAGTTCTGGAAAGCGCACCGCACCCGTTCGGATTCCCGATCGTATTCAACGTGCTTGCCGTTTCGATAGTCTTCCTGATCACCGTCGTATTAGTCTGGGGAATTCGCGAAAGCGCGCGCTTCAATGCGACGATGGTTGTAATAAAGATCCTCGTTCTGACCTTCTTCATCATCGTCGGCTTCACTTACGTCCAGCCCGCCAACTGGACGCCGTTCAATCCGAACGGATTTGGGGGGATAAGCGCGGGCGCAGCGATCGTCTTCTTCGCCTATATCGGGTTCGACGCTGTTTCAACCGTAGCGGAAGAGACCAAAAACCCGCAGCGCAACTTGCCGATAGGAATTATCGCTTCGCTGATCATCTGCACGATCTTCTACGCGGTGGTGGCGGCGGTGTTCACCGGCTTGATCTCTTACCCCGAATTAAAAGCCAAGCTCGCGACCGAACAGGCCGAACCGCTGACGATGGCCTTGCAACACGTTGGTCAGCAATTCAACACCAACCTGGGATGGGCTGTCGGAATAGTAGCATTCGGATCGGTCATCGCGCACACGGCGGTGCTGCTGGTGTTTCAGCTCGGCCAGCCTCGCATATTCTTCTCGATGGCGCGAGACGGATTGCTGCCCCCGATTTTTTATAAGGTTCATCCTCGATTTCGTACGCCTCACATCTCGACGATTCTGACCGGCGTGTTCGTTGCCGCGTTCGCGGCGGTGGCGAGCATCGACGAGATGGTCGATCTTACGAATATCGGCACTCTGTTCGCGTTCATACTGGTCTGCGCAGGAATAATAGTCTTGCGAGTGAGGGACCCGGCGCGTCATCGCCCTTTCCGCGTCCCCGGCGGACTGATCATTCCAATCCTCGGCATCGCTTCTTGTCTCTATCTGATCTACTATTTGCCGCCGACCTCGTGGCTTCGTTTCGCGGCATGGCTGAATTTCGGATTTGTGATCTACGTTGGATACAGCGCGGTACATAGCCGCCTGACTGGCAGGCAACACGCAGAGCGGGTAGCCGAGCACAACGCGCAGACGGCTTATACGGGAGCATGGCTGGCGATTATTGGAATCGGGCTGCTTGTGTTCATGCGAGGCTTCGATCTTTGGCTCGAAGCGCTCAAAACGCACGAAGACTCAACCGGAGTATCAAAGATGGCGTCGGCGGTCGGTGACGTGTTAAAGACCGAACCGTGGATGGAAGTCTCATGGTTTTTGATCGTTCCGCTGGCGCTGAATGCGTTTGTGCTCTGCCCGATTGTAATAAGGCGAGCGCTGAAGGCACGTCGCGAGGGCGGGGATCTCGGACAAGCGGGGATTACCTCTTCAAGTTTGGTCGTCGCAATCGTTCTAGCAGCGATATCGGTGGTTTATTTGGTGCTGGTGGCGCGGCATAACCTATAGAGACCGAGGCAGATGTCCGACAAACTTTAGTTTGTCGGGTTTAGACGCGACAACTGACGACAAACTGAAGTTTGTCGGACATTCCTGGAGGAAAGAGAATGGCTGACGCAGCAGTCGCGGTCGAAGACAAGACGACGGGCTTTGTTCGCGGCCTCGGGCTGTTGGACTCGACGACGATAGTCGCGGGATCAATGATCGGGTCCGGGATATTCATTGTATCGCCCGATATGTCGCGCCAGGTTGGCTCGCCAGGCTGGTTGCTGGCTGCCTGGGTGCTCACCGGCGTGCTCACTGTGGTAGGCGCGTTGAGTTATGGTGAACTAGCCGCGATGATGCCAAAGGCCGGCGGCCAATACGTCTACCTTCGCGAGGCATTCTCTCCGATGTTCGGATTCCTGTACGGCTGGACGTTGTTCATGGTCATTCAGACCGGGACCATAGCGGCGGTCGCAGTGGGATTCGCCAGATATTTCGGGGTGCTGTGGCCAGCGCTCTCTGAGAGCAGCTATATCGTGAAGCCAATCCATCTCGGGTCGAGCTACGCGATTTCGCTTTCCACCGCGCAACTGGTCGGTCTGTTGCTAATCACGCTGCTTACCTGGATGAACACGTTCGGGCTCAGGCTCGGCAAGTTGGTTCAGAACGTGTTCACCATAACCAAGACCGGCGCGTTGATTGCGCTCATCGTGCTGGGTGTCGTGATCGGATGGAACGCAACCGCGGTGCACGCGAACTTCGGAGACTTTTGGACCGTGCGAGGCAAGCTGCAGGCAGTCGGTCCGGGTCCTTTGACCGCAATCAGCACCTTTGGGTTGTTCGTTGGGATCTGCGTCTCGCAGACGAACTCGCTTTTCTCCGCCGACGCCTGGAACAACATCACCTTCACTGCCGGCGAGGTCAAAAACCCGAAACGCAACATCCCTTTGTCGCTCGCATTCGGGACGATCCTCGTTATTGTTCTATACCTTCTGGCCAACGTCGCCTATCTGGTAACGCTGCCGTTCGAGACGATTCAAACCGTCCCGAGCGATCGCGTTGCTTCGGCAACTGCCGACGTGATCTTCCCAGGTTTGGGGGCGACGATTATGGCAGTGTTCATTATGGTCTCGACGTTCGGCTGCAATAACGGTCTGATTCTAGCCGGCGCGCGGGCGTACTGGGCGATGGCTCGGGACGGGCTCTTCTTCAAATCGGTGGGGCGCTTGAACACCATGCACGTGCCCGCGTGGGGACTTGTGATTCAAGGGCTCTGGGCCGCGGTGCTTGTGCTGCCAAGAACCATCACCGGCACAGACCCGGCGACCGGCGAGACCACTTACGGCAACCTGTACGGAGATCTGCTGCAATACGTAATATCAGCGGCGCTGATCTTTTACATATTGACCGTCTTTGGCATCTTCAGACTGCGGATGAAGCGCCCCACGGCTGAGCGACCATACAGAGCATTCGGATATCCGGTGATTCCGGCGCTGTACATTGTAGGCGCATCCGTGGTTCTCGTGGTGCTGTTGATCTTTCAGACGGCGGCGACGTGGCCGGGCTTCATAATCATCGCAACCGGGATTCCAGTGTATTTCATTTGGAGAAGAGTCGGCGTGGCCATTCCCACGCCGGAACCCGAAGACTGATGACAGACTGGTAATGAGCGGTGTGAGGATCTTCTTACACATCGCGCATGCCGATCACTAACGACTACTGTTTTGGGGAGGTCCTTTTGAATGGCTAACCAACTGTTCTCGAGAAAGCCGCTCAGCTTGCTGTTGGAGGAGATGGTGGGCGACCACCGGTTGCGCCGGGTGTTAGGGCCGGTTCAGCTCTCGGCCCTGGGCGTGGGGGCGATCATCGGCACAGGTATCTTCATCCTGACCGGGGAGGCCGCGCACGACAGAACCGGACCGGCGCTTATGCTCTCTTTCGTCGTTGCCGGCTTTGCGTGCGTGTTCGCTGCGCTTTGCTACGCCGAGTTTGCGTCGATGGTTCCGGTCGCCGGTTCCGCTTACACCTATGCTTATGCGACGCTCGGCGAACTCTTCGCCTGGATTATCGGTTGGGATCTGATCCTCGAATACGCAGTCGGGTCGGCGACGGTCGCGCATGGATGGTCGGCGCACTTTCAGGAGTTCATCCCGCTATTCGGTCTCGACAAATACTTGCCTGCTGTTCTTTCGAAGGGGCCGTTCGACTATTGTGTAACCGTGGGAAAGGATTGCCCACACACGGGATTCATCGCCACCGGGGCATACTTCGATCTGCCCGCGATTCTAATCACCTTCATTCTCACCGTAATCCTCGTCAAGGGCATAAAGGAGAGCGCGACCTTCAATGCGGTGATGGTGGCTATCAAAGTAATCATCGTGCTGATGGTGATCGGCATCGGAGTCTTCTACATCAATCCCGCCAACTGGAAGCCGTTCGCGCCGTTTGGTTATACGGGAATCAGCTTCTTTGGTAAAACGCTGTTTGGCGAGACCGCGGCAACCGGACAGCCGATAGGAATGTTCGCCGGCGCGGCGATCATCTTCTTCGCTTACATCGGATTCGATTCCGTATCGGTCCACTCCGAAGAAGCCAAAAAACCTGCGCGCGACGTGCCGATTGGCATCATTTCCTCCCTGATCATCTGCACCGTTCTTTACATAGCCGTCTCAGCAGTGCTGACAGGAATGGTTCCCACTCCGGAAATTGATAAGAATGCCGGCGTGGTGAAGGCATTCGAATACGTCGGTTTGACCTGGATGCAATATCTGGTGGCGGCGGGGGCGATGACCGGCATCACCTCTGTGCTTCTTGTGATGATGCTCAGTCAACCGCGGGTGATGCTGGCGCTGGCCCGCGACGGCCTGGTGCCAAAGAATTTTTTCGGTTCTATCCATCCGAAGTTCCGCACACCCTGGAAGTCAACGATTCTTACCGGTCTCTTTGTCGCGTCGATGGCCGGGTTCCTGCCGCTCACCCTGCTGGCTGAAATGACTAACATCGGAACGTTGTTCGCCTTCGTGATCGTCTGCGCCGCGGTCCTGGTGATGCGCAGAACGAATCCCGATGCGAATCGACCGTTCCGGGCGCCGCTGGTTCCGCTAGTTCCGATCCTTGGAATACTGACCTGCTTGCTCCTGATGTTCTCGCTGCCTGCCGAAAACTGGTGGCGGCTGATCATCTGGCTGCTGATAGGTTTCGTGATTTACTTCGCCTACGGCCGCAAGCACAGTGTCATGAAACACTACCTCGAACACGAAATCAGCAAACACGGCATTTCCCCGGCCGGGGCTTTGGTAGATGACGTCGACAGGATGGACCAGGCCCACCCCGACGCTAAACGCGAGTAGTAATAGTGGACTGCTGGAGCGCCGAAGGCGCGTAATTCAATAGCCAGGAGCGAGCGAAGCGTCGCCCCTGGTAGTTCCCGTCGAAGTGATCCTAGCCCTGAAGGGGCGTCATACGAGCGCGGCAGAGTCGGAGGCGCGGGACATCGCTGATTGTCAATCCTATTTCGCCCTTTCAGGGCTCGCCGCGTTGGCGTACCCGTGTTCCAGGTGCGACGCTTCGCTTGCCCCCTGGCTATTGAATCTCGCGCCTTCGGCGCCAGGGTCGCCGAGCCGTGATGTCCTTGAGATTCTGTTGTGCTTGACCTCCAACACACGATTAGGACACCATCCCAACCCCACGTTGACGCTCGTTGCTCGCCACAGCTAGAATCAGCTTTACTCTGAAGCCGGCATCGCGTGGTCAAATCTAAGGGGATGTGGCGGAACAGGCAGACGCGAAGGTCTCAAAAACCTTTAAGGGTAACCTTGTGTGGGTTCGATTCCCACCATCCCCACTAGAGAATGGGGGGTCAGGTTTTAGGGGTTGGGGGTGGGCGCCGTTGAAACCAAACCCTAACCCCGGTCCCCCGACCCCATCATGAAAAAGCCCGAAGTCAGCTTTGACGCCATCCCAATCTCCGCAATTTCGAAGACTACCCTCAAGATCTGCCTGAAATGCGCGTTTGACGTGTTCACCAAACAACTCAAGCTGACTTCGCGAACGGCGTACAGCGAACTCAAAAAGCACACGCCCGAGGAAGTTGATTTCACCGGGGCCGCGACTTCTCGGCCCCACTTTTTCGCCCAACCCGACACCGATCATTGCCCATACTGCGGCGGGGCAAAGCGGTGGTTTGCGGACTTTCACGCGATACGCATCGATTCAAGCTCCTCGTTTGAAAAGGAACGAAAGAAACTTTGGACGGCGCTCAAGAAGCAACCGGATCGCTTCGTCATCTGGAGTCCCGAGCGTACGCAAATGCA
This sequence comes from Blastocatellia bacterium, assembly GCA_035455165.1. GTDB lineage: Bacteria > Acidobacteriota > Blastocatellia > UBA7656 > UBA7656 > Onstottus_A. Next base: position 30,238 of record DATIFP010000027.1, read on the forward strand.
GATCTTCTCCGAGTGGCTCGAGAGACTGAATCGCGGGTTGAACGTCGAGAATGATGACTGGCTGCTCGAGGTCGCGGTTTATTGCATAAAACGCTCGGCGCCGTCGAACGACTGGGACACGGTTCTTTCCAAAGGTGTCCGCCGGGTTCAGCTATCGCGTCAGGTCGAGGATAGCTGGCATTACGAAGATGGCTGGCTGTATGTCTCTCCCGCGCTGTACGGCGATGTAATCATGGTGCAACACCTCCTTTCGCGTTCGCACACGCACGGCGGGCGTACATTCGAGGGCCGGCTTACGTTTCAGGAGTTGATCAGAAGGTTGCGGAGAATTGGTTACTTCGAGGCGAAGGATATCGGCACCGACGACCCTTACGAGGCGTTCGAACAGGCAGTCGCCAAGCTGGTTGATTCGGGACCGACCGCCGTGTACTATGCCGTGGATCGTAAGGACTACCTGGAAAAACTTAAATCTATCTACGAGAAGAAACGCGACAAATGAAAATCAAGACAACACTCATCAGTGTCATAATCGGACTGATGTTAGCTGTGCCCGTAACCGCGCAAGAATCCGGCGGAGCCGGGTTCGTCATCTCACTCAAGAACGGAAGCACGATTCGCGGCCGGACGCTCGCGCGGGATGAATCGACCGGCAAGCTGCGCCTTTCGATGACCGAAGTGGACGGCGAGGCAAGGAGCTACGCCGTCATCGCGCCGGAAGATACGACCGAGATCCGGTCGTCGGCCAGCGACGGCGACTCGATCAGAATCAGACTCAAGGGCGGAAGCGACCTCAGATGCAAGGAGTTCTCACTGAATGGCGATTCCGTTTCGGTGAAGCTCGGCTCGGCGAGCAAAGTTGACGTTCGCTGGACCGACATCGAGTCGATTAGCTTTGTGCAGTGACCCCGAGTCGAGTACCGAGGATAAAGAGTGGAGGATTGCTCGCACCTCCGTTCTCTATCGTCTATTCTCCATCCTCGCTCCTCCCTCTTATTCTCGATTCGCAATACCCAACACCTCGTTCAGCTCGTCCCAGGCCAGCTTAACGTGGTCGCGCGTGGTGCGGATGTTGCCGATTGCAAGACGCAGCGTGAACTTTCCCTTTAGCTTGGTGTGTGAAAGAAAGACCTTTCCTCTCCGATTCACTTCTTCAAGCAACCGCTCGTTGAGGATATCGAGATAGTTTTCAACGTACTCGACGTCCCGGCTCCAATGCGGAAGTTTGGGATTCTCTTCCAGGCTTCTCGCTGCTTCTTCTTTGATGGAAAGAGGATGAGCCCGAAAGCACACAAGACCGAACGGGACCGGCGCCAGTCGCTCGAAGTGCTCGCTCTGATCGACCCAATCGGCGAACTCGCGCGCCAGCGCGATCTGGTTCCGAATGCGATCACGCAGACCTTCGATCCCGAAGTAGCGCATCACGAACCACAGCTTCAACGCGCGAAAGCGCCGCCCGAGCTGCGGCCCGTAGTCCATGAAGTTCTTGACTTCGTCGCCCTCGCCAGAACGCAGGTATTCAGGCACAAGGCTGAACGCGCCGCGAAGCACATCCATGCGCCGGCAGTAGAGCACACTCAGATCGAGCGGCACGAATAAGCCCTTGTGCGGGTTGATAACGAGCGAGTCCGCCCGGTCACATCCGTCGAGCACCCAACGCATCTCGGGTATGACTGCCGCAGAGCCCCCGTAAGCTGCATCAACGTGGAGCCACAGTCTTTCGCGGTCGCAGATGTCCGCGATTTCCGGCACCGGATCGATGCTGGTCGCCGAAGTCGTTCCTGTCGTCGCCACTACACAGAACGGCTGCCAACCATTTGCGCGATCTTCGTCGATCGCAATAGCCAGCGCCCGAGGATCCATTCGATACTCATCATCGCACCAGATCTTTCGCAGACCGGCCTGTCCGATCCCGAGCGTGATCGCCGATCTGTCCACCGAAGAGTGAACGTGTTCTGAGGCGTACATTCGAAGCTTTGCGCCGGAGGTGGCCAGGCCCTGCTGGCGCACGTCGACGCCGGCGGCCTCTCGAGCCGCGGCGATCGCGCACAGGCTCGAAATGGAAGCGGTGTCATAGATCACGCCTCCAAACGTGTCCGGCAGCCCGATCAACTGTCGCAACCAATCGAGCGTGACTTCCTCAAGCTCGGTCGCGGAGGGCGATGTGCGCCATAGCATTGCATTGACGTTGAACGCGGCGCTGAGCATCTCGCCGAGGATTCCGGGGGCCGAGCCGCTTGTCGCGAAGTAAGCGAAGAAGCCGGGATGATTCCAATGCGTCACGCCGGGTACGATCACTCGGTCGAGGTCGGCAAGCATCGCCTCCATAGCTTCGCCCCGCTCGGGCGCCGAAAATGGCAACGCCGCTTTCAAGTCACCCGGTTGATTTTGAGACAGGACCGGATACCGCTCTGGATGCGCGAGATAGTCGGCAATCCAATCGACGAC
>DATIFP010000028.1:0-12555 GCA_035455165.1 Blastocatellia bacterium
ATTCGAACTCAAAAGCGGCGTCGCGGAGTACCTTGCCGCCGCAGTCCAAAGTCTCTCTCAGGTCATCCCTTTGCGATCGCCTGTCCCGCGAGTCGCCCGCTAAAGATGCAACCACCGAGAAAGGTCCCCTCGAGTGAACGTAAGCCGTGAATGCCGCCGCCGCCAAACCCGGCGGCTTCGCCTACCGCGTACAGTCCCGGCATGACTTCGTCCCGGCTATCGAGAACGCGCGAGCTGAGATCAGTTTGAATCCCCCCAAGGCTCTTTCGCGTGAGAATAAACTCACGAATGGCGATCATCGGGCGCGCTTTCGTATCGTCGATCTTAGCGAATTTGCAAGTGCGAACGCGATCGCCTCTGTATTGGCGCGCGTGCGCGATTCGCCTCAATTGATCGTCGTTGTGAAACGAAACACCCCGATCGATTTGGTCGTCGTAACGCCGGATCTCTTCGGCGAGCAACTCCCGGTCGATGTCCGCTGAACCCGTCAGCGCGTTCATCTTTTCGGCGAGCTCGGCCACCGAGTTCGCGGTGACGAAGTCCACGCAGTTGTCGATGAACTCGCGAACCAGACCCGCGTTTCCAAGAAGCAGGCTTGCCAGGAACTTGATCCGCTTTTTGTCACGGATCGCCTGATTGAACTCCGAACCCGAGACGGCAAATTCTTTTTTCGCGATCTTCCAGTTCAGCACCTGCCACGAATACTTTTTCTTCTGCTTGCAGATCGTCTCGACCAGATAGCGCGTGTCGAATCCCGTCACCATCGCGGGCGGTCCCATGCGCCTTCCCTCGTAGTTCACCCACAGCGCGGACTTGGGGGGCACAAGCGAGAGTCCGTGCAGCTCGTGTTGCGGCCTCCAGTGATGAACCCCCGCAGCGTAGTTCCACATCTTCTCGAGGTGCGTGATGTTGCCGCCTCGGTCGCGGACCGCCTCAATCATGGCGCCGTCCGCCGTAGGATGCGAGCCGTTCAACAAATGCTCGGGCGGCTCTCCCCACGGCGTAAACCAGTGCTTGCGCACCATATCCAGATTGCCGGCGATGCCTCCGGCGGCGACCACGACGCATTCGCCTGTGGCAGTGAAGTCGCGGCCCGAGCCTTCATCGACGCCCGCGCAACCGATGAAACGCCCGCCCGTCTGAATGAGACTCGTCACTCTATGCCGAAAGTGAAGCGCCAGCTTGATGCGATTCGAATGCGAAAAAAGATGCTCGAGCAAACCGAGCACAAGACCCTGCCCCGTGCCCCAGACAATGTGAAAACGCGGGACCGAGTTTCCCGGCTGATCCAACCCTCGCTCAGCCCAGTTGAGCACCGGGAAAAAGGTCACGCCGTGTTCGTACAGCCAGCGTCTGACCATGTCCAGCGACTGAGCAACGTAAGCCTGGGCCCACCGGCGCGGCCACACGTCCTGCTCGCCCAGCTCGCCGTAGGCAATCCAATCTCGAAGAGCGAGATCAACGCTGTCTTTGACGCCCGCGCGCTTCTGTTCAGGAGAGCCGACGATGAAGACGCCGCCGAACGACACGCGCGCGAGCCCGCCGAATTTCTCTTCGCCCGATCGTTCGACGAGCACAACGCTCTTGTTGTGATCGAGCAGCTCGAGCGCCGTCGCGATTCCCGCGAGCCCGCCTCCGATCACAACGACGTCTGCTTTGTAATCTAGGTCGGGCATCGCGGCTCACTCAACGCCGGTCGCTGCGCCGAGCGTGGCGCCTATTTCGAGGTTGAGCACAAGGTCCGCGAGATAATCCAGATCCGTCGGCTCGCGATTCAATATCACGAGACGTGACCCGTTTTGCTTGGCGACTGCCGGAAATCCGGCGGCGGGATACACCACAAGAGACGATCCGATGGACAGGAACAAATCACAGCTCATCGATTCAGCTTTCGCGCGGCGCATGGCTTCAATCGGCATCGGCTGGCCGAATGAAATTGTTGCGCTCTTGATCAACCCTCCGCACTCACACTCGGGCGGTGTCTCGTTCACTCTGAACGCGGCGAAGATGGCCGATAGCTCGAAACGCTTCGCACAATCCAAACAGGCCGCGTAGGTGCCGTTGCCGTGAAGCTCGATCACCTGTTCATCGGGAACGCCCGATCGTTGGTGAAGACCGTCGATGTTTTGAGTGATGACGCTCGAGACTTTGCCTTGTTTGACCAAGTGGGCAATCGCGCGATGGCCGCGATTCGGCTCGGCTTGCGAGACTGCTACGTCGACCGCGATCTTTCGCCGCCAGGTTTCTATTCTGGCTTCTTCCGAGGACAGGAACTCACGGAAGTCGATTGGCTGGTACTTACTCCAGAGACCGCCGGGGCTGCGAAAGTCCGGTATGCCCGATTCGGTGCTGACACCCGCGCCGGTGAAGACGACGGTGCGCCGGCTTTCGGCGAGCAGGGCCTGCAATCGCTCGATCAACGAGTCCTGGTGCATGCAGATAGATTCGCTAGAGAGTTGCATGGAGTTCAACCTTCAGGCTGATAGTGCAACCAGCAACTGACAGCCTAGAGCAGAACTCCATGCGATTTGAGAGGTTCGTACAGCTTACATTGATAGTTGGTGAAAGCCACTACCAGGCTAAAGCCTGAACTCCATGCGTCGATGCTTACGCTCGCTGGCCGCGGCTGCGCCACACCCATCCAAACTGGGTGTTGCTCGGACGAGGCGCCTCGTCGTATTCGCGTTTCATCTCGGCTATCTTGTCGGCCTGGATCGCCTTGCGCTTGGCGTTGACGTCGATCTTGTAAAGCCGAGCCGCATTGAGCCCGAATATCTTTGCTTTGATCTCCGGCGTCAGCTTCTTGTAGCCGTGCTTCGCCGCCACTTCATCGCTGATCTGGAATCTCCGCATCCGCTCGATCTGAGCTTGCGGGCTGCCGCCCCAGATCGAATCCGTCCCCCAGATCAAATGATCTTCGCCGCCGGGAAGATTCAAGACCTGCCCGAGGAAGTGCATGGCGGGCTGGTCGGTTCCGCCGTAGCCGCCCGACAGTATGTTCCAGGTGCTTCCCATCTCGAAGTAGACGTTCTTCAGATTGTTGCGCTTGACGATGTCGATCAGCTCCGAACACCACGGGATGTATTGCGGCCCCGCCTGCGCGCCTTCTCGGCGACGCCCGCCTCCGGCCGGCGCCGGATTGAATCCCGAGTGATAGATGAGGAAGTTGATATCCGGAAAGTCCTTCGCGACCTTCTCGACGTCCTTCGGGTGGCAGTGTTCTTCGTTGAACAAGCCGAGCGGAAGACCCTTATGAACGCATACAGTCCTGATGCCGAGCTTCCGGCTGCGTTCCCAGAATGGATAGGCGACCTTCTCGTCGTCGAGCCAATATGGGCCGTCGCCGATCAGCGACCCGGTATACATCTTCCACGAGTTTATCTTGAGGACTTTCGCCTGGCGCTCCATCTCCTCGAATTCGGATTTGCCCATGTTGGGCCGGAGCAATCCGTGACTGATCATCCGTTGCGTTCCGCCGGCCATCTGGTTGATGTCGTTGCGGGTCTTGACCATCTTGTCCGGAGGCAGGATGTTCTCACGCCATTCGGCAGTCGGCACGCCGCTGATGATGGCCATCATCGTGTCGCTGTCCATGAACATCTCTTTGATGTAATGAGCTTCATTGAGCATCGCGAGCGTTTCGTCGGTCGATTTGGCGTTGGGCCGAAACTGCCGCAAAAACTTGGCCGCCTCGCGGCCCGCGTCGGTCGCTTCGAACCAGCGGCTCTCGACGTCGACGTGATGGGTTTGATTGTCAAAGATGAATTCGGTCTTCGGCCACTTCTCGGCAAAGGCTGCCGGATCGAGCGCCTCGATCGGATCGACGTCATAAGTTTTCCCGAACACCTCGTTGTAGGCGAGCATTGCGACCGCCATCCCGCCCGTTGTTTGCAGGAAGCGGCGGCGCGAAAGCCCGAGCTTCTTCGCGCATTGATCCGACATTTCGGCGATTCGCGCTTCCCAGCGCTGCTGCTGAGGCGTCTGCGGCGGGGGTATGAATTCCTCATTGGAGAAGATCTCGGTTGGTATGGGAGATTGAATAGGCTTTTCTTCATCGGCGAAACATTTGCGAGTCCACATGGGTAGGTCCTTTCCGCTGAGTCGGTCAGCGTAAATGTAGATTGAACTGTTGGATCGTTATCGAGCTGCGCAAGCGCCAAAAGCCTACTTCTTTCATGGCTGTTGATGCAAGGGTGCAAGTGATTGGCTTGCGTTCTCGCGGGTCTCCTCATTCGCGGCGGACTACCTGGCTTGCTCCGCCGCGATCCGAGTCTTCAGAGACGCGCCCAATTCCAGAATAGCCGGTATGCGGTCGAGACCCGCCCTGGCATTCGTCTTGTGCACAAGCTCGGAGATCATATGGCGTATCTCTTTGCGGCGAGCGATGAGCTCCGGTTGCTGGCCGCCTTTTTCTTCCAGGCGATGCAATCCCTCGCGAAGATCGTCCGCCAAAGAAAGCATCTCTCGAAACGCACTCGGCAACTGCGGCAGGTATTCCAGACCGTGGCACCCCGCGCAGTATTGCGGCCATCGGAATGATTCGGAAGCCGCGCCGATGCCGTGAACTCCGTGGCATTCGACACAATCAAGTCGCGGGGCATTGGGACGCGCAGCGACGTGACGGCTGCCCTTGAAAAACTCGAGCGGCTGGCGATGACACCTGCCGCACATCTCGAGCGTCGCGGCAGTGTCGGGTTTGGCTACGAAATCCCCGGCGTGAGCCCTGCTCTTATCCGTCTGCGACGCGTCACCGCCGTGACAACCCTCACAACCGATGCTCAGCTTTCCGTGCGCGCTGGTCCGATAAATCGTCACGACTTGATCGCGACTGTGGCAGGCGATGCAACTGTCTGTGCTTTGCGCAGCCGCTTGCGTTCGACCGACAAAGGCGGCCAGAACAACCCACACCCACAACAGGATCACGATCGATGAGAGAGTTCGCTGCTTGGGGGCCGTGGTCATAGAGTGGCTATTAATGTCTATCAAATCCGCTGCGGTCGCAAGGCCGTTGATTCTTGAGTCGGATTTCGCGCAGAGAAGCAGAGGCCCGCAAAGACGCAAAGACGGAAACTCATCCATAGCTCGCGTTGTATGAAGGGCGGTCGTCTGATACCATCGCGCCTGCGATCACAGGCCTATTCATCAAACCAAACGCTGGAGGTGCCAGATGAACTTCGCCGCTATCCGCCCGATTTCGGTTCGCGCGGTCCTCTCCCTTTCCGTCTTCGGCGCCCTGCTCGGGCTTACGTTCTACTCTGCGGAAGCTGTCTCGTCAGCGAGCGCGCAAGGCGAAGGCTTATTCACCGCGGCCCAGGCAGCGAGAGGGGCCGCGGTGTACAACAAGAGCTGCGCCGAGTGTCACGGGCAGAAGCTCGAAGGAACGACTTCCCGTCCGCTCGCCGGTCCGCGCTTCATTCGCAAGTGGGGCAGCGGCGACAACTCGATTGATGACCTGTTCTTCATCATTAGCACGCAGATGCCTTACGACGCGGCCGGAACGCTCACCAAGCAGCAAAACATCGACGTCGTCGCCTTTATTCTCAAAAGCAACGGCTACCCGGCAGGCAACAAAGAGCTGACCCCCGATTCGGCGGCAATGGCTCTAAAAATTGCCGCACCGGGCGACTCCAAGAAACCGGACGCGGCAAGCAAGACATCAGATGCCGCTGCGAAAAAAGAAGCGTCCGGGTCTCGCGCAGGCAGGCCTACGCAGAAGGAACTAAATGCGGCGCACTCCAGCACAACTGACTGGCTGATGTCGAACCACGACTACGGCGGACAGCGATTCGTCGATCTGAAGCAGATCAATCGCGAGAATGTCGCATCGCTGAAGATGATCGCAAAGTATGACATCGGAGACCGAAACCCTTTCCACTCGAACCCCGTGGTGTCCGGCGGTCTGATGTATGTCACGGTTAAGGACTCAACTATCGCCCTTGATGCAGCGACGCTGAAGGTTCGATGGAAGTACGACCGCAAGCCAAAGGGTAAAGAAGGTTGGCCGATGAACCGCGGAGTCGCAATCAAGGACGGGATGGTTGTTCGAGGAACTCACGACGGATACTTGATAGCGCTGGACGCCGCGACCGGAAACGTTGTCTGGGAGCGCGCGCTCGTCGACATGACTAAGAACGAGGGCGGGTTCACGATGGCGCCGGTCATATTCGAAGACCTTGTCATCCTGGGTCCAGCCGGAAGCGAACTCGGAGTGAAGGGTTGGGTTGGCGCTTTTAGATTGTCGAACGGAGAACCGGTCTGGAAGTTCAATACAATCCCGGACCAGGGCGAGCCGGGCGCCGAAACGTGGGAAAAAGCAGACGCGAGACTCCAGGGTGGCGGCGCGGTCTGGGCGCCGCTCTCGCTGGATTCCGAAGCGGGAGTTGTTTATGTTCCGGTCGCCAATCCGGCGCCCGACTTCTACGGCGAAGCTCGCCCGGGCGCCAACCTCTACACCTGCGCGATGGTTGCACTCGATGCTCGAACCGGAAAGCTTCGATGGTTCTATCAACTCGTTCCTCACGACGAGCACGATTGGGATACGACGCAGGTAAGCCCGCTCTTCAGCACTACGATAGCGGGCAAGACTCGCAAGCTCATTGCGACCTCGGGCAAGGACGGCTTGCTTCACGTGATAGATCGCGACACCCACAAACAGGTCTACGAGGTGCCGGTTACTACGCGGTTGAACACCGGCGTTCCTCCGACTCGTGAAGGGCTGCGAGCGTGTCCGGGAGTGCTGGGCGGCGTCCAGTGGAACGGACCCGCGTTCAACCCCGGCACGAATATGCTCTACGTTAACGCCGTCGATTGGTGCGGCACGTTTATCAAAGCGACCGACTCCCGCTACGTGAAAGGCGCGTTCTACATGGGCGGAACAGTGCAAGCCGATCCGCCCGACAAGTCGCGAGGATGGCTGACCGCGATTGACGCATCCAGCGGCGCAGTTCGATGGAAGTATGAATCCAAGAGGCCGATGCTTGCGGCGGTGACTACTACTTCGTCGAATCTCATCTTTACCGGCGAGCTGCTCGGCGATTTCCTGGCGCTCGACGCGAAGACGGGCGAAGTGCTGTATCGTTCGAATACCGGCGGTCGGATGAACGGCGGAGTTGTGACTTACTCGACGGGCGGCAAGCAGTACATCGCAGTTTCGACGGGCAATGCCAACGGATTCTGGTCGGTTCCGCCGGCTCAGGCAGCGATACTACTTTTCGCGCTATCGAATGACTCAACCGCCGCGCGATGAATTCGCCGGCTAATCGCAAATCCTAAATGAAAGCCGGCGGATTCTCGCCGGCTTTGCTCTGAAATCACGGAGGCAACTCATGAGCACGCGTGTTTACACTCTTCCGGTTGACCAGACCGAATGGCACATTCCCGGCTACGGTGCGGAGACTATTTTCAACTGGACCTACGACGAGGGCCGCGACAAGCTCTTGACCCTTTACGAGAAGGGTAAGACCAACCAGTGGAACTCGAACACCCGGATCGACTGGACGGCTGAGCTGGATTTCGACGACCCCCTCGGCTTTCCTGATGAGTACACGCCCCTCGCGGGCTCGGACATCTGGGCAAAAATGAATCGCAAAGAAAAAGGCGTCGTAAAACATCACTATGAATCGTGGCGGTTCTCACAGTTCATGCACGGCGAGCAGGGCGCTCTGATCTGCACCGCAAAAATTGTCCAGACCGTGCCGGACATCGACTCGAAGTTCTACGCCGCGACCCAGGTCATGGACGAAGCGCGGCATGTCGAAGTGTATTCGCGATATCTGCATGAGAAGCTGCGAATGGCTTATCCGATCAGTCCTCCGCTGAAATCTCTGCTCGATCAGGGCATCACCGATTCGCGTTGGGACGTCACCTATCTGGCGATGCAGGTGATCATCGAAGGCCTGGCGCTTGCCGCATTCAATCTGATCCGTGACATGGCGACCGAACCCCTTGGCCGCGCAATCAACGCCTACGTGATGCAGGACGAAGCGCGGCACGTTGCGTTTGGCCGGATCGCCTTGCGTGATTATTATCCGCACCTGACGGAACAGGAGCGCGACGAACGGGAAGAGTTCGCGGTCGAGGCCTGCTACCTGATGCGCGACCGTTTTCTTTCGGAAGAGGTGTGGGAGCATCTGGGAATGGATGTCAAAGCGTGCATCGGCCACGTGCTGGCTTCGCCGCTGATGACCGAGTTCCGCCGCAAGCTGTTCATCCGCATTGTGCCGACGTTGAAAGATATCGGGTTATGGGGAGCGCGGATTCAAAAGGCGTTTGTCGATATGGGCGTGATGGATTTTGCCGAGACGAACCTTGATGAAGCGATCGCGCACGACGAAGCCGTCGCGGTTGAGTTTGATCGGCTGCGAGCAGCTCGGGATGCGTCAGTGCAGAGCGTGATCGCTGACGCATGAGGTGCTTCGAGCAAGTTTCGCGCAAAGAGCGCAAAGACTCGCAAAGACGCTAAGAGGAGATTTTTTTCCAGAGCGGGTCGCGCAATGCGCGGCGAAGCACTTTGCCGACGGCGCTCTTTGGAATCTGGTCGATGAAGCGCACTGACTTCGGCACCTTGTAAGTCGCAAGCCGCTCGCGAGTGAACTCGATCAACTCGGCTTCGGACACACTCGCGCCTGACCTAAGCACAACAAACGCCGTCACCGCTTCGACCCACTTCTCGTGAGGTGCGCCGACCACCGCACACTCGAGCACCGCCTCGTGAGCCATCAACGCGTCTTCTACCTCTCGCGGGTACACATTGTAACCCCCGGTGATGATCATGTCCGATGTGCGATCGACCAGGTACAAATAACCGTCTTCGTCAAAGCGTCCAACGTCGCGAGTGCGCAACCAGCCTCCGTCGACAAATGTTGCGGCGTTGAGATCCGGAGCGTTGAAATAACCCTTCATCACAAACGGCGCTCGAAGCGCGATCTCGCCTTGCTCGCCTGGCGCAACCTCGTTGCCTTTGTCGTCGATCAAACGGACCTCGCAATCAATCGAAGGCCGCCCACACGCCAGCAAACGCTGCTCGGGTCCGGCATGGTCGTCCTTGTCGAGCTTCGTGATGAACAGGGGCGCCTCGGTTTGACCGTAGTACTGCACAAATCGCGGACCCCAGAGCTCAATCGCGCGCTTGATGACCGGCAGCGGCATCGGCGACGCCCCGTATACGATGGTCTGGACCGAAGACATATCCGCCCTTTCGATATCCGGATGAGCCAGCAGCATGGCAAGCATTGTCGGCACTACGTGCAAAGAGGTCACTCGCCATCGCGCAATCGCCTGGAGAAAGTCCGACGGCTCGAATCGTGAGAGAACCGCGCTGCACGCTCCGTTCATCCAGTAAGGCAGAAGGAAACAGCCGCTCGCATGAAACAGCGAAGCCGCGTGCAACATCACGTCGTCAGGCTGTATGTCCGAGATGCCCATCGCCGTGTTGATACATACTGCCGCGTATGTTGCTTGAGTGTGTTCGGCCGCTTTGAGCCGTCCGGTAGTACCGGAAGTAAAAATGGTCAGAAGAACGTCGTCTGGTTCAGCCGGGATTCGCGGATCATTCGCGGGAGCCGTCGCTGCCTCGAGCAGCAGGTCCTTTCCACAACGATTTGAGCCAAGCCCCAACATCTCCAGCCCCGCGACTCTCGAGGCGAGCGCCTCGGCTCGCTCTGCAAGCTCGGCGTCGTAGATCACCAATCGCGCGCCGGTCTCGCGCAACATATGCTCGTGCTCATCCGTCGAAAGCCGGGCGTTGAGCGGCGTCCTGGCCGCGCCGGCTTTCACGCAACCGAAGTCCACAGGCACCGAGTAAAGGCTGTTGTTTGCAAGTATCGCGAGCCGTCCGCCGCGACTGATACCGTGACGCGCCAGAACGTGCGCGAAGCGATTAGAGAGCTGATCGACTTCCGTGAAAGTGAGCGACTTGTCCTCGAAGAGAACGGCAGTACGATCCGGAAAGTATCTAGCCCCGCGTCGAATCAGTTCAACTACCAACATAGCGTGTCCGTCTGAGCCACTAGTGTTGCCGTGCGTTCAGAGTTACTGGGCGTTCAGAGTCACCGGGCGTTCAGAGTTACCGGCGTTCAGAGTTACCGGGCGTTCAGAGTTACCGGCGTTCAGAGTCACCGGGCGTTCAGAGTACCGCCTTTAGGCGGCTTTCTAACGCTACCAAACAGATCATCGGACGGGTCTTCGTTCGAACTACCCGACTAAAGTCGGTACTCTGACCGCCCGACTCCACAGGCCGTTGTTTCTCGTTCAACTCGCGCGCGAGAATAGCAAAGCATGTCAGGGACTACAAGAATCGTGGGCGAACTTTTAACGCAAAGGCGCCGTGACGCCAGGAGGCAAGACTTACAGCAGCAAAAACGGTGCGCCTCGGCGTCGTTGCGACTTTGCGTTAAATCGGGTCCGCCGCCACTAGATCTTGCTTGACCTCGCTTGTGAAGGATACGATTCGCAAGCACGCAGGCGAACCGCCTGCGCTCCCAGGAGGATCCATGGCAACACCAGAAAAAGCTATACCAGGCCAGCGAGTCGCCGATGGCGATTGGCGTCACATGTTTTCCTATCACGCGTTCGCGCCGGTCCTCGAACGCGCCGAAGGCATATACCTCTACGACAAAGACGGCAATCGCTACATCGATGCTTCAGGTGGTCCTATTGCGATGAACATCGCCCACGGCGACCGCCGCGTCGAAGCCATCACGCGACAAGCCGAGAAGTACGCCTACTGTCATCCGGCGCTTTCCAATCAACCACGCGCCGAGGTGTGCGCGCGAATCGCCGGCCTCGCACCGGGGAATCTCAACACGACCTATTTGTGCTCGGGTGGATCCGAAGCCGTCGAGACCGCGATCAAGATCGCACGTCAATATCACCTGGCCCGCGGCAATGCCCAGAAGCACGCGGTGATCGGGACGTGGGATAGTTATCACGGCATGTCGCTGGGCGCTCTATCGGTCGCGGGCGGGCCGGGCTTCCGCAAACCGTTTCTCCCAATGCTCGCCAACTGGCCTCACGTTCGTCACTATCGCAACCCGAAAGAGCGTCCCGGAGAAATGAGCGAGGTTGAATGGGCGCATCAATGTGCGCGCGAACTCGAAGAGACGATTTACTTCGTCGGGCCCGAGCAGGTATCGGCTTTCATTGCGACTCCGATCGGCGCGGGCAAAGACTACGGCTTGATGCCGCCGCCCGAATACTGGCAGGCAATTCGCGAGATCTGTGATCGCTATGACGTGTTGCTGATCGCCGACGAAGTAGTCTCCGGTTTTGGACGCACGGGCCGCTGGTTCGCGATGGAACACTTCGGCGTGCAAGCTGACATAATGACCACCGCCAAGGGTATCTCAGGGCTCTATGTCCCGATGGGCGCGGTGACGGTGAGCGACGAGGTCAATGAGCCTTTTGCCGCCGGCGAAACGTTCGTTCATGGCTTCACGAATATGGGTCACCCCCTTGCTTGTGCAGCGAGTCTTGCGGTGCTCGACATCATGGAAGAAGACAAGCTCGTCGAGAACAGCGCCGAGGTCGGAGCTTATCTGCACTCAAACGCGGAACGATATCTCGCGCGGCGAACGATCGCCGAGTCTCGCGGCAAGGGATTGTTGATGGTGTTAGAGCTGGTGCGCGACAAGGCGACTATGGAATGGTTCCCGCCCGAGGCAGGCGCCGATGAAAAGTTTCAGGCGCTTGGATTAAAGAACGGTCTCGCGTTTTACATGTCGTTGTATGGTCCTCGGCGCCCGGGAGCTTTGAAGCGGGGCATGCCGATCTTCATCGCCCCGCCTCTGTGTATAACCCGACAGCAGGTCGATGATTTGATGGACAGGTTGGATCAGACGCTTGGTGAGTGGGAATCGGCGATGGGGATTTAGTCGAGCCTTACGAGACAGGAGCCCAAACCATGGCAATCACACCATATCTGCTGTATGAAGACGTCGCGGGCGCGCTGAAGTTCCTCGCGAAGGCGTTTGGTTTTCGTAAGTACGGCCCGCAGAACTCGAAGCCGGACGGTACGATTTATCACGCCTCGATGAAGCTTGGCGATGACTTGATCATGATGGGATATCCGGGCCCGAAGTACAAAAACCCAAAGCGGCTCGGGCAAGCGACGCAGAGCCTTTACATAAACGTGGACGATGTGGATAAGCACTTTGCCCGGGCCAAGAAGGCGGGAGCGAGGATACTCGAAGAACCCCAGGATACTTTTTACGGGCACCGACGCTATGGAGCGGCAGATCCGGAAGGACACGAATGGTACTTCGCGCAGGACATTCCTCGCCGGAAATCCACGAAACGCGCGTCCAACTCCCCTCGTCATCACCGATGATCTTGCTTGTAATGCAATGCCAGCAAGTCGGCGCCGAAGTCGGAGGTGAAATCCCGCCAGACCGTGTGAATGTGATTGGCGTTGTTCTGAATGTTGTCGTATTCCACCAGAAACGAAGGGCCCTGGATTCGATAGTAATGCGGCTGACCCTTTTCGAATCCGCCCGCCCACGCCAGGAAGATGCTCCCTAGACCCGCAGAGCGGACTCTATCCGATCTCTCCGCCGCGAT
>DATIFP010000029.1:0-14199 GCA_035455165.1 Blastocatellia bacterium
AGCATCAGGGGCTCGTCGCCTGATTCCCGATAAGAAGTCTTGTCTTGTGTCGCGGTGCGTTTTAGCGGGTCGTTTAGGGCTTGCATTCCGGAGGTCTCGCGCGCGTGGCCTCGCGTCAGAATCGAAACGGAATGCTCTTCGGACCTGAGGTAGCGGGCGATGTACTCAACCATCGGCGTCTTGCCAGTGCCGCCGAGTGTCAGGTTGCCTACGCTTATGACGGTCGCATCAAGCCGCTTCGGCTTCAGATATTCGGTTTCGTAGGCGGCTACGCGCAAACGCACCGCAAGCTCGTATAGCTTGGCCGGCAACCACAGCAGCGCCCGTTTGAGCTTCTGATGCTTTCCAATAATCATTGGAGCTGCGAAGAACCGCCGGAGCTTTACGATTGAGCGCCGGCGGGTTTAAGAACCGAGACTCACTAATTGTCTGATTGCTGAAATGATGCAATCGGTCGCGCCTCGATTTGCGATCAGAATACTGCGCGCTCGAAGACCCATTTCACGCGCCTGTTCGCCGTCCGACAACAGGCGGATAAGCTCACGAGACAGCGCGGCCTGCGCTTGTCCGGCCGAAGCATCAATTTGCACCACCGCATTCGCTCGTTGAAAGTCCGAGATTACCTGGCGAAAGTTTTCTGTGTGCTGTCCCACCACGATCGGTTTTCCGAAGGCCGCGGGTTCGATGATGTTGTGCCCGCCGCGCCGCACCAGGCTTCCTCCGACGAAAACGACCGCCGCGTACCTGTAGAGCGACGCGAGCTCTCCTATCGTGTCCAGCAGAATTACGTCCGGTTTCGAAACAGCCGCGGTCGTCTCCGAACGGCGAGCGAACGTGAATCCCGATCGCGCGATCAGCCGAGCGACTTCATCGAAACGCTCGGGATGCCGGGGAGCTATCAGTAGCCGGGCGTCTTCAAGACCTTGATGGCTTCGCACGCCGTCAAAGCAAGCCAGCAATATTTCCTCTTCGCCGGGCGCGGTGCTGCCGGCGACAATCAGGTGAGGCGATGCTGATAGCCCGAACTGGCCGTCGAACTGGCTCCCAACGCCTGACCCCGAATCCCCAACCTCCGCGTGTTCGTATTTGAGGTTACCGCATACACGGACCCGGCTGGCTTGAGCGCCAAGCGCTCGTGAGCGTTCTGCATCCTCTTCCGATTGCATGATCATCAACGAAAGGTCCTCGACAACACTTCGGATGAAAGCGGGCGCCTTCCGATATCGGCGAAACGAGCGCGTCGAGATTCTGCCGTTGACCAGAAGAGTCAACACACCTCGCCTTCGACACTCCCGCAGGAAATTTGGCCACAACTCGGTCTCGAGTATTAAGACGATAGACGGTCTGACCCAATCGAGCGCCCTGCGCACCGAGAAGTTCCAGTCGAAAGGAAAATAAAACGTGCCGGCGAACTTGTGACACTCAGCCCGGGCGAGGGTCTGGCCGGTGCGTGTTGTCGTCGAAACCACTATCCGAAAGCCCGGCAGCTCGCTTTTCAACCGTTCAATCAACGTTCTCGCCGCCAGATATTCGCCGACCGAGACGGCGTGCAACCAGATAGTCTGGCCGTCGTCACCACGAACCGCCTCCGGGAGCCAGCCCATCCGCTGCTTGAAGCTTCCGGAGTATTTTCGGTGACGCGCAGCCTGGTAAAAGAAGTAGGGCAGCAGGGCGATGAAAAGAAAAGAGAGGGCAAGGCTGTAGAGGAAGTACATGCTTGACGCCTATGTCCTCACAAAGCTGAGGCGCGAAATTGGCCGCCAGAGCCTGTTTCGCGCCTGCCGCTGAGAAGGTTGATCTCGTGCGCACTTCGCTGCAGTCGTCACCGAGCTGTCTACTTCGCGCGTTCCAGATATACGCCTTTTGAGGGATCGACCCGAACTCGGTCGCCTTCCTTGATGAAAGGCGGCACCTGGACGGTGACGCCGGTCTCGAGCTTGGCTGGCTTGGGGCTGTTCGATGCGGTCGCCCCTTTAAGCTCAGGCGCGGTCTCAACGACGGTCAACTCGACTGCCGGCGGCAGCTCAACTCCGATGGGAGCGCCTTCGAAGAACTCCACTTGAATCTTCGTCCCCGGCGTCAGGTAATTCATCGCGTCGCCCAGCGTCTCGGAATCCAGAGCGATCTGATCGTAGTTTTCTGTGTTCATAAAGTGGTGCATGTCGCCGTCCGAGTAGAGAAACTCCATTTCGTGATCTTCTAGCGAGGCACGCTCGATGTTTTCGGTGGAGCTGAATCTGACTTCAGTCGACGAGCCTGATCGCAAGTTGCGGATCTTCGCCTGGACGAACGCGCGCAGATTCCCGGGTGTGCGATGCTGAAAATCGAGCACGCGATGCGGCGCATTGTTGTACATTATTATCATCCCGCGCCGGATGTCATTTGCTTGCATGGCTGTTTGATTCCCTTCGAATGTCAGTATGTCACGAATAAGGCCCGCGGGCCAACTTTGAAGAATAAATGACACGGGCGCTAACCCGCAAGCTGCGGGCTTGCTCGCTCAAGGGCTCGATAAACCGAACCGAGCCGGTTCCGTTAAGCCCAATCGAATGGATTCACAACGCGTCGTACAGTTTGAACCTGTACGCCGATCGCGATAGTATGCCGTCCGGTTTTCCGGAAGATCCATAATCGCTAGCTGCTGATTCTGGGTATTGAGGCCAAAAGAAAAAAAAGAATGTATCGGGGCTCGGCGAATTTTGGAAGTTGCTCCGCGCTGATTGCTCGAGCAAAACAAGCAGCGCGCGTTTCCCCAACCCAATCGAGTTCTCGAGGAAAAAACGATGAAGAAAATTACGGCAGTCTTCCTTTTGTTTTTGAGTGCGGTGCAAGCCGGCGGGGCATCCGCGCAAACGGCGTCGCCAGGTCGAATCACGGCCATCAAAGCTGGGCGTCTCATCGATCCTGAAACAGGAACCGCGGCCGCGAATGTCGTGATCCTGGTCGAGGGCGAGAAGATCAAAGAAGTCGGGGCAAACTTGTCCATACCCCCAGGAGCGGCCGTCATCGATCTGAGCAAGCTCACGGTTTTGCCCGGTCTCGTCGACGCACATACACATATGGCGCTCACGTACAAGGAGCAGCCGGAGAACAACTACTACTACCTGACTGTGGTCATGGATTCGACCCCGCTGCGCGCGATCCAGGCTGCGTCCAACGCCGTTCAGCTTCTCAACTCGGGCTTTACCGTTATTCGAGACGTTGGAAACAACGCGCTATATGCAGACGCTGCCTTGAGACAGGCCATCGAGCAAGGGTGGCTGCCGGGACCGACGGTCATTCCGTCGGGCCCGATCATCGGCAGCACCGGGGGACAACTATGGCCTACGCCGGAGATGTACAAGTACCACAGCCTCATGTTCCCCGAGTACATCGACGCGAACAGCCCCGACGAGATCGTCCGCGCTATTCGGGAGAACATGTTATTCGGCGCGAGGACGATCAAACTGTGCGTCGACTGTAAGCCGTGGGGTTACTCGGTCGAGGACATCAAGCTCGCGATCAGCGAGGCGGCAAAAGGCGGCTGCAAGGTTGAAGGGCATGTGCAAACGCCTGAAGGCGCCCAACGGGCGATCGATGCCGGGATCTACATCATCGCCCACGGCAATGCGCTCACACCCGAGCATCATCGTCAGATGGCCGCGAAGGGGATCTTCCTAGCAGGCACCGACACTCCGTTCACGAACTACCGCGGCTCTGACGCCGCCTTCAAGCGAGTAGTAGCCAATCTCCGCGACGCTTGGGAGAAGAAGGTTCCGCTGACCTTCTCGACCGACTTCGACTACTGGAATGAGCGGATGAAAGATGACAAGACCGGCGAGTGGCTGAGTCGCGGCGATATGACGATCGCGTTCATCGAGACCTGGAAAGCGGCGGGCATTCCACCGGCGGACATTCTGCGTGCGATGACGATCACCGGATACAGGGCAGCAGACATCATCAAGGATCGCGGGCCGATCAAGGCCGGCTTGTTCGCTGATTTGATCGCCGTTACAGGCGATCCGCTCACCAATATCGATGCGTTACGCGATGTTCAGTTCGTCATGAAGAACGGGATGGTCTTCAAGAAGGACGGAATTATGACGCCGGAGAAATTCTTCCATCCCGGTCCGGTGAGGATGCCGGGCGGCAGGTGGACTCGGTAATCACGTTTCGATGTTGAGAAGCTCGGCCGTTCAAGATTGCAACAGCGCTCTTTGTGTGTGTGTGTGTGTGTGTGTGTGTGTGTGTGGACGCCGACCGAAGCGCTACCCTGAACGCCCGCGGCTGATCAGATTGCGAATTCGACTTCCATAGCGAGTTGGGCCTTGCGCAGTTCGAACCGCGCGCGCCCGAGGTTGGCCCCTGGATTGAGCGCTAAGAACAGGAAATACTCAGAGGTGATGGGACGCAGAAGCAATGTCATCTTCTCCGCCGCCAGAACCATCTCATTCAGTTCGCCAAGCTCGGTATCGGACGCCGTGCGCATGCCGCGGGACACCAGACTCGTGAACTCGGTCGCAACAACGTCTATGTCAAACACCGGGTCCAGATCCTGAACGTGCCTCTCGATGGCAATGCCGTCGATGCCAAGAATGACCACGGCGGCGCATCCTTGAATGCGACTGGCGATGTTAGTGAGCGTGTCGGTGAAGCCCATATCAGATTGCCGATTAGGGATTCTCCGATCGCCGATTGCCGGCGCAGTTCATTCTGCAATCGGCAATCGACAATCGGCCTTCCCTTTACTGTCCGCCCTTCCCGCCTGCTGCCGGAGTCGTCGCCGGAGTTGACTGCGCCGGTTTCGGCTCCTGCTTCTTTTCGGTAACCGTGGGTGTCGGCGTAACAGCGGCGCGCTGTGGGCCGCTCGGATTGGGTGTGCCCTCAACTGAGCTGCGCTGTGGCGCGCGAGGACCAAGCGTGCCGTCGTTTCTGACGATCCGCGGCGTCAGGAAGAACAGGATCTCTCGATCATCGCGCCGGACCGATCGATGCTTGAACAGCTCGCCCAGCAGAGGTATGCGCGACATACCGGGGGTCCGGTTGATCGTGCTGCCCTCTGAGTCGATGTTGATTCCGCCCATCACCGTGGTCCCGCCATCCCCGACAAGCACTGTCGACTCCGCCGACTGCGTGTCGATGCCAGGCGTTCCGTTGTTGAACTGGTTGGCGAGCGAGAAGTTGACGCTGTTGTTTTCGGCAACTACATGCATCAACACCTGCCCGTTCTCCTCGATGATCTGCGGTGTGATTTCAAGACGCAGCGCAGCAGTCACAAACGTCGTGGTAATAGTGTTGTTCGAGACCGTTTGCACGGGTATTTGGACCCCGTTGACTATCTCGGCCGTCTTGTTGTCAGTCGTAGTGACCCGCGGGCTCGCGATGGTACGAATCTGACCCTTGGTCTCCGACGCGGACAGCGCCATTGACAGAATGCCTGTTCCGATTACGCCGGTGGTCAGGCTGAGCACTGAGTTTGCGACTCCCGCCCTCAGCGAGGTGTCGGCAAAGGGACCGACAAGGTTCGGGCCGAGCCCCTTTGTTTCACCGGATCCGCCGGATGAGCCGCCGCTGCTGTTGTTACCGCCGGTGCCCGGCGTAAGCCCGCCCGGGTTGACTTGAACCGGCGTCGTCGCGAATACACCGCCGCGCCCGTTCTTGCCCGCGGCCTGGAAGGCCGAACCGGCCAGCTCGTTTCCTATATCGCGCAGGAAGTTGCGGTTGGCGATAACGATTCGCGCTTCGATCTCCACCTGAGGCTCAGGCCGATCGAGTTTGGCGAGCATGTCTTCGATCACCTGCGCGTATTCCGGCAGATCGGTGAGTATCAGACTATTAGTTCGCACGTCGACCTCGATACGGCCGCGCGGACTTAACCGGCTGTGGACAATTGACATCAGAGACCCCTGGCCGGTGACTCCGGTACCGATACCCATAGAGCCACTGCTGGCCCCACCTCCACTAGAGCTGCGCCCGGATGTGCCGCCTCCAGTGCTTCCCAGTTGTCCAGCCGCGCGGGCGTACTTGAGGTGAATGATCTTGGTGACAAGCGGGACTTGCTTGGCCTTTTCCTCTCGTATTGCGCGCTGCTGCTCCTCTTCTTCCTTTACGGCTGCCAGCGTTGCGATTCTGATGATGCGTCCGTTGCTTTCACAGACCGCGCCCAGACGGTTCGCTCGCAGCACTGATTCCATGACCTGATTCCACGGTATGTCGGTAACGCGGATATCAACCGGAACCGCCGCCACGGATTTATCGACGATGAAATTCACGCCGTATTGCTGCGAGATGAACCGCAGCATGTCGCGGAGGTCTACGCCTGCGCGCAGGTCGAAGCTGATCAATCCGCCGGTGAAGTCCGCGTCACAAAACGCGAGCTCAGAGCGCTTCTGCATTTGAGCGGTAGAGTTTGATTGTGCAGACGATGATCGTTGCACATCCAGGACGCTGCGGTTGACCGGCGGCGAGGCCGGCTGTGCTGACGCCTTTACTGAGCTGGGTTGAGGCGCCGGCTGGGTCGGCAGCGGAAGCGACCTGTTCGGCTGCGCCGTGACTCGTTGACCGCTCGACTGCGGGTTCGATTGAGCGATCAGATTGCCAGGTACGCTGGTGTCTTTAGCAGACTGATCTGCCGCCTTGTTGTTCTCGATGCGTTCGCCGGCGACCTTGACCTCGTGGTTGAGTTGAACCTGAGCCGCATCCTTTACAGACTGTTGAACCGCTGCATCGGCCGGTTTCGCGTTAGAGCTGCCCGGTCCGACAACGATGACGAGCGATCCGCCGTCACGCACCACTCGATATGGAACTTTGGATTTCGTGTCCACCACTATGCGGACGACGTTCGAGGCTGGCTGACCCACGCGCAAGCGCTCGACTGAACCAGAGCCCACGACTGTAGTCTTGTTGCCAAACGCCGAATGCACACCGGCGATGTCGACGACTACGCGCCACGGGTTGGGCAGCACGAAGTCTTTGTATTGCGCCGCGCCGTCCGCGTCGACGACTATACGAACGTCGCCCTCGCTGGTCTCTGAGCGCACGGATCGTATGACTGTGGCGGGTTTCAGATCGCTTGGCTGCGATTTGACCTTTTCAGGCGACGGCGCCGCGTTCGCGGTCTCTGAATTCTTCGATGCGACAGGCGCGGAATAAACCATCACGCCTGGTGGTGCGGCCGGCTGGCTGACTCGTTTCGCTTCCTTGGGTTCGGCGGTGTCATTTGCAGGCCTGACGGCCGCCTTTGGATCTGGCGCGATCTCGAGTACCAGCGTGTTGCCATTGACCATCGAACGGTCGTGCGCGTCGGCGCGCACGTTGACTTCGATTCTGGCAACTGCGCGTCCAGCCGAGCTGCGAGAGCCTTGTGGCTGGCGCACTGTTATAGAATCGACTGCGGCGCTCTTCACGCTGTATGCGGGCGCGAGACGCGAGGCCTCGGAACCCGGCAGATCAACAACGATCAAGCGCTCCGACGGCCTAAACACCGTGTAGAGGGGTGGCGCGCTCGACTCGATCAGGATGCGCGTTAGCGATCCGACGGTTTCGTGTTTGAGCGACACCAACGCGAACGCCTGCGCCCTTGCGCGAGCACTCGATCCTGCAAACACGCTTAAGTTGCTCACAAGCGCGACTAGCGCAAGTGTCGTGACAAGCCTCCTAGCCATCATAGCCTTATCTCCCCTCTATCATTATCCAAGCTGAAAACAGACGCGACTCGAAGCAAAGTCACTCGGATCTCCGCTCAATCGCGTTGAGTAAGTCTCTTGACTCGAATAGTGAAAGGCCAGCTCAGCGCCGAGCGCCAACGGATCTGACGATTCTGTGATTATAGTGTGATCCATGGCGAACACAAGCTGGTTCACTTCTTATCAATCGCCGTCTTTGTGACGACGCGTTCTTGCGGGGACTGCTTACCGTTCACTTCCGTGTAGGATACCTCGCGAAACATCACTTTCGCGCTGCCCGGGTCGGACGCATCGCCGCCGATGCGCAGCACCTCGCCGTTGTAAACGCGAGCGCCGCTTCGCACGAAGAACATCGTGCCGGTCGGTTGGGCCCGTACAAAGGCGCCAGAGCCGCGGTCGTCGCGAAATACCCCGGTAATGTCGAGCTCGTTGACCAGGTATTGGGAAACCGGATCGGGTTCCGCCGCGTCGCGAGCTCGGGCCTGCTCGACTTTTTGACGAAACTCGGCCCGGCGCATATCGAGCGATGGAAAGCCGAGCAACCGGGCCTGTTGAGCCTTGGCTCTCGCGCCTTTGGGCTTGACTGTCTTTTTGAACGGATCGCGCCCGGACGGTCTGTACGGCCTTATGGAGTCAGCCGTCGGCCCGAGGTATTCCTTGCCCGTCTTGGCTTGCTCGGCTGCATCAGACTTTGCCGGCTGCTCGGGCTTGTCTTGTGCCGCGACCGAGAGCCCCAGCGTCAGAGCCAACAGGATATTCAATATGGTTCGATTGATCACTCTTGGTTTCATAGCACCACTCCGCTACTTCGCCTTGGCTGCCGGCGCGCCCACGGCGGGTGGCGCCACGGGCTTTTTCATCGTGAGCTTCTCGAGGTTTTCAGGCGCGATGTAGTACGCGGTCACCACGAACGACCCGTTTATCGAGCGCCCAACTTCCTGAGCGTTGTCCTCCGCGCTCTTGATCTCGACGTCGGTCACGCTCACGATTCGCGCATAGAATCCCAGCCTCGAGAAGAACTGGCCAAGCGAGTCGTATGATCCGGTTACCTCTATTTGAATCGGCTGGGCGGTGTAGAAGTCAGCCGTCGCCGCTTTCAGGTGCACGAATCGTTTCAGCTCGAGCCGCTGCTCGCGCAAGAAGTCTTTGATGTTGTCGTACACGCGGGATATCTCGACCTGGTCGGGAAGGAGATCGCGGAGCCGGTCTATCTCTTCTCTCTTCTGCTTCAGCGTCTCCTCGGTTGCCGCAAGGTTCTGACGAATTATGCTTCCCTGTGCGTTCTTCGCCATTAGCTCTTGCACCTTGTTCTGAATCTTCAGCGTCTCCGCGCGCGTGTCGCTATAGAGAAGATAGTCGACGGCGAAGATCAGCAACCCGGAAAGCAGCAGGAGCACCCCCATCTGGTAGTACCACGCCAGCCGGCTGAAGAAGTTGCCGCCCTCTTCAGTCCCCTTCACTACAGTAGTCATCGTCGCTGCCATATTGATCTCCTTCACTTCTGTGGCGCTGGTTTGTCTGCTTCGGCGCGCGGCTTGTTGTAATCGCAGTCGATGGTGAACTGGAACACACGCGTCGTATCGTCCGCTACCGCCTTCTTCTCGGCTTCCTTGGTCGCGTCCTTCTTATTGGCATCCTTCTTCTCAGGCTCCTTGTTCTCGGTCCGGTCCGAAACATCGTCGGCCTTCACTTCTTTGCCTTCGATCGAAAGCATTAGATTGCTGAACAGGCCGTTTGAGAACTCCAACTGGCGTGAGAAGTCCGCGATCACTTGCTGGCTGAGCGATGTGCCGACGATCTGAAGGTGAGCGCCTTTCTGCACTATGGTATCGAGACGGAAGTCAGCCCCGCCGCCCGGCATTCGCTCGTTGATAGCCGACAACATAGCGACCGGTCCCTTCTGTTCCGCGCGAAGCTGCTTAATTACCTTGATGCGTTCGTCGAGCTGCTTCAGCTCGGCTTCGAGTTGGTTCTTGCGCTGGATGTCGGCCTCGAGCTTCTTGGCCTCCTCCTCTTCGCGCGTTAGCTCGGCCTTTGCGGCGGCGTGCGCGCTGTTCGTCCACAAGTGATCGACGCCAATTGCGATCACGAAAACCGCAAGGGACGCCGCCAGCATGAAGATCTGCTGACCCCGCCGCGCGGCGACCTTGGTCTTTTGCACCGAAACGCGATGCTCGGCGGTGCCTTCGAGCAGGTTGACTCTGATCATTGCGCCACCTCCGCGACTCGCACTGCCAGCCCGACGGCGACAGCCATATTTGGTGAAAGCTCGCTCAGATACTCGTCATCGAATCTCTTGCCGTCGACTCTGATCGAGCGGAATGAATCGAAACGCTCAACCGGCATCTGAAACTTATCCGCGAGGTACTCGGTCAACTGGTGGACCTTCGACGAACCGCCTGCTATCAGCATCCGATCGATCGCCGGGGAGTCAACCGCCGTGGCGCGGAAGAAGTCGAGGGTGCGTTGAATCTCGAGCGCCAGCATCTCGGACACGCTTTGCAGGGCGGGTTGGACTTGCTCGTTTGAAACCTGCTGGTCGAGGACTGCGCCGCGCTTGATTGACTCGGCTTGCTCGAAAGTAAGGTTCAGTTCTTTTTGAAGGAGGTCGGTGTATTGATTGCCGCCTGCCGAGATGTCACGGGTAAAGATCGAGGTTGTGCCGCGCACGATGTTGATGGTCATCACCGATGCGCCGATGTCCAGCAGAGCCACGGTGTGATTTGGCGCCGGATGATAGTTCGCTTCATACGCGTTTTGAAGCGCGAAGGCGTCGACGTCGACGATCACCGGCTGCTTGCCCGCCTGCGAGATGACCTGTGTGAACTGCGCGATCTTGTCTCGCTTGCACGCCACCAGGAGAACGTCCATGTTCTGACCCGCCGAGTCGTGACCTATTATCTCGTGATAGAGGTTGACGTCGTTGATGTCGAACGGAATGTACTGCTCGGCCTCCCAGTGAATCTGCTCGTCGAGCTCCTCTTCCGGCATCGAGGGAAGCAATATCTTTTTTACAATGACGGCGTGCCCCGAAAGCGACGTTGCGACCTGGTCGGTCTTGATGTTCTGCTCGTTCCAGATTCGATTGATCGAGTCGCTGACGTGGTTGAGGTCGATGATGTGTCCGTCTACGATGGTGTCGGATTGAAGATTCTGATGCGCGATGTGGACCAGCTCGTACCCGTTGCGCGTGAGCCTGAGCTCGACGGCCTTCAAGGCGCTTGAACCTATGTCGAGTCCAACGACGCTCTTCTTCTTTTTCCCTAGCATGTGTGTCCCCCGGGAAGGTTCTCTCGACGTGTTGACGATTACCAACGGCAGTCTGAAGCTGAGCGCATCGAGACGCCATCGGAAACCCATGGAAGGGGCAGTATCGAATTTGGGGACGAGAAGCTGTGAGACCTTTCGAGGGGCGGGGCGCCGCGGGGTCCAGTGATCCCGTGAGTCGGGATCGAGTCTCTACAACCTCTCAAATATCGGATGATGCTTCTGCAACGGAGCCATTTCTAACACCCACCCATAGGTTAGTCAATAATTAATTTTCTTCCCGTTTTGCACGCGTGAACCGCTGGCATGAAGTTCAAGAGCGTGACTCAATCTTCTGCCCGCCGGCTACAAAAAAACAACGCTGAACACTCGTGCGAGAAACCTGAACTTCATGCATCGCGCACGACTGACGCTCGTTTGACTCACCATGTCGCATAACCTAAAATTGATTTTTGGTGTTGCCGCCGGCCATGAAAGTTGATCGTGAGTATCATCTTGATTGTCGAACCACGCCGCGCCGAATGAAGGCACTTGCGCGGCACACGGAGTCGGCAGGCCATATGAGGTCTTGAACAACGCGACAGACGCGCTACGAATGACGAGCGAAAAAAATGACAGTAATACTGAACAAAGTTGCAGCAAAGGTTTTCGGGACCGCCAATGAACGTTTGCTCAAGCGCCTGTGGCCGATCGTCAGCGAGATCAACGCGCTTGAACCGGAGATGAAGGGTCTATCTGATGATGAGCTGCGTGCGCGCACGATCAAGTTCCGCGAGCATATGGATCGATGTGTGGCGACCGCCGAACTGAGTGGAGCCACAGCTGAAGAGCAGCGGCGCGCGCTGAGAGAAGCGGTAGATAAATGCCTCGACGAGATTCTTGTGGAAGCATTCGCGGTGGTGCGTGAAGCTTCGCGCCGGGCCACCGGCATGCGCCACTTCGATGTGCAGCTCATCGGCGGAATGGTTCTTCATCGCGGCACGATAGCTGAGATGAAGACCGGAGAAGGAAAGACTCTGGTTGCAACTCTCCCTGCATATTTGAATGCCCTTGCGGGGCGAGGCGTTCACATCGTGACGGTCAATGACTACCTCGCAAAACGCGATACGGAATGGATGGGTAAGATATATCGCTTCCTTGGCCTCACCGTCGGTTGCATCCAGCACGACCTGGATGACTCGGAACGACAGGAAGCTTATCGCGCGGATATCACGTACGGGACAAACAATGAGTTCGGCTTCGACTATCTGCGCGACAACATGAAGTTCGAACCTTCGGCGATGGTTCAGAGAGGTCACTACTATGCGATAGTCGACGAGGTAGACTCGATCCTCATCGACGAAGCGCGAACGCCTCTGATCATCTCGGGCGCTTCAGAGGATTCGACGGACAAGTACTACGTAGCCAATGACTGCATGGTGCACTTGAAGGCGAAACAGCAGGCTCGGATCGCCGAAATCCGCCGAACCGATGGCGACGTCGATCTCAAGCAGGACCCGCGGCTGCTCTATCACGTCGATGAGAAACAACACAGCGCCACGCTCACCGAAGAGGGGGTCGAAGAGGCCGAGCGCTACACTGCCGTAGGCAACCTATATGACCCGACGAATATGGAATTGCTGCACTGCATCGAGCAGTCGCTCAAAGCGCATACGTTGTATCACCTCGACAAGCAGTACATCGTCAAGGACGGCGAAGTAATCATCGTCGATGAATTCACCGGACGTGTTATGCCCGGCCGCCGCTGGAGCGACGGCCTCCATCAAGGCGTCGAAGCCAAAGAGGGCGTGAAGATCGAAGCTGAGAACCAGACGCTCGCGACAATCACTCTTCAGAACTACTTCCGAATGTATGCGAAGCTCGCCGGCATGACCGGTACCGCGGAAACCGAAGCGTCAGAGTTCGCCAACATCTATAAGCTCGACGTTGCGGTGGTTCCGACAAACCAGCCGATGGTTCGCAAGGACTTTTCCGACGTGATCTATCGCACCGAACGCGAGAAGTGGGACGCGGTCGTCAACGAGATCAAGGAGCTTCACGAGAATGGCCAGCCGGCGCTGGTCGGCACGGTGTCGGTGGAAAACTCCGAGCTTCTGGCTGCGCGGCTGAAGAAAGCTCACGTGCCTCATAACGTGCTGAACGCAAAACCCGAGCACGCCGCGCGTGAGGCCGACATCGTCGCCCAGGCCGGCCGCAAAGGGCAGGTCACGATCGCAACCAACATGGCAGGCCGCGGTACCGACATCCTGCTTGGCGGCAATCCGGAGTTCCTCGCCAAGCAGTACCTGAAGGAAAAAGAGATCAACCCCGACGAAGCCACCGAACGCCAATGGGACGACGCCATCGCGCGCGCCAAGCGGGTTACCGAAGCCGAACATCAAGAGGTTGTCGCGGCCGGCGGACTTCACATACTTGGCACCGAGCGGCACGAGTCCAGGCGAATCGACAACCAGCTTCGTGGACGTTCCGGACGCCAGGGCGATCCGGGTTCTTCGCGCTTCTACCTTTCACTCGAAGACGACCTGATGCGAATCTTCGGCGGCGAGCGAATCAAGGGATTGATGCTGCGCCTCGGCATGGAAGAAGGTGTGCCCATCGAATCGCGGCTGGTGTCGAAGCGAATAGAAGCCGCGCAGAAATCCGTCGAAGGTCACAACTTCTCGATCCGCAAACACCTCCTCGAATACGACGACGTGATGAACAAGCAGCGCGAGACTGTTTACGGCTTGCGTCGCGATTTGTTGATCGGTTTCGAGGGCGACACCCCCGAGGAGCAGAGCGCCAACCAGCGCGAGTACATCCTTGGCATCGCGCAAGACATCTTCGACGGTTTGATCGACCAGCACATGCCGAAGGAGCAGCGCCCGGATGAGTGGGACATAAGGACGCTCAAAGAGCAGCTTCGCCTGAACTACGGCTTCGATGTGGATGCCGAGCATCTGGACCTTGCCGAGATGGGTCCCGAAGAAGCACGCGAGCTGTGGTCAAGGATCGAAGAGAGATATAAGGAGAAGGAAGTTCAGGTGGGCGTCGAGGCGATGCGCAACCTCGAGCGCTACATCATGCTGAACATTGTAGATGCTCAGTGGAAGGACCACTTGCTCGCTCTCGACCACTTAAAGGAAGGAATCGGGCTGCGCGGCTACGGTCAGAAAGATCCGCTGGTCGAGTACAAGCGCGAGTCTTACTACCTCTTTCAGGCAATGCTCGACCGAATCGACACGGATACGATTCGATATCTATTCAACTTCCAGGTGCAGGTGACCGC
>DATIFP010000030.1:0-7700 GCA_035455165.1 Blastocatellia bacterium
GGCGGACGAACGGTAGGGGCAGGCACCATCTCGGAAGTGATCGAATAGAGAGGTCCTGCAAAGTCCGACAAACTTCGGTTTGTTGGGATCCTCGAGTTCGGCGACTTGGAAGACAGACGACAAACTGAAGTTTGTCGGACATGCGATTGAGGAGTTATGCCAAGAGATAACATCACGCTTCAGTGCACCGAGTGCAAGAACCGGAATTACGTCACGACCAAAAACAAGAAGAAGACGCCGGATCGCCTCGAGTTCAAGAAGTTTTGTAGAAGGTGCAGGAGCCATACACCTCACAAAGAGACTAAGTGAATCGGTGCAGGGGTATAGTGTTAGCGGCTAGCACGGCGGTCTCCAAAACCGTAAGGCCGGGTTCGAATCCTGGTACCCCTGCCAGAATTGGTTGGGCTGGGGAACTCAGCGAAGGCTGCGAGGTTGAGCCATGAGTCGAGTCACGGAGTTGACTGAAGACGAAGAGCACTTGAGCGAAGAGGAGCCGGTTCGTCGCGGCGGTCGCGACGAAGGTGACGGCGGCGGCCCGTTTAAGCTGCCAAAACTCTCATTCGGCACCCGCATCAGGGAATTTTATCACGCTATAAAGCTCGAGATGGCCAAAACGACGTGGCCGACTCGCACCGAAGTGTGGAGCACCACCGTAGTCGTGTTGTTGGCGATCGTCTTCTTCGGCTTCTACCTCTGGGGCGTCGACCGGCTGGTTACGGTCGGGTTTGAGGCGCTGGAGAAGGCGATAAGGTAGGCCAAGGCTTATGCCGAGAAACTGGTACATCATTCATACTTATTCGGGCTACGAGAAGAAGGTAAAGGAGTCGCTGCAGTCTCGCATCCAGGCCTACGACATGGCGGACCAGATTACGCAGGTGCTCGTACCCACCGAGACCGTTGTGGAGATGCGCGGATCCAAACGCGTCGAGACTTCGCGCATGTTTTTTCCAGGATACGTGCTCGTCGAGATCGAAACCGACGACAAGGGCGAAGTCGGTGAGAAGGTATGGCACATAATCAAATCAACGCCGAAGGTAACCGGATTCGTTGGAGGCCAGAAACCAACCCCTCTGACACCCGAGGAGGTTGATCAGATCGTCCACCACGTGACCGAGGCAGCCGAGAAACCGAAGCCCAAGCACACGTTCCAACACAGCGAACACGTGCGAATCTTGTCGGGACCGTTTAGCGGATTCACCGGACAGGTGGAAGAAATAAATCCCGACAAGGGCGTACTGAAGGTGATGGTCACGATTTTCGGCCGGTCAACGCCGGTCGAGTTGAATTTTCTGGACGTCGAGAAGTTAACGTTCACCGAAGAAGAATGAATGTTCCGAGTTCCGCGTCTAGAGTTCCGGATTCACAACAACCCGGGACCTGGAGCTCGGCACCCGGGACTCGGAAGAAAAAAGGGGGAGAGCTTCAGCGTCGCTCAGGCGCTGGCTCGCAACGGACCCAATTATGGCAAAGAAGATAACTGCATACATCAAGCTTCAAGTTCCGGCCGGGAAGGCAAATCCCGCGCCTCCTATCGGTCCAGCGCTTGGCCAGCATGGCGTAAACATAATGGAGTTCTGCAAGGCGTTCAACGCCAAGACCGCAAGCATCGGTGATATGACCATCCCGGTGGTCATAACGGTTTACGCCGACCGCTCGTTTACGTTCATCACCAAGACGCCGCCTGCCGCTGACCTGCTGAAGAAGGCTGCGGGTGTCGATAAGGGCTCAGCTCGCCCGAACCGAGAGAAGATCGGGCGTGTGACGCGCAAGCAGATCGAGGAGATCGCTCGCACCAAGCTGCCCGACCTCAACACGACGTCGGTCGAGTCCGCGATGCGAACCATTGAAGGGACCGCGCGTAATATGGGACTTGAGGTCGTGGACTAGACTGTCCGATGGCAAGCCTCAGAGTCTGTTGAGAATCATCCGCTTGAGGTAACACCCAAAACGGGCTTCCGTGGCCGGTTCCACGGCAAGCGGTGAGGACGAACTGTTAAATAGGGAGTGGCGGGCTCTGATGAGTCGCCACGTTAGATACCTGGAGAAAAAGTATGGCGGGCAAGAAATACAGAGACGCTGCCGCGCAAGTCGATCGGAGCCGCGTCTATTCGATCGACGAGGCAGTGGAGCTCACGAAAAAGGTGGCATTCGCAAAGTTCGATGAAACTGTCGAGTTGGGGATGACACTGGGAGTGGATCCGCGCAAGGCCGACCAACTCGTGCGCGGAACGGTCGTCCTTCCACACGGCCTGGGCAAATCAAAGCGCGTTGTGGTCATCGCCTCGGCAGAAAAGATCCAGGAGGCCCAAGAGGCCGGCGCAGATGAAGTCGGGGGAGACGACATAGTCAACCGAATAAAAGGCGGTTGGCTGGACTTCGACGCGCTGATCGCGACGCCGGATATGATGAGGTCTGTCGGTCAGCTTGGAAAGATTCTGGGCCCGCGCGGGCTGATGCCCAATCCTAAGACTGGAACGGTAACACCCGACGTCGGCCGCGCTGTGCGCGAGACAAAGGCGGGTAAGATCGAGTTCCGCGTCGACAAGACCGGTGTCATACACGCGCCGGTCGGGAAGGTGAGCTTCGACAAAGAGCGTCTTGCGGAAAACACCAAGACCCTCATCGACGCAGTGATGCGCGCGAAGCCGTCGGCCGCCAAAGGCAAGTATGTCAAGAACGCAACCATATCGTCGACGATGGGACCGGGCATCAGGCTGAACACTGCAGACTTTTGATTGCGGATTGCGGAATTCGGATTGCGGAATTCGGATTGCGGATCGGCGCAGGCATTTGTCGCGATCTGCAATTTCACAATCCGAGATCCGCTATCGGAAGGGTTGAATCGTGAAGACAAAGGTACAAAAAGAAAAAGAGATTGAAATCCTGCACCAGGAATTCGTGGAGTCACCAAACGCGCTTCTGGTTGGGTTTCAGGGCATAAAAGTGGCGGATGACGAACGCCTGCGGCGCGAGCTTCGCCAAGCGAGTATTTCGTATCGAGTGGTCAAGAACACGCTTGCCATTCGCGCTGCCCAGGGCACCCCCATGGAGCAAGTGAAAGGCAGCTTCACCGGTTCGACCGCCGTGGCGCTTTCAAAGAGCGACCCGGTGGCGCTGGCAAAGCTGCTCTCAAAGTGGGCGAAAGAAAGCCCGGTGTTCTCGTTCAAAGCCGCGGTTGTCGAGGGCCGATCCATCGATGTAAAGGACATCGAATCGCTTTCTAATCTGCCGTCGAAGGAAGAACTGGTGTCGAAGGTTATGTTCCTGATCAACAGCAGCGCCCAGCGCCTGGCGGTTGTTACCGCCGGCGTCGCGCGAAACCTGGCGATTGTGGTGGATCAGGTTCGCGCTCAAAAGGAAGCGCAAGGGTAGGAATTGCGGATTGCGAATTGCGGAATGCGGATTGAAATCCGCCACCCACAATCCGCAATCCGAGATCGTGTGCGGGCTTGTGGAGGCTCGCGCCGATTGTCGCAATCTTAACGCCGCTGGGTAACGGTCAGTGCAGCGGCTCGGAAGGTATGCTTTAGCCGGAGATGCGCCGGCAAAAGCAGCCGACGACGTGAGGCAGGCTCAGCACCCCTCACATGGAAGGAATCAGGAGGACACAGAAACTCATGTCACAGGACAAACTTCAAGGGATAGTTGACCAGATCAAGGACCTCTCGCTGTTGGAGGCCTCTCAGCTCGTGAAGATGATGGAAGAGACGTTTGGCGTATCAGCAGCAGCAGCAGCCGTAGCCGCCGCGCCTGCAGGCGGGGGAGCCGGAACTGCGGCAGCTCCTGCAGCCGAAGAAAAAGAGGAGTTTGACGTCATTCTCACAGGCATGGCGGATCCCGCCAAGAAGATCGGGATCATCAAGGTCGTGCGCGAGATAACCGCGCTGGGCCTGAAGGAAGCCAAGGACCTGGTTGAGGGCGCTCCAAAGCCCGTCAAGGAAGGCGCCCCCAAGGATGAGGCCGAGAGCATCAAGAAGAAGCTGACTGACGCCGGGGCGACCGTCGAGCTCAAGTAGGGAGATTTGGCGCTCGGGATCAGCATCGGCCCTCCGGCGGACCGGAGAGCGCGAGGCATAAATGACCGGGTGCCGGATCGAGCTTGACCGGGTTTCTTCGTCTGTGTAGTATTAGGTCATAGCAACGTATAGGGGCGGCGACGATAAGAAAGTTTATTTGGCGACTTAACAACACGCGAAGATCGCGGTCGGAGTAAGTGTCTCCGGCCGTGCTTCGCCGTTTGCGCGTTTAAGCAGAAAGCTTGCAGCGGGTCTCCGATTGTCTGACTTTTAGGGATTCCTCGCGTGACTTACCCCGTTTTGCGTGGATCAACCACTCCGGCGAAAGTTGGGATTGGTGCGACCGCCGCAAGCTTTCCTGCCCACTAATCGAGGAGAGACATGTCAGCACAAGCTAATACCGAGACCGGCTTAGGCCGAGAGCGCTACGATTTTTCTCGAATCAAAACCGCGATCAGAATACCGAACCTAATTGAGGTCCAACGTCAGTCTTACAACCGCTTTCTTCAGATGGATCTGCTGCCGGCGGAGCGTGAGAATACCGGACTGCAGGCAGTGTTTCGGTCGGTGTTTCCAATAACCGACTTTCGCGAAACCTCCCAATTGGAATTCGTCGAGTACTCAATCGGTAACTGGCAGTGCAAGTGCGGGCAACTGGAAGGTCTGTATCACCTGCGCACTAACTGCCGTTCGTGCGGCGCTATTCTACGGGTCAATCCGTATGCGGCCGAAGACCAGACCTGTCCGCAGTGCGGCACGATGAACACCGTATCGCCGGTGCTATGCGATAACTGCGGAGAGCCTGTAACGCTTCAGCATAAGCATTCGGAGAAGGAGTGTCAGGAAAAGTCGATGACCTATGCGGTGCCGTTGAAGGTAAAGATTCGCCTGACCGTATGGGACACCGACGAGGACACCGGACAGAAATCGATCCGCGATATCAAGGAAGAGGAAGTGTTCTTCGGCGAGATTCCGCTGATGACCGACAACGGCACCTTCATCATCAACGGCACGGAGCGTGTGATCGTCAGCCAGCTTCATCGCTCGCCGGGCGTGTTCTTCGAAAAAGAAAACAACAACACTTACTTCCTGGCAAAGGTTATCCCGTACCGCGGGTCCTGGGTTGAGTTCGAGTATGACACCAAGAACCTGCTCTACGTGCGCATCGATCGCAAGCGCAAGTTTTTGGGCACAGTGTTCCTCCGCGCGCTCGGTCTGATGGAGAAAATCGACATAGACCGCATGGGTTCGGATGCCCACCTCGAAGACGAAATCAAGCGGTCAAGCTTCACGGATGCTGAAGTGCTCCGGATGTTCTATTCGTCGCAAAAGGCGAAGATCAAAGGCGGACAGCTGCACTTTGAACCAACAGAGGGATTAGTCGGTCTCCACCTCGCCGAGACGGTAGAGGACCGGTCGGGTGAGGTGATCGTTCGCGGCGGCGGGCACGCCAAGAAGCTCACAAGACGCGACGTGGAAGCGCTGCGGAAGGCGAAGATAAAGTCGGTGACCGTTGATCCGCAGGAGGTCGAAGGGGCCTTCCTGATCGACGACGTGGTGAATACGGAAACCGGCGAGGTGATCGCGGAGACCAACACCGAGCTCGGTCAACGCGAGTGGGGACAGATCGTCGAATCCGGGGTGACCGAAGTCGAGCTCTTCTTCCCGGAGCGCGACGATGTCGGGGTCGTCACCAGTCAGACGCTGAAGAAGGACTCAGTCAAGACGCCCCGAGACGCGATCCTCGAGATCTATCGCAAGATGAGGCCCGGCGATCCGCCAACAATATTGACCGCCTGGAACCTCTTCCGCGGAATGTTCTTCGATGAACGCAAATTCGACTTCTCTCGAGTCGGGCGGCTCAAGGCGAACATCAAGCTCGGCAAGCCCGAGCGTGACCGGTTGGACCAGCAGACACTTTCGACTCGTGATTTCGTCGACGTGATCGCCTACGTGCTGAAGATGCGGAAGGGCATCGGCGAAGCAGACGACATCGATCACCTGGGCAATCGCCGAGTGCGGGCAGTGGGCGAGCTTCTCGAAAACCAGTTCCGCATCGGTCTGGTCCGCATGGAACGCGCGATCAAAGAGAAGATGTCGATCCATCAAGAAATGCAGACGGCCATGCCTCGCGATCTGATCAACGCGAAACCGGTCACCGCGGCGGTCCGCGAGTTCTTCGGATCGTCGCAGCTGTCTCAATTCATGGATCAGACAAACCCGCTCTCGGAGATCACTCACAAGCGACGACTCTCCGCGCTTGGGCCGGGAGGGCTGTCCCGTGAGCGCGCGGGGTTCGAGGTGCGCGACGTACATCCGACACATTACGGCCGCATATGTCCGATCGAGACTCCTGAAGGTCCGAATATTGGGTTGATTTCGTCGCTGTCTTGCTTCGCACGAATCAACGAGTTCGGCTTTATCGAATCGCCTTATCGCAAGGTCGAAAACGGACGGGTGATCGACTTCGTAAGGATTACCTCGGCCGGCGAGGGCGAGCATGCCGTGGGGGATCACGTTGGGAGGGAGCAAATTGAGCGGGCGAATAAGAAGCTGGTCGCCGATGGCCGGCAGCCCGCGGAATTTGAGCCGTACCCGTTTTACCTTTCGGCGTGGGAAGAGGACCGATACACGATCGGCCAGGCCTCGATAGAAATCGACAAACAGGGCCGCATTCTGCAGGAGCGGACCACCGCCCGCAAGGCGGGAGAGTTCAAACCCGCCGACCGTGAGGAAATCGAATTCATCGATGTCAGCCCGAAACAACTGGTGTCGGTCGCAGCGTCGCTGATTCCCTTCCTCGAAAACGACGACGCGAACCGCGCTCTGATGGGATCGAACATGCAACGTCAGTCGGTCCCGCTGCTCCGCGCCGAAGCGCCGCTGGTCGGGACGGGAATGGAACGCGTTACCGCTCAGGACTCGGGGGCGGTTGTCATCGCCCGGCGCGACGGCGTAGTGGATTCGGTCGACTCTGAGCGAATCATTATCCGCGCCGAGCACGGAATCGCGGGCGGGACGACCTCGCGGGAGATCAACGCCGACATCTATCAGCTCACGAAGTTCAAACGCTCGAATCAAAACACCTGCATCAATCAAAAGCCCATCGTGAGCGAGGGGCAGGCAGTAAAGAAGGGCGATGTGATTGCTGACGGTCCGTGCACAAATCTGGGCGAGCTGGCCCTGGGTCGCAACGTGCTGGTCGCGTTCATGCCCTGGCGCGGATACAACTTTGAGGATGCGATTCTCGTGTCCGAGAAGCTGGTGAAGGAAGACTCATTCACCTCGATTCACATCGAGGAGCTTGAAGTCGAAGCCCGAGACACCAAACTTGGACCCGAGGAGATCACCCGTGACATCCCGAACGTTTCGGAATCGGCGCTGCGAGATTTGGACGATTCGGGAATCATCCGGATCGGCGCTCAGGTTAAACCGGGCTCGATCCTGGTTGGCAAGGTGACCCCGAAGGGTGAGACCCAGTTGACCGCCGAAGAGAAACTGCTTCGTGCGATCTTCGGTGAGAAAGCCGGCGACGTGCGCGACGCGAGTCTGACGTGCCCGCCGGGCATCGACGGCACCGTTGTGGACGTCAAGGTGTTCACTCGTAAGGGCGCTGAAAAGGACGAGCGCTCGCTGTCCATCGAACGCGCCGAAGAAGAGAAGCTGGAAAAGAACGTCAGGGAT
>DATIFP010000031.1:0-9572 GCA_035455165.1 Blastocatellia bacterium
GAGCGCACCACACATCTAATCGACGAAGAGCGACCGAAAATTAACAGCTGATTCTCGCTGGCTTCGGTACTCGACATGCGCAGATCAGCGCGATGAAGTCAGCGAAACCCAGCGGTTCATCGTGGACAGCGGTCCCAGAAGTCAACAACCATCAACTCGGATTGACCTTCCCGACAACGAGTCCGTATCATCTCTGGACTGATCGCCAGATGCCAAAACGAACAGACATTCACAAAATACTGATCGTAGGCTCGGGACCGATCGTCATCGGACAAGCCTGCGAGTTCGACTACTCCGGCACGCAGGCGTGCAAGGCTCTTCGAAGCGAAGGCTACGAGATCATACTGATCAACTCGAACCCCGCTACGATCATGACCGATCCCGAAATCGCCGATCGCACCTACGTCGAGCCGCTCACGCCTGAAGCCGT
Organism: Blastocatellia bacterium; assembly: GCA_035455165.1. Taxonomy (GTDB): domain Bacteria; phylum Acidobacteriota; class Blastocatellia; order UBA7656; family UBA7656; genus Onstottus_A. Next base: position 431 of record DATIFP010000031.1, read on the forward strand.
CCGCGCGGTCATCGAACGCGAGCGCCCCGATGCGATGCTGCCGACGGTCGGCGGACAAACCGCGTTGAACATCGCAGTCGCGCTCGCCGAAGACGGAACTCTCGAACGCCTGGGCGTCGAGCTGATCGGCGCGAAGCTCAACGCGATCAAAGTCGCCGAGGATCGCTTGCTGTTCAAGCACGCGATGGAAGAAATCGGAATCGAGATGCCGCTATCGGGCTACGTCAAGTCGATGGACGAAGCTCGCGATCTTGCAAAGACCATCGGTTATCCCGCGATCATTCGGCCTTCGTTCACGCTTGGCGGAACGGGCGGGGGCATCGCCTTCAACGCCGAAGGTTACGAAGAGATCGTCACTCGCGCGCTCGCGTCTTCGCCGGTGCACGAGACCCTGATCGAGCAGTCGATCATCGGTTGGAAAGAGTACGAGCTCGAGGTGATGCGGGATCTCGCCGACAACGTCGTCATCATCTGCTCGATTGAGAACTTCGATCCGATGGGAATCCACACCGGCGATTCGATAACCGTGGCTCCCGCGCAGACGCTCACCGATCGCGAGTATCAAGTGATGCGCGACGCCGCCATTCGCGTGATCCGCAAAGTCGGAGTCGAAACCGGCGGGTCGAACATCCAGTTCGCGCTCAACCCGCACGACGGCCGGTTGATGATCATCGAGATGAACCCGCGAGTCTCGCGTTCATCGGCCCTGGCGTCAAAGGCTACGGGCTTCCCAATCGCCAAGATCGCCGCCAAGCTCGCAGTGGGTTACACGCTGGACGAGATACCCAACGACATCACTCGCAAGACGCCCGCGAGCTTCGAGCCGACAATCGATTACTGCGTCGTCAAGATCCCGAAGTGGGCGTTCGAGAAGTTCCCTTCGAGCGATCCAACGCTCGGGACACAGATGAAATCGGTCGGCGAAGCGATGGCGATCGGCCGCACCTTCAAGGAAGCATTCCAAAAGGGCATTCGCTCGCTGGAAGTTCGAAGCGCCTTCCGCGTGCCTTCGGACCTCGACGATACGGAGTTGCGCCGCCGCCTCGTAGTGCCTTCCGCCGAGCGTTTCTATTTCGTGATGCACGCGCTGACGATCGGATACTCAATCGAGGAGCTTCACGATCTGACAAAGATCGATCCGTGGTTTCTCGACAACCTGTCCGAGATTATCGAACGCGAACGCGAGCTTCGCCGAGAGAGCATCGAGACTATATCGCCGGAGGCTCTTCGCGAGGCCAAACGAATGGGTTTCTCGGATCAAAGGTTAGCAGCAGTCCTTGCCACCTCCGAAGATGAAGTCCGGCGCTCGCGAATCGAAGCCCGAATCCGGCCGGTCTTCAAACGTGTCGATACGTGCGGCGCCGAGTTCGAATCCTTCACGCCTTATCTCTACTCGACGTATGAGGACGAAGACGAAGCGGATTCTCAACCACGTAAAAAGGTGATGATTCTGGGCTCGGGGCCAAATCGCATCGGGCAGGGGATCGAGTTCGACTATTGCTGTTGCCACGCTGCGTTCGCGCTCAAGCAAGAGGGCTACGAGTCGATAATGGTGAATTGCAATCCCGAGACCGTCTCGACTGATTACGACACCTCCGATCGATTGTACTTCGAACCGATCACCTTCGAAGACGTAATGGAGATCGTCCAACGCGAGCGGCCCGACGGCGTGATAGTTCAGTTCGGCGGCCAGACCCCGTTGAATCTGTCGATGAGGCTTTTCAAAGCGGGCGTGCCGATCATCGGAACATCGCCCGAAGCGATCGACCTCGCCGAAGACCGCAAACGGTTCGGCAAGCTGCTGGTCGAGCTCGGCATCCCTCAGCCGCCGAACGGCTTTGCAACTTCATTGGAAGAGGCTCGCGATGAAGCCTCGCGAATCGGCTATCCGGTGCTCGTGCGCCCGAGCTACGTGCTGGGCGGCCGCGCGATGCAGATCGTCTACGACGAAGCGAGTCTCGACAACTACATGACGTTCGCGGTCGAGGCTTCGCCCGAGCATCCCGTATTGATCGATTCATTCCTCGAAGACGCGGTTGAGATCGACGTCGATGCTCTGGCCGACGGCGAGCGGGTGGTCATCGCGGGCATTCAACAGCACATAGAGGAAGCCGGCATTCACTCCGGTGATTCGTCGTGCGTGTTGCCCCCCTGGGGAATCAGCGAAGCTCATCTAGACTCCATGCGTCGTTACACACGCGAGCTCGCGCGGGCGCTGGAAGTAGTAGGGTTGATGAACATTCAATTCGCGATCTGGCGAGATACGGTTTACGTTCTGGAAGTGAACCCCCGAGCTTCGCGAACTGTTCCATTCGTCTCAAAAGCCACCGGCGTGCCGCTGGCGAAGATCGCAGCAAGGCTGATGATCGGCCGAAAACTTTCCGAGTTCCATCTGCCGAATGAACTCACGGTCGATCGATTCTATGTGAAGACCCCCGTCTTCCCTTTCGTGAAGTTCCCGGGGGTGGACCCGATACTCGGTCCTGAGATGCGCTCGACCGGCGAGGTAATGGGAGTGGCCGAAGGCTTCGGCAGCGCCTACTTGAAAGCCCAGCTTGGAGCGGGAACCAAGCTTCCCTGCGAAGGCCGGGTGTTCATCAGCGTTAACGAACAGGACAAGCGCAGCGTTGCGGAGCTTGCTCGAGAGCTTCACGGGATGGGCTTCAAGCTAGTGGCCACTCGGGGGACTCAGAAGAGACTCGAATCGGCGGGCTTGCCCTGTGAATTCGTGTACAAGGTAAACGAAGGCCGCCCAAACATCGCGGATCTGGTAAAGAGCGAAGAGGTTCAATTGATCATCAACACACCTCTTGGGCGTACGTCGTTTTATGACGAACGCTCGATTCGTCGGGCAGCAATTCAGTATTCGGTGCCTTGCGTGACGACGATGACGGGGGCAGTGGCGACGGTTGCTGCGATTAGAGCGCTTCGAGAAGAAGAGCTTCAGGTTAGGAGTCTTCAGGACTATCACGCTCAAGCGGCGAGCAAGTAACGTGGTCACCGCGGTTCGGTCGAAGCACCCGTTTTCATCTCGTTTATCGGTTATGAATTTACATTTCTGGGACCCATAACCAGGTTCTCGACACACTGCCAAGCTCAACTAGCTCTGGCTCTGGCTCTCCAGCCACTCAACGTCCGCGAGATCCTGAGTCCGTCCTGTGGCGCGCTTGTTACGAATCAAGTGTTCTCTCGACAATACCGCAGCAGGCTGATCCGCAAACTTCGTTTGCAGCCGCGTGGGCCATGCCTCATCGAAAGTCACGCTGTCGATCGCCGTAATCACATCGATCCGAAGCGGAGGCACCCCAATCTGAAACACCGTGCCGTCCCTCGCAAGGTCTGTCTCCGTGAGATCGTGCAAGGGAGTACCGTACTCCTTCAATGCTTTGAGCACCCGCTTTGCGTTCTCGGCATTGGGGCGCACCCATACATCCAGGTCCTTCGTAGCTCGAACGTGACCATGCGCAGCCAGAGCGTGTGCGCCGACTATCAGGTACTCAACGCCCTGAACGTTGAACTCTGCTAACAGATCTCTGAAGTCGCGGTTCACCAGTTTGATCCCCCTGCCAGGCAAGGCACAACAGGGTAAGCTCCCACACCGCGTTGATTCTCTCTTCAGGTGTCGCCGTTTGCCAGCCCGCCTCATCGGGCGGAGCATCGCCAGGACGAATCACGCGCGCAGTCATTTGTTTCCGATTGTGAGAGGCTTCCATGGATGCAGTGATTATAGTCAGTCCCAGTTCGGATCTCCACTAATTGAAAGCTTAGGGTGAGAGGGCGGGTGATTAAAAGCGGACCTGATGGTATGAGCCAGTCCGGGGCGAGCGCACTCGGTCGTAGCCCGCGCAGCGGGCGGCGGCATAAAGCCCCGGGTGAAGCGAAGCGCAACCCGGGGAAGTGACCGCTACTCATCACAAGCCCTCGAAGAGGGCGACAGAGGTTGGATGCCAAGGCGATGGAGCGGTCCGCCGCCCGCTTCGCGGTCTTGCGCGGAATGGCAGCCCCCGACCCCGGGTTGCGCTTCGCTTCACCCGGGGCTTCATGCCACCGCCTGCTTCGCAGGCTCGCTTAACCGAATGTTTCTAGGTCCCACTGATGAGGGAAGCTAATGGAATACGCATTTCGTCTCCTATAGGCCAGTGCCAGGCCGGTCAGGTAAGTTGCCCGCATCGGGCCAATCATTTAACCTTCGAGCTTGGCTCCAACTCCAGAAACAGGTGAGCACATTGATCTACCACTTGATATCTGCTCTGGGCTTTGTGGTCTTCGCGGGCATTGCCTGGTTGCTCTCCACTGATCGACGAAGAGTGGCGTGGAAGACGATCGCCTGGGGAGTCGGGTTGCAGCTCGTGATTGGGTTGCTGATCTTTCGTGTGCCTGTTTCACGAACACCCTTTCTATGGTTGAACGACGGGGTGCTTGGTTTGCTGAACGCGTCCAAGGCGGGAACCGTATTTCTGTTCGGGCCGCTCGCCGCAAGCCCCGGCGAATCGGGTTCCGTTGGCTTCATTCTGCTCTTTCAAGTCCTCCCGGTAGCGATATTCTTCGCCGCTTTTACTGCGCTGCTCTATCACCTCCGAGTCCTGCAGTGGGTCGTTCGACTGTTCGCGAGGGTATTTCATCGCACGATGGCGATCAGCGGCGCTGAGTCGCTCTGTGGGGCAGCAAACATTTTCGTGGGTGTTGAATCGGCGCTGGTGATCAGGCCTTATCTCGACAAGATGACTCGATCTGAACTGCTCACCGTGTTGACCACGGGAATGGCCACGGTCGCGTCGAGCACGCTTGGAATCTACGTCGCGTTTCTGACAGGAGTGTTTCCTCAGATAGCCGGCCATCTGCTGTCGGCCTCGGTGTTGGCGATTCCGGCGGCGATCGTCGTCTGCAAACTGCTCGTTCCCGAGACGGAGGAGCCAGAAACCGCGCTTGGCGTTCCGCCCGAAGACGAATCGGCGCGCGCACGCAATCTGATGAGCGCGATCATCGAAGGCTCGATGGATGGATTGAAGCTCGCGGCTGGCATCTCGGCGCTGTTGATTGCAATACTTGGATTGGTCGCCCTGGGAGACAAGCTGCTGGGGTTGGGGAGCGGATGGTTTGGGATGACCGAGCCGCTCTCGCTTGTGCGAATCTTGAGCTGGGCGTTCAGGCCGTTTGCGTACCTGCTTGGAATTCAGTCCAGCGACATTCCTTTCGCCGCACGGCTGCTGGGCGAGCGGGTAATTCTGACGGAGGTTGTTTCTTACAACGAGCTCGCCCAGTCGATCTCGAGTGGACAAGTCACGAACGGGCGCACCGTGGTGATCCTGAGTTATGCGCTATGCGGGTTCGCTCACGTGGCGTCGATTGCGATCTTTGTGGGAGGCACAGCGGCGCTCGCACCAAAGCGCCGAGACGACCTTGCCGCTCTCGGTTGGCGGGCGCTGGTCGCGGCGACGCTTGCGACGTTGATGACCGGGTGCATTGCTGGGATCTTCTCGAGCGGCGAAGGTGTTTTGCTTTTGAAACCGGGCCCATAAACGCGACGAACCATGGTTGCTCGCGATTAATTTTCGGCACTGGTAGATCCGTTCTCGACGGGCGAGTCGTAACCAACAGGTAACGTAGCCGGCGCTCGTCTCGGGTTTGTCCGACAAACTTCAGTTTGTCGTCTGAGCCGATTCGACCTTTACGAAAAAACCGTGAAGTTTGCGGGACATCAATCTAACGATAAACTGAGGTTTGTCGGACAACAGGAGAACAAAATGCCCATCTATGTGACTCTACTGAGAAACACTGCTCAGGGTGCAAAGGAAATCAAAGACTTCGGCAAAGCCGTCGAAGAGGCAGCCGGCTGGATTGCAAGTGACGGCGGGAAGGTGCTTGGCGCCTATGCTCTTCAAGGCAATTACGATTTTGTCTGGATCACCGAATATCCCGATCACGCAGGAATCGGAAAGTCGCTGCTCTCGGCGGCGGCGCGAGGGATAGTCGTGACAGAGACGCTCGAAGCGCTGCCGATCGACAAGTTCGTCGCGCTCCTGAACTCGCCGGAGATGAAGAAGCGCTTTTCAAAGATCAAGTCGTAGAACGGCCCGGGCAAAGTCGAGCATCGGTCTTGCAGATCTTAGGACGGCGATGCGAGACTGGCTTCCGATGCGCGCAGTTGTTCAGCGAGTGACCACCGCTCGCGTTGAGGTAGCCGGTCAAACGGTCGGCGAGATCGGCGCGGGCTTGTTGGTGCTGCTTGGAGTGGCGCGCGACGACACGGCCGAAGACGCCGATTACCTCGGCGAAAAGACAGTAAACCTGCGCATCTTCCATGATGAGGAAGGCAAGATGAACCGCTCGCTCCTGGAAATTGAAGGAGCGATGCTGGTTGTCTCGCAGTTCACGTTATACGGCGACGTGCGCCGCGGCCGTCGTCCTTCGTACAGTGATGCCGCCGAGCCTGAGAAGGCAAATCAACTTTACGAATACTTCGTCGAGCGAGTGAGATCATGCGGCGTGACGGTCGAGACGGGCGTGTTTCAGGCGATGATGCAGTTGAGCCTGACCAATGATGGACCGGTCACGATCTTGCTGGACAGTAGAAAGGTATTTTGACTTTCAACGCCTGCAATTCGGTACCCCTTACGCCGGAACACCCATCCGCCGCACCAGGTCTGCGAAGTGCGGTTCGCTGCGGATTGGATCCCACACCGGCTCGTCTTTATAAAAGGTTCCGATCGCTCCCTCTGCTAGGCCACGTTCAAGCCACCGCAAGGCCAGATCTCTCTCGTTCAAGGTTGCATAGATCTTGGCAATCCAGTGCGCCTGACTCAAGCTCGCGCCTGACATCGCTTCCAGCTCTTTGATGATCTGGAGAGCTTTCGCCCGTTTCCCCTGCGCCGCATAGACCATACCCGTACCGTAAATTAGAATCGGATCCCTTTCCCTCTCTCGTTTGGCCTTCTCCAATTCAGCGAGCGCTTCATTGAATAACCGGTTTTGGATATACACTCCGATTTCCCAGGTGGTGCTGAGAGCCGGACCTAACAAATTCGCCTGCCGCAGGAGCTCAATTGCTCGTGCATAGTCTCGCTTGAAAAAGTAGGGAGCGGCTACCTGGCGTGCGTTGAGTGAAGTGAACGGATCGAGCTCACGAGCTTTCAGTTGTTCCTCTAAGCTTTCATCGAGGTGCCCCTGTCGCAGGAGCGAAGATCCCAAATAGAAATGCGCTAATGCTAAGCTCGGGCTGAGCTCAATCGCACGCCGCACTTCACGATCACCCCGCGAGAAATCGAAAGGGACGAACGCGGTGTAGACTAGACCAAGTGCAGCGTGAGCTTCTGCCAGGTTTTCATCGAGCGCGAGGGCTTTGCGTGCCTTCTCTTCCGTTTTGCGACGGCCTTCACTTGGAGCAATGTGGCCGCGCAATCCAAGTACTGCATAGGCTTCCGCTAAGCCCGCGTAGGCGAGCGCATAATCGCGATCCTCTTCAATAGCCTTCTCATAATGTCGAATGGCGGTGAGCATATCTTCGCGGGTGCTACGAGGGGCATGCGACCGTCCCTGCACGTAATATTGAAATGCCTTAAGGTTCTCGGTGGGCCGCTTCGCAAGCTGCTGTATCTCCGCGCCGGTCAGCTTCAAGCGTAGCTTCTCGGAAATGTCCATCGCGATTTCCTCCTGCAACGCGAACACATCGGCGAGCTTGCGGGTATGCTGTTGGCCCCAGATCTGGCGGTTGTCCCGCACATCCACCAACTCGATGCTAATCGCCAGATTCTCGCCCCTCTGCGCGATACTACCGGTAAGCACCGCCCGTACTCCCAGCTTTTGCCCCACCTCTTGCGCGTCGGTCTGTTGCCCCTTAAAGCGGAGCACCGAGTTGCGTGACATCACTTTCAGACCAGGCAGCTGCGAGAGGTTGTTGATGATGCTTTCGGGTATGCCGTCGGCGAGGTAATCACTACTGGGATCCACATTGGCATTGAAGAAAGGCAAGATCGCCACCGAATCTAGCGGACTGCCACGAACCTCCTGCCCAATCGAGCGTTCCCGCTTCGCTTCAAACTCCAGCTCTTGTTTCACCTCTCGCAGATCGATCAGCAGATCCTTGATCCCCTGATATCGTCCCTCCTTATCCTTGCTCAGCGCTTTTCTCACGATCCGCTGCAACTCATCGGGAACGTCTGACGCATAGCGCGCGAGCGGCGCTGGTTCCTTCGTCAAGATCGAAGCCATCGTCGCTCCCACGCTCTCGGCTTCGAACGGATTCCTCCCGCTCAGCATCTCGTAGAGCACCGCCCCGAAACTGAATATGTCACTGCGCGCATCGAGCGATTCCCCGCGCACCTGCTCCGGTGACATATAGGGAACTGTCCCGATCACTGACCCAGGCATCGTCAGGATGCTCTCAGTCTCTGAAATGCTGTCAATCAGAGAGCCTTCGCGAACCACTCTCGCCAACCCGAAGTCGAGCACCTTAACCTGCCCACTCGCCGTCAGCATAACGTTCTGCGGCTTGACGTCGCGGTGAATGATCCTGTGTGAGTGAGCTTCCGCTAAAGCGGAAGCGATCTGCACCGCGATTTCCAGCGCCTCGCGAATCTCGATGGGTTGGCACTCAATGCGGCTTGCCAGCGTTTCGCCTTCCACATACTGCATAACGATGAAACTGTAACCGGCTTCTTCCCCGACTTCGTACACTGCGCAGATATGAGAATGATCGAGCGCCGCGGCTGCTCTTGCCTCCCTGACGAGCCGTTTCCTGGCTTGTTCATCCGCGACTGAATTCTGCGAAAGGAATTTGATTGCGACCTTGCGGCTGAGCGTAGTGTCCTGGGCTAAATAAACCTCTCCCATCCCGCCCGCGCCCAGCTTGCGCAGGATGCTGTAATGACTGATGATCCGCCCTTCCATTGATTCAGCTTCAGGCTGAGAATCTCCCATCAACTCGGCGGCGTGCTTGAACGCAGGCTCTTCGAGAAACTTGCTCGCTTGTTGCTGATAGACAATCTGGGATTCAACTTCATGTCGCAGCGAATCATCGCCCGCACAGGCTTCGTCGAGAAAGGCGGCGCGTTCATCGCCTCCGCGCTCGAGCGCGGCCTGGGCCAGCTCATCGATTTGCTTCCATCGTTTGGGAGTCATTGCTCTCCCTTGCTGATTGCTTTGA
>DATIFP010000032.1:0-3282 GCA_035455165.1 Blastocatellia bacterium
AGCAATCGGGCATCGAGAGAGACCTTACCGAAGTCTTTAGCATGGATTCGCTCTCATCCAGCTACTCCGTGCGTAATCTGATGGGTCGCCACTACCTTGAACACCTGTGGATCTTTTTGACCGCCGATTTCTACGCCGATGTTTGGGGCGTCGATATCGGCGAAGCGCCGCCCGAGCCACCGCCTTTCGAGCCCGAGGAACCAGACCCTGATCTAACGCCAAGACAAAGAGCCGAGTTCATCCGACTGCAGTTGCGCCTAAAACAGGCTGCTGAGCAGGAGCATCGACGGTGGGCAGCTTTGATGGCGGCGCGAGCGCGAAGGATCGCAGCCATCAATGCTAAGCGGGCACTTACATCAACGTGGTGGGCTACGCAGGAACAACAGGTCGGCACATTGCTCCAAACCCTCGGCTACACAGGTCAGCCCCGGATTGCACATGGCGTATTTGCGCCTCCGGTTATTGATCTCAAAGGACCCCTCGTGCAGGAGGGCAACAGCCAATTGCTTTCGCCGAACTACATCGACTCGCTTCTCGCGTCGCGCAAGCTCGAGGAGATTCGCGAAGACAAGGTTCTGCAGCCGACCCCGCGCTCGCTGCTCTATCTTCTGTTGCGGCATGCGATGTTGCTTGAATACGGCGCCGCGGCGGCGAGGCAGCTGTCGCTCACGGCGGAACAGCGCCGCGAAGCTGAGTTGGTGAATCTGAAGACGGGACAACCGACTCTAACGGTTTTGGATCAATTCAACCAGAACATCAACGTAACCGGATCGGGACAGATGCCGCTCGGAACCTATCTGCTTGGATTCCTGCCCTCAGGCGAACCGGACGTAGCGCGCCAGCCCGATCTGAAACCGCTGAGCGACTTCCGGTCCAGTCTTGCACATCTGAAATCGCTTGATGCGAGCAGGCTGGAAGATTTGATGAAGGGCACGCTCGATCTCTGCTCGCATCGGCTGGACGCGTGGATAACTTCATTTGCGACGAAGCGGCTAAGCGACATGCGCAAGACGAACCCCGCAGGCGTGTTGCTGGGCGGCTATGGTTGGGTAATGAACCTCAAGCCATCAGCCACTCAACAACCAGTCCCGACGCCTCGCGGCGAACAGGGTACCGTCTTCTTGTCAACAAACAATCCCGGCTTCGTGCACACGCCTTCATTGACCCAGGCAACGACCGTCTCCATATTGCGCAGCGGTCATCTTGCTCACGCAGGAGGTCAGAATCCGGATGATTTGCTTGCCATCGATTTGTCATCTGAGCGTGTGCGACTGGCGAGTTGGCTTCTCGACGGTGTGCGTCAGGGACAGCCGCTCGGCGCGCTGCTTGGCTATCGATTCGAACGCCGATTGCAGGAGGCCTCTCAAGCAAAGTTCATCGCACCCTTCCGCGAGATAGCGCCGCTGGTCGCGAAGAAGCTGGAGCAATCAACCCAGCCGGGTGAGAACGTGTCGGTTGAAGCTATTGCCGCCAACAACGTAGTCGACGGGCTCAAGCTCAACGGTCTTTGGCAGGACACTCAAAAAGACCCGGTTCAGGCTCCGCAAAAAGAGCTGGCCTTCTTTGCCAGGTTGCCGGCGATGACTGACGCCGAGAGGAAAGCGGTTCGCGCCGAGCTCGTTGCTCTCCACGATGCAGTCGATTCCGTAAGCGATGCGCTGATCGCCGAGAGCATTCATCAGGTTGTGCGAGGAAATCCGCTTCGATCCACCAACACTGTTGAATCTATCGCCGGTGGCGAAACGCCCGTTCCTGAACTCGAAGTCGTGCGCACGCCGCGCTCGGGCATCGCGTTGACGCATCGAGTAGTGACTCTGTTCTCAGGCGATCCGGTTCTTCCGCCGGCATGGGGGCCGCCGGCAATTCCGTTTCGCGCCAACGCCGAGCCGCACCTGAACGCCTGGGCGGCAAAGCTCCTGGGCAGTCCTGCCAACGTGCGTTGCGTGGTTGATCGGTTGGAACCGACGACCGGAAAGGTATTGGAGACGAAGGAGCTTCGCATCAATCAGCTGCGTTTGGCGCCGCTGGATTTCATTTATGCCATCGAAGGCGCCGAGGGTGGACAGCAGGCTGAAATCGAACAACGCATCCTTTATACGATTCAGCGAAAAGCCGACGGCTTTCCACCCGGCTCTTTGTTGCGAATCAATCCGGGCCGCAGAACAGGATGGCTTGCAACCGACTTGAGCTACGGAGAGTTCAACGAGCTGGTGAGGACGGCTCGCAAGCTGATCACCGGCGCGCGAGCCATCGATGCAGCCGATATCGATCTCCCCGAGCGAGCCACTGATCCCAGCATCGACATCGTCGAGCTCGAGAAACGCGTTACTGCCGCCGAAATATTTCTGCGTCGAACTCCAAACGACTTCAAAGCCGCGCTCGCTTTGCCCGCGACGGCGAACCTTGATCCACTTCGAGACTTGATAATTCGATCTGAAGGCTACGGCGTAGCCGGTGCCGTTCCACTTTCAGCTGCGGGGAACTCGCCCGCTGACCGGCAGACGCTTTTCGCGCAGGCAGCGTCGATTCAAAAGGAGATTGCTCAGCGGGTCGACCAGCTCAACGCGCTCATAGCCGCCTTCAACGCCAGTACCGCGACAATCGAGGAAAGGCGTAACCACGCGATCGCAAGGTTGCGGATCGTGTTTGGAAAACAGTTTGTCGTCTTGCCGCGGTTCACCGCGCCGAATGCAGTCGAGCTCGCGAAAGCGCTCGCAAACAGCAGCAAAGTGCAAAATGGCGATCCGTTAGCTTCATCGACGTGGTTGCAGCGAATGTCACGCGTTCGCGCCGGCGTCTCTCGACTCAATGCCTCGATCAGCTACGCTGAGGCGCTCAACGCGGGAGAAAAACTCAAACTGAACATCGCGCAGCTTCCGTTCGCGGCTGACGAACGCTGGGTCGGTTTGCCGCTCAACGAGGGGAAGACTCTGCCGGGAGGAAAACTTTCGATCGCGGTTCAATCTCCAGCTACGGTAGATGTCAGCAAGTCGCTGGCCGGGCTGCTGATCGATGAATGGGTCGAAGTGGTTCCGAGCGCCACCGAGACGACGGGCATCGCGCTCCAGTACGACCGGCCGAACTCTGCTCCGCCGCAGACGATTCTCATAGCGGTACCGCCCGACCTCGAAGCTCAGTGGACAATCTGGTCGCTGCAACAGGTGCTTCTGGAAACACTCGATCTGGCTCGTCTTCGCGCGGTCGACCCCGATGCATTGAGCGAAGTCGGCCATTATCTGCCCGCAATGTACTTTGCTCTCAACACCGCTGGAGACACCGTGT
>DATIFP010000033.1:0-35897 GCA_035455165.1 Blastocatellia bacterium
GGAACCGTTTCAACGGTTTATCCGACCCACCAGAAAACTGTTGAAACAGTTAGGACCAATCGAAGCCCGCTCCAACACCTCAATGAATTGAGGTGTTAATGAGAAGGACAGGTTCTCATTCAGAACCAAGTCCCACTATTAATCACACCCCACCCGAGCCAGCGTGACCTCGCAGAATTGCCGCCACTTCGTTCGCCGTAGTAGGCTGGCAGATCAACCCGCGTCCAGCAGCGCATCGTGTATTGAGCGCGTATGGCGCACGAATTCACCCCTTAGGCAGCTCGGCAAGTCGGTTGAACTCGCCCTGGCAGCTTCCACGCGCCGCGCGAAATGTCGTATAGTGCTGCAAGGCAACCGGTCCAGGATCGGCAACGTGGTCTGGCGTCAGCCGCTCAGTGAACTTAAATCGTGTATTACCAAAACGTTACCGCATTGTAACTACAAGTTTATGATTTCTCCGACCTGGCGGGACTATCCTTTCACCCGAGCAAATACTCGCCTTCCTCATACGTGCGAGGGGATAGAGCAAAGGAGCCGCGATGGATTTTGTGTTGTCACAAGAGAGCAGCGGAATTTCTACGCTGGTGCTTAACAGGGGAAAGGTCAACGCCCTCAACGGCGCCGCAGTTGATCAATTGAGAGCACACCTCAAACGACTGGAAAGCGATCCGGAAGTAAGATCCATCATCTTGACAGGCTTCGGAAAATTCTTCTCTTTCGGATTTGACATCCCCGAGTTCCTCTCGTTCAGCAAGGAACAGTTTGTGGGCTACCTTGAAAACTTCACCGACCTCTACACGTACCTGTTCCTTTACCCAAAACCAGTGATAGCTGCGCTGAACGGCCACGCAATAGCAGGCGGGTGCATGCTGGCCCTGGCTTGCGATTACCGCGTAATGGTCATCGGTAAGCCTAGAATATCGCTCAATGAGATTGGTTTCGGCTCCTCAGTTTTTGCCGGAAGCACCGAGATGTTGCGATTCTGGGTCGGCAGTGGAAACGCCACAACCATCCTCTATTCAGGAGCAATGTACACCGCCGAGGAGGCAAAGAGCTTAGGGCTGGTGCATGATGTGGCTACCGAAGAGGATCATATGGTCGCGGCAAGAAAAGCGGCCTCTGATCTGGCCTCGAAGCATTCACCAGCTTTCGCCAGCATAAAATCCTTGTTGAGAAAACCCATTGCTGACGAAATGTTGCGCCGGGAAGGTGGGTCCATAAGGGAATTCGCCGAAATTTGGTACTCCGAAGTCACCTGGGCGAACTTGAAAAACATCAAGATTCGCTAGACGGTTATACAGGGTAGGACTCATTTGGCTTCGTCCGCTAGCTGCGTGCGCAAGCACCGCACTTTGATTTGCGCCGTGAACTCATCAGAACGTCCGCCATTCTGGCCTAGCGTTGCGCGTTGGATCGCGAGTATCGCGAACTCGTGGGCTCACTTTTTGCCTCTCCTCCTCGTGAGCCCCTTCTCGCGCCGCGCAGCGTGGGCCATCAATAACGTTATACAATCCGCGCCCTGTCTTGACGCTCCAACCGCCGCTTTGATCTAATCGAAGCGTAACAACCCGATGGACAAAAGTGAGCTGATCTACGACTGGAACCGTGTGGGCTCCGCCGAAACCGCGCCCCGTCCCCTGGAGCTCAACGATGAGACCCTGCGCGATGGGTTGCAGTCGCCCTCGGTCATCGATCCTCCCATTGAGAAGAAAATCGACATCATCCACTTGATGGATTCGCTCGGCATAGACACCGCCGATATAGGCCTGCCCGGAGCCGGACCTCGCGCCGTCGCCGATGTCACCCGACTTGCGCAAGAAATCGCCGACTGCAAACTGGATATCAAACCAAACTGCGCCGCCAGAACCGTCATCGCCGACATCAAGCCCATCATAGACATCTCCGAAAAAGTCGGCATACCCATCGAAGCCTGCACCTTCATCGGCTCGAGCCCAATTCGTCAGTACGCCGAAGGCTGGTCGCTCGAGATGATGCTCACCGCCACTGAAGAGGCGGTCAAGTTCGCCGTCGGGCACGGACTCCCGGTGATGTATGTGACTGAAGATACTACGCGCGCGCATCCGGCTACGGTCAGAGCGCTCTATCGCACCGCGATCGAAGCCGGAGCCAGACGGATCTGCGTTTGCGACACCGTGGGCCACGCGACGCCCGCTGGAGTCACCGCCCTTGTCGGCTACGTCAAGGCGGTGATCAACGGGATGGAACTGACCGAGGAAGTCAAGATCGATTGGCACGGCCATCAGGACCGGGGGCTGGGCGTCATCAACGCGATCGCAGCTTATGAAGCAGGCGCCGACCGGCTGCACGGGACGGGCCTGGGGATCGGCGAACGCGTAGGCAACACCCCCATGGACCAACTGCTGGTGAACCTTCAACTGATGGGCTACATCGATCGCGATCTGTCTAACCTGACGCGCTACTGCGACACGATCAGCATTTCGACCGGCGTCCCGATTCCAATCTCTTATCCAATTGTCGGCCGCGATGCGTTTCGAACGGCAACCGGGGTCCACGCCGCGGCGGTGATAAAGTCTTTCAACAAGGGCGACGAGTGGCTCGCGGACATGGTCTATTCCGGGGTGCCGGCCAGGATGGTGAAACGCGAACAGACGATCGAGATCGGGCCGATGAGCGGGAAGTCCAATGTGATATTCTGGCTGCAACGCAACGGATTCGAGCCCACCACAGAACGCGTCGAGCGAATATTCAATCGCGCGAAGCAAAGCGATGCAGTCCTGACAAATGAAGAACTGGCAAGCATGATCTGAAGAGGGAGACGGTCGCCGCTGGGACACTGGGGTGATTAAGAACTAAGATCAGCGGTTCATTGAGATGCCAGGCCGCGGTTTTGATTCGCCACTAAGACAGTAAGGCTCGAAGCCGCACCAGGCCGGTCAATCAAGGTGCCCGGCGACTTTGCGCCACTCAGGTATTCGTTGTGACGGCGACCGGCAAGGTTTCAAGATAGAGATTCCCAGAACTAACATTCCAACAAAGAGCCTGAATGCAGAACACCGCACCGCGAACAGACGAACGCCCCTCGATTGCAAGCCTCACGGGCTCGGCTGAGATTCGACGGGCCTTTCAGTTCATCGACCAGATGAGAAACGAGCTGGACGAGGAACTGATTCGCATTTGCGAGATACCTGCCCCTCCGTTCAAAGAAGAAGCTCGCGCGAAAGAGTTGCTGCGCAGATTCGAGGAACTGGGGCTGGCCGGCGTGCGCTCGGACGCAGTAGGCAATGTGATCGCGGAGCGCCCGGGGCTTGAGGGATCAGCGCGCATCGTTGTCTCCGCGCATCTCGACACGGTTTTCCCGGAGGGCACCGATGTTCGCGTGAGGCGTGACGGGACGCGCCTATACGCGCCCGGCATCAGCGACAATACCTGTGGAATCGTCAGCCTGATCGCGCTCGCGCGCGCGCTTACCGCAGCGGATATAACGACGGACGCCGCGATCTGCTTCGTCTCGACGGTAGGCGAAGAAGGCGAAGGCAACCTCCGCGGCGTGCGCCACCTGTTCACCAAGGGAGAGTTCCAGTCGGGAGTCGACGCGTTCATCTCGCTCGACGGTCCCGGCCTCGAGCGGATAACTCAGCGAGCGCTCGGGTCGCGCCGGTATCGAGTGACAGTGACCGGCCCTGGCGGGCACTCGTGGGGAGACTTCGGAATCGTGAATCCCGTGCATGCGCTCGGGCGCGCCATCGCAAGGTTCGCGTCATATCCGGCTCCGCTTGCGCCCCGGACGTCTTACAGCGTTGGGGTCATCGAAGGCGGGAGCTCGGTCAATGCGATTCCCGAGCGGGCGAGTATGCTGGTAGACATACGCTCGGTTTCGAGTGACGAAATCGAAAAGCTCGAAGCGTATCTCGGCCGCGTAGTGGAAATCGCCGTTCGCGAAGAAAATTCTCAACGAGCGATCAGCGGCACGAGTCTCACGAGCGAAATCACGCAAGTGGGTGATCGGCCGTCCGGGGAAACGCCGATGGATTCGAGGCTCGTGCGCGCGGCGATCGAATGCTCGCGCGTTCTTGGAATCGAACCGCGGCTTGATTGCTCCTCGACGGACTCAAACATTCCGATCTCGCTGGGGATTCCCGCGATCACGATTGGCGTCGGCGGGATATCTAGCAACTGCCATAGCCTAACCGAGTGGTATGAACCCGTCGGACGCGAGCTTGGAATCAAGCGGTTGCTGCTGCTGGCAGTTGCGCTGGCGGGTCTTCGGAAGTCCGGGTGAGTCCTGTCTGATCCGTGTCATCGGTGGTCTATAATCGACCACGGATGACGCTGATTCGACGGATTTACACCATCAAACTCCCAGTTGTACACGCGCTATTATCACTCCAAAAATCCGTGTGAATCTGTCTGATCCGTGTTATCGGTGGTCAATAGTCGACCACGGATGACGCTGATTCGACGGATTGACACCGATCCAATCCGCCAGGCGTTTTACACGCCACTGATCATCACTCCTAAACCTCGCCTTAAGCGTTAATCTCGAGTCTAAACATTCCGCGTGACCGCCATCACTACTGCACGTGACCAGGCTCATAGTCGCCGGCTCAAGAACGCAATACAGTTGATGGTGGTGCTCTTGTCGGAGCGGACGAGATGGGCGGCTAATGCGACGCGGCGGGATCAGGCAGGCGGGCCGCCTGCGGTCCCAGGGGCGGGATCAGGCAGGCGGGCCGCCTGCGGTCCCAGGGGCGCACGCAGGTGACTATGGACTTCAAAAAGATCACGCATATTATCAACCGCGCAAAGGAGCGTGGGGATCGAGTGCTTCTCGAGCCAGAGGGGCTTGAAATCCTCGCCGAGCTCGGCATCGCTACGCCCGCGTACGTGTTTGTTCCAAACTCGAGCGAACTCCGCAATAAAACGCTCGAGGGTCTTGGGAGCAGAGTCGTCGTCAAAGTCGTCTCGCCGCGGATCCTGCACAAGACTGAAGCCGGCGGTGTGCGCATCGTGCCGAACAATCGCGAAGCCATCGCCGCCGCGATTGAGGCAATGGAGCAGAAGCTCAGCGATCGCGAGATATCGGGCTTCACGATCAGCCAGTACGTAGACTACGACCCACGGCTGGGCGGTGAGCTCCTGCTGGGGCTCCGCTGGACTGATGACTTCGGGCCGGTCGTCACGCTTGGCCCGGGAGGCATTTACACCGAGTTCCTCTCCGAGAATCTCAAGGCCGGACGAGACGTCGCGATTTTCTCACCAACGCTCTCGGATAAAGCGTCGATGGAAAGCGCGATTCAAGATTGCGCGGTTACTCGCCTGATGACAACCACCACGAGAGGGTGTCCGCCACGCATCGAACGCGGATCGATTGCAGACGTGACCGAGAAATTCATCGCTCTGGCCAGGGGGCTGGCGCCAGGGCTGATTCGCGAATGTGAGATTAATCCTCTGGTCGTCGCGGAGGGCAAACTTGTTGCGCTTGACGTGCTGATCAAGGTCGGGGACACGCAACAGCCTTCGCGACCCGATCGTCCAATCTCAAGAATAAAGAATGTGCTTGAGCCGCGTTCGGTCGCCGTGGTCGGCGTGTCCGAGAAGTTGAATCCGGGTCACATAATCATCAACAACCTGATTCGCGAAGGCTTCGACCCGCGGCGAGTCTACATCATCAAACCGGGCGCCGATCGGATCGAAGGTTGCCGGTGCTATCCGGATATCTCATCGCTTCCGGAACGAGTCGATCTTCTGATTCTCGCCATCTCGGCTGCGCAGATCCCTGAAGCTATTAGACAGATCATCGATCTCCAGAAGGCGGAGAGTTTGATCGTGATACCGGGAGGACTCGAAGAAAAAAGCGGTGGCAATGCAATCGCCGCCGGGATTCGCTCGAAGCTCGCCGAGTCTCGACGGAGCGAGTGGGGCGGGCCTGTCATCACTGGAGGAAACTGCCTTGGGATTCGTTCACAGCCGGGTCGCTATGACACTATGTTCATCCCCGAGTACAAGCTGCCTCGGCCGCCCGGAGAAGCGTCAAGGCTGGCCATCATCTCTCAGAGCGGCGCATTCGCGATATCGAGGACCAACATGCTCGCCAGCATCAGCCCCAAGTATTCGATCTCTCTGGGCAATCAGATGGACCTGACCGTGGGGGACTACCTGACCTACCTGAAGAACGACGCGGGGATCGATGTCTTTGGAGTTTACGTCGAGGGTTTCGCGGAGCTCGATGGCCAAGCGTTTCTAAAAGCGGCGCGCGAGATCACTGCGAGCGGCAGAAGCGTGATTCTCTACCGGGCCGGGCGGACACAGGCGGGAGCGAAGGCTTCATCGAGTCATACCGCGTCGATCGCCGGAGACTATGCGGTGACACGCGAGCTTTGCAGAGCGGCGGGGGTGATAGTCGCCGACACGCTGGAAGACTTCGAGGATCTGCTGCGAGTCTTCACCCTGTTAAGAGACAGGCACGTCGGGGGCTTGCGATTGGGAGCGGTTTCAAATGCAGGCTTCGAGTGCGTCGCGATCGCAGACAACCTCGGGGGTTTCACGCTGCCGAACCTTCTGCCGTCAACTGACGCTCGGCTGCGGGGCTTGCTGAAACAGTTGCGCCTCGACTCGATTGTAGATGCACACAACCCGCTTGATTTGACTCCGATGATGGATGACTCAGCGTTTGAAGAAGCGGTGCGAGCTTTGATGGACGATGACGGGATCGATGTCGGCATCATCGGCTGCGTGCCGCTGACTGCCGCGCTGAATACCCTGCCGCCGGCCGGCGGGCATCAGGAGAATGTCTTTCGGGACGACTCGGTCGCGATGCGTTTGGCGAGGCTCAACAAAGAGACTCGAAAGGCCTGGGTGGCTATCGTCGATGGGGGCCAGTTATACGATCCAATGGCGCGGCTGCTCGAAGACAACGGCGTTCCTACTTTCAGAACCGCGGACCGGGCGCTTCGAGTCTTCAGCATCTATTGCAGTGAACGATTGAAGAGTCGCTCCGAGATTTCTATTGCAGCGGGGGTTTCGTCGGCTTGACCGGTTGCGGGGGCTGCTCGCCTTCGGGCTTCGGCGTGTGAGCGGCATTGACGTAGGCCTGGATCTCGGTCCGGACCTCAGCGTATGGTTTGTCCACGGGTTTGTTCGCCTTGTCGCGCCAACCCTTGACGATCTCGCCGACAATTGGAAACTGGCCGTACTGGTAGTTGACGGTGTGGAACAAGCTCTCCTGGAGCTCGAGGAACACCAGCATCTCTTCATCCTTGACGTAGTTGTCCTCTGCGCACCGAACGCTCGAGCGTGCCACCACGTTGAGCTCCCTGAGTGTGAAGTCGCCCTCGATCACGTCGATCGGACTCAATCTTGCGAGCTGGCTGAATTCGCCTCTGTATCTGGCCTTGTCGACTTTCTGAACCCTGACGCGGGCGATCAGTATCGCCTGCCGCGTCAGTTCCTCGATGGGCATGACTCGCAGACAGTTCCGCGACTGCGCGAGGCCCGAGAGAACAAGCAGGGGCAGCGCGGTGAGGATGACTAACTTTTTCATGCAGCGCAGGTTCGCTCCTCCAAAATCAGTTAATGCTACCACACGCGCGCGCACCCCGAAAGGTTCCATTTCCTGCGGAAGCAGTGCGTTAGCGTCGTTTGCATTTGACAGGGCAAGTGGCCATGGCCTCATCCACCCCAATGTTTACCCCTGGCTCACGAGACTGTGTCAAAACACTAATCTGAACCTGGGAGTTGTGACACAGACTCCCCCGCCCGGCCTAGAGTCTGCCGCCCGCTGCGGCAGCTCTCACCCACTCGTCATCAATGCGACGAACCGGTGCCCGGCTCTTGACGCTCCAGGGCTCCCTCGATGTCAAGGTCCGGCGAACGCCGCGCACGAAATAATCTCAGCCCAAATCCAACCGCGGCAATCAATGCAACTGCGGCAAGAACCTTCCAGCCGTGGGCTCTAATGATGGATCCCGCGTCCTCGCCGAAGCTCACCGCGAGCCAGCCCTCAATCAAGAAGCGAACAGCGCGGCCGATGAAGATCGCGGTCACGAACCGCCAGGTCTTCAGCTTGAAAACACCGGCGCATAGCACAAAGGGCTTGAACGGAAACGGCGGCGGGAGCACCGCCGGGACCATGACCGCAATCAAGTCGTAGCGGCCAAGCAGATTCTGGATTCGGTCGCGTTTCGCGGGCGCGATCCGTTTGAGCGCGGCGTCGCCCGCCCGTCGCGCGACGATGTACAGCACCGTGCAACCGATGGCCGAACCGGCAGTGGCAGCGAACGCGTAAAGCGGCATCAGAGCCGGCTTGTTAGCGCTCAGCCAAATCATCACGCCGTCCGGGCCTCCGGGCAGCGGAACTCCTACCGAGTCGATGAGCGATATTCCAAACAGCCCCGGTGCACCAAGAGCCTTCAGCCATTCGAGCAAGCTCAGCAAGCTGCTCTTGATTCCCAGCAAGATGAGTCCCGTTTCAGTCATTCGCAACTTCGCTAATCTCCGCGAGCGGATAGTAGAAGGTCAGTATCTCCCCGCAGGTGCGGCCCATTGCGGCTTGCGCGAACGCGCCGGCTTCACACAATCCGACCTGGCTGCCGAAGCCCCGTCCTCGGAAGATAAACTTCGATCCCCGGCGTTCGATGGTAAACGTGGGACTCAACACCGTGTTCCATCCAAGCCTCGACCCGATTGCCCGGCGAAAGGCATCCGCGGTCAACACGCTTCGGCGGCTCCCATTACGCAACTTGACTGACCGCACCAGGCCGGCCGGGTCAGAATCAGGTATCAACTCGGTGTCGTCGGACAAGGTTGCGCCAACAACTCGCGAGAGCGCGGCGAGCACATCCGCAGCACCGGCAGAACGCTCCCAGCGAGCAAATCTCGAAGCTTCGCACCACCGACACGCAATTCGCCTGTACGGGTACTTTTCGTGACCGCCCCAGACCAGCGATGGCGTAGCAGACATTCCACCGCATGCGGCGGTGTAATGTCCTTCGACCGGGGCGCCTTCAAAGCTCAGGAACTGACCTGCAGTGGCAGTCACCGCCCTGGTAACCGCAACCGAACTGCTTGTGTCCGACAGATCCTGCTCGCCGCGATAGACCTGGCAGTGTGTCGTGTCACAGAAGTCAAACCCTTCAGTCGAGTGACGACCGGTCTGCGAGAGCATGTACGTACGCACAACTATTGCGAGCGCCTTGAGGGCTTCAAGCTCGCGTTTGCTGGTCTCGGCGGCCACCACTGATGCCACCGCCGCCTCGCGGTCCGTGGTCAGCGCTATCCTCAAATGGCCGCGCCCGCCGCCTTCAACCTCAACCGTCAACGCGCCACGCACAATTCGTTTCATTCGTCCCGGCAGCACAAGCTCGAGAGTCGACGAACCAATCGGGACAATTCGCACCGCCGCCGCGAACTCGGATTGCCCCGCGCCGTCATACGAGCCAGCCTTCCTGATGTTGAGTCGATTCGCTGACAACCTGATGCGAACAGACTCTCCGTGAGCGAGAGAGCGGTTCCCTGAAAGGCCGCTCACATCCAGAGCTGCTCCCTCCCCCGAGGCAATCCGCACGTCAAGCACCTCGGGCTTGAACAAAGAAAACAGGCCAATGCGAACCGTCTGAGCCGCATACGCGGCCGGCGACGTTATCAGCAGGAGGGCCATTGTGGCGATGATGTTGGTCATGCGCGTTGAGACAAGCAAGCCCGGCGGAGAGCAGTCTCGCCGGGCTTGCTGCAGGATAGCATGTGAACTCGTGCTACTTCTCAATGGCCTTGAGCGGCGCGGTCGTAACGCCCCCGTCGCTCGCCTCTGCGGCTACCGCTCGCTCTTGCTGATTATCATCGAACATCTCGCTGTACTCTTCGCGGTAGGGATCGATCAATGCGCCGCCTTCGGCCTTGGTGAACGTGAGTTTTCCGGTGTTCGTGTCGTAGTCGATGATGACCAGATCGCCGGTGGCGACCTGCTCAGTGGCCACTAGATTCGAGATCGGATAGACCAGGAAGCGCTCGATGGCGCGCTTCAAATGACGCGCGCCGTATTTGAAATCGATTCCCTCGTCCAGCAGGAACTTCTTCGCCTCATCGGTGCACTTGAAAACGAATTTCTCTCCGGTCCCTTTCATGATCCGGTTCTGCACCTGGCCCAACTCGAGCTCGAGTATCTGCCTCAAGTGATATTCTTTCAGGCTTCGGAAAACCACGACCTTGTCGATCCGGTTCATGAACTCGGGCGAAAACTTGCGCTTTGCCGCCTCGGAAGCTGTGCGGTAGATTTTCTGGTCGACGTCGTCCTCAAGCATTCCCTTGCCGCGCGCCGGAGCGAAGCCTATCGAGCCGGTGATCAGCTCGCTCATTTCTTTGGCGCCCAGGTTTGAAGTGAGGAATATCATGCAGCGAGAGAAGTCAACCTTACGGTTGTCCCCAAGCGTGAGGGTCGCCTTGTCCAGGATCCCGAGCAGCAATTGCCACAGCGCGTCTGACGCTTTTTCAATCTCGTCGAAAAGCACAAAGGTCAGCTTGTCCGGTTCGGTGTGATACTTGTCGAGGTTCTCCTGGGTCAGCATCGGAGCAGTCTCGCGATGGCCCAGGTATCCCGGCGGCGAGCCGATCAACTTGGCGATCTCGTGCGAGTGCTGGAACTCGGCACAATCAATCTTCACCACCGCGTTGGCGTCGGTGAATAACACCTCGGCGGCGGCTTCGACGACGCGGGTCTTGCCGGAACCGGTCGGGCCCAGGAATAGCATCGTCCCGATGGGTCTCCCGGGGTTTTGCATGCCGGCAAGATATATTTGGTAGAGCCCGGATATGCGACGAACCGCGCGCTCTTGCCCCACGATCAGCGAGCCGAGCTTGGTCTCGAAGTCCTGAGCTCGCGGGCTCTTCATTTCCGGGTTCAGAGGAATGCGGTTGTGCGGCTGTTCTCGGATTTCGTCCACTATTTGCTTACCCCACGATTCGACAGAAGGACGTGCCTTTATTGTACCAAGCCGGCATACGCCTCCGGCTGGAGGAGCTCCCCTGCCTGTCTTACAAACAACCTTTCCTTGGCTGCGGCTTAGCTTCGGAACGTTGGAGAAGTTTCTCGATTAAATTATAACGCTGACCGCATGCGACCTGCCATGCGATCCCTCTGCTCGCAGAACGGGGCCTTCTTACCTGCCCTTTTATTCCAATGGCTGTTTGTTTGTCAAGCAAAGAATTAGTTGAAGAAAGGATGTTTCCGCCAGTACGCTGCGTTCGAGCGGTCCAACCTGGACAATAGCTGAGCCGCATTGTTAGAATCTGCGGCTTCAAGATGGCCAGTAAAGGCGGCCTACAAACCTTGGCTTCTGGGCGCTCGCCTTTGAACGAAGACCCGTCGCTTACATTCACGGCTCCCGAAGCCGTCGAGCGGCGCGTGTGGCGCAATATCTTCGCGGTTGTGGCCATTTCAACCGTTGCGGCGGCCTTTCTAGCTGATTTGCGATTCATGCTCGGGCTCGTTTTGGGCGGCGGGCTGGCGTTGCTAAACTACAGATGGCTGCACTCATCGCTGCGAGCCATCGTGGTCGCGGGCAATCAGAAGGCGCCGCCCGGAACGACGATCAAGTTTGTGGTCCGGTGGCTGGTCATCGCGGCTGTGGCCTGGGCCGCGAATAAGACGGGCTACTTTGAAGCGGTCGCGATACTTGCGGGTCTCTTCGCGCCGGCCGCGGCAGTGATGATCGAAGCCGCTTACGTAGCGTACAGGACTCTTAAGAGCCAGGGAGAACGATAACTGATGCTGGCAGTACTTCTGATGCTTCTGCAGACGGAACACGGGCCCGCGGCTGCAGAGTCCGCTGAGCACGCGGCAACCGCGGGTGAACACGCCGCTGAACCGTGGCTGGTCGAGCAGACAAATCACGTCTTCGGTCCGATGGTGCTGAGCATCGAGCGCGCAATCATGCCCTCGATCTACGGATTGTTCGGAGCGCATTGGCACGAGCCCGCCGCAGGAGAGATGGTGATTCCCGCGCACGTCGTTTGGGCCCTGGTGCTTTTTATCATCTGCATAGCGGGCATCCTGCTACTGCGCGGAAAACTGTCGGTCGATCGTCCGTCGAAGGGCCAGCAGTTGCTCGAAATCGTCGTCGAGCAGATTCGCGGATTGCTGGATCAGGTGATTGGCCCCTACGGTCGTCGATATGTTCCGGTGATCGGATCCTTCGCGGTCTTTATTCTGATCGGCAACCTGATGGCGCAAGTGCCGGGCCTCGGCGCGCCGACCGAGAGCATCAATGTGACCGGCGCGTTGGGGCTCACGTCGTTTCTCTATTTCATCGGCAGCGGGTTTCGGCAACAGGGAATTCGTTACCTCAAGCATTTCACCGGTGGATTGCGCGGGCCGATGCTGATTGCGATCGGTTGGCTGATCTTCATTGTGGAGATATTATCCAACAGCGTGCGGCCGGTTACTCTGTCGCTTCGGTTGTTTGTGAACATGTACGCCGACGAGCAAATCGGTCACGCATTTCTTTATCAGCTGATTGCTCCGCTCGTGCCGCTGTTTACCATAGTGCTCGGGATCTTCGTATCCTTCATCCAGACGTTCATATTCATAATGCTGTCGATGGTGTATTTGTCGGAGACCGTCCCTCACGAGGAGCACGACACAGAAGAGCATGCTCAAGCGCACGAAGCAGTGGCCGAGGCGCATTGATTTTTTGGATTCATACGTATGACAAAACGGGGATGTGATGAAAGCCAGGCTCAACGTCATAGAAGTTGATCGCACGCGCTGCTGGAGCCTTGCAGTAAGAGGGGCAAGCGTATACCGGGCACGTGGAAATTATTCCGAGTCGAGCTTTCACACTTCCTTTCATTGACAACTGAGCATCGGTCGCAAGCCGGCCGATTTCAAGCCGCCGATAAGAGAGTCGGCGTTGAGGTCGTTGGCCTCAGGAGGAAGATGATGATCAAAGTCAGATTGTTTGTGATCTCGGCGCTGATGACACTACTCATAGTAGGCACGGCGATGGCGCAAGCTCCGGGCGCGGCGGGAGCAACCGATCACAGCACCGGCAACTCGTGGTTCTTTCCGGCTCTTGGCTCGTTCGCCGTGGGAATAGCGGCGCTGGGTGGAGCGCTCGGCGACGGCCGCGCGATCGCCGCCGCGTGCGAGGGTACGGCGCGCAATCCCGGCGCGGGCGGCCGTATATTCACCATGCTGCTGCTTGGCCTTGCGCTGATCGAAACGCTGGTGCTCTTCACGTTCTTGACAGTGCTGTTGAAGGGCTAAGAAAGATCCAGTGTCTTCTGAGACGGGAGGCTTCGGCCTCCCTTTTTATTTTCCGGGCCAGCGGATAAACTGTTGTTCAACGCACGCTGGGAAGCATTGATCATTCATTGAAATCCCTAAACGGACTGGTTCCTCCCCGGAGACGACTATGAGCTTCAAAGACAGCCTCATCACGCTCATCACCGAAACTTCCACCAATCTCCCGCCGGATGTCCGAAAGGCAATGGCCGACGCTGTCGCCGAAGAGAACCCCGCGACCAGCGCGGGCACGGCGCTCGCGGTGATCGCCACGAACATCGACATGGCTTGCGACACTGAAGGCCCGATCTGTCAGGACACCGGCATGCCCACATTCGAGATCAAGACGCCGGTGGGCGCCAATCAACTCGAGATGTCGCGCGAGATCCGCGAAGCCATCTCCGAAGCTACGAAGCGCGGCAAGCTCCGGCCAAACTCGGTCGATTCCATAACCGGTGCAAACTCGGGCAACAACCTCGGGCCCGGTACTCCGGTGATCCATTTTCACCAGTGGGAGAACGACGACGAGATCGAGGTGAAGCTGTTGCTGAAAGGCGGCGGGTGCGAAAACAAGAACATTCAGTATTCGGTTCCGATAGAGCTGCCTCATCTCGGGCGCGCAGGCCGCGATCTGGACGGCGTCCGCAAGTGCATCCTCCACGCGGTGTGGCAGGCTCAGGGTCAAGGCTGCAGCGCGGGCGCCCTTGGCGTGTGCATCGGCGGAGATCGCACTTCGGGATATCAGCACGCAAAGGAACAGCTCTTCAGGACGCTCGACGACACGAATCCGGACCCGAAGCTCGCGGCTCTCGAGGAATACGTAATGAAGGCCGCGAACACGCTGAACATCGGGACGATGGGCTTTGGCGGCGGCGTGACTCTGATTGGCTGCAAGATCGGCGCGCTCAATCGCCTGCCGGCGTGTTTCTTTGTATCGGTCGCATATGACTGCTGGGCCTTCCGCAGGCTCGGGGTCGTTCTCGACGCGAAGACCGGCCAGATCAAGCGCTGGCTCTATCGCGACGAAAAACAAGCCGAGAAGAGAATGTCGGCGGGCGAGGGTTTCCGATTGACCGGCAACGAAAAGCCGCTCGTTGCGCCGATCAACGAAGAACAGATTCGCGCGCTCAAGGTTGGTGACGTAGTGATGATTTCGGGTGAGATGTACACCGGTCGCGACGCGGTGCACACATACCTGATGAAGAACGAGCCGCCGGCAAGCCTGCGAGGCTCCGTGCTGTATCACTGCGGCCCGGTGGTGATGAAAGACAACGGCAACTATCGAATCACCGCCGCGGGCCCGACTACCAGCATACGTGAAGAGCCTTATCAGGGCGATATAATCAAGCGCTATGGTGTGCGCGCGGTGATCGGTAAAGGCGGGATGGGTAAGCGCACGCTCGACGCGATGAAGGAAGCGGGCGCGGTCTACTTGAACGCGATCGGCGGCGCGGCTCAATATTACGCGCGCTGCATCGAGCAAGTGCTCGACGTCAACCTGCTGGAGTTCGGAATCCCGGAAGCGATGTGGCATCTTCGAGTGAAAGACTTCCCGGCGATCGTGACCATGGACGCACACGGCAACTCGCTGCATGCCGATGTAGAAAACGCCTCGGCGGTGATGTTGGGGAAACTCGCCGATCCCGTGTTTTGATTGTCGTCTAATATGATATGCTTCCGGCCGCAGGCATTCTGGCGGTACAGAATAGGGGCAAGCGGTTGGTGGAGCGAGCAAACGGGTCACCCCCAAGCGTAAGGATTCTTTTTCTCGGCCAGTGTCTTCAGTACGGCTACGGGAGAATCAGCGGTCAGACCACATTCCCCCGGCTCGCTGCGTCAATGCTCCGGAGCCGGTTCCCCGGTTTGAGTTTCAAGTTTGATCTCAAGTACTTGTACCATCCGCTCGGACTCAAGCCGATTCTCAAGCATAGATTGCGGTTCTCGCCGCCGGACGTGGTTATCATAACCCTGCCCGCGATGTTTGCCGCTACGTCCTGGCGCGTGAACCGCATTTACGAAATGGCGCCGGAGCTCGTGGATACGGCTCGTTCGCTCCTGCAAAAAATGGAAACCACGCTTCACCGGATTGAGCATCCCCGCACCGCAACAACCCTGCTGGACAAGGCTTTCGCAATTCGCCGTCCGATGCCTGTCGATGAGTACGAAAGGGTTGTCCAAGATGCGGTGGAGCACTGCCGGCAAACCAGCCCCTGCAGATTCGCCCTGATGGGACCCGGCCGCTTCAACGAAGACACAATCGAGGATTACGCAGTGCATTCACCCGAGCTCTGGCGCTCGGTCAATGAGATGGCGCTCAGGCTCGGCCGGCGCCTGAACGTGCCGGTGATCAATGCCCAGGAAGCCCTTGAAGAGCATGGAAGTGAAGTGTTCATCACAAACAACCACAGATGGAGCGTGTACGGCCACGAGGTGATCGCCGGAGAAGTGGAATCGCTGATTGCCAGCCAGGTGATCGAGTTGGGCAGAGGAAAATAAGAATGGGGGATCCGGCGACAACTACATCGGGGACCAGCATTCTCGACGAGCTGTCTGCGATCGTACGTGAGCACTCATTCCGTGACCCAATGCTCGAAGCGGTTCGCCATGGCTCGATGAGCCGGGCCGGCGTCCGCCGATGGACGCTCCAGGCTTCGCTGGTCGTCCGAGAGTTCACCCGTTTCATAAGCGCGATACACGCAAATTGTCCCGATCGCGATAGCCAGCAACTGCTGGCCGAAAATCTTTGGGAAGAGCACGGCCGGGGCGTCGCGGATCGTGATCACTACGCGTTAGTGCGAAAGCTCGCGCGCAGCCTGGGCGCGAGCGACGCGGAAATCGACAACGCGAAACCGCTGGCGGAAACGACGATGTACATCGAGCACTGCTTCGACGTCACGCGTAACGGCTCGTTCGTCGAGTCAATGACCGCGTTGGGCATCGGCGTCGAGAGCTTTGTGCCCGCGTTCTTCGGCAGGATGGCGGGCCATCTCTCTTCCAACTACGGACTTTCTCGCGAGGATGTGCAGTACCTGCTCGTTCATGTGACTGAGGATGAAACCCACGCTCGTCGCGCGCTGGAGGTCATTGAGGCTCATGCCAACACATCGGAGCTGCGAGAAAAGGCGAAAAAGGCGCTTCGAGAGATGTTGGCGGTCAAGCGTACGTTTTCCGAAGCTGTTTACCGCTATTGCTTGTGTGCCGGGTGACTGAGCTCAACCGGAACGAATCTCCCTTCAGATTCGGGTCCCTTCTGTTTGCCACTTTCATTGACACCGCGCCGACGACGAATTAGTCTGCAAGACGTTGCCGGCTACCTGGAGGCCTCTGGGAGAGAACAGCTGATGATCTGTGCGAAGTGCGGCGCCGAGAATCGCGAAGGCTCGAATTTCTGCCGCTATTGCTCCGCGCCGTTGGTTCAGCAAAGTCCGCCGACGACGTCGGGCTATATCCCGTCGGTCCCGCCCCCGCCCGTCGAAGGCGTCCGGCCAGTTTATTACCCGCCAACCAGGTATCAAACGCCGCCTCAGCCTCCAGCTCGAAGCGTTGTTCCGCCGCTGCTGTGCCCGCGATGCAACGCGACCGGCGTGGTCAAGGGCACAGTGCCCCTGTGGGCCATACTCGTCGCCGTCATCGGTGCGCCGTTCACATGTCTGCTCTCGTTGTTGTTCTTGCTGGTCAAGGACCCGCACAGGTGTCTCAACTGCGGACTCGAGTTCAAATAGCTCTGAATCTTGTCTCGATCGGAATATCTTTCGGTTTCCCGGGGTCGACCTGCAAGTTCGCCATCTCATCTCATTCTAAGAGCAAACACAGAATGGTAGAGGGCCAGTCCCTCTCACAACACAGCTGGATCCGGTGCATGCCCCAACCGTGCTGAGGTAAACCGGGCACGAGGAGAGGACATGCAAACCAATACTTCGTTCACCATGATCGAGCACCCGTGTATGGTCACGCGCCTGAAAGAAGAATTGCGCGAGGCGCTTCGGGAGTTTCGCGATGGCCCGCGGGCCTACATCACAAGCGCCTTCGCGCGAGAAACCAAAGGCGTCCGGCGAGTGATGCTCCTGCGTCTAGGCCTCGCGTTCGGTCTCTTGTTCTACGCCGCTGCCTTTTCGCTGATGTTGATACTCTCGTACACGAGCCGTTCGGGAGAACAGGCGGCTGGCAATCCTGATATCCTGGTAAGCTGGGCGCCTCTCTACATTCCCCGCCTTGACATGCCGCCGGATGGTAAGGATTCGGGAGGTGGCGGCGGCGGCGGACGCGAAACCCACACGCCGGCTTCGGCGGGTGAGCTCGCAGCGGCTTCGCCGGCGCCAATGGTCGGCCCGACGCCCGAAGACCCGATACACCCGCCTGTTTTGCCGATCATAGAGGCCATCAAGTTGGATCCGCGAATTCCAATCATTCGAGATGAATCGATTCCAACCGGCTTGCCCGATGGTGTTCCCGGCCCGCCTTCAGCAGGCCCCGGTTCGAACGGAGGGATTGGCACAGGTTTGAACGGCGGGATAGGACCCGGGAATGGTCCCGGGTTTGGACCGGGCAGCGGAGGCAACACCGGCGGCAGAACGTTTCAGATTGGCGGGCCTCGCAGCAGCACGGCTCTCCAACAACCAGCCGTCGACACACGGCCGGTCCTATTGAACGAACCGCGGCCCTTCTACACTGAGGACGCGCGCAAGAACAAGATTCAAGGAGTTGTAAAGGTGCGGATTCTGGTGAATGAAACCGGCGGAGTTAGTGAAGTCGTGGTGACGCGCGGCTTGCCGGATGGCCTCAGCGAACAGGCGATTCGAGCGGCGTATCAAATGCGCTTCAAGCCCGCGATGAAGAACAGTCATTCGATATCGTACTGGATCAGCAATGTCGAGATAGAGTTCAATCTCAGATAGCTGGCGAGATTGGCGATGGTTACTTTGACCGGGCAGGTCTTCTTTCATTGAAGGCCTGAGGGGGAGTCAGCTCGTCGGACGCGTTGTAGTGAAATACATCGCCGTCGAGCCGGAGGACGAGGAACACGACATCCAATTGGGGATCGTAGTCCTTGATCACCTCGGCGATCTCTTCGCTCGGCCAGCCTCCTCGCGCCGATAATCGCTCGCCGCCATCCGCCACCCAGAAGGTCGGGACCTCAAGGTTGCCGCCCGAACGGGACGCGTTCCGAAGGTCTATCACGAGTGCACCGCGGCCTTCGCTTGAATACTTGTCCCAGGCGAAGGCCGCGAAGTCGCGCCACTGCGACCTTATCAAGGTAACGTGGGCGTCCGGGGTATCTAGGTCTTCAACTCGACTCGACGTCAGTGTGAAGCTCATAACTTTGGCGATTCTCTCGTTTCCGACTCCCGTTGCTCACTGCTGGCGGCCACGGGGTTCACGAGGCAGCGGTTCGCGCAGATTCGCAACGGCGTAGGCCAGCACAGCCGCCACCGCGGCGTTCTCGGCAAGCTCGCGAGGAACTACTTTGTCCAGCGTGTCGGCAGCAGTGTGATGATAGTTGAAGTACGTCCGATTATCCTGTATGGGAGCAAGCGTCGGTACCCCTGCCGCGTCGAGAGGCGAGACATCGGCGCCCTCCGAGTTCTCGCTGCGCCTTGTCACGCCCGCACCCGAGGCTCCGAGCACCGTGGATATCGGCAGGAGTAATTCCATTGCGCGCTCGCTCACGTGCGCCGAAAACCCAATTGGATGACCCGCACCAAGATCGCTTTCGAACGCCGCGATGTGATTCTCGAGTTCCTTTTGATGATCCTGAGCGTAGGTTTTCCCGCCCACCAATCCGTTTTCTTCGTTCATCCACGCGATCACTCGAATCGTACGCCTCGGTCGGAGCCCGAATTGTTTGATCAACTGAGCCGTCTGCATTGCTACGGCGACGCCGGCACCGTCGTCTATTGCACCTGTGCCAAGGTCCCACGAATCCAAATGCCCCGAGACGATGACAATCTGTTCCGGATGCTCGAAGCCCTTGATGTCCGCCACAACATTGTAGCTCTCCACATCAGGGAGAGTTCTCGGCGTCAGCGTCAGATGGAGGCGAACAGGTCCCTGGGCGGTCAAATACGTAATCAA
Organism: Blastocatellia bacterium; assembly: GCA_035455165.1. Taxonomy (GTDB): domain Bacteria; phylum Acidobacteriota; class Blastocatellia; order UBA7656; family UBA7656; genus Onstottus_A. The sequence goes on from DATIFP010000033.1 coordinate 19,331, forward strand.
ATCGGCATCTTCTGCGGTCACCGCAGCGGCGGGTATCTTCGGCGAATCTTCGGCATAACCCAAAGCGCCGGTGTGGGGCAAGCGATAATCCGCGCCGCCCACCGAACGCACCAGCGAAGCGACCGCGCCGAGTCGAGCCGCGACACTTGCGCCCGCCCCGCGATAGACGACTGCCCGGCCGTAAGCATCAAGGGCGAAACCCTGCGCCGCCATCTGTTTGTCGAAGCGCACATCGAAAAGTACGATCTTGCCGGCGACCTTCTCTCGCCCGAGCGATTGAAGTTGCTCGAAGCTATCAACGACGATCACCTCCGCAGTCAGGCCTTCATTCGGGGTTGCTACGCTTCCACCGAGCGCAGTCAGCACGACCTTCTGCGTCGTTCCCGTCGCCTGACCTGCGAACTTAACCAATTCGCCGGTCTCAACGCCGCGCACCCAGTGAGGCACCATGACTTTCTCGAGTCGAACATCCAGTCCGAGGCGCCGCATTTCCGCGGCAACGTACTGGACAGCTTGCTGAGCCTGGGCTGACCCGCTCAAGCGCGGGCCTATGTTGTTGCACAGGTGAGCAAGCTGGATGTAGGCGTAATCGCTCGCCAATGCCCCGTCGCGAAGCCGCTGCAATTCAGACATCAACCCCGGAGAATACTGATCGGTGAGCGGGTTCGGTCGCTGGCCGCTGGCTTGCAGGCTGAAGAGAGCCGTGAGGGAGAGGATGAACGCGGTTCGCAGAGCGGAGACCAGTTTTCTTTTCATCCGCTCGATTATAGGTGAGAGAAGATCGTTTACGACAGCACCGGCACGGGCGCAAAGACTGAGGGCGGCGAGCATCCACCGCCCTCTTCACACACAAGGTTCACGAACCCTCGTTACTCAAGCGTCAGCGATACGAACCGCAGCTGACCGCCGCGCTCGATTTGAAGCGTGACTTCTTTGTCTCCCCTGAGCGAAGAAACCGCTCTGAGATAGTCCTGCCGGTTGGTGACCGGCATCCGGTTCACGCGGTGGATGATGTCGCCGGGTTGCAGACCCCCGTCCGCGGCCGGCCCGTCCGGCTGCACCCTTGTGATCGCGACGCCCGATGGCATTCTCAGCTTCATACGGCTCGCGAGTTCGGGGGTCACGTTCGACACGGAAAGGCCCAACTTGCTTCCGTCCTGTTCCGGATCTTCCTGATCGGGCTTGTCTTCGTCGCTGGAGTCCGTCGGACGCTCGCCGAGTCTGATCGTTGATGTCTCAACCCGGCCATCCCGAACATACTTGAGAGAAGTCGCTTTGCCGACCGGTGTGTCGGCAACCATCTCGGTGAGTTGTTTGGGCGAGGTGACTCGCTTGCCGTCGAACTCTACAATCACGTCGCCGCTCCGCAACCCGGCCTTTGCGGCTGGGGTGTCTTGTTTGGCGAGATCCCCGACGACGGCGCCTTCAGTGCCCGAATACCCGACCGACCTGGCAAGCGCGGGGGAGACCGGTTGCAAGAAGATTCCCAGATAGCCTCGCGTGACTTTACCGTCCTTGATCAGCGCCGCATAGACTTTATTTGCGAGATTCGATGGAATAGCGAATCCTATTCCCGCGCTAGTGCCTGTCTGTGAGAAGATCATCGAGTTTATCCCGACGACTTCTCCCTGCATATTGATCAGCGGCCCCCCGGAATTGCCGGGATTGATAGACGCATCGGTCTGGATAAAGTTTGTGAATTGGCCGGCGGAGGTACCCAGATCGCGGCCGATCGCAGAGACGATACCGGCGGTCATCGTTTGCTGAAGTCCAAAGGGACTTCCCAACGCGATGACCCATTCGCCCTGCTCGAGTCTGTCAGAGTCACCCAGCCTCGCGTAGGGCAAGCCCTGCGCGTCGATCTTGATAACCGCGAGATCGGTTTCCGTATCCTTGCCTATGACCCTTGCTTTGAACTCGCGCCCATCGGCAAGCTTGACGTTGATCTGATCGGCCGATCCGGCAACGTGGTTGTTCGTGAGAATATAACCGTCCGGACTGATGATCACACCTGACCCGGTCCCCTGCTGGCGGCGCGGCTGCATGTCTCCAAATCCCGGGATCTGAGGGAAGCCCTCCGGCAACCGCATCGATGTGCGCCTGGTCCTCTCGACTACATCGATGTTGACGACCGACGGCTTGACCTGCTTCGCCACGTTGATAAACGTGCGCGAGAGGTCCTGCGGAGAAGGCAAAGCCGCTTGCCCCGGGTCGGCCACGGCGACCCTGTGTGTGCCAAAACCAAGCTCCAAGGCCAGGGCAAGAGCAAGTGCGAAAACGACCATTCCTACCTTGCTCAACCTTGACTTGATAATCTCTCTATTGAGTTCCATCTCGATTCAAACCTCCCTAACTTGACTGCTGCTACTAAAAGTAGCGTTAGACTAAACGAGTGACAAGCCCGCATTGGGGTTGTCACTCGTTTTTCGGCGTTATTCCGAACCACCGTCATAGTTCAACGCGCTGGCGTCCAGCTTGTTTCATAAATCTACTGAACGCGCAGATTGTTGGTCACCGAGAACACGCCCGGCAGTCCGTTGGCCGCCATATAGGCGAGCTGGCTGTCCATCCGGTTCGATACCACTCCTTCAAGCGTAACGTGTCCGTTCTTGACGATGATGTGTATAGACGGATTTGTACCCATCGCGTAGCGGTACAACCCGCCTGTCCGGAAGATAGCACGGTACGCACGCACACGGATCGAGTCGTCAAACTGAGAAGGCGGCAACACTTCGATGTTGTTGATCACGTGGTCAACGCCTTCGATCCTCGACACTCGGCGAGCCGCGTCGCTCCGCGTACTTGGACGTAGAACCTGTCCCGACAGCGTCACCGTATCACCGTTTACTTGATACTCCAGGTTGTCAAATACGCCGTAATATGGGAGCGTTACAAGCTCCTTGCGCACCTTGTCGTCCTGACTCGCGCTTCGTGGCGGTGCCGCCGCCGCCGATACCGCCAGCACCAATAACGCGAACACAGCGATTAAATTGTTCTTGATCACTCTCATTCTACGCACCTCCTTGTGCATCTCACTCTGTTCTAGTCCCATTCTATTCTCATCCTCTTAGGTTTTGGCGCCACCGTTTGGACCTCCTCACCTATCTTGGATGTAATTGGGGCCGGAACCGCTGTCCGCCTCCGCGCGCGCTGCAACCGAACTCGAGCCCGCTCAGGTTTCTCATCGCCAGTCCCAGTCGCGCCCGGTTGAAGGACTCGTCCGATTCTGTCCAGAGCTTCGATGACTTCCGCCCTGTCCTCGGCAGCCAGGCGAAGGAGCACATCGCCAAAGATCGCCTTGCGCCGCACACGGAAGCCCTCGACCACACGCCTGCCTTTTTCGCTGAGTTCCACGGTTATCGACCGGCGGTCCCGTTCTGCCACTCGACGCTCGATCAGGCGTTTGCGAACCAGCCGGTCTGTTAGCTGGGAAACTGCGGGCGGCGAAATCCCCAGCAAAAGCGCAAGCTTGCTCGTTGAAACGGGGCCGCCGCGGAGCAACCGGAGCGCTTGCGCCTGGGCCACAGTCAGTTCCAGTTCGGCGACGTGCCTGTGGTGTTGGTCCAGGATCAACAGGAACAAGCCATCCACAGATCGATCCAGAATCGCCTCTATCTCTAAATTCTCTCGCTCGTTCATCATTTCCTTCCGTATACTTAATATTTAATATATCTTATGTATAAGCTACAATCTGTTGCTGTGTCAACGGAATAAAGGGGAAGCTTCACGGCCGGCTATCAATCGTTTGCGGTGAGGCGCGCTCTCAGCCCGTCTATGCGGTCACGCTCCGCTTGGAGGTTGGCGAGGCTTTGCTCGAGATCGAACCGTTCCAGTCTTAAGTTTGCCGGCCGCACGCGGCTCTTGAGGTTCCGTCGGATTCTGGCGATCCCAGCGGCGACTACCAGTGCGAGACACAGGTAGAATATCCAGCCTCCGAAATAGGTCTTCCCCAGCAGCATAAAACCAGCGAGGATTACCGTAACCACAAAGAACAGTCCGAAAAAGGAGCAACCGAGTTGAAGAGGGGCGCTCAGTTCCCGACTCCTGAGCGCTTCGATTTCCGAACGGACCTGATCCATGAGTTCATCGAGCTCCTCGAGCCTTGATTCGACAATCGCGAGAGGTGGGGCGCTTTCATCGGCCATCCGCGGATCTTTCTCACGAAAGCGATGATCGCCGCGAGTCCGGGAGGCCCACGCCGTGCCGCATCGGGGGCAGATCATGCGTTCGCGGGCCGCCGGCACCTCAAAACGAGTTTCACAATGCGGACAGGTTACGTTTACGGACTCCATCACGCCCCCTGGTTCTGGAAACGAACATCTTAACAATCCAATGACTCTTTGACACCTCGATTCATCGAAATGAATGCCCGGGGCTGCAATCTGCCGCCTCGCGGCTTTCCACTCCACGCTCTTTGCGCAGGCCAATCTCCGCCACTCACTCGCGCCGCCACTACCACACAGCAGGCCCACCTTCAATATTTCAGTCGCCGTATTGTATAGTTGGTGATTCAGCCAATCGACAGGTTGGCCACCGAAACACAGGAGACGTGATGACGGATATTGAGACGATAGCGAGCCTCGCCAAGCGCCGAGGATTTGCTTTCCAGTCAAGCGAGATCTACGGCGGGCTCGGCTCGGTATGGGACTACGGGCCCCTCGGAGTGGAACTGAAGAACAACATCAAGCGCGCTTGGTGGCGTTCGGTCGTCTACGAACGCGACGACATGGTCGGGCTCGACGCAGGCATCCTGATGAATCGACTTGCGTGGAAGTACTCAGGCCACGAAGCAACTTTTTCTGACCCGCTCGTAGATTGCCGCAAATGTAAAGCGAGGCTTAGGGCTGATAAGATCGAAGGCGGAAAATGCCCGGAATGCGGTTCAACCGATCTGACCCCACCCCGCCAGTTCAATCTTATGTTCAGGACTACAGTCGGTCCGGTGGAAGACGAGTCCGGATTGACCTACCTGCGGCCGGAAACCGCCCAGGGAATATTCGTCAACTTTAAGAACATCCTCGACTCGACTAATCGCAAGCTGCCGTTCGGCGTGGCGCAGATCGGCAAGGCGTTTCGGAATGAGATCACACCCGGGAACTTCATCTTCCGGACTCGTGAATTCGAACAGATGGAGATTGAATACTTCGTAAAGCCCCCTGAGGCGCTCAAGGCGGGAGACACCACGGACGATGAATGGCACGAACGCTGGGTTGAAGATCGCTATGACTGGCACATCGAGCTCGGCATGCGCGCCGAGAACTTGAGGAAGTACGAACAGCCCCGCTCAGAGCTCGCCCACTATGCGAAACGCTGTGTCGATTTACAGTATCGGTTCTTCCCGGATCGCGACGACGAGGAGAAGCAATGGGACGAGCTCGAGGGGATCGCCAACCGCACTGACTTCGATCTGAAGGCGCACTCAAAGAAGCCGGTTGATCCTGAGGACAAGCGGCTCAACCCGGATTCGACCGCCGACCTCACATACTTCGATCACGAAACCAACAAGCACATCTTCCCCTACGTAATCGAGCCCTCAGCCGGCGTAGACCGAAAAGTGCTCGCGTTTCTGATGGACGCCTACCAGGAAGAAGAGGTGCGGGGTGAGAAGCGTATTGTGCTGAAGCTGCATCACGATCTCGCCCCGATCAAAGTGGCGGTGCTCCCGTTGGCTAAGAACAAACCCGACATCGTCAATCTCGCCAAGAACATCAAGTTCAGGCTCCAGCGGACCGGAACAATGCGCGCGGTGTACGACGACACCGCAGGAATCGGCAAGCTCTACCGCCGCCAGGATGAGGTTGGCACACCGCTGTGCGTCACGGTCGATCATCAGTCTCTCGAGGACAATCAAGTCACCATCCGCGACCGCGACACCATGATGCAGGATCGCGTCCCAATCGCCGAGCTCGACCGAGTGATCGCCGGCAAGCTCGGACTCCTCTAGGATTGCAGCCACTCTCTTTGCACGCTTTCGTTGACGCTTCCGGGAGAGCTATCCTTACCCGAATGAACCCTGAGGTCGTGAGACTTTGTGAAGCTGTGCGCAACGCTGGAGGCAGGGCGATGCTCGTCGGCGGATGCGTGCGCGACCGCGTGCTCGGGATTGAGTCCAAAGATCTCGATGTTGAAGTCTACGGTCTCGAACCGGCGCTCCTGCGGAGTATTCTCGAACAATTCGGCCACGTGAACACGGTCGGTGAGCATTTCTCGGTTTACAAAGTCGGGGTCCAGGATTCGGCCAGCTCGGAACGCCTCGAGATCGATGTCTCGATTCCCCGGCGAGAATCGAAATCCGGACGGGGTCATCGCGGGTTTCTGATCGAGGGCGACCCCGGAATGACTTTTGAAGAGGCCGCTCGTCGCCGGGACTTTACCATCAACGCGATCTTATATGATCCGCTCCGGGATGAGACCGTGGATCCATACCACGGTCTGGGAGATTTCAAAAATCACCTCCTGAGAGCTGTCTCCGATGAGACTTTTACCGAAGACAGTTTGCGTGTCCTTCGCGCAGTCCAACTCGCCGCAAGGTTCGAGCTTATGATCGATGAGGGAACCGTGCAGCTTTGCCGCGGGATCGACCTTTCCGATCTGCCTCACGAGCGAATCTGGGGCGAGATTGAAAAGCTGCTGGTTATGGCCGAGCGACCTTCCATCGGGTTGAGCGCGGCGCACCAACTCGAAGTTCTGGATAAGCTCTTTCCTGAGATCGGCGCGCTCGTCGGTCGTCGATCGGCCCACGCGGGCGAAGACGCGTTTGAACACACTAAGCTTGTTGTCGACGAAGCGGTCAAGCTGTCCAGTGACCTGCCGAAGGCGAAGCGGCTCACAGTGATGCTTGCAACCTTGTGTCACGATCTTGGCGAGCCTCGCACGAGTGCCGATGAGTACCTCGCGCCGACCGCCTCGCTCCTGAGCAAGCTCGGGGTTCACAGCATCGGAAGCTACGATGTACGTTCGCAGGTCCTTTCACTGGTTCAAGAGCAAGGCGCGCCGCGTAGGTTCTACCAGGGTACGGCCAACGACGGTGACTTTCGAAGGCTGGCCCAACGCGTCGAACTGGATTTGCTCTATCGTGTCGCGAAGTCTTGCGCAGCCGGCCGGCGCGGCCAGTCGAATGCCGTCGCCGAGGACTGGTTCATCGAGCGAGCGCGAGAGCTTGGTGTCGAGCATCGCCCACCCGATCCGCTGCTTCTGGGACGCCACCTCGTGGAAGCCGGAATTGAGCCGGGGCCGAATATGGGGCGCTTGCTCAAGCGCGTGTACGAACTGCAGCTCGATGGAGAAGTAACCACTCAGGAAGAAGCCCTCGCCGAGGCCTTGCGGCTGAAATGACAACCGGAACCCAGCGGATCGCGAGATCTCGCTTCAGTCCCTATTCGGCATCCCGTAATTATTGACAAAGCACATCATGCATATTAGACTGGCCACGTTCATAAGGTTGTTTTGAAGTCACCGATAAAGGCACACCAGGAGTGATCCTGGGTCGCAAAGCCAAGGCCTTACGGAAACGCGCAAGCGGTTCTCGAGGATGACTGGCTACCGAAGTGAGTTGAAAGAGCCGCTCCCGCCAGTTTCAACTCCACTTTATTTCGGTACAAGCGAGTTCGGCCTCCGTTTGCGAGCCGCGTTTTCGGCTCGAGTTGATTCCGCCTGAGGTTGGCTGTTGAGAACCTCAAGCCAGAGTGGAGGATGAATGAGATTGCCGGCCGGCCTGATGATAGTGGCACTCCTGGCGCTGATCGTCAGTGATACGCGAGCCCAGGAAGCAAGTTTTCCATTAAACGTCGAAGCTGCAACCGGGCAGCTCCAGCGAACACCCGCACTCGTAGTCCACGAAGTCGTGACCCTTCCACGAATCGACAAGCAAGCGCCGGCCACCACGGCGAAGAACCAGGGCGCGCCAACAAAAAACGTGGCGTCCAAATCACCCGCCGCTGGCGCGCCTTCTTTGCCTTTAACCACGCCGCCAATCGTCCTGACCGCTTCCTCGGTTGCCGGCACGGGCGAGATGCAGACGACCGGCAATCCGAAGTATGATGAGTTGATCGCACAATCGGCCGCGCGCAACGGAGTGGATCCGAATTTGATCGTCGCGGTGATGAGGCAGGAGTCGGGGTTTAATGCGCGCGCGAGATCTTACAAAGGCGCGACCGGGCTGATGCAACTCATGCCCGCCACCGCCGCGCGATTCGGAGTGACGAACATATACGATGCCGCACAGAACATAGAGGGCGGAACCAGGTACCTCCGCTTCCTGCTTGACTCATTTAACGGCGACGTTAGTCTGGTATTAGCGGGGTACAATGCCGGCGAGAACGCCGTGGTGAACTCCGGCTATCGAATCCCGCGATACCGGGAAACGCAGAACTATGTGCGCAGCATTTCCGCCCGCTACGATGCAAGCAAGAGCCCCGTGAAACGTTTGGCGTCCTCGGTAACGGCGGCGCCCAAGCCCGCTATCTTTTCGGGTGGAGAGGCAAGCAGCCGCCTATCGAACAACTACTAGACGACACCATGATTTCCTTTGTAGTCCCGGCTTACAACGAAGAGGCTCTCATTGGCCGTACGCTCGACGCCATTAACCGCGCGGCGAAATGCTGTGACGAGCCCTACGAGATCATCGTAGCTGATGACGCGTCGTCGGACGGCACTGCGGACATCGCGGAAGCTAACGGAGCGCGTGTGATTCGAGTGAACCTGCGGCAAATCGCCGCAACCCGTAACGCCGGCGCTCGCGAGGCTCGCGCCGACAAACTCATCTTTGTCGATGCTGATACTCTGGTCGACGAAACGGTCATTCGGGCCGCAATTGAGGCGATGAATAGCGGGGCGGCAGGCGGAGGCTCCGCGGTGAGGTTCGATGGCCGGGTACCGCGTTACGCCAAGATTATGCAGCCAACGCTCGTGAGGATCTTTCGCGCAAGCGGTATTGCGTGCGGATGCTTCCTGTTCTGCACCCGGCGAGCTTTCGAAAACGTGGGTGGATTCGACGAAGAGCTCTTCGCATCCGAAGAAATTTGGATGAGCCAGGGCTTGAAGCGCCAGGGCCGATTCGTTGTTCTTCGCGAGTCGGTGACCACCTCAGGCAGGAAGCTCAGAATGTACACCGGCCGCCAGGTATCGCGGATCTTTTTTGGGTTCCTCATCGGTGGACCGAAGGCCCTCAAGAAGAGAGAGGGCCTCGAACTCTGGTACGGCGGCCACCGCGAAGATCCGGATCTCGCTCAATGACAGCCTCCCCTCTGCTCCCGCGGCGGTAGAGCCTCCTCAGTTGATCCGGTAACTGACTGCGCTTTCTTTGTTGTATACTGCACCCGGTGCCGCGCCTGGATGGCCGGCTGTCCCCCTCGATTTTCCGTAACGCTATGGAGCCTTCGGGACGCTACAAGTTGATGGCCAGCGGGATTGTCTTTGCGCTGGTTTTCTGCCTGACGGTCCGGCCGGTCCTGAACGCCGCAGATCCGAATTCTTCTTCATCAACAGCCGATAGCTCATTGGCCAGCAGGCTGTTCCGGTACGCGGGCGATCTCGGGCGGGCATTGCACGAGCGGCCCCTCGAAGAGCGCAGCGCGAACGACTATCTGCGTGCGCTGGATGCTTACGGTCAAGTCATTCGTCTCAATACCGACAACTATTATTCGGCCGAGTCGCTGGCGCGAAGGTCGGAATTGCTTCGCGAAATGGCCGACGCAACCGGCGACTCAGCGCTGTACCAACAAGCAATCAAATCTTACCGGAACCTCATTGTCGAACATCCCCACAGTAGCTTTGTCGGCGACGCGTTGATGGGAATCGCGCAGATCTACGAAGAGAATCTCCAAGATCTTGACGGCGCGGCCGCGGCGTACACCGAGCTTATCTCTCATTTCCCCCAGTCCGTGCTCGCTCGCGAGGCGCGCGCGGTGCTGGCGCGATTCGAGGTGCAGCTCAAGAATCGCCCGGGGGATGTGATCGTCTCCTCGGATTCCTTGCGTGGCAGCGAGGCCCGGCTGGAAGTGCCGCTGTTGACTAACGTTCGCAATTTCAGCGGGCCCGAATACGCTCGTGTGGTGATCGATCTCTCGGGTGAGACTCGCTATACCCAGCGGCGCGACGGAAATCGGCTGAGCATCCAACTCTCCAACACAGTTGTTTCATCATCGCTCTACGGCAGGCGGTTCATCGTTGGAGATGCCAGCCTGCTCAAACGAATCGTCGTGCGTGATCGCGCGAGCGCGGGAGCTGACGTTCAGATCGACATCGAGGTTTGGTCTCTCGCCAGTTACTCCACATTTATGCTTTCGGATCCCGAGCGGATCATCATAGATCTTCACGCATCAGGCGCAGGTTCACTCAACCCGGCGCCTCGCTTTGCGCGGCCGGACCACGCTCTTGCCGCTGGCGCGAAAACGGAAGCTCGCGAGGTACAGCCGCGAGCGGGAAATCTCGGCGCCTCAAACAAGGGCACCCTTATGTCATTGCCTGAGATCGGCGAACCGATTGTGCCGCTCGGCTCACCGGCGACGCCCAACATTGCCAACTCGCCGGCATCCGCCGCGCAGGCCCTGTCGGCGAAGATCGACGCAAACGCCGGAGGTTCGCCAATCAAGCGAATCGTTATTGATCCCGGTCACGGCGGTCACGATACCGGCACAATCAGCGCAAATGGAATGCGCGAAAAAGACCTAGTGCTTGACGTCGCCCGTCGATTGAGGGCTTACGTCAAGAGCAACTACCCAGAAATTGAAGTGGTAATGACGCGGGATTCCGATCGCTTCGTTGCACTAGAGGAGCGAACCGCAATTGCCAACTCGAGGGGCGCCGACCTGTTCATATCGATTCACGCGAACGCGAGCCCGTCCCGCGTGGCTTCCGGTGTCGAAACTTTCTTTCTCAGCCCGGATCGCGCTCCTGCCGAAGATTTGCAAGCCGCAGCGCGCGAGAACGCCAAGCTGGCGAGCGACAAGGCAGCCGACAAACCCGAGCCGATGTTCGCAAGCGTCACCGTGGGTAATCGAGTGACCGAGTCTCGTGAGCTTGCGCGGTACATTCAGGCCGGCCTCGTGCGAGGCATCGGCGCCCAATCGCCGCGCACCGCGATGAATCGCGGTGTCAAGCACGCGCCTTTCGTCGTGTTGTTGGGCGCAGCCATGCCGAGCGTGCTTGCAGAGGTTTCTTTCCTGTCGAATCCCAAAGACGAAGCCCTGCTCCAGACCGGCCCATTCCGCGAACGAATCGCCGCGTCGTTGTTTGCGGGGTTGAATGCCTATCTGAAAAAGAACCAGAAGTCCGAAGCAAAAGCCAAATAGGCCCGTCTATCGCGACATCGACGCGTGCACGTGCTTGTCATTCTCAAAGAATACCCACTCGAATCCAGCTTCAACCGCCAGCCCCGCCAGTCGGCCGAGCTTCCCAGGACTTATAGGGTCAGTTGTCATATCCGCTGCCCTTCCTTCGTAGTGAGTGCTCGTAGCACTGTGCTCCATGTTTTCGTCCCAGGCTTCCGTGACCCTGAGCTTAAACCCTGGTAATTCGGTCTTGACGAGATCGGCTAGCTCATCGAGCTTCTCGCTTAGCTTCCCGGTCATCATCATATCGGCGCCGGTGTGCTCCTCGTTTTTGAATACTATGTCGGGATTCGTGTTCCTGATAAAACGCTGGAACTCCGGGGAGCTTCGGGTGATCTTCTTTAAGATCGCGCCCACCGCCTGCTTCTCTGTAATGTTCGGGACCCTTTGATGAAGCGTCAGAGTTTCATTTGCCATCTGCGATATCCTCCCTCAATCGCACACCAATCGTGAATTGCGCCAAAGGCCTGCATCCCTAATGACGGATTACCCAGTCTGAGCTATTCTCTTTTCTCCCGGCCCTGGGAGCGCAGGCGTCTCGCCTGCCTGATTCAGCCGGCAGAGCAATTCGAGCGGCGCGGAAGCGACGCTTGAGATCACACTCCTCGAATCATTGTCCGACAATGCGGAGGTCTAAATGAAAGGCAGAATAGTCGCAACAATGCTGGTTGTGCTGAGCGTCGCGAGCGCCGACATCGCGCAAGACAAAGCGACGTTCACGGTGGGAACGGCAACCGCAAAACGCGGGCAGAAAGTCACCGGCGCCATCGAAGTACCGGCCGCCGTCGACGCGGCTACCAGGATCCCGGTCGCCGTTGTTCACGGAGCGAAGCCAGGGCCGGTGCTTGCGCTCGTCTCGGGCGCTCACGGAACCGAGTACGCATCGATCATTGCGCTGGAAAAACTCATTGGAATGCTCGACCCGTCCGAGATCTCCGGCACAGTCATCATCGTGCCGCTCGTGAACATACCTTCCTTCGAGCAAAAAGTCCCGCACGTCAATCCCGTCGACGGCAAGAGCATGAATCGCATGTATCCCGGCAAGATGGACGGCACGCAAACCGATCGCGCCTCTTACCTGATCACCAAACAGGTCGTCGAGCAGTGCGATCATCTGATCGATCTGCACGGCGGTGATCTCGACGAGAGCCTGCGACCTTACAGCTACTGGACGAAGACGGGCAACGAGAATCAGGATCGAATCTCGCGAGAGATGGTTCTGGCGTTTGGGCTCGATCACATCATCATCTCAGCCGACCGCCCGAAGGACCCCAACGCATCGCGCTACCTTGAGAACACTGCGAGTACTCGCGGCAAGCCGTCGATTACGGTCGAAGCCGGACACGCCGGGACAGTCGAGCCGGAAGACCTCGGCGCGCTGGTCGACGGCTCGCTGAGCGTGATGCGCTACTTGAAGATGCTGCCGGGAGCGCCGGCGCCGATCGAGCATCCCGTATGGCTCGAGAAGATCCTGTCGATCGCAAGCGAGCAAACCGGCATCTTCTATCCGCTGGTGAAGCGGGGCACCTACGTGGAGCAAGGGATGAAAGTCGGCTACGTGACGGATTACGTAGGAAAAACTATCTTCGAGGCTCGCGCGCCGGGCGCCGGGGTTGTCCTATACATCTGCGCCGTGCCGTCGATGACCAAAGGCGCAACCATCGCCAACATCGGAGTCGCCGCAAAAACCAACTGAGAGAGGAGGAACCGATGAGCGCAAGCGATTTCACCGGCGGGCATCATTGCATAGGCATAGAGACGAGCTCGATCGCGAAAGGCATCGAAGCTACCGACGCGATGATGAAGATGGCTGACGTCGAGCTGTTGATGACCGCAATCATCCCGCGCGGGAAATACCTCATTATGATTGGCGGGAGGGTGGCCGATGTGGAATCGTCGCTGCGAGCGGGAATGTCTACAGCCGCGGGAACGGTGCTCGACTTCTTCATCATTCAGAACGTCCACCCCCGAGCTTTGGCGGCGATGTGTGTAATCAAGTTGTACCGCTTTCCGGTTAAGCCCTTCATTTCTTCGAGTATCTTGATCGCCTCGCGTCTCTTACCCGCGGCTGCATAGACATAGCCGATCCTGGCCAGCTCTCTGGGATAGCGGATGCGAGGTCTCACCTCAACCATCTCGGCGAGCGCCTCCTCATACCTTCCCTGCTTCGCATGAATCTCTCCGATGGCCAGGTGCGCCATCCCGCTGCGATTAGGTTCTTTCTCGAGTATTTTCCTCCATGCCCCAATCGCTTCGTTGTAACGCCCGGCAAGACAGAAGAGCTTTGGCAAACGTTCCACCCTTTGGAGTCTTGAGCCAGTTGGTTCATTCCAATCAACGCTCGCATCGGCGATGGCTTCATCAATCCTTCCCGTCACTTCCAGGAAGCGATTATACATACCGCGCGGGTTACCGTCCGGGTCCATCTCAATAGCACGCTTGAGTTCCCGTTCGGCGCCCGACCAGTCCCAGTCGTACCACATCTTGACCATTCCCAAATAAAGGTGAGCTTCGCCGAGCCTGTCGTCAATGGCAAACGCTTCGGACAGCGCGTCCTCTGCTTTCTTATAGGCTTCGTTCGGCCGCATGTTGCCAAAGCCCGCCATTATGATGTAATACTTGGCCAGCCCGACATACGCCAGCGCGAACTTAGGATCTTTTTCTATGGCCTGCTTGAAATACTCGCCGCTTTCAAGCGTCGCCTCGTCCGTATTTTTCTGCCAGTAGTACTCGCCTTGCTGGTAAAGCTTTTTGGCTTCCGCATTCTCGGTCTCAGGCTTCGTCAGCCGCTCCTTCTTCTCGTCATTACTGGCGTTGACGGAGGGCGGGACGGCACTGGAATCTATCGCCTCGCGGCGGGTGAAGTATATGAAATAGATGATAGCTGCTCCGGCTATCATCAGCATGGCGAGGCCAAGCGCCACAGCGCGCTTGGCGGTTTTGATCTTGCCGACCAGGTATGCGGCGCTCGGTACGGATCAGCCTGTCTAGAGCCGCTTTATCACCGTTGCTCCAATCCAGCAGCAGTTGAGTAGCTTCATCTGGCGAGGGTGATGTCATATATGGCAAGGGTGATGTCATACCGGCACATTCGTATGATTGCTAACCCTCAGGACGGGCAGATTATAACACCGTTCGTGCTCCACCCAACACACACCGAATCAATAAATTCGCGATGCCGTTAGAGGTTTTCGACCTAAATCGCACGTGTGTAGATGGGAGAAGCCGTGATAGTCGCTCCGCAGGATAGGAAAGACAGGTTTCGTATGCGCTTCTCACGCTATGAGACAAGCACACTTCCCGCTGCAGGCGTTTGAGTGGGTTTCACTCGCCTCAATGAGCACGTTCTCTTGATACAGACCACAAAGGAGATCCCATGTTTCAACACAGAATAAATGAAAAGACAGCAGTAGTGATTACCAGAAAAAGGGCGCTGCGGCAGCTCGCATTACCGCTCGCCCTCTGTTTCCTGCTCTTGCCCGTGAACGCCCGGGCCGACCAGGTAACTGATTGGAACGCGAATGGAGCGATCGCCGCCCTGAACGCAGGGAGAAGCCCTGCCGCAATGGTCATCGACCTCGCATACATGCATGCGGCAATTTACGATGCGGTCAATGCAATCGATGGCGGCTATAGCGTCTATGCCGTAACGCCCTCGAATGTCCCACCGGATGCGTCGAAGGAAGCGGCGGCCGTAGCAGCGGCCTACAACGTCCTCAAGACTTTGTTGCCAACTCAGCAAGCTTTCCTCGATTCACAATACGCAACTTCGCTCGCCGCTATCACGGACGGCGACGCCAAAACTCACGGCATTGCCGTGGGCGAGGAGGTCGCGGCTCTCTTTCTGGAATCGCGCGGGGGCGACGGCCGCAACGCGAATATCACGTACACGCCCGGAAGCGGCCCCGGTGCGTGGCAACCTACGCCACCGGCTCTTGCCCCGGCCCTGACTCCCTGGGTTGCCGAAACGCGACCATTTGGGATCCTCAGCCCCTCGCAGTTCCGGGCCGAAGGCCCGCCGCCGCTGGGTAGTGCGCGATGGGCAGCAGATTTCAACGAGACGAAGAGTCTGGGAGACGCAAACAGCACGACTCGGACCGCGGAGCAGACCGAGATAGGTCGCTTCTATGGTATTGAGCACCCTGGCGCGCAGTACGCCCGTATATTCCGCACCTTCGCCGCCGAACAGGATATGAATCTAGCCGACAACGCGCGTCTGTTTGCTGTGCTCTATGTTACAGTGGCGGACTCACAAATAGCGGTTTGGGATTCGAAGTACCACTTTGGTTTCTGGCGTCCGGTAACTGCGATCCGCTCAGCAGAAACGGATGACAACCCGGCCACTGACGCCGACCCAGCATGGCTACCGCTTGTGACGACCCCGGGCCATCCCGAATACCCTGCGGCGCATGGGGCATTCACCGGGGCTTACGCAGAAGCGCTGCGCAGATTTTTTGATTCAAAGCAAGTTAGCATCACGCTAACGAGCACTGCGACGGGCACGTCGCGCACGTTCAACAAAACGGATCAATTGATCAATGAGATAATTGAGGCTCGGATCTATGGCGGCATGCACTATCGCACATCCTGCAAGCACGGGGTGAAGATGGGGGAGAAGGTAGCAAAGTGGGTTGCCAAACATTACTTCAAACCTGTCAACTAAGACACCGAACCATCATGTATATGACTTGACTGGAGCGGGGCTCGCCCTTTGACGGACGTGTCCCGCTCAAGTTTCGTTCATCTATCTGCAGCTCAGAAACTGAACTTGACTGCCAACTGGATTAGACGCGGGTTATTGCTTGTGGAATTGATGCGTCCGAAATCGCCGAGATCGGCGGGGTTGATGATCTGGCCCGTGTTCCGATCGATGCTGTCTGAAGGCACGGCGTTGAAGTTGCCGATCGGATTTGCAAAGTTGACGTGATTGAAAAGATTGAAGAATTCGGCACGCATCTCGATGTTTTTTGTTTCACTGATCGGTAGGCGCCTGATGACGGAGAAGTCCACGTTTGACTGTCGCGGGCCGCGCAAGACATTGCGCCCGACGTTGCCGATGTCTGTGCCGAGAGCGTTTGCGATAGCCGTGCCATTTGAGCTTGGGATTGGCTGCATCTCTTGAACAGTAGGACGGGCGAACGCGAGCGGGTTGAAGTAGTATCCCGCCGGAACATTAGTCATCGCCGTGCGACGGGTTGCGCCGGGCGCCCAGCTTGGCCGGGAGAGTCCGCTGTTTG
>DATIFP010000034.1:0-6799 GCA_035455165.1 Blastocatellia bacterium
AGCTATTGACCTTAGCGCCTTTGCGGATCTTTGCGACTTTGCGCGAACCTGTTTCGCGCAAAGACGCCAAGATCCGCGAAGGACGCCAAGAACCAGGAGAGACATGGAATTCGAGCTGAGTGACACACAGACGCTTTTTCAACGATCCGCAAGGGAGCTTTTCGCACAGGAGTGCCCACCCGCCCTCGTGCGAGAGATGATCGAAAAGAATCAGCCATATTCGGACACAGTATGGAACAAGCTGGTCGAACAGGGCTGGACCGGCCTGATCTTCTCGGAGGACGACGGCGGACTCGGGCTCGGGATGGTCGAGATGGCGGTGGCGTTCGAAGAGATGGGACGCGCTCTTTTGCCGGGCGCCTTCCTCTCGACGCTGGCGCTGGCGGGATCGCTGATCGAAGTCGCCTGTTCGCAGGACTACCGCCGCGCTCGTCTTCAAGCCATCTGTGAAGGTCGATCAAAGGCAACGGTCGCGCTGCTGGAGAAGGGCGCAAGCTGGAATCCGGACGCGGTGAATCTCGCGGCCACGCGTGCGGACGGCGGCTTCAAGCTCAACGGCACAAAGCTCTTTGTGAGCGATGCTTCGGTTTCAGATCTTATTATTACAGTCGCGCGTTCGGGCTCCGATCTGATTCTGGCGTTTGTGGATTCGAAGGCCGCCGGCGTGAGCATCACGGCGATGCCCGGAGTAGACGCAACTCGTCATTTGTGTGCGGTCGACTATCACGATGTGGTGGTGCGAGCTGAGGATGTGATCGCCGACGACCGGAAGGCTCGCGAGGCGCTCGAGCGTTCGATTGACGTTGCGACCCTCGCGCTGGCAGCGGAGATGGTCGGAGGAATGCAGTGGCTCCTCGACGCTTCGGTGGAGTACGCCAAAACGCGCAAGCAATTCGGCAAACCGATCGGGCAGTTTCAAGCCGTCCAGCACCACTGCGCCAATATGTTGCTGATGACGGAAAGCGCGCGCTCGTCGGTCTACTATGCGGCGTGGGTAATGGGTAACGACCCGAAACAGGCTTCCCTGGCCGTTTCCATGGCCAAGATGTACGCCAGCGACGCGTATCGCGAGATCGGAAATCTGGCGATACAGGTCCATGGGGGAATCGGCTTCACCTGGGACGAGAACGTTCACTTCTACTACAAGCGAGCCAAGGCTTCTGAGCTGATGTTCGGCGACGCGAGCTACCATAGGGAGCGTATCGCTCGTTTAGTCGTCGATCAGGCCAACGAACCGGCAAGCGCAGCCGGGAGTGCGGCGGACTGAATTGGGCGATTGGCCTGTAGGGGCCCTCCGTGGCCGCCCCAGCCAATGCGCGTTCAGATTTATCACGGTTCATCCAGTCCGGGGCAGCCACATAGGGCTGCCCCTACAAGTCTTCTCGTATGCACAAGGATGATCCCACTCCACACCTCGAACGATTCACAAGCTACGAACAAGCTTGCCGGGAATTCCGGTGGCCGACCCCTCAGCGCTTCAACATCGCAAGCGCAATCTGCAGCAGGCATCCTGATGCGATAACTCGCGTGGCCCTCAGCGAGTTAAAGCCGGCGGGGATCAACACGTACACTTTTGGCGGCCTCGATTTCCTATCCGATAAGTTCGCGATGTCGCTGTCCGAGTCCGGCTTCGTAGAGGGCGACACGATCGCTGTGATGCTTCCTCCGTCGGCGGCGCTTGCGGTCGCGCACCTCGGAGCCCTCAAGGCGGGCGGCGTCGTTGCCCCACTCTCAGTCTCCCGGGACCCCGGTTCGCTCAGGCAGACGCTTGCCGACAGGGAAGCCAGATTTCTAGTCGTTAGTGAATCGATCACCAGCGCCTTCGATTCCTTCGCTTCGGACCCCGAGAACCTCGATCACGTGTACGTAGCGCGCGACCTCAGGCCATCCGCAACGGATCCTAGAAGGAAAGATTTCTGGAGTGAGATCGATAGAGCATCTTCGGACTTCAAAGCAGTGGAAACCGAACCTCACTCGCCGGCTTTTGCGTTCTACACCAGCGTGAAAGGCAACCCGAGAGGCGTCGTTCATAGCCATGCATCTCTTTTCGGCGCGCTCGCCGCGTTCGAGATGTTTACAAATCTTGCACTCGATTCGCGCTCGATCTTCTGGGCTGCGAACGATTGGAGCTCGGTCAGGGTTCTTCTCGCGATGCTCTATCCAGCGTGGTGGTATGGCTGCTCAGTCGTCGCAGCAACCTCGCATCACGACGAGTTCAGTGTGATACAGCGCTGCGAGGTTACTCACGCCTTTTTCCCCGCGCCGAAAATGAGCGAACTGATGTACGGGCGGCAACCTGAACGCGTGGACTCGAACCTTCAATTGATCGTTACCGATGAACCCCTACCTAAAGAAGGCCGCGAGTGGGCCAGCGACGTCCTGGGCGCAGACCTCGCGACAGTCTACAGCAGGCCCGAGACCGGGGTGATAGCCGGAGCGTGCGAGCCATGGTATTCGACGCCGGATAATTTTGTAGGCCGCGTTGTGCCCGGTCGTGTGGTCGACGTAGTTGATGAGCATGCGTGCCCTTTACAGCCGGGCGTCCGCGGCCAAATAGCGATCCATATTTCTGACCCGGCTCTCTTCCTTCGCTACCACAACGATCCGGCGACACCGGCCGCGGCTTGTGTGGGTAATTGGTTTCTGACCGGCGATGCTGGATACAAAAGCGAGGATGGCGATCTCTGCTTGACGCCATCCTCGAAGGAGGAGGATTGAGGATTTCACGACTATGGCTTACTCATGGACGCCGGAGCGAGCGCTGCTATGATTCGTGCAGCCGGGTTGCTTCGTGAGCGTTCGAATCGCGTATTGCGGGTCTCGGAGAAGATCGTCCATTTGGACTCCTTTCCAGGAGTGAGGGGGTGGCACGAAGTAATACCGGGTGTTAGGCGTTCGGCCGTGTGCCCAGAGCCTGAGACCTAACACCCTTCGTAACGCCCGTCGAAGAGGCGGATTCTTAGAGCGTTGTTACGGCCGATGTGTAGCCAAGCGGCGTGCCAAAGGGGACGGCTGGATTTCGCATTACTAGGTTCGAATCGGCCTGACGAGACATCTCTGTTAAGTCCAGCCGGGGCCGGAATTGACTCGCTTGCTGCCCGCCTGCGCCAAAGCCCTAAGCAGGGTTTCCAGGCGGCAATTCAAGATTTTGGATTTTTTCGTGTTCGCTTGTGGGATCGGACTTTCCCAGATGCGTGCACGTAAAGCAGGCCCCCGGATGGCAAGCCGAGACCGCATCAATAAAGCTTATTGATCGTGGAGTTTTGGAAATAGTGAGCGAGAATTTCCTGGTGAGTGTGAGCTCGATCAGCCATCACCGCAGCGCCGATCTGGCAAAGACCCACACCGTGTCCCCACCCGGCTCCGATTATCGTGAATCTTGCCGGGTAATCTGATCCAGATTGCGCCGCCGCTCGAACTACGAATGCCGAGCTGTAAAGATGCGATGGCGACAACGCTCGCCGGATTTCGAGCTCCTTGCCTATGACCAGAGTCCGCTTCTCACCCGCGATCTTGAGCTTGATGATCCGACCTGACTCGCCTCGCTCTACTGGAAGCAGCGCGTGAATCTGCCCGAAATCAAGTCCGACTCGCGAACGCAGTATTTCGCTCAGTTCCTCTTGCGAATACTCGACGCGCCAGCGATAAAAGTCGCCGGTCTCCTGGTCGAAGCCGGGCAGTATGCGACCGAGAAGCTCGGGCGTCACCATCGCACAGTAAGCCAGCGGCGTCGAGGCGATCCAATCTTCCGCGTTTGCTTCGATGGACAGCGGAAGACGATGGCCAGGCGGCTCACTGCCCGGGCCATCGTAAACCGGCTTGAGATATGGGAAGTCTTCGTCTTCCCACACTGAGCTGTAGATTTCAGTCATCCCGCCGCAGCTTTTTGAGTATCGGGTGTCGCATACCTCGCCGCCATACGTGAGCACCTGACCGCGAGTGTCGTGAACGGCATCGAACGCCGATTCCGAGAACGCTTTCGAAATCCCCTGGTACCTCTGGCAATGATCGTCCGCGCAAATATCGAAGTGCTGGTGGCTCTCCCGGCCATACCACCTGATGAGTTCATCTTCAGCGGCCGATGCTTCGGAGGAGGCACTCGCCGTCGACGCCGGCCGCGTGCTCGGCCTGGCCAACTGTGCGAGGAGCCAGCTGCGCGAAATGATGGCATGCGCTCGCAGCAGTTCAGCGGGACAGGATGCGCTCATCTCCGACGAGATAACGCTAATTAGATAGGACTCTATCGGCACTTGATTGATCAGTGTCAATGAGTCGCCCGCAGCCATCACCTTCAGCGTGCCTTGAAACTGCTGAGACTCTTCACGCTCCCAGTGGAAACCGATCCCAATTTTGACTCCGCGAACGGTAAATCGGGACGAATCGAAATCAACAGGGGAAAGCTCGATCGCCGGCGCAGCGAGTGAAGTCAACCCGTCGAACGTGACCGCGCCGTTCTCTGCGCGCGCGGTGTGCGCGCCCTCCGAAAGCAAGCCGCCACCGGCGCTGGTGTAGCTTCCGGCAAGCTCAATTGTCACTGCGCGGTTGGTGGTCAACAGCCCCACGTCGATTACGGGCTCCTCATACAGGCTCACCATTCGGGCCCCTCCGGTTCAGGCAACGCGCAGACGTCGTCGATCAACTCGTTCACCAGCGACCCGTTCATGCTGACCTCTGCGAATATTTGCGTCACCTGTTCAGCGCCAATCTTGTCGAAGTGCTCCCGAACGGGAACGACGACGACGCCTGCCATGTCGATTGCGCCCGGACTCACCATAAGCTGATCGTCGCCCTCCGCGAAGAAACATCGCGGACGATGCCGGACGCGGGGAAACAAATACACCGTCCACACCCTCGGATCATAGGTGCAGATGATGTTCATCAGGGGCTCGGACCTGTCAGTTTGACCGCCAAGCTCCTCGACTACGCGGTAGACCCAATGCGCGACTTCGCTTCGGTTGCCGCCGCGAAACACGACGACGCTGCGTCCGCAGCCGCCCAGCGTGAATAACTCGAAGGCATTGCGCGCGGTCTCTTCACAGTAGGAGCAATCTTCGTCCAGGACCGGCTCGTCGCAAAATAGATTCGATTCTATGGGCAGCAGCTCACGGGAGCAGGCTTGAAAATGCAGATGATCCGGAGCTGAAGCTCCACATTCCGGGCCGTTGTACAAGGCGAAGTAGCTCGAGCCTAGATCCTGCGCGAGCGTGAGCAGAGTCTCGACGTTCCCCTGGATCTGTTGAGGTATATGCTCGCGATGAATGATCGAGAGATGCCGATCAAGAACCGGAAAAGGATTGCAGGTGATCACCAGACCATCACCGTAGGCGATTCCCTTCTCTTCCGGCGGCATGTTCGCGGGACACAGGAAGCAAGGTCGGGCTTCGACCGAAGCTTTGTCAACCAAAGCCGACGTGCTGATCGCGCGACGAGAATTATGCTGAATGACAACCTCCGATTCCTGCACGGCAACGCGCTTCGTTTCGATCTGCGCGAACGCCTCGTAGCCCTGCCTCAGCAACGACCACGTCGCGCATTGCTGATCGATCAACGCGGCAACCGCAGCTTCCAGGCTGTCATCGGAGTCTTCAGTTCGATAGGCGCGAAGGTCCCGCTCCTCGATTATCTTGTCGTTCCAATTCATATGCGATTCATACGCTGTCTGGCGAGTATCTCGACCGTTCGCAAATGGTCCTTGTAGGCGTCGTAGCGATTGGCTGTGGCGACGGCGAGCGCGGCATCGGAGTTCCCTTCCCATCGTCTAGCGTAATAGATCGACTCGTAGATGCGGCCGATCTCATAGTGACGACTGAGCCTCAATGCGACCGAATAGTCTTCGCCGTAGCTGGCATTGGGAAACCCGATCTCCCTGAGCACCGGAACATAAAACGCACGCGGCGCGCCGAGCCCGTTTATACGCAGCGCGTTATTGTGCCCGTTCTCGCGAGTCCATTCGCGATGGTCGATCAACCCGGGAGCGATTTCCCGAAGGTCGAAGTTGACGATCGTGTAGGAGCCGATCACCATCGAGTACGGTCCTTCGTCGATCTTTGCAACGATCTTCGCCAACGTCTCCTCGCCGGAATAAAGATCATCAGAATCCAACTGGACTGCGTGCTCGCCGCAGTGTTCTGAGTACACCGCCTCATTCCAGCAACCGCCAATTCCAAGATCGCTGCGAGACGGCCTGAGATGGACCAAACGAGCGTCGCGGGTTGCCAGGTCGCTGAGGATCTCGGACGTGCGGTCGGTCGAGTGATTGTCGACCACGATCACATTGAACTCGAATCCGGCCCGTTGCGAGAGGGCGCTCATCACCGCGTCCTTGATCGTTCGCTCCCTGTTGCGAACCGGAATCACGACGCTTGCCCGAAATGGAAAGCGAGCCTCGGCGTCTGGTCGCTTTCGAAACTCGGGCGCCAGATAAGCCCCGATTCGTTTCAAGTGGTCAGTTGCCACGGTTTCCATTTCCAGTTGATAGTCCCGCTTTCGAGGATCGACGTAATCGAACTGGCGGTCGCCGCTTGCTCTGCGGTCAGAGGGAACGCGGGAGTAGAGCGGCTCGGGGATTCGCAACAACATCGAACCGACCGACAGCTTCAGCCTCAAGTCGTACCAACCGGCAAATCGCAGTCGTTCATCGGGCCTCCCGTGATGGTCACGCGCCGCGTGCGCCTCGCGCCGGGAAATCAGAATCAAGGAGCCGAAGTCGAAATTGTCGCGGATGCTGCCGAGCTTATGGTCGATCAACGGATGGTCAGCAGTGTCGCCATTGAGATCATCATTGAAATCAGAGTAGATC
>DATIFP010000035.1:0-24909 GCA_035455165.1 Blastocatellia bacterium
TCGCCGCGCATGTATCCGGTTGCGAATACGTGTATCCAAAAGCCGACGAAGGTGACGAACAGAATGTAGATAGCCGACAGCGAGTCCAGTAGCAGCGAGAAATCAGCCCGAAAGCTGCCGACGTTGATCCAGGTGAACAGAGACTCTTCGATTCTGTCGCCGAGCTCAAGAGCCGCGCTGTGCTGAAAGAAAACATAGAAGGACAATAGTGCCGATATGCCGACCGTCGAGCAGGCGATTACACCGATTACACGCTCGCTCATACGCTTGCCAAAGAGTCCCAGAATGGCGGCTCCGATAAGCGGCGCGAGTATTATGTCGGCGAGCGGATATTTCAACGAAGATGGTCCTTCCGTTAGAACTTCAACGTGTCTACTTCATCGACATTCAACGATTCACGATTCCTGAAAATGGAGATGATTATCGCCAGCCCGACCGCGGCTTCAGCGGCGGCGACGGTCATCACGATGAACACAAACAACTGTCCTCCGACGTCTCCGAAGAAACCTGACAGCGAGACCAATGTCAGGTTTACTGCATTCAGCATCAGCTCGATGCAAAGGAATATGGCGATGACGTTGCGCTTGATGAACACTCCCACCGCGCCGATCGTGAAGAGCAGCGCCGAAACTGCCAGATACCAGGATAGCGGAACCATAAGTTTTCCCCGTGGCTTAGACTTAGTCAGTGTCACAGTTGCCGGACACAGGCTGAAGTCTGTGCTGCTTCAATCTCCTTCTCGTCTCGCCAGCACCATCGCGCCAACGACCGCCATCAGGATCAAAACCGAAGTCACCTCGAACGGCAGCAAGTAGTCGGTGAACAACGTCGTTCCGATGCTCCACGTGGTGCCTACTGCCTGATCCTCTGTGCCCGCCGGTACCGCCGGCAGCGCGCGCTTGTCGATCGAGAGCACAACGTAAAATGTTTCGGCGATTAATAGCCCCGCAAAGGGAATCGCAAGAAGCCGCAGACCCTTCTGCTTTTCAATCTGGGGCTGGTCCTTCTGTACGTTCAACAGCATTATAACGAATATGAACAACACCATTATCGCGCCGGCGTAGACGACGATCTGAATGACCGCAATGAACTCGGCGCGCAGCGTCAGGTAGAGCGCGGACAGCGAGACCAGCGTCCCGATCAATGACAGGGCGCTGTAGAGCGGGTTCCTCTGAATCAGTATGTTCAGCGCGCTCAGAACTGCGATCGAGGCGAAGACGATGAAGAGGATTGTGGACGCCTTTTCCATTTCAGCGCTAGCGCGAAAACAAGATCACGGTTGAAGTGATGATGATGTTGACAATCGCCGCGGGCAGCAGGACCGTCCAGCCAAAGCGCATCAGTTGATCGTAGCGAAATCGCGGAACAGTGTATCGAATCCACATCGCGGTGAAGATCAACGCCAGCGCCTTCAGCGCAAAATACACCGGCCCGAGCAGCGGCAATCTGCCGACAAAAGGCCCGTTCCACCCCCCCAGAAACAGCGTAGTTGCGATCGACGAGGCGGTAATCAGATTCAGATACTCAGCCATTTGAAACATCACGAACTTCATTGACGAGTACTCGGTATGGTAGCCGGCTACAAGCTCAGAGTCCGCTTCGGGCAGGTCAAACGGCGTACGGTTCGTCTCAGCCAACGAGGCTATGTAGAAGACGATGAACACCAGAATCAACAACGGGAACTGGAAGATGTTCCACGCCAGATGCCCCCGCCACTCGGGATGACTGGGCCAGAAACTCTGCTTCTCGACTATTTCCACGAGGTCAAGTGAGCCGGTATAGAGCAACACGCTGACGATCGAGAGCCCCAACGCCAGCTCATAGCTGATCATTTGAGCGCTCGATCGCAATCCGCCCATCAGCGAATATTTGTTGTTCGACGACCATCCGGCCAGCACGATGCCGTACACTCCCACGGATGTAAGGGCAAAAACATAGAGCAGACCTATGTTCATCCGAGTCACGTGGAGTTCTACGCGTTGGCCGAACAGTTGAACCTCATTGCCGTACGGGATCACGATGAAGGTCATCAGCGCCGGAATCAACGATAGAGCGGGCGCAAGGACATACATCCAGCGATTGGCCTGAAGCGGAACGATGTCCTCTTTGAAGATCATCTTGAGACCGTCGGCCAGGGGCTGAAGGAGTCCCAGCGGCCCGACGCGATTCGGCCCCACGCGCAGTTGGATCCAGCCCATGACTTTGCGTTCGAGAAAAGTGAGGTAGGCAACGGCGGTTACGAGTATCAGAAGAATTACAATGGTCTTGATCGCCCACTCGACGAGAACGTGTGTCATAGCATGAATGAGGCGCGAGCCTACATCTTCACCTTATCTATTCCACTCGAGGATGCCCTTGCGCCAGACGTAAACCAATCCGACGAACAACACCACCATAAACACCATCATCTCGCCGTAGAATACGTACTTGAGGCTCCGATAGGCGTCCGAGTCCAGCACTCCGCGAAACACTACCGCCCACGGAACGAGGAAGACAGCTTCGATGTCGAATAGCAGAAAAACCATCGCCACCAGATAGAACTTGACCGATTGACGCTCTCGCGCCGTCCCGACTGGTTCGACCCCGCATTCGTAGGGCATCAGCTTCTCACGGGTGGGGCGGCTCTTCGCCGCCACCCTCGAGAGCACGAGGATCACGGCCGCCATACCGATCGCGATGGTAAGGATGAGAAGGACGGGAACGTAGTTGACCATTGTGCGGCTTGTGCCTGCCTTGTAGTCCGACAATTCAAAGCGCGCGTGCTCAGCCAGGAAATCGCCGGTCATTCAAGACTAGGCATCTTATCGCCCGCCGAAATTTAGTGTCAAGGAATGTGGCATCAGCGCTCAATTCCATTTTCACGCAGCGCGGCCAAATGACAGATAAAAGTATTGTCCCTGTTCCTGGGTTCGACTAACATCGTCTCAATTCAGCCGAATAGACCCATTAATAGTGGGTATTCCACGACCGCGGTTGAGGAGGGCAAGTGAAGTCAAGAGTATTGAAAGCCGCGCTGGTCTTATCGCTGTTAGTGGCAACGTCATTCGCCGCCTATCTGTGGCTTGGACACAACAATGCTGTGGAGGAGAGGCTCGCCGAGTCGGTGAAGCGAAGCGAGCGCGTGCTCGAGCGCTACCTCAGTGCTGAAGACGATGTAGCAAAGCAGGCAATGCTCGAACACATTGACTACCTGGACAAGCTAAGCCGTGAATCCGGCGATGAGAACCGTAATCCGTACGCGTCTGATGCGCTGACGTGGTGTGTTCGCCTGGCGCAGGTCGAGGAAAGAGGGAAGGGTAGCATGGCCACTGTGTACATGCGTGATGCGGTCGCGCGATGTCAGAAGCTGGGGAAAGCTGACTGTTCTGAAGACGGGCTTCGTCATCAAGTTGAGCGAATGGACTCGGTGGCGCTAGCCAGGCGGAAGAAGTAATGAAGGCGTCACGCATAGGAAGCGTGGCCTTTGAACGTTGATTTGAGAGGTGTGACCGCTTGTCAAAGTGCGAGTATTGCAGCAGTGCTCTAAGTGAAGCCGGCGTGCGATGCGGCAACTGCGGAGCTCCTGTTCTGGCGGACGGCCCCGCGGCGCCAGACTTCCGCACTTGCCCGTTTTGCAATCGCAAACTTCTGGCATTGGCGAGCCCGGCGTGCAGCTATTGCGGGCGACGATTGCCCGATCAATACATCAAGGCCAGAGAAGCCGATCTGAAGAGGTTGACTGAGGTAAAAAGCAGCGGAGAGCTCAACGAGGTGAGTTCAAAAGTAGACGAGCTGATTCGCCAGACTTCTCGCAGCAGCAAGTCATCGTCGGCAATCGGCCTGCTGGACATTACAAGCCTGACAGACCTTCTATCCTGAACGAAGCTAAGGCCGGCTCTGACCGGCGTACCGCAGCGGATCCACAGCCTGATCGTTCTCTCTTATTTCGTAATGCACGTGCGGGCCAGTTGATCGGCCAGTGCTGCCGGCGTTTCCGATCTGATCGCTGCGCTTCACTCGCTGCCCGGCTTCGACCGCGATCTGCGAGAGGTGTCCGTATCGGGTCGTTATCCCGTTGCTGTGATAGACGATCACGAGATTGCCGTACCCTGCGTGGGGCGCCGCGAAGATGACCAGTCCATCCGCAGTCGCTTCTACAGGCGCGCCGAAGTCGACGGCGATGTCCAGTCCTTCGTGAACCTCGCTCCCCTCACCGTTAAACGGATTTCGTCGCATCCCGAATCCGTCGGTCACGTATCCGTTAACCGGCAATCCTCGCGGAATTGAAGCAAGGCGGAGAATGTCCGAGTGCAACCGATCGTTGATATGGCGAACCTCGCGCTCGAGGTGATCTGCTGCCTTGTCGAGGGCAGAAACCGTCTCGGGTCCGCCTATTCCAACCAGTTCGTCTATCTCGGGCGAGTGCTCCATGCGGGCTTTTCGAGCCAGTTCCTTTGACATGTCCTCGACGTAGGAGATCTGCCCTTTGAGCCTTGCATAAGAATTTTCATATGCCTCATTGCTCTGTTTGAGGGTCTCATTCTCAGCCTTCACCGAAAGGTACCTCAGGTTGAGTGCTTCGTGCTGACCAAGTCGAATCGCGCCATATATGACGAGTCCCACCAGAATGACGAGAAAACACGCAACGGACTTTATGAGATTGCGGTGGATGCTGAGCTGTCTGACTTTGGAAGTGCGACTGGGTGCTATTAGAAACGTGTACACGTGATTGTCATTCGACATTCGGCACTCCTTGAGTCTCTTCAGAGTGTTGGGACGTTGCGATTCTCCAGGAACAACGCCCGAATATCTTTATCGCCTTGGTGAGGAGGGCATTCCGCTCAAATCGAAGCCGGAGACTATCACACGACTAATGCCGATGGCAACCGGGGGTAAACCTCACGGAAGTGATTTATTAAAATTGCAACAATCTGAAGTCTTCGTTGGAACCGGGACAACGCCAGAAGGGGACGAGCAGAGGCGCGGGCGAGCGGAAGAACAGGTAGACCGAGTCGAGTGCCGGAACCTGTGATCCACCGCGCCCCTGCTCGTTTTCGCTAAGCTTGCTGGGGGCTGCGTGGCGATATCATCTTGTATATGACCCACGCGACGAGCGCGAAAATACCCAGCACGATCGCAATCCAAATGAGCTTCAGCGCAAAGCCGATTATGCCCAGCAGTATCGCGACTAACTTGATGGCTATGATGAAAGCCACCAGTCCAAGTACGAACCTGAGAAATCCCATGACTTACCTCCTACGACAAGATGTCCGACAAACTCGAGTTTGTCTCCGATCACGCAGCGAGCGGATGCGCTAACGGCAGATGAACGTTCGCCGCGTCTTCCCCCGCCGGGTTGACGACCGCGTTGGCTTGCGTCTGACGAGCAGCCGCCGCCTGAATAATGATGTTCTTGTATGAAGTCCTCAGTTTGATTGTCGGGCCGTCCGGACCCAGCGCGGCGACCAGGCTTTCGCGGACCTTCTTCTCCAATTGACTGAATCCCACGGGCAGAATCCGACCATTCGCGCTCTGCGCATCAAGCTGGAACCGGCTTGACGAAGGCATGACCAGCTTGATCTGGCCGTGATTGTTCTGGACTTCGATGTCGCCGGCGGGCTCGTCCGCGGCCACCAGAGTCACGTCCCGATAACTGGTCGTGACTCGAATGCCTTCGAGAAAATTCTTCACCGTAACGTCGCCGTGCGATGTCTCGATTGTGACCGCGCTGCGCACGTCATCCGCACTGACCGAGCTTTGCTCGGCGTGCACGGAGAGATCGCCGCTTATCGAAGCGAGTTGGATATTGCTGTTGGACGATAACACCTTTACATCGCCATCGATATTCTTGAGGCGAACGTCGGAATGCGGTGCTTCGATGACCAGGTCCGCCGCGCGGCTGACGTCGACGCTTGCGTGCTCCGTCTTCAGCTCGGCGCTTTGTTCGAGACCTTGCGCGACTATTCGGGAAAACGGCGCGCTCACGCGAATCGGACCCGATATTTCCCGAAGGTCAACTGCACCACCCGTCGCGGTCAGGTCGAGACCCCCGGCGAGGTTTGAAATGCGCGCCCGCTTCGCTCCAGTGATCGTCAAATCGCCGTCGATGTTCGAGGCATTCACATCGGAATAGCTCAGCGACAGGTTGACATCGCCTCGCACGCCGGCGATTTCCGCCTGGCCGTAACTCGCCTGCGCCGTCAGACCTTGAATCCCGTTTGCGGTGACTGAGCCATAGCTGCCAACTATTGAGACGCTGGCAAAGGGCGGAACCTCAACCATGATGTCGGTGGTGAACTGCTCATTGACCTGGTCGCGATTGGTACTGATGGTCAACCCTTCAGGCGCGCGGCTCACGACCAGATGAATTTGATCAGCGATCTTGCGCGCCTCGTCCTCGCTCCAGCCGCGAACGCCTTTGACGAGGGTCGTCTTCACTGCGGACCCGGCGCCGCTTATTCGCACGCTACCGTAGCTGTTGTTGACGAACACTCTCATCCCCGGACTCACCTCCGAGTTGATGATCGGCTGATCCGTGAATGCATATGCATTCCCGACAACCGAATCACGTAACCCGCTCAGGAAGGCTGGAAGCCGCAATGCAGAAAGAACGGCAGGGTTGTTCGCCGCTCGATTTGCCAGCACGCCAGTGACGACGATCAGAAGAACAACAATCACCCGCATCGGCGTAAACACGCGCGGGGGCGGACCTTCCGCATGGCCGTGAGAGTAGAAGCGAACCAGTTCCACGCTTCCGAACACGACAAGAAGCAACACCCAGTATCGGCCGTATACCTGCAGAGCATTCAAGCCCGGCTGAAACCGAGCCACCAGGAAGAGAACTCCAACCAGGATCAGAAGCATCCCGATCAACGGGGAGCGCGGCTTACGTTCGACTGCGAAGCCCATGACTCGAACGACGCCGGCACAGATCAGAAAGACGGGCCAGAGTCGCATCAGCCATCCGGCGACACCCGAGCCGGCGGGAGCGAAGACAAGGACCAATCCAACGCCGAGCAACAAGAGCCCGAGCAGCAACGTGCCTCTTCTATTATTGCGTCCGGAAGCCAACTTCGCTCCTACCTGCGCCCAGCCGGACGTGAAAACCGGCCGGTCTGCTCGGATGATTCATCGCTGAATCTTCCCGGTATCAGGGAATAGGGAGGTGTTCGCTCGCTGTACTCCGCATCGCGCGAGCGCTTGAAATACCGCGTCAGCAAGTATCCGCCCAGAAAAATCAAGGCTACCGGGAAGAGTCGCGTCAGCGTTACGATCGGGAACGGCCTCATTATTTGAACGACCAGGAGAAGACCGGCCGCTATCAGCACGACCCCAATAAGCGGCGCGCGTCTTATCAGTGAGCGTTTGAAGCGCTCTTCATCCGCAGACGGGCTCTCGCCTCGGGCAATCAATACCGCAGTGCGATAAGCATCGACGATCGAAAATAGATAGAAGGCGAGACCACCGAGCGCAAAGAACCCGGGGGCAACTCGAAGGCCGGTAAGCTGGAAGAGCCCCACTATCGTAACGAAGTGGACGACGCCTTTGATGTTTTGCCTGTTGTAAACCGCGCCCATTCCCGGCAGCAGTGCGAACAACGCTGCCAACCGTGCTTTCCCCGTTGGTCTCGGATTGTAATACTCTCGCGAGAGTCCTTGAACTCCGGTCACGATGCAGTCCTGGCAATACGCGTGACCTTTTATTCGATGATCGCAAGCCCGGCACAGCGGCCGCCCGCACCTCGAACACTGCGCTCGCGCGACGCTGGACGTGTGGTATGAACAATACATAATCAGATCCTCATCGCGAGGGAGCCATCCGGATCCATTCCCCATTCCTTACAACGCTTTGCCGAGGTTGCCGGTTCTGGGAATTACTGCAGGCTCCGGCACAATTAGTTCCTTTCGGCCGATTGCACACGTTTGTTGGAGTTCGGCTCCTGTTTCTCGCCCGTATTGGTTTTGCGCTCTGCTTTGGGCTCGCCGCCCAGGGTATCCCAGAACTCTCCAATTCCCCTGCCAACAATTTCCAGGCGCGCCACGACCTTGTCGGTTTCCGTATAGATGTCCGTGCCCTGGGTGTACAGCTCCGAAGCCTTGACGTGAGCCTGGCGATAGACACCACTGAATGTTCCGTCGTCTGAAACGCCGAGGAGCAAGAATGCAAACGTGGCGAGCCCGAGCGACGTCGCGGTGGCAAACGTCCATCGTTTCGTCTGGGTTGTGCGCGGAATCAGTTGTTCGGCAAACCGCGCGAAAGCATCCGCGATACGCCGCGTCAAGGCCGGCTCAGTTTCCGGCATCAATGCAACGAGTCTGGCAACCAGAGGATCCGGCACGTCGACCTCTTCGAAGGTGTGGACCGAATGACAGGCGGCCACCGCATAAACGACACCCGTCAGGAGCGTTGAGCATTCCCCGCATCGTTCGGCGTGTTCTTCAAAACGATGGTAGTCGAGGGCAGGGACAAAGCCGTCGAGGAACTCGGTTATCAGATTCTCGAATTGACCGCAATCGAGATCGGCGTGGTCATCGGGAATCGAGACAAGGCTTGCTTCAAGCAGCTCTGAAGGTTCTATCGCGTGCTGCTGATGGCAGACGTGAATCGCGGCTTTGACGTCATCCATCAGTGCCCGGCATTCGCGGCACTGAAGCGAATGCAAGCGAAACAGGGTGGCTTCCTCTGCCGCGAGCAAACCATCGAAAAAATCGCTCAGCTGTTCCTCGAATCTGTTGCAATCCATTCTGTTCGACAAGCGGAGCACCGCTCCGCCCCTCCATATCCGGACACACCAGCCCGACTATTGTGAGCCAGCCCATGCCTTCTTTTTGTCCTCGTGCGCAGTGCGACAGCCATTGAGCGCTGATCGTCGGGCCTCTGACTTCGGGCTACTGATCGCTGGCCGTCTCAGTCAGGGTTCACTTTCATCCTGCGCAACACCTTGGCCAATTCTATCCGGCCTCGGTTGATGCGGCTCTTCACGGTGCCTTCCGGTATCCTCAGAAGATCCACAATCTCTTGATACGTCAATTCCTCAATGTCTCTGAGGATGACGCACTCTCTCAGATCAGGAGAGAGCTTGTTTATTGCGGCGAGCACCTGCAGCCGTCGTTCTTGACGTTCGAGCGATCTCTGCGGACTGTCGCTCGCCGCTGACAAGTGATACTCGTGACTGGCCAGGTCATCGCCGGCGTCGGTGGGCGTGCGCTGCCTCTTTCGATAATCATCGATCACCAGGTTTCGAGCCAGGCGCATCAACCAGTTCGACAGATCGCCGAGCGTCGGATCGTATTGCCCCAACGAGCGATAAACCCGAATAAAGACTTCCTGCGTAAGATCTTCCGCGCCGCTGTGACTCGAGGTAAATCGATAAGCCAGATTGTAGATACGCCTCGAGTATTGGCGAACGATCTCCGCCCAGGCCGCCTGATCGCCTTCCACGCAACGCTGAACCAATTCAGCATCGGTCGATGTCAACGCGAGTTGTGCTCCCACCTGTCGCCTTCTCGCAAGCTACTCGTTTAGCTTCCCTGCTTTATGGTGAAGTCTTCCAAACTCGCTAAACGAGAGGGTGACGGAAAATGTTTCAACCCGAGCACGCGCCGCTCCGCCTCGAACTGCGGTTACCGTGCGGAGCCTCCACATTTTGTGCTAGAATCTCCGCTCGCTACAGTCCGTAGCGGCTGCGCTTCAGGTGGAAAGGAATCAAGGGCATCAGACTTCAGCCCCTGATTTCATTCGAGAGTATAGCACGAGGGATATCGGTACGCTGTGAGCGGCAGAGTAAAGACCATCCTCAGCCTTTTGTTGGGCGCGTTGTTTCTCTATTGGTTCGTCCACAGACTCAACTGGTTCGAAGTGTGGGCTGAGGTGCGCAAAGCCAACTGGGCGCAGCTCGCCCTGGCCCTCGCCCTGCTTGTAGCCACCTACTTCGTGCGCGTGCTCCGATGGCGGGCGTTGCTCAGCCCGCTGGCTCGCCCAACGCTGGGCGCGCTGTTTCGCGCGACCATGATCGGATTCACCGCGCTCTTTCTGGCCGGACGCGCTGCGGAGATGATCGTAAGACCGGCCGCTCTTTCCGCACGTGAGCGCGTGCACCCTTCGGCGAGCTACGCCACGGTGATGATCGAACGCGTGTTCGACATGGTGATGGTAGTAGTCTTTTTCGCGGTCAATCTGATCTTCTTCGAGTACATAGCTCAAGACGCGGACGCTATGAGGATGTTCGCCTGGATCAAGGTTACCGGAGTCCTGCTTCTGCTCGTCGCGGCGGCCGGAATCTATGGTCTGTCCGCCTTCCGGCGAGGTCGAAACGGCGCTCTGACTTATCTGGAACGAAAACTCGGGAGGCTTCCTCACCGCTTTTCATCGGCGCTGATGAGTTTGCTGCGGCATATCTCCGAAGGGCTCGCGGTGCTGCACGATGTCCGGGGCTTGACGGTGACGGTCTCGTACACCGTCCTGCTCTGGCTGCTGGTGGCGATTGCGCACCTGCTGGTTGTGCGGGCTTTTGGGATATCTTACGCCGAAGTCCCGTTCACCGGCGCGGTGTTTGTGATGGGACTTTCGATGTTGGGCTCGGTGGTGCCGACGCCCGGAGGCGCGACCGGACCGTTTCACACCGCAACCGCGACGGCGCTGGCGTTCCTGGGAATCGAGCAAAACAAAGCAGCTTCTGTTGCAATCATTCTGCATTTCGTAATATTCGCTCCAGCCACGTTCTTCGGCATGTACTATCTTGCGAAGGAAGGATTGTCCCTCGCGCGATTGAGGAGCACTCGTGAGTCGTGGCGCGAGCCAGACAGAGTCGACGAGCTTCCCGCGCAGCCGAGATCGAAGAATGAGGGCGTGATGGTTGCGCGAGGTTAATCCCCGAGATCGAGAGAAACCATATGAAATGTCCGTTCTGTGGGCATATTGAAGACAGAGTGGTTGATTCACGAGAAAGCCGCGAAGGCGACGTCATCCGCCGGCGCCGCGAGTGTTTGAAGTGCGACCGGCGCTTTACGAGTTATGAGCGAATCGACGAGATTCCCTACATGGTGGTGAAGAAGGACGGCACTCGCGCGCCGTTCTCGCGTGAGAAAGTTCTTAACGGAATAATGAAGGCCTGCGAGAAGCGGCCGATTCCAACCGCGAAGATCGAGGCGCTGGTGAATCAGGTCGAGAAGTACGTCCAGGAGTCGCGCGAGCGAGAGCGCTCGACGGAACGAATCGGCGAACTGATAATGCGACGCCTAAAGGAGCTGGACAAAGTGGCTTATGTTCGGTTCGCGTCGGTGTATCTGGATTTCAAGGACGTGTCGGAATTCATGAGCGAGCTCAGGTCATTGGTACGGACGGGACGCGTAAAGTAGATAGTTCAGTGGATGGGAGCAAGAATTATCGTGGCGACGGAAGCAGAGAAGAAAAAGGCGGCTGCTTTATCAGCTTGCTGGTCAGAACTCAGGAGATGAGTAAATGGCCCTTAGTCCGGCACAACGCTCGGCACTGTTTGAGGCCTTGGAGAGCAGAAGCTGGTTCTATCGGGAAAGCTTCATTTATGCGCCCAATCAGACAATGTGGTTGCTTGTGGCAGAACCTTGGCAAGCAGACTTAGCCGAATTCCACGAGCGGATGGCTGGGCGGAAAGAAAGAATCATAAAAAATGCGGGGTTCCACGATAACCAAGAACAACATAAGAATGTTGTCTCTGACATCACTAGTCTGATTGAATCGATTGAAAGCCTCTTGCCGCCAGTGGCTGTAAACGAAGACATTGTCTAACATTGGCGTGCTCACTCGCGCTACTAGCTTCGCTCGCATCGCCGCGTGGCCGTTAGGCCCAGGCACTGCGTGCGTTCACAATGCGGTACCACTGCTGAAAGGACAAAACTCTCGGGAGTCTCCCTTACTCGTTTCGCGCTGAATATATCACACTCATTGAAATAAATCATCAACATTTCCAATCAGTCTGCGCCTCAGCACGGGTATTCTCGAAACCTATGCGACCTCGAACGCAGTCTCGAAACTTGTTGGACTTGAGAAGATGGGTCAATGCTAGAATCATGCGAGGAGCCGATGACAAGAGGTTCCAAACAAGAGAAGAGGCCAGGTATGCATTAGTGGGTCTCGTTGCGGTCGCTACGGACTTTGTCAGGTTCTTAGTGGTGCGAGCAGTCTCAGGAGCGAATAAATGAGCTTAGCGGAAATACAATACGTGGCAGATGAGGATGGCAACACTGTTGCAGCCATAGTCCCAATAGAATTGTGGCGTGAAATCGAATCTGAAAGGGAAACAGCCTACCTGCTCAAGAGCGCGAACATGAAACGGCGACTGTTGGAAGCAAGGGATCGACAAGAAGGGATCAGCCTTGACGAAGCCTGCGAGAAGCTTGGAATTTGATGCGGCTGCCTTTGAGGATTTGGCTTGGTGGGTAGAGCAAGATCGGAGCAAGGCCCTGCGTATAGTCAAGCTCATCAAAGACGTTCAGCGTGATCCCTTCCATGGAGTTGGAAAGCCAGAGCCGCTCAAGCGTGATCTCGCGGGTTGCTGGTCTCGCCGAATAGATGGCGAACATCGCCTAGTCTATCAAGTTTCGGAAACTAAGATTAGGATTCTTGCTTGTAGATATCACTACTAGATTGTAAAGCCAACTATGTCATCACTCATCGAACCAGAAGAGCTTCAAATCGAGCAAACCGGCGAGCAGCTGAAGCTGCCCGATTCGCTTCCCGTGCTTCCGCTTCGCGACATCGTCATATTCCCTTACATGATCGTCCCGCTATTCGTTCAGCGCGAGCGCTCGATCCGGGCGGTCGAGCAAGCCCTCGCCGAGAACCGCATGATCATGCTCATCGCCCAGCGCGATCTCGAAAAAGAAGAACCCGTTGGCCGCGATCTTTACAACTACGGAACCGCCGCCTCGATCATGCGAATGCTCAAGATGCCCGATGGACGCATTCGCATTCTCGTCCAGGGACTCGCGCGCGCAAGCGTCACCCGGTACGACGAAAACCAGCCCCATCTTCTGGCGCACATCCTGTCGCTTTCGGACGTCGAGCCCGACGCGGACGAACTCGAAATGGAAGCGCTGATCCGCAACGTTAGAGCTTCGCTCGAACGAGCAATAACCCTCGGTAAGAATATCTCGGGCGAGGTGATGGCGATCGTTGCAAATCTGGAAGACCCGGGCCGTCTCGCCGATGTCGCCGCTTCCAATCTGGAACTCAAGGTCGTCGATGCGCAGAGCGTGCTCGAAAAGCTCAATCCCGCCGAACGCCTGCATCGCGTAAACGAACTGCTCGCCCGCGAGATCAACGTGTTGATGGTTCAGCAGGAGATCAACACTCAGGCCAAGGGCGAGATTGATCGCAGCCAGCGCGAGTTTTATCTGCGCCAGCAACTCAAGGCCATTCAGACCGAACTCGGCGAAGGCAACGAGCTGGGCGAGGAGATCGCTCAGTATCGCGAGAAGATGCTCCAGGCGAAGATGCCGGAAGCGGTTGAGGAGGAGGTCGACCGCCAGATCAAGAAGCTTGAACGCATGCACCCGGACGCCGCGGAAGCCGCGACGCTTCGCAACTATCTCGATGTGATGGTCGCCCTGCCGTGGTCCAAATTCTCTGAAGAGAACCTGGACCTCAAACGCGCGCAGACGATACTCGACGAAGATCATTACGGGCTCGAGAAGGTCAAAGAGCGGATCATCGAAACGCTCGCAGTCCGCAAGCTCAAAGAAAAGGTCAAAGGTCAGATTCTGTGTTTGGTCGGGCCTCCGGGCGTCGGCAAGACCAGCCTCGGCCGCTCGATTGCGCGAGCGCTGAACCGCAAGTTTCAGCGGCTCAGCCTCGGCGGGCTGCACGACGAAGCCGAGATTCGCGGTCATCGGCGCACATATATCGGCGCGATGCCCGGGCGGATCGTCCAGTCGATTCAACAGGCCGGAACGAACAACCCTTTGATCATGCTCGATGAGATCGACAAAGTCGGCGCCGATTTCAGGGGCGATCCGTCTTCGGCGCTGCTGGAAGTGCTGGACCCGGAACAGAACTTCTCGTTCCGCGACAACTATCTCGGCATACCGTTCGATCTGTCGAATGTCATGTTCATGACCACTGCTAATATGCTCGACACGGTCCATGCCGCGCTGCGAGACCGAATGGAAGTGATCAGGCTGGCGGGGTACACCGAAGAGGAGAAGGTCGAGATAGCGCGGCGGCACATCATACCGAAGCAAATGGAAGCTCACGGAATAACGCCTCGTCATCTGACGATCAGCCGGTCGGCGCTAAAAGGCATCATTCTCCAATACACCCACGAGGCCGGACTGCGGCAATTCGAGCGCGAGATCGCCGGCATCTGTCGCAAGGTCGCGCGTCGCGTTGCCGAGGGAAACGACTCGCTGGTTCGTGTGTCCGTCAAAGGCCTCCACGAGTTTCTCGGCGTGCCGCACGTTTATCCTGAAGAGGTCCTCAAGAAAGACCAGGTCGGCGTAGCTACCGGGCTCGCGTGGACACCCGCGGGCGGCGATGTATTGTTCATCGAGGCGCTGCTTACGGCCGGGAAGGGCACGCTTGTGCTGACCGGTCAATTGGGCGATGTGATGAAAGAGTCAGCGCAAGCCGCGTTGTCCTGGGCAAAGGCCCGCGCAGAAGACCTCGGCATCGACGCGGAAAAGTTCAGCAAATACGATATACACATACATGTGCCCGAAGGTGCGATACCGAAGGACGGGCCTTCCGCCGGCGTGACGCTGGCGACCGCGATGGTTTCAGCGTTAGCCGGCAGACCGGTGAAGCGATCTGTGGCAATGACCGGAGAAATAACGCTTCGTGGAAACGTGCTTCCGGTCGGCGGGATAAAGGAGAAGGTCCTCGCCGCGCGGCGCGCTCGAGTGAATACAATCGTTTTACCTCAACAGAACCGCCGCGATCTCGAAGAAGTTCCCAAAGAACTGCAAAGGGAGATCGACTTCGTATTCGTCGAGTCGGTCAGACAAGTGCTGAAAGTAGCGCTCCTTTAAGCTGTCGCGGCGCGTCCCCAAAATTGTTTCAAATTTATTGCGACCACGTATACCTCTTGTTTAGTTATTGACTAGACGAAGGTTAGTTGATATAAAGAGGCCACTCGGGTAAGGATGTAATAAGCAAACGGATGGGGCGGTCAAGGCCCTCGGTGATGCTGGATTATCACTCGGCCGCGATTCATCCAGAGTTTCGAGAACGGGAAGGTAATACTCACAGATGAGGTCAGCAAGGAAGGCGAGCCGTGCTCTAATCGTTATTCTGTTGTCAACGCTGCTAGCCGGACTCGCGGGACCCGCGAGCGCATTCGGCCAATCGCAGCAACCAGCCCCGTCCCCGACCACTCAATCAATAATCGATCGCGCAGAAGAGAGTTTCCGCCGAGGCGAAGAGGCCTCGTCGAAGGGTTTGTCGGACATCGCGCGCAAGATGTTCGATAACGCGCTCGATATCGTTTTGCAGTCAGGCGCTGATCCGAGGACCGATTCCAAGCTGGCAACCTACTATCGGTCGCTCGTCGATCGGATACACAAGTATGAGGCTCAACCGGGCGATGCTCACGACGCCGCAGACCGGCCCGAGCTCGCGGAGCCCTCAGTGCTCGACGAAGTTTCGGAGATCAAAGAAGACGAACTCGCAACGGTGACGGCGGACGGGGTAAGGATTTTTGGGCGTTACGATTTTGAGTTTTCGGTCGCTCCGCCCGTTTTTCAGTTCATCAACTTCTTCGTCTCCGGCCGGGGTCATTCCACGATGGAGGTCGGGCTTCAACGATCGGGCCGCTACCGCGAGGCAGTCGAGAAGATTTTCAAGGAGGAAAAGGTCCCACAGGATCTGATCTGGCTTGCGCAAGCGGAATCCGTCTGGAAGCCCAACGCGCTTTCGCGCGCTGCTGCGAAGGGCATCTGGCAGTTCATTCCTTCAACCGGCACTCGCTACGGATTAGCCCAAACGACATGGATCGATGAGAGGTCTCACCCGGAGAAATCTACGCGGGCGGCGGCGAGATATCTGCGTTGGCTGCACGATCACTTTGCCGGCGATTGGCTGCTTGCGATGGCGGCCTATAACTCGGGCGAGAATCGCGTCGACGGCGCAATAGCCAGGAGCGGCTACGCCGATTTCTGGGAGCTCTACAAGCGAGGCTTGCTTCCGCAAGAGACTCGCAACTACGTGCCCTGCATACTTTCGATCATCATCATCAGCAAGAATCAAAAGCGGTACGGCTTCGATGTGAGGCCGGACTTACCGTTGAACTACGAGACCTTTGAAGTCCCCACACAGACGGACTTGAAAGTTGTGGCCGACCTTGTTGGCGTCCCTTACGAAACGATCCAGGATCTGAACGCCGAATTGCGGCGCGGGACGTCGCCGGCGGGCGAACCCTACACGATAAAACTGCCGAAGGGCACGAAGAAGCAGTTTGAACTGGCGTACTCGAATCTGCCGGAGGCACAGCGCGTTCGAAAGATCACTGTCCCAGTCGATGACTTAGCCGAGCGATCACGTGGCGCTTATCGCCTTCAGTTCGCCTCTTACCAAGTAAGACGCGGCGAAACGCTCGCCACTCTCGCGCGCCGGTCTGGCGTCTCGGTGAAGGAACTTGCCAGACTGAATCGAATGTCGGCTCGCGGTGAACTGCGCAAAGGCCAGACGGTCAAAATACCGAGAACCGTCCGCGCGGGGCGCGATGGCCGCACCCGCGTAGGCCGCTACAAATCAGTGCCGGTCATCCGCAAGAGCCGTGGCGCGGGATCCTCAAGGGGTCATTCCGTACGCCGCAGGCGAAGATAAGGCAGCACCTGCGAGCTTCGTTGGTTCGACGCAACAACGCTCAATTTCGGCCGTTCAGTTTGAGTTATCCAGATTCGCGCGTGGCTCCGTTAGGAGCCTCATGTTTATAGTATTGGTCAACGCGCTGATTATTTGGGCTCCTTTCAGGAGCCTCCTTTGATCCGCTGAGGCGGCTCCTAAAGGAGCCAAGAGGATTCCGGCTGACGCATCCTATAAACATGAGGCTCCTAACGGAGCCCTGGACGAACCGCCGGTCAGGATTCTTTTCCATACCTTGACCTGCGAAGTTCAGAGGTAGCTAACAGTATCCGATCCAGACTGATCAGAACCTAATTTTGAAGCGGCGCCGACCGGTCGCGCTGGCTTCGGAGCCCGGCTAGTCTTGCGCGTGAGCGCGCAAATAATCGTCCGTGCCTTCAATCCAATCCTTCCGGATGGGTGAGAAGACATCCATCTCGTCGGTGTCCTCGATCGCTTCCGCGCTGTGGTATACGAAGGCCGGTATCAACAGGGTCTCACCGCCTCGAACCACTACTTCCTTTCCATCGATCAGAAACTTCAGCGCTCCGGTAAAGACCGTGGTCAACTGCTCGCTTTCGTGATTGTGAGTTGGAACAAGGCAGCCCTTCTTCAGAAAGATCCTCGCCATTGTCATCTGGTCGCCGGAGATGAAGCGCCGGCTGAATAGATCGTGAACGTGCTCTTCGGGCATTGCTGCCCAGTTGTATAGCTCCATTGAGGTCCTTTCTTTCGAGAGAATTTGTATTATGCGTCGGGGCGGATGCCCGGCTATCGCCGGCTTGCGCGCGCGCCAGTCGAGGCTTCGACCATCTCCAGAAACAGCCGATGCACGCGCCGATCTCGAGTCAACTCCGGGTGAAACGTAGCGACCATAACATCGCCTCCTCGCACCAGCACGGGTTCGTTGTTCAGGGTAGCGAGCACTTCGATTCCGGGCCCGATCTGCTTGATCCTCGGCGCTCGAATAAACACGGATTCAAGCGGACCAGCATCGAAAATAACATCAGCCTCGGCGATGAAGCTGTCGACCTGCCGCCCGTAAGCGTTGCGCTCGACGGCGATGTCGATCAACCCCAGCGAAGCTTGCGGGGGATTATACACCGTTCGTGCAAGCAGGATAGCTCCGGCGCACGTGCCGAATACCGGATAGCCGGCGGTCGCGAATGCGATTATCGGTTCCCTAAGGTTCTCTTCCTCGATGAACTTGATCATCGTGGTGCTCTCACCGCCGGGAATCACCAGGCCGTCTATCGCCGCGAGTTGGTTCGCGCGACGGACCTCAACTGCATCCGCTCCTGCGCTTTTGAGCGCGTGGGCGTGAGCCGCAAAGTCGCCTTGAATTGCCAGCACGCCGACAACCATCTCCGTCACTCACTGGGACTTCTCGTCGAATGGGTAATCAATTCGCATCACTGCTGAATCGGCTTCCAGGAAGCCGTTTTTGACGTAGAAGCCGCGACGATAGCTTTCTCGCGCGCGGTTGGTCTCGAGCTCCAACCTTCGCGCGCCGAGCTTCCGGGCCATCGCTTCCGCTGCCTCGAGAATCATCCGACCCACCCCCTGGCCACGCGCGCGATCAGCCACCACGAGCTCATCGATCGTGACGAGTTGGCCGGTCAGCCGAAGCTGCGGCCGGCTGGTTATAGATGCGAAGGCCACAACTTCATGGTCCTCCTCCTCGGCCACAAGCAAGAACATGCCCGGATGCTCGAGCAGGGCGTAGTAGGTTTTGACGAAGTGCGGCAGCGAGAGTCCGGGATACCCGAGCTCGGACATGAGCTTAAACGCCGAGTCCGCGTCCGCTTCGGTTGCAGGTCTTATGATGGGCCAGCCGTCGCTCACTCAATCACCAGCCACGAGTCTGCAGGAGTTCAGCCTCCGAAAGCTTCGATACGTCGAGCCCGCGCATAGCATCGCCGAGTTCCTCGCTCGCTTCAAGCACGATCCGTGGATCGTCAAAATGCGTGGTAGCTTTCACGATCGCTCGTGCGCGAACCGCCGGATCTGATGACTTGAAGATTCCCGAGCCGACGAAAACCGATTGGGCGCTCAACTGCATGCACAGCGCCGCGTCGGCCGGCGTCGCGATACCGCCCGCCGCAAAGTTGGGAACGGGCAGTTGGCCGTCACGCGCAACCATCCGCACAAGCTCATAGGGAGCTCCGAGCTGCTTGGCCTCAGCCATCAACTCTTCCGGCCCGAGGATCGTGAGCCGCTTGATCTGGTGCCCGATGCGCCGGAGGTGACGAACTGCCTCGACGATGTTTCCCGAGCCCGCTTCGCCCTTTGTCCGGATCATCGCCGCGCCTTCGCCGATTCGTCGAAGGGCTTCACCGAGGTCGCGCGCGCCGCAGACAAACGGCACTTTGAACTGGTGCTTGTCGACGTGATGCTCTTCGTCAGCCGGCGTGAGTACTTCGCTCTCATCGATGAAGTCCACTCCAAGCGCTTCCAACACCTGGGCTTCGGCGAAGTGCCCGATACGCACCTTAGCCATCACCGGGATCGTGACCGCCGCCATGATCTCACGGATCTTTCGAGGTGATGCCATCCGCGCGACACCGCCTTCGGCTCTGATATCGGCAGGCACCCGTTCGAGAGCCATCACCGCCACCGCGCCGGCGTCCTGGGCGATGACCGCCTGCTCGGCGTTGGTCACGTCCATGATCACGCCGCCCTTCAGCATCTCGGCCAACCCTGTCTTCAATCGAATCAAGTTGTCGTTCATTGCTGTTGCTCCTTTTCCCCATCGAGCGATGCGGTGTCGCCGGCGCTACGCATCGTAAACTAATCCACCGCCGATTTCCGCTGACTTCGTTCCGCTGATTCACGCCGATCAGCGGCATCTGCGAACCGCGGGCAGCGATGATCAGCGGTTAATCTAACCGTGACGACGAACAGACTCGCAAAACCCTTCTAGATGAAGATCTCGCCCTGGCCCGATATCACGACTCCGCCTCCCACCCGAACGCCCGTTACTTCGCCGTTAGTGTCGGCGTCTACGTCAATGTACAGAAGGCTCGGGCGGTTCATCTCAAAGCCCTGCTCGCTTACGATTCTCGTCTTTGCATTCCGTTCGACGACCCTGTGCCGCACCAGGTAAAAACCAAGCGGTCCATTGGCCGAACCGGTCGCCGCATCTTCAAACACACCGGCGGCCGGTGCGAACACGCGGCAATGAACCGTGCTTGTCGGCACGACTGTTTCGCGAGAGAACGCGAGGACCGTCTGGGCGCCCACGTCTCTGCTGATGCGTTCCAGCGCGCCGGCGTCGATCTTGATTTTTTCGATCGCCTCACGGGTGGTAACCGGGACGATCATCACAGCGATGCCGTTGAACACCGTCTCGACCGGCAGCCCGGTTTCGTGGATGCGTGATGGTTGAAGCGACAGCGCCCTCGCCAGCGCATCGACGTTGGCATAAGCGCCGCGAACGACGGGCAGCGGCTGCGTCATCGTGCTGCGGCCAGGCTGGCCATCCTCGATGCGCACCTCGACGTGAATCGGCCCGACGCCCGTTTCGAGCGTCACCGGGGTCACCGGTTCGCTCCACTGTTTCAGTCGCTCCGCGACTATCACGTAAGCCGTACCCACCAGCGGGTGTCCCGCGAAAGGGAGCTCCGTTCCCGGGGTGAAGATGCGCACGCGAAAGTCGCCCCCTTGCTCCGGGGGCAGTAAAAAGGTTGTCTCGGAGTAGTTCATCTCCCGCGCAATGTCCTGCATTGCGCCGGCATCGAGCGCCGACCCGTCCGTGAACACCGCCAGTTGATTGCCGCCGAATCGCTTCTCGGTGAAGACGTCAGCGATGACGAATCGCTTGCTGGTCATCCCAACCTCCGTTCGATAACTTTGCCAATTCGCCTGATACCCTCCTCGATCATCTCCGGCTGTTGATTCGAGAAGTTCAATCTCATGAAGTTGACCCTTGGTTCGCAGGCGAAGAACGAAGTACCCGGAACGAAGGCCACCCGCTCGGCTATGGCATCGTTGAAAATCTCTTCGGCGCTGATTCGCTCAGGCAGCTCGACCCACAGAAACAGTCCGCCTTCGGGTCTTGTCGATTTAACTTCGACGGGGAAGTGCCGTTCTATTGCCGAACGCATCGCCAGGCAGCGCTCGCCGTACACCTTGCAGAGATGCCCGACGTGTCCATCGTAG
This sequence comes from Blastocatellia bacterium, assembly GCA_035455165.1. Lineage (GTDB taxonomy): Bacteria > Acidobacteriota > Blastocatellia > UBA7656 > UBA7656 > Onstottus_A. The sequence goes on from DATIFP010000035.1 coordinate 20,959, forward strand.
TCAAAGCTCTGAAGCAGTCGCGCTGCGGCGCGCTGCTCCACCGTGCTGGTGTGCAGATCCGAGGCTTGCTTGGCTATCACTGCGTTTTGAAACACCTTCTCGGACGCCGTCAGCCACCCGAGCCGCATACCGGGGCTCAGCGTTTTAGAGAACGATCCGAGGTGTATCACCATTCCCTTTGTGTCGAGAGCCGCAAGCGGCGGCAGCCTGTTTCCTTCATATCGCAGTTCGGCGTAGGGATTGTCTTCGAGAATCGGGACGCCGTGCCGCTCCGACAACTCGATCAGCTTTATCCTGCGCTCGTGCGACAGCGTCGTTCCCTTTGGATTGGAGAACTCGGATACGATGTAGATGAGCTTCGGGCGGGTCTGCTTCAACGTTTCTTCAAGCTGGTCGACCAGCATGCCGTCGTGGTCGGTTTCGATCGGAACAAAGCCGGCCTCATAGCCACTGAAGGCTTGAATCGCGGCCAGATAAGTCGGGTTCTCGACGACCACCAGATCGCCGGGTTCTAGAAATATCTTTGCGGTCAGATCGATGCCTTGCTGCGCACCCGATGTGATCAGAATTCGTTCGGCCGGCGCCGCTATGCCTCGCGGTTGCATTCGGGATGCGATCCATTCGCGCAGCGGCCTGCAGCCTTCGGTCGTGCTGTATTGCAACGCGGTCCGTCCCTCGTTTGAGAAAACCTCGGCGTGAGCCCGGGCGATCGCCTCAACCGGAAACAGCTCCGGCGCCGGGAGTCCGCCGGCGAACGAGATGATCTCGGGGTGCTCGGTGACTTTCAATAGCTCGCGAATCGCGGAGACCGGCATTCTGGACATGCGGCTTGCGAAGCGCAAGCGCGGCTCGGCAGATGCGACCGAACTGGGTGCAGTAGCAGCGGGCAGCTTTTCAAGTGCTCTCTTATGAGTAACCATTCATCCCTCCTTCTCGTTCTTGGCGGGGATTGGATTTCCTTTTTTTGTGGCGGCTGTCGTTCGGCGTCTACGTTTAGGAATGTGCTCCAGCGCCGCCGGTTTGATGTGCGAGCCTTCCTTGATTGAGGAGGTGACCACGGTGGTGAGGGTACGGGTCACTCCGGGAATATGTCGCAGCAGATCGGATATCAGGCGATCAAGGCTCTCGGTGTTTTCGGTGACCACCTTAAGCATGTAAGAGTCAGGTCCGGTGATGCGATGGCATTCGAGGACGTCCGGGACGTCGAGAATGCGTTTCCCGAATGACGAATTGTACTTCGGGTGCTCGATTCGAACGCCTATGAATGCGGTGATGTCTTTGCCGAGTTTTCGTCCATCGACTCGCGCAGAATAGCCGGTGATGATTTGTTCCTGTTCGAGCTTGCGCATGCGCTCGGCCACCGCCGGCTGCGAGAGCCCGACCGCCGCCGCCATCTCCAGCTGAGTCATCCGCGCGTTGCGCTGGAGAAGATCGAGGAGCTTATAATCTATCGAGTCCAACGTCATATCACTAAGATAAGTAAAGCAAAGCTCCAGTCAAACCTATAATATGCCCACTACGGAAATGAAGTCAACAAAAAACTCTCCCGGAATCCTGTGACGTCGGCTGCTGTGGCAGTGCCGGCGGGTTCGGGGAGAAAAGGGGAGCAATGAGGAAGGGTTCTGATCCTAGCAGGCTAATAAAAAGTCGATGACTCGTGAGTTCGCGTGCAATCCCACCAACGCAGTTGGTGGTGCTTTCATATACAGCCTACACGAGACACAGCACAGAGGTTCTGAATCCCACCAACGCAGTTGGTGGATCGTTCATATCCAACCTGGTTCTGATCAACCGGAAAGTGGATCCGAGCAGAAGTTGGGCAGGGTATGAAGGAACCACCAACTCCGTTGGCGGGATTCAAAGAGCGTGATTGTTCTTCGTACATAGACCACATATGAATGATCCACCAACTGCGTTGGTGGTATTATCGGCGCCCCTTTGGTTGAAGCCCTGTTTAGCTTTTAGTTGACCAGGTCCGCTGCAACCGCACCCGCATTTGATCTGTTGGGAAGCATTATTCCATAGCGGAGCGATTGATTCCACCATTTCGGCGGGCTTACAGGAGATCGACGCCGGTTCATCGGTTGAAGAACTTGGCCGAAGGACTCATAGCTCAATCTTGCGGAGGCGCAGCGCGTTGCTGATCACCGATACCGAGCTGAAGCTCATCGCGGCGCTCGCGATCATAGGGCTCAGCAGCAAACCGACGAACGGATAAAGCACCCCCGCTGCCAGCGGCACCCCAAGCGCGTTGTAGATGAATGCAAAGAACAAATTCTGTCTTATGTTTCGCATCGTGGCCCGGCTGAGCCTGTATGCGCGCGCGATGCCCCGGAGATCGCCTTTTACCAGGGTGATATCCGCACTCTCAATCGCCACGTCCGTCCCCGTGCCCATCGCGATCCCCACCTGAGCCTGCGCAAGCGCCGGAGCGTCATTGATGCCATCGCCTGCCATGGCGATGACTCGACCCTCGGATTGAAGCCGTTTTACTACGTCGCGCTTTTGATCCGGCGCGACTTCCGCTTCGACCTCGTCGATGTTCAGTCTTCGAGCCACCGCTTCGGCCGTCGTTTGATTGTCTCCCGTGAGCATGACTATTCTTATGCCGTGCTCGTGCAGCGTGCGTATGGCTTCCGGTGTTGACTCTTTGATCGGATCGGCGACTCCGATCAACCCTGACGCTTTGGCATCAATCGCCACGAACATCACGGTCTCGCCCTCGTGGCGCAGCGGTTCGGCCCTTGCGGCCAGGTCGCCCGCGTCGATACCCAGTTGCTCGAGCAGCCTGAGGTTGCCCAGCGCAACCGCGCGGCCGTCAACCTTTCCAATAACGCCCTTCCCGGTCAGCGCCTGGAATTCCGCCGGCTCGGAAAGGCTCAAGTGTTTCTCTCGCGCGGCAACCACGATCGCTTGCGCGAGCGGATGCTCGCTGGGCAGCTCGAGGCTTGCCGCGAGGCGCAGCACCTCGGATTGATCCGATTCGTTCACAGGCACCAGCGACATAAGACGCGGTCTGCCTTCGGTGAGAGTGCCGGTCTTATCGACCACGAGAGTGTCAATCTGCTCCATGGTCTCGAGAGCTTCCGCCTGTTTAATGAGCACGCCGGCCGTAGCCCCTCGTCCGATCCCCACCATAATCGACATGGGTGTCGCGAGCCCCAACGCACAGGGGCAGGCGATTATCAGTACGGCCACGGCATTGACGATCGCGTGCGCGAGCCGTGGCTCAGGACCTGCGAAGCTCCAAACAAGAAATGTGATTATCGCGCTTATAACGACTGCCGGGACGAAGTAGGATGAGACAACATCCGCGAGGCGCTGGATCGGCGCCCGGCTGCGTTGGGCTTCGCTGACCATTCGCACAATCTGCGCAAGCAGAGTCTCGCTGCCCACGCGCTCAGCCTTCATGATGAAGCTGCCCGTGGTGTTTATCGTGCCGCCTGTGACTTTGTTTTCCGGGAGCTTTTCGACAGGAATCGGCTCGCCGGTGATCATGGATTCATCGACGAAGCTCGATCCCTCAATCACTACGCCGTCGACCGGGACTCTTTCTCCAGGCCGGACTCGCAGCTTGTCTCCCGGCCTTATAGCGTCAAGCAAGGTCTCTTCCTCGACTCCGTTTTCTCGAATGACTCTTGCCGACTTTGGCGCCAGACCGAGAAGCGCCTTGATCGCATTGCTGGTACGGCTGCGCGCGCGAAGCTCGAGGACCTGGCCTAAGAGAACCAATACGACGATGGCCGCCGAGACCTCGAAGTAGACGCCGACCTCGCCGCCGTGGCCGCGAAACGAGGCCGGGAAGATAGCCGGGAAAAAAGCGGCGACGACGCTGTACCCGTAAGCCACCCCCGTACCGATGGCGATCAGCGTGAACATATTCAAACTGCGATTGACTATCGAGGCCCACCCGCGCTGGAAGAACGGCCAGCCGCCCCAAAGCACCACCGG
>DATIFP010000036.1:0-3434 GCA_035455165.1 Blastocatellia bacterium
CTTAGCGGTCGGAATTCAAATCGGCCTTGTCGGCATCGCGGCGCTGCTAGCAATGTGGATCGCACACTTGGCGCTTTTTCGGTCTGAGAGCTTCGCAGCTTGGATCGGACTTACGGTCGTCATCCAAAACATCATTGGGTCGCTGTTCAACTCGCATCTGTTCGATTTTACTCATGGCTGGGCTTACGTCATCGGCGTCGGGATCGCGGGCGGAATCGTGTTGAAGGAACGTCCCGCGTTGGTAGGGAAATAACTAAGTATCGTAGTTCTTATATATCACCCGTTTAATGTCCCAGCTCATCCTCGCCGTTCACACCGGAATTCACGACGCTGCTGCCGCGGTCCTAGTCGATTATGACATTAAAGCCGCGATTCAGCTCGAGCGGCTCACTCGTTTCAAGGGCGACGGCCGCACCTATCCAAACCTGTGTATCGAGGAGCTCCTCGACATGGTTGGAGCGACACGTCGCGACGTCGACGTGCTCGCGCTAACCCGCTCAGACTTTCCAGTACAATATTTTCACCATTTCCGTGGATATCGGTGGCTGCGTGAACATTATCGCACCTACGTTCAAGGGAAAACGACACGTTTCATCCCAAGAGAAATGCGGCGTGCTAATACTCCGCGCGACACAGATTTTTTTGACGCAGTTTCGTTTGCACGCGATAGCGGTTTCCGTGACGATTCGGTCGTATGTTTCTACAACCATCACAAAGCGCACGCGCTACCAACGTTGTTCTTCACTGATTGGGACGACGCGCTGCTGGTTACCTCTGACGGCGGTGGCGATAACGTCAATCATAGTCATCGACGCTTTTACAATGGCCAAATCGAGGAAATATACGGCGGCGACGAATGGCTGATCCGAGACCCGCCAATCGATAGTCTAGGGCAAGCTTATGCCGCCGCCACCCGTGCGCTTGGGTTTCGTGACAATCGCCACGAGGGTAAACTTACTGGCCTCTCGGCGATGGGAGAGCCAGTTTTCGCGGAGCGGATCGGTCAACATTTTCGAGTCGATGAATCGGGGCGTATCTTTTCCGACTTCCGCAACAACGCCGCGATATTCAAGCTCTTAGCCGAGATCGGCAAGGAAGGCCGGCGCGAAGATGTTGCTGCATCGATTCAGAAAGTGCTTGAAGACACGATGCTGTTGTCGGTTGGCCGCTTGCTCGAACGTTATCCAGCGCGACACCTCGGTGTTGCCGGTGGTGTTTTTGCGAACGTGCGCCTGAATCGCGCTCTCGCCGAGCAGCTCGACCTCGATGAGATCTTTGTGTTCCCGCCGATGGGCGATGAGGGGCTACCGGTCGGTGGATCACTGGTATACCTCTTACAACGCGATGGTATCGCGCATTGGCTCAAACAACGGCGGCGCCTCAATGATGTTTACCTCGGCCGCGATTATACCGACGCGGCGGATCCTACGCTGTCTGGCATTCGGGGCATTCGGAGGCTTGCGGGCGATCCGGTCGAAGGCACGGCGAAACGATTGGCAGCGGGCGAAATCGGTGCGATCTATACTGGTCGGATGGAATATGGCCCGCGGGCCCTTGGAGCACGCTCGATCCTGGCCAATCCATCGCGACGCGAAACACATGACCTGCTCAACACGCGTCTAGATCGCACCGAGTTTATGCCCTTCGCCCCCGTGATTGCGGCGGACAAGGCGGGCGAAGTATTCGACGTGAACTCGGTCAATGCCTATGCTTGTCGGTTCATGACCATTACATGCAATGTACGGCCAATTTGGCGCGACCGCATTGCGGCCGTGGTGCACGTCGACGGTTCAGCGCGGCCGCAAACCATTGTGCGCGAATCCAATCCACTGTACTTCGACATACTCATGGCCTTCGAGCGCGCCACCGGCATCCCGGTGCTGGTCAACACCAGCTTTAACGTTCACGAGGAACCGATCGTGAATACCCCACGCGAATGCGCCCAAGCTCTTCTCGATCGGCGCATCGACTTCGTCGTTACGCAGAAAGCGATCTACGAAGCGGACGAGACTTAGTCGTACGAGTGCATCATCGCACCGGTGAATTCATGAAGAATCTTCCCCGTTGCACGGTCATACTGCCGACCTACAATCGGGCGACGACGTTAGCGCGCGCGGTCGCGAGCGTGATTGCACAGAATGAACCAAATTTCGAGTTGATCATCATTGACGATGGATCGACGGATAAGACCCGTGAGTGGCTCTCAAAGCTCGATGATCCCCGGATCCGGGTCACGGTGTCAGAGCATAGCCAAGGTCCCAGCACCGCGCGTAATATCGGAATCGATATGGCAACCGCGCCCGTGCTCGCATTCCTAGATTCGGACGACATCTACTGCAGCAATCGGTTGTCGGTGCCGTTGGCGGTATTTGATCGCGAGTCAGACGTGATTTGTACATTGTCCTCAGCGCGTAAAGAGGACAAGCTTGGTGGGACAACTGTCGCTCTGATGCCGGACGTGAAAATGGGATCTCCGGCATTTGAATGGGCGATGATATGCGATCTCGTCGGCGTCGAAACCACGAGCATAACGGTACGGACCGATCACGCGCGCAAGGTCGGCAAGTTCTGCTCAACATTGCGGCGAGCTGAGGACAGAGAATTCCTGATCCGGCTGTCGCGTCTCGGCGCTGCACGAATTCTGCCCGAGGTACTATTCGAGAAGTCGTGGACAACGGACGGGTTGTCAAACCAGTGGGCGAGGGCGGGACACGAACTCGTGTCGTATTTTCGGGAGCAGCCCGAATACGTCAGAAAATATCGAAAAGTCGGACAGTATCTCGCAACGAAAACTCTAATTATGCATATCCGGCATCGCGACCTTGTAAGCTTCCTTGACGATGCTCGACGATTTTATGCGATTGGAATACTCGACGATGGCGTTGCGCACCTCTGGCGCAACCATCTTCAAGTGAAAAAATACCGGCGTATAACGGCTAAACAGGAAGCGCTTGCCGGGCTCACCGGGCCGCCCTCGGACTGGCTTTAACCACGCGCTCTTTCCGCCCATGCTCAAATGCGCTCGCCTTCCTCACGCGTCCGGACCGGCGCGCGCATGCGGTCAAGCACGAACAAGCGAATCGCTGAGGAGAGATTGCTATGTTGGCGCGTGTCGTCGATCTCTGCGACCACCTTTGACAGCGTCACGCACCGGGCCTGAGCAATCTCCTTCAAACCGCTCCAGAACGCCTCTTCGAGGCTAACGCTGGTCTTGTGTCCATCAATAACGATGGAGCGTTTGACGATCGAGGATTTCATAAGCAGGTCCTTTGTAGGCTGCCGGTATAGAAGTAAGACTATACAGTGATTCGGTGCTGCGTTTAATTGCCATCGAAACCGGCGGCGAAGGCGCGGATTGGGCGGTCCGACCACGCAACCAGGCCCTGAAGGGCAATCCCGACGGCGCAATTCCGCCGCTCGCCGGCACTTTGGTC
>DATIFP010000037.1:0-21556 GCA_035455165.1 Blastocatellia bacterium
AAACGAGGGTTGTAATTGCGAGCAGTACTTCAACGCGCTCACTGCTGATCGCCGCGCCGCAGTGCTAGTGACGAGCGTTCACAATACGAGCGTTCAGAGTACCGGCTTTAGCCGGGTAGTGGCGTCGAATGAGGAACAGCCAGCTAAAGCCGGTGCTCTGAACGCTCGCGCTCTGAACACCCGCCTATGGGTTGCAGCCGAGCGCTTGCCACAACTCAACGTGATATTTCCTAACGCGGCGACCGAGCCCCAGATTGGCGCGCCGGAGGCGCTGGCTTCCACCTACTGGGATTTCGAGAGCGCGCTGGTTGAAATCATCCGCGGCAGGCTCGAGGGTCTAGGCCCGGTGACGGCGCAAGGCCTGGCCGATTCACTTGGAATCGCGGTAGAAGCTATCGAGGCGGCGCTTGTGAAACTCGAAGCGGAAGGCTTCGTATTCCGAGGCCGGTTCACGCCGGGGCTCGGCGAGACCGAGTGGTGCGCTCGTCGATTGCTCGCCCGGATTCACAGTTATACTCTGAACAGGCTGCGACAGGAGATTGAGCCGGTTTCGAGCTCTGATTTCATTCGATTTCTGCTCGCGTGGCAGAAGGTCGCGCCTGATCACCAGGTCGAGGGCCCCGATGCCCTCGCGGCGTTGATCGACCAACTCGAGGGGTTTGAGGCTCCCGCCGCAGCCTGGGAAGGTGAGATCCTCCCAGCACGAATGAACGACTATGATCCGGCGTGGCTGGACTCGCTGTGCCTGTCCGGCCAGGTCGTGTGGGCGCGGCTGACGGCTCCAAAGAACGGCGACCGGACGAAGGCGTCCGGACCTGTTCGCACCACGCCGATTTCGCTGATAAACCGAAGAGATGCCGCTTTGTGGAATTCGCTCTTCCCGGGAACGGCAAGAGAGCAGGTCACGCTCTCTCATTCAGCGGAAGCGGTGTTTGATTTCCTTTCGGCGAGCGGCGCTTCGTTCTTCACCGATCTCGTCGATGGAGTCGGACTGTTACGGAGTCAAGTCGAAGACGCGCTGGGCGAGCTTGTCGCGTGCGGGCTTGTGGCTGCGGACAGCTATGCCGGAATGCGCGCGCTGTTGACTCCTGCGAATCGAAAGACCAGCGCGGCAAAGCGGCGGGGAAAGGTTGCTTACGATATGACGAGCGCGGGCCGCTGGTCGTTGTTGGGCAGGCGCGCGGCAGCGCCCATCGACCAGCCCTCGATCGAAAAACTCGCGCGAATACTGCTGCGCCGTTATGGAGTTGTTTTCAAGCGCGTGCTCGAGCGCGAAGGGTTCCAGCTCCCCTGGCGCAGCCTGCTGAAAATCTACCATCGGCTTGAGCAACGTGGCGAGATTCGCGGCGGACGATTCGTCTCTGGTCTTTCGGGGGAGCAATTCGCGCTGCCCGACGCGGTCGGCATGTTGCGAGCGATGCGACGCGCGCCTTCGGAAAACAGCATGGTATCGGTGAGCGCGGCGGATCCGTTGAACCTCGTCGGCATCATCACGCCCGACGAGCGCGTGCAAGCATTCGCCGCAAACAGAGTGCTCTATCGCGATGGGATTCCGATAGCAAAGCTCGAGTCAGGCGTGGTGAGTTTTCTTGTTGATCTTGAGCCGGCTTTGCGATGGCAGGCGAAGAATGCGCTTGTGCGTCGAAGCGTAGCTCCGGCGCTTCGGACGTACTTGAGCCGCCCCGCATGAGTTGGATGCGCATCCGTAACTGCGGATCCGGGAAGCTCTGATTCGCTCGCTTTGGATGATTTACAAACAACAATCACAGGTAGGAAAGACGACTTGTCCCAGCTGTTCGTTCTGTTAGACCTTAAATCAGCGGGGACAAGTCCCTCTTCCCTACCTCTAATCCTGCGATTAGCCGCGCAAAACTCTGAGCCGCACAAACCTAATTACTCGGTTTGATCGCGGCCAGTACCCGCTTTATCAATTCGTCCGCGTTGCCTTGATGCCAGCGCCACACGACGACAAGGTCGTGCTCCGGGTCCACCCAAATCGTGTTAGAGCCCGCGCCGAGCGCGGCGAAGCTCGTCGGCGGCGCTGAAGGCCACTGTCTCTGCTTTGTGTTCAGCCACCAAAGGAACCCATAATCGGGACCAATCGGCGCCGGCGTGGTGGCCATCTTCACCCAGCTCTCCGAGATGATCTGCTTTCGGCCCCAGTGACCTCTTTGAAGAAACAGATATCCGAATCGAGCTTCGTCGCGAGCGCTGATCCAGAGCCCGCCGCCCCATCGAGTGCCGCCGCTCACCGACTTCATCTTCTTTCCATCGATCACTACTTCAGAGTTATTGTAGCCATGATACTGCCAGCTGTTTGAAGCGCCGATCTGATCCATCACGTTCTCTTTGATCACTTCGGGAAGCGGGCGCTTCCACAGCCGAAGCAGCGAAAGCGAAAAACGATTGATTCGCACATCGTTGTACTCATAGAACGTGCCGGGATCTTTCAGTTCGCGCGGTTTGCGGGCCCCGGCGCCAAACTGCTCTACTCCTATGAAGTCGTGCGACTTGCCCCACATCGATCCTTCCCATTCGCTCGTCTGATTCGCGTGATGCCGCCAGGTGATCATCGAATTGTGGGGCGAATCGTATCCGCCGTCGCTTATGTACTTGCGGACCGGGTCGTCAATGCTCTTGATCATTCCACGATCGATCGTCAGCCCAAGCACGGTAGACAGAAAACTCTTGGCCACGCTGTAAGTAGGATCTACGTGATTGGTGTCACCCCACTCGGCGACAATGTAGCCGTGGCGCAAGATAAGCCCGTTGGTCTCGGCTCGATCTTTTGGGATGGGTCCGAGCAGCGCGCCGAAGTTTTGAACCTGCGTCGAGAAGTCGCGCGGCATTTTGCTCTCTTGCGTCTTTGCAAAGGCTACTGCCGAGTCCAACAATGCCGAATCCATCCCGACGTCCTCGGGCCGTTTCTTCTCCCACGCGTCTCCGGGAGCAGGATAGTAGACTGAGGCAGGCCTCGGCGTCTGGAACGCGAAAGTGAAGGTCGAGAGCAACGCGAGCAAAACAACATTCACGGCGAGTCGTTGTTTCATTGGTCAGTTTCCTCTGCGGCTATCGGTTTGTGACGCGAAGCGAACGCTAACCCTGGAGGTGGCTTTTCTGCAAGGGGTTCGCGTGTTGGCGGCTTGACTCTGGCGTCGGGCAGCAATATTGTGGCTTCACCGCAGTGGAAAACGGCGCATTCACTCGCACGCTATCAAAGACTCCTCGATAGCTTCTTCACCGGGGGAGTCTCATTGGAGGTCCACGATGACAACAAGAATTCTTCGCTTCACGTTGCCGGCGCTCGTTGTGGCTTTGCTGTGCCTTGGCGCCTTCGCTCAGTCGAAGAAAAGCTCGGGCCTGCTCGACAAAGAGACGTTCATGAACATGGAGGGCGTCTCGAATCCTGAGATCTCTCCCGACGGCAGGCAGATCGTGTTCACACGCTCGTGGGTTGATAAGGTCAAAGATGAACGAGCGAGCAATCTCTGGATCGTCGACATAGACGGCACCCGCGTTCGCGAGTTGACCAGCGGAACCTGGCGAGACAGCCAGCCTGTCTGGTCGCCGGACGGCAAACGCATCGCCTTCATGTCGGACCGCGATGGCACGAACCAGCTTCACGTGCTGTGGGTCGACACTCGCGAGGCTGCGCAGCTTACTCACCTCGAGCAAGCTCCTTCGGGAATCGCATGGTCACCCGACGGCAAATTGATCGCCTTCACCGCCTTCGAGCCAGACAATGATCCGATCCTTGCGGTGAAGCTGCCGGAGCGTCCGCGCGGCGCGCAGTGGGCGAGACCCGCCACGCTGGTCAACCGGCTCGCATGGGCTGCTGACGGCCGCGGCCCGCTCCCCATGGGCTTCACGCAGGTGTACACGATTGATTCCGCGCTCGGGGGCACGCCTCGCCAGATTACCTCGGGCAAGTACAATCACAACGGACCCGAGTGGTCTTCGGACGGCAAGACTATCTACATCTCGGCGATCAGGAAACCCGAAGCCGAATACTTGCGCGGCGACAGCGAGATCTACGCGGTCGATATCAAAACGCTGGAAGTCAAACCGCTCAGCGACCGAAAAGGTCCTGACACCGGTCCGCAGGTCTCGCCCGACGGCCGCTGGATCGCCTACACCGGGTATGACGATAAGAGCTATACGAACCATGTTGCGAGTCTCTACCTGATGGACAGTAACGGCGGAAGCAAAAAGATGTGCGCGGGCAATTTCCCCAGCTCGCCACGCGCGCTGCGATGGGCGCCGGACGGCTCGGGCGTCTACTACGACATGGAAGAGCAGGGATCGTCGCATATCTATTTCGCGTCGGTTGACGGAAAAGTTCGGAGAATCACCGACGGCGTTCACGTGCTACAGGGCTACTCGATGGCCAACAACGGCCAGGTTGCGGCGGTCAGATCCAGTTTCAAAGAACCGGGCACGCTGGTGACATTCAACGTCAAGGACCCCGTCAACATGAAGAAGCTGGTGGACGTGAACGAAGACGTGTTGGCCGGGGTGAGGATGGGGGACGCTGAAGAGCTTTGGTTCAACTCCAAGGATGGATTGAAAGTCCAGGGCTGGCTGATCAAGCCGGTCGATTTCGACCCGGCGAAGAAGTATCCGATGGTGTTGTGGATTCACGGCGGGCCGTGGTCGATGTACTCGGTGGCGTTCAGCTGGTCGTTCCAGAATTTCTCGGCCAGCGGTTATGCAGTGTTGTTCACGAATCCGCGAGGCTCGACCGGCTACGGCCAGGATTTCGTCAACGGGATTCAGTATTCGTATCCCGGCAAGGATTACGACGACCTGATGGCCGGAGTCGACGCGGCCCTCGCCAAGGGTTGGATCGATGACAAGAACTTGTTCGTCTGCGGCGGCAGCGGCGGCGGCGTGCTGACCGCGTGGATAGTCGGTCACACGGACCGCTTTGCTGCTGCGGTTTCAATGAGACCGGTGATCAACTGGCATTCGTTTGTCGGGACCACCGACGGCCCAAGCTGGTACAACCAGTTCGAAAAGTACCCCTGGGAAGATCCAATGCAGTACGCGGTGCGTTCGCCGCTGCACTATGTGGCTAACGTCAAGACTCCTACAATGGTGATGACCGGCGAGGCGGACTTGCGAACGCCGATCCGTCAAAGCGAGGAGTTCTACCGCGCGTTGAAGATCCTCAAGAAGGAAACGCTGTTGGTTAGAATGCCCGACGAGTATCACGGCTGGCGTAGGCCTTCGCACCAGTTGGCGCAGCAGCTTTACCTGATGGCGTGGTTCGACAAGTACAGCAGGAAGAGCAAGGGCGCTGCGGTGGACGCAGGCACGTCGCAAAAGTAGAGACGCGCTCGATTCAACAAGGAGAATCACAGGTCGGGAAGGGGGACTTGTCCCCGCTGCTCAATTCGCAACCTCTGAATCACCAAAGAGCGGGAGTCCGCCTTCCCGACCTGTGATTCTTCTATTCGTCGATGGTGAGCATCGGCATCGAGGGTTGGGTTGGTGTGTAGGGGCGTCCCGCGGAGGGGCGCCCCCAGAAGTTTGCTCTTATTGTGCGTGGCCGGTCAGCTTGATGATCGCGAACGTCGCGCCCTGCGGGTCCTGGATCACCGAGAACTTTCCAACATTTGGAATGTCTGTCGGCGGCACGACTAACTTACCGCCGGAGGCCGCAGCCTTGTCTGCGATCGCATTGCAGTCTTCAACCATAAAGTAAGGGAGCCAGTTGGGAGGGACCGGTCCCATCTGCGGAACGATCTCCATCATTCCGCCGATCGACTGGCCGCCGTTCTGCCACTCAACATAGACGCCCATTTCTCCCATGTCGCCTTCCTTGGCGCCCCAACCGAAAAGCCCCTTATAGAACTCAGCGGCCTTCTTGCGATCAGTGGTCCAAAGCTCATCCCAGCCGAATGTGCCGGTCTCGCCGACCAGCCTCGCGCCGATGTGCGCCTTCGCCTGCCACACGCAGAAGGTTGCGCCTTGCGGATCTTGAATGATCGCCATTCGCCCAACGTCCATAACGTCGAACGCGTCCGCGAGCAACTTGCCGCCGAGCGACTGAGCCTTCTTTGCTGCATTGTCGGCGCTTTCAACCGCTACGTATGTCATCCAATGCGGCGGCACACCGTGAGCCTTCTGATCCGGTTGCAACCCGCACATCGCTCCGACCTCGAGGCCTCGGATTTTAAGCATCGTGTAAACCATATCCGGTCCGGCCGGCACATCCACCGGCTCCCAATCGAACAGACCGGTATAGAATTTCTTCGCCGCAGCCGGATCGCTGGTGTTCAGCTCGATCCAACAGAACGACCCCGGTGCGTGACCTGTTACCTCTGGCATTGCTTATTCCTCCAATTATGAAGTGCCATGACGCACCGAAGGGCACAGCAGGGTCCTTCATTCGCGTGGGCCATGGCGGTGGTGTTCATTGTTTCAACGGTTTCTCACAACGTCCTATTAAACACCTCGCGAGATTCCTTTATGATCTCGGGCGAGTTCTGACATCGGTCCCGAGATCTTGCCCGCCTCAATTGCTGCCCGGAAATTCAATCACATTCCAGCCGCGATTGCATGTCGTTTTGTCTACGAGATCTCAACGAGCACCGCAAAGACCGTCTGGAAAGAATCGCTCGATGATGGTAAAACTCACGCCGAGATTAGGCGGAGCGAGTTATCCAGTTCGTAGTTCGGCACCTGCAGGCGAGCGTTCAGAGTACCGACTTCAGTCGGGTCTTTGTACCCCTCGACTTCAAACGCCGACTAAAGTCGGTGCTCTGAACGCTCGCTTTGGGCGCAAACTATGAACCTTGAATAAGGAGATACAAACGATGCACGCTCTCTGGTTTCGCCTGCGCTCGTTGTCCGCGCTTACGGTTTTAACACTGTTCGCCCAGTTTGCATCGGCCCAGCAGCCAAAACCGCAACCTCAAGACGAGGACTTCGCCCGCTCGGTCAAAGAGTGGACCACCAGACCGGAGTTCATCAGCCCGTTGGTTGATCACCTTCCAAAGGTCCCGGGTATCCCCTCGCCAAAAGATGTGCTCGGCCACCACATCGGCGCCCCCGGCAAGCTCACATATCACGCTGAAGCGGTGGCTTACTATCGAGCGCTGGCGGCGAAGACTCCGCGCGTTAAGGTCTTTTCCATTGGCACAACAGACGAAGGCCGCGAGTGCGTCGTCGTAGCGGTCGGCGCAGAGGAGTCGATCAAGAACCTCGAGCAATATCGAGTTTATCTGGGGCAACTTGCAGACCCTCGGCGACTTACGGACGAGCAGGCGCGCGACATCATTGCGAAAGCGAAGCCGATCTATCACTTGATGGGCGGGCTCCACAGTGGAGAAACGGGGCCACCCGAAATGCTGATGGAGCTCGCATATCGACTCGCGACCGAAGACTCGCCGGTTATCAATCAGATCCGCGACAACGTCATCGTCACCATCACGCCGGTGGCCGAACCCGACGGACGCGACCGCTACGTCGATTGGTATTACCGCTACAAGATTGACGAGAAGACCGAAGAAGACAGCCTCGGCGGGCCGCCTTACTGGGGCAGGTACATCTTCCACGACAACAACCGCGATATTAACTACTCACAGGTAACCATGCGCACTCTGCTCGACTGGTATCTGCAATGGCATCCGCCCATCATGCACGAGCTTCACGAGTCGGTGCCGTTCATGTACACATTCAGCGGGCAAGCGCCGCAGAACCCGACGCTCGATCCGATCCTGTACGGAGAGCTGCCGTGGTTCTCTAACTTCGAGATGACGCAGATGATCAAGTACGGGATGCCCGGCGTTTGGACGCACGCATTCGTTGATATGTGGTCTCCGGGTTACCTCGGATTCATGTCTTCCAATCACAACGGCATTCTTCGAATGTACGAGACGTTTGGCAACGCCGGCGCAAACACGATGAAGCGCAAAGTTGATTCGGGCGAGGCGACGGGCGGCGGGCGCATCAGCCCCACCAGCCGCGAATGGTACCGACCGCTGCCGCCTTACAAAGAAGTAGTCTGGTCCATGCGAAACAACACAAACTACATGGAAACCGGTGTGCTGTCGGCGCTCCAACTCACGTCGTCGTTTCCAAAGGTTATCCTCGAGAACTTCTATCGGAAGAGCCGCAACGCAATTGAGTCGGGCAGGAAGGAAGCTCCGTTCGCTTATGTGATCCCCGCGGGCCAGCGCGATATGACCCGCGTGGCGTTCATCGTGAACACACTGCGAATACAAGGCATCGAAGTCGGCCGCGCAACTGCGGAGATCAAAGTAAAAGAAGGCACTTTTCCCGCCGGATCCCTAGTAATCAAACGCGATCAGCCTTATGGCAGGCTTGCAAAGATTCTTCTCGAGAAGCAGGACTTCCCGGATCAGAACCTTAGAACCTATGACGACACCGGATGGACGATGGGCCTGATGAATCACGCCGATGTAAAGGAAATAGCCGATAAATCCATCCTCGATCTCAATCTTCAACCGGTAGACAAATTTGAGGTCAAAGGGACTGTCGCCGGGAATCAGTCGCCGGCCGCCTACGCCGTCGCGCACTACGGCTCGAATAGCATGATCACGCTTCGATACCGGTTGAAAGATCTGAAAGTGCAGGCGGCGGAGCGGTCATTCAAGGAAGGGGGCATTGAGTTTCCCGCGGGCTCATTCATAGTTGCCGCGAGTCAGTTGGGGAAAGACGCGCACGCCAGAGTGAAGGCTGCGATCGAGCAGCTGGGGCTCACGGGCGCGGCGCTCGCGAACTTGCCCGATGTGCCCATGCACGAATTGGATCTCCCGAGGCTTGCCGTGTACAGCACCTGGGGCAACACGCAGGAAGTCGGGTGGGTTCGCCACGCGCTCGACAAATTCGAGGTGCCCTTCGATTTGATCTACAAAGAGCGCGTGAAGCGGGGTGATCTTCGGGCGTCATTTGACGTGATTCTCGTGCCCAATCAAGGACGCGGCGGCAAGGGTCTTGTATACGACATCGAGCCCAAGAACAGACCCATCGCGTACACCAAGACCGAGCGATTCAAGAATCTCGGAATGTACGGCGAATCCGAGGACATCACCGGGGGCATGGGGATCGCAGGGGTCGCGGAGTTTGAGAAGTTCATAAACGCTGGAGGTCTGCTGATCACCCTCGGCAGCGCAAGCTTCTTCCCGGCCGAATTCGGACTGACTCGCACAATCGACGCCGGAAGAACGTCGCCGCAGTTCTACGGCCCGGGACCCATCGTCGAAGCGGAAATCCTTCAAGCCGAGCATCCCGTCTTCTATGGTTACTCGCAGAAGACGGTCCCGGTGCGATACGCCAACGGCCCTTTGCTTCAAGTGCCCGAGCGCGATCGACCCGGGCAAGTGCTTATGCGATTCCCCGGCGGAGACCGTTCCGTCCTGAGCGGGTTGATGAAGGGCGCAAATGAGATTCGCAATCGTCCAGCGATAGTCGACGTTCCCGTAGGACGTGGCCGCGTGTTGTTGTTTTCAACGAACCCTTGTTATCGCTGGCAGAACCTTGGGGAGTTCAACATGCTGTTCAACGCTGTGACGAACTTCAATGATATAAAACCAACTCAGCGAAAGCCGGATCAAACAGCAGGCGGTCAGGACAAATAGATTGACGCTCCTGTGCCTCTTGGCGTCTTTGCGGACCTTTGCGTCTTTGCGCGAAACCGACGTTTAGAAGAACGAGTTTCGCGCAAAGACGCAAAGTTCCGCAAAGACGCAAAGAAATCCTTCGCAAAAGAATTTTGACCTGCCGTTCTACTAGTGCGGTTCAGTAATTGCCGGACAGCCCGTAACGAGACGTCCCCAAAAAGAGCGCAACAATAACGCGCGCCGGGAAACGTCCCAGCGCGCGAAAGAATGAAGAGAACAGCGGAGGTGTGCCCAATGAGAATCGTAAGGGAGAACAGGTGGCCCAGAACCACATTTGTATTGATGTGCGTTGCGATCACGACTCTGTTGACGACGTTCGCGCCGCAAGATGAAGTATTCGCTGACGACGGCGAGTTAGCAGCCGTTTATCGGAACGGTTCGCTCGAGGTGATCGTTCCCCACGATAACAGCCTGGCTGGTAACAATGTATTGAGCCTCGAAATCGTCGACCCAAATGACAAACTGGTTGCGAAGGCTGTGCGGTATGTTTCGCAGGACGGGCGCTCCTCCAGAGTTACCGTGCCGCTGGATGAAAGCCTCGCGCTCGGAGACCTCGCGTGGGATCGGCTCAGAGTCCGAACAGGTGACTCAGAGAAGATCGTTTCTATTTCCGAGATTCTGCGGTTACCCGTAGTCCGCGTTTTTGCTCAGCGAGCGTACGCGGCAGGATCGACTGCCTCGGTTCGAATCATCGCCGCCGATTCGAAGTCTGGAAGCCCGCTGCGCAACAGCCGCGTAACGCTCGAGCTTGTGAACGGGGATCGGGCGACTACGCTGTTCGCCGGCCGGACCGACTCGCTTGGCACTGCCCAGGTAGCCTTCGCTCTTCCCGCTGACAACTTCGGCTCGCGTCAATTGCGCGTGACTGCGGACACAGCGCTCGGTACGGTCACCGCCAATCAACCGATTCAGCTCGAGCGGCGGGATCGAATCCTGCTCACCACCGACAAGCCGCTGTATCAACCCGGCCAGACGATCCACTTGCGAGCGCTTGCTCTCGACGGCCCAACTCACGCGGCGGTTGCCGATAAGCCGATCGTGCTGGAAGTCGAGGACGGCAAAGGTAACAAAGTTTTCAAGAAGCGCGATCGCACCGATCGCTTCGGCATCGCGTCGGCGGACTTCGAGCTCGCCGACGAGGTCAACTTCGGGCCTTATCACATCCGCGCTATTCTCGGCGAAGCCGATGCTGCATCAACTCAGGAGAAAACCGTCACCGTAGACCGCTACGTCCTTCCAAAATTCAAAGTCGAAATCGAGTTGTCGGGTGACGCAGCAAAACAGCAGGCGAGTTATTACGCGCCGGGCGAAACGATTAAGGGAACAATCACCGCGCGATATTTGTTCGGCAAGCCGCTGGCAAACGCAGAAGTCAACGTGACGCTGACGACGTTCGACGTTCAATCGGCCGAGCTTGGGCGGCTTAACGGAAAAACCGACGCCGGGGGACGTTTCCCTTTCTCATCGAAGCTGCCCGATTTCTTTGCGGGACGCTCGACCCAGCAAGGCAGCGCTCCGGTTTCAATCAGCGTCGAGGTCAAGGACACCGCGCAGCATACCGAGACCAAATCGCGAAACGTTCTCGTCTCGAAAACTCCCATCCTCATTATGGCGATCCCCGAAAGCGGACGGCTTCTTCCCGGACTCGAGAACCGGGTCTATATCCTTACTTCTTATCCCGACGGCACCCCGGTGCAAACTACGGTCACGGGCAACATTACTCCCGCTCGAATTCAAACCGACGCGAGCGGGGTCGCTACGGTTCCGATTCGAGCCGGCAACGAAGCCGTCAGCCTGAACCTGAAGGCCGTTGACTCGCGAGGCCGCGCGGCGCAAGCCGATGTGAAGATCGAGAGCATTGCTCAGTCGCAGAGTCTGATGCTTCGCACCAATCAGGCCGTCTACAAAATCGGCGACACCATTCGACTCGAAACGATCTCGACGAAACAGCGCGGCGCAGTGTACATAGACGTAATCAAGGACGGGCAGACGCTCGTGACTCGCGCGATCGACACGGCGGGCGGTCGCGGAGGCCTCTCACTGGACCTGACGTCCTCGATGTTCGGAACTCTCGAAGTTCGCGCCTATCAGGTCACATCGGAAGCCGATCCAATCTCGGACCGCCGGCTGATCTACGTTGACCCGTCGGACGACTTGAAAGTTGAAGTGTCCGCCGAGCGGGAGAGCTACAAGCCCGGCGATGACGCGTGCATCAATTTTCGCGTCACGGACCGAAGCGGACGGCCCGTTTCAGCAGCGCTCGGGGTCGAGATCGTGGATGAAGCCGTGTTCGCGCTTTCGGACAAGCAGCCCGGTTTCGAAAAGGTTTTCATGTACCTCGAGAAGGAGTTGCTGACGCCTCGCTACGAGGTTCATCAATTCTCGTTCGAGAAGGTCCTGCTCGATGACTTCGCGGGTGAGAAACCTGTCGCCCAACGCGAGGGCGCGGCACGTGTGCTCCTTGCGGCCGCGGGATCGGTTCGCGATAAGGACGTGCGCGCCGAGTATGGTCGTGAAGCGATCCAGGCGAAGCGCGGGGAGTACCTCGCGCGCTATGCCGGGCGGCTCAACGAGAAGGCGCAGGCGCTAGCCCGCGCAATGACCAGTTACTACGATAATCACGCGGCTTCACCTTTAGGCTTCAAACGCGACCTGGAACTATTCGCGGCTGGCGGAACAGCGCAGAGCAGGATTCTCGAAGACCCGTGGGGCAACTCCCTGATTGGAGACGGACAATTCACGCCGAACGGTTACTCTTACCTTGTCCTTCGCTCGATGGGACCCGACGGGCGCGACAAGACGACCGACGACATAGGCTTTCAGGTGTACGCACAGCGAAAGCCACAAGCGAACGTCAATCGTTACGGGCAGTTCAACGGCCGCGCAACCGTGGACGAAGGTGCCATCGCGGGAGGACGAGTGGCGATCGAAGGCGCGGTTCGAGACAAAGCTTCTACGGCGATCGCCGGTGTCAAGATTTCCGCGAGGCGCCTTTCGAACGGAATGACCACGTCTGTGTACACCGATACAAGCGGACGCTTCACGATATCAAATCTCGCGCCGGGAAGTTACCACGTAGTCTTTGAGAGCGAATCGTATCAACCGACCGTGTATAGAACGCTGGTGCTCAGCGCAGGAGCGCGCGGAGTACTTGAAGCGAGGCTCGACTCGCTCCTCTCGACGCCGATCGCGCTGACAGTTTATCCGAACTACAGAGACGCTCGGGTCTTCGATGGGCTTAACGTGCAAGAGTTTGCGGTGAGAAAGGATGGCGCGCGCTTCCGCGCTGAGATGGCCGGAGTGAACGCAGGCGTTCCGATGCCGATGGCCGCCCCCGCCACTGTTGATGCGACTCTTGCGGTCAAAGAGAAGGGTGCAACTGACGCCGTCGGCGAAGCAGGACCCCGTGTGCGGAGCTTCTTCCCCGAAACGCTTTACACAAACCCGTCGCTTATCACGGACGGCCAGGGGCGAGCTTCGATTCATGTTCCGATGGCCGATTCGATCACCACCTGGCGAGTCACCTCGCTTGCGTCTACAACTCGCGGGGCGCTCGGCTCATCGACGGCTCCGATACGCGTGTTTCAGGATTTCTTCGTCGATCTCGATCTGCCGGTCTCTCTTACCGAAGGCGACGTGGTATCGGTCCCGGTTGCTGTCTATAACTATCTGCCGAGGCCGCAGCGGGTCTCGCTCGAGCTGAGACAGGATCCCTGGTTTGAGCTCGACAATGACAACGCGAACAAACAGGTGGAGGTCGCCGCCGGAGAAGTCACGTCGGCTTCCTTCCGCGTGAAAGCCTCAAAGATCGGCGAGCAACAGTTGCAAGTGACCGCGCGGCTCGTTGACGCCCCGGCCAATCAACCGGGCGACGCCGTAGCTCGTTCGGTCAACGTCCGGCCCAACGGCGAAGAAAAAGCCGTGGTGATCAACGAACGCCTCGAAGGAGCCGTGACCAGGGACGTCGTGATTCCCGAGGGCGCGATTGCCGACGCGTCCAGAATCTTCGTTAAGTTCTATCCCGGCGCCCTGTCGCAAGTAGTCGAAGGACTCGACTCGATTTTGCAGATGCCGGGCGGATGCTTCGAGCAAACTTCTTCGGCGACCTATCCCGACATTCTTGTGATGGACTATCTGAAGGCGAGCAAGAAGATTACGCCCGAGATTCAAGCGAAAGCCGAGGGGTTCATTTCGCTGGGATATCAGAGGCTCGTCACGTTCGAAGTGCCCGGCGGCGGCTTCTCGTGGTTTGGCCAGGCGCCCGCAAACAAAATCCTGACCGCTTATGGCTTGATGGAATTCTCCGACATGTCGCGAGTGCACGAAGTCGATCAACGCGTGATAGATCGCACTCAGAACTGGCTGTCCTCGCAGCAACAGCCGGACGGAAGCTTCAAGCCGGACACCTACTTCATCAACGAAGGCGCGACGAATCGCTATAACAGCGACCTCGTGCGAATCAGCGCGTACATCGGATGGGCGCTTGCATCGACCGGCTACAAGGGCGATGCGGTCGAGAAGGCGAAGCAGTATGTCGCCTCGCACGTCACCGGCAAGGAAGACGCTTACACGCTGGCGGTGATTGCGAACTTCGCTGCGGACTACGGCAAAGACAAAGGGTGGATAGAGGCCGCGATCAACGCGCTCGCGGCGCGAGCTGCCGAGGGCCCGAAGACTGCTTTCTGGAAGCAGGAAGGAGAGACGCCGACTTCTGCCCGCAACGATTCGGCTGATCTCGAGACAACTGCGCTCGCCGCCCAGGCGCTTCTCAAGAGCGGTCAGAAGAGCGGGCTCGCCAAGAAGGCGCTCGACTACCTGACCGAAAAGAAAGACGCGTTCGGCAACTGGCAGAGCACCCAGGCGACGATACTCTCGTTGAAAGCGTTCTTGCTCTCGTTCACAAAAGGGACGAATGCTGACACCGCGGGAACGGTTGAAGTAGCGATCGATGGCAAACCGGTCGATCGCGTTCAAATCACCAAAGACAACAACGACCTGCTGCACATGGTTGATCTGAAGGCTTACACCCACGAGGGCACGCATCGCGTGAGCCTCTCGTTCGCTGGCAAGGGTAGCATGCAGTACCAGATCGTTGGGCGCTACTACGTGCCGTGGACCCGGCGAGTGGACGCCGGCCGGCGTGATCCGCTTACGATCGACGTCAGCTACGATCGCACGCAGCTCGCGCAAAACGAGATCGCAACCGCGAAGGTTAGCGTCACAAACAACACTCCGGCAAAAGCCAAGATGATCATGGTCGATCTGGGAATCCCTCCCGGGTTCGAAGCATCGGGCGAAGACTTCGCTGCCCTGGTCGACGAATCTCGCAATAAGGCCGGAGGCAAACTCGAGAAGTACACGATCACCGCCAAGCAAGTGATTCTGTACTTTGACGGCTTGAACGCGAGGCAGCGAATCGAGTTCTCGTACAAGCTTCGAGCCAAGTTCCCGGTTCGCGCGAAGACGTTTGTGTCCCGCGTGTACGAGTACTACAACCCGACGGTCGAGGATAAGACCAAGCCCGTCGAGATGACCGTGGTAGCGAAGTGAGTTAGCAACCCAAACCATCACCGCAGAGACGCCGAGGACGCAGAGCAGCGCAGAGATTTGGGGATCTCATTGCGCTGCCCTGCGTCCTCGGCGTCTCTGCGCTGTCAATGAGCGGCAAATCAAGACGCTGACACTCGCCGGCCGCTCGCCATCCCAACGCCTATGGCGCGAACGAGCGAGATTTACTAACATTGAACTAAGTCCGAAGCCACCACGGACTACGCATGTGAGACGCTTCCGTTGCGGGTAAGATCAACAACCCTGATCCTCACCGGGAGAATTGATCTGCAACATGAGAATAGTCTGGCGTTGAAAAGCACTGATGACTTTTCAATCAACGGAACAGGCGTGGTCGCAACCAGATGCCAATGCCGCGACCATGCAATCAAAACTGCTCCCAAGGAGGATGTTTGAATGAGACCTTATCGATTCAGAGTTCTTCGTTTTCCGACATTGGTTCTGATGGTGCTGGTGTTGAGTTCCATATCGGGACTCGGGCAGACGAGTAAACCAGCCAGCCAGTCGCGAGATACTGGCGTCAGGCCCGGCAATCGCATCGTGCCAAGCGGTCAGAAGGCGAAGGTCAAAGGAATAATCATCCGCCGCGAGGCCGACACATTCAGCGTCGCCGATGACGTGAACAATGAGACCGTGGTGCTGCTGACCGATCAAACGAGCGTCAAGTCCAAGGGAGGCTTCTTCCGGTTCGGCAAAGACTATGACGTGACGAGTTTGCTTCGCGGGCTGCGTGTCGAGGTCGAGGGCCGCGGCAATCCAGACGGCCAGTTGGTCGCCGATAAAGTGCGTTTCGACTCGGGCGATCTGAAGTTCGCCAAGGTGGTTGATTCGCGCGTGGCGCCGGTAGAGGAAGCCAACAAGCGTCTGTCGGGGCAGGTCGAAGAAGCGGGCGAGCTTTCCAGGCTTGCGAGAAACGAGGCGGGAAAGGCTCACGAGCGTATTTCTGCGCTGGATGATTACGACGTACAGGATTCTGTAGCCGTCCTGTTCAGGGTGAACAGCGCAGTCATCTCGCCTGAGGACAGACGCGCGCTTGATGAGTTGGCTCGCAAAGCGATGTCCACCAAGGGCTACGTGATCGAGATCGCGGGCTTTGCGGATTCAACGGGCAACACGGCTCGGAACCGGGTTTTGAGCCAGCAACGAGCCGATGCGGTCGTGCGCTACCTGCAGGAGAACCATGATATTCCGCTGCGGCGAATGATCACACCCTTCGGTTACGGGGAGCTGCGCCCGGTTGCTGACAACAGCTCGGCTGAAGGACGCCGTCAGAACCGGCGCGTGGAGGTGAAGATCCTTGTGAGCAAGGGAATCACCGGATCGGGGTTATAGCCAGGCATTTTGGAGTGCGGCCGCGTCTGTGCGTTGCCGCCGCTTTGAAGTGCGGCGGCGTCTGTGCGTTGCCGCCGCTTTGGAGTGCGGCGGCGTCTGTGCGTTGCCGCCGCTTTGGCTTGAAAGGATAGCAAACGGAAGCCAAAGCAGCGGCAAGGCACAGCAGCCGCCGCATTCCAAACGCTATTAGCACCTTCCTCTTCCGATAGTGCTCTTTCTTCCCCTGGCCTTTATTGAATTGCTTTGCCGCGTGTGATATAGGAAACGCGCAGTTCGGTGGAAGTCTGCCCGCTGCGCACAACCTCGCAGCCAATCATTCTAGTAGAGGACTCACCTCGTCTTCGCGGAGGCGCATATATGAAAAGATTCATTCCAATCCTGTTGATCGCAACGATTACGCCCGTAGCGGTTCTTAGCGCCGCGACTGAACCCAATAATGCAACGCTGCTTGCCAACCTCAAGTGGCGCTCGATAGGCCCCGCGAATATGGGAGGGCGCGTCACTGCAATCGAAGGCGTGGCTGGCGATCCTTTCACCTTCTACGTTGGCGGAGCAGACGGAGGCATATTCAAAACCACAAACGGCGGCACAACTTTCAAACCTATCTTCGACAACCAAGACGTGCTCTCAATCGGAGCGATCACCGTCGCGCCTTCCGATCCGAACGTCATCTGGGTGGGAACCGGCGAAGGAGATCCGCGAAACACCGCTTCGTTTGGCGACGGCGTATATCGATCAACCGACGCCGGCGATACCTGGAAACACCTGGGACTCAATGAAACAGAGCGCATAAAGCGAATCAAAGTCGATCCGCGCGATCCCGATACCGCTTACGTCGCGGCGCTGGGCCGAGCGTGGGGACCTAACGAAGAACGAGGTGTGTTCAAGACGACCGACGGCGGGAAGACCTGGGCGAAGACGTTGTTCATCGACAAAGATACCGGCTGCTCGGACATCGACATCGATCCGCAGAATCCCAGAATCCTCTACGCCGGAATGTACTCGTTTCGCCGCAAACCGTGGCGCTTCGACTCGGGCGGAGGACAGACAGCGCTCTACAAATCAATCGACAGCGGGACATCGTGGAAAAAACTGGTTAACGGGCTTCCCAGGACCCCGATGGATCGAATCGGAGTCGCGATCGCGCGCAGCAACCCTTTGACCGTTTACATGATCACCGAAACCAAGACCGAGGGGAATCTGTTCCGTTCCGACGATCGAGGCGAGACCTGGCGAATGGTGCATAACGATCCGAACATCAACTTCCGCCCTTTCTACTACAGCGATATTCGCGTCGATCCGAACGATCCCGAACGTATTTACTCTCTCGGCGGCGGGTTGTCGGTCTCGCGCGACGGTGGAAGGACTTTCGCTCGAATCGCTAACGGGGTTCACGGCGATCATCAAGCAATGTGGATAGACCCGATGAACTCGAATCGAGTTCTGAACGGCAGCGACGGCGGGTTCCAGGTGTCCAACGATAAAGGCGCAACGTTCGAAGTGATCAACAACGTTGTGCTCTCTCAGTACTATCACATCACCTACGATATGCGTCAGCCTTACTACGTTTATGGCGGCTTGCAGGACAACGGCAACTGGGTCGGCCCGAGCGCAACTCTCTTCCGCGAGGGAATTCGGAAAGACGACTGGTACACCGTGAGCGGGGGCGACGGGTTCTTCGTGGTCCCGGATCCTAGCTCGCCGAACATCGTCTATTCCGATTCACAAGGCGGGACGATAAGTCTGACCGACACGAACTCGGGGAACACACGCAGCATTCATCCTTATCCGAAGGAGACGGGATCAAGCGGGAACGCGATCGCCGGCTACAAGTATCGCTTCAACTGGAACCCGCCGATCGCCGCCTCGCCGCACGATCCGAAGACCGTTTACTACGGCGGAAACGTGTTGTTCAAGACTACGAACTACGGCCACTCGTGGCAGGAGATCAGCCCCGACCTGACTACCAATGACAAGAGCAAACAGCAGTCCTCCGGCGGACCCGTTGTAGTCGACAACACCGCGGCCGAGTTTCATTGCACGATTCTCGCGATCGCGGAATCGCCCGTTAAGCCCGGTGTTATCTGGGTCGGAACCGACGACGGCAATGTTCAGGTCACACAGGACGGCGGCAAGACGTGGAAGAACGTCGTGGTCAACATCAAGGGCTTACCCCCGAATTCGTGGGTCCCCAACATCGACGCTTCGCATTTCGACGCCGGCACGGCTTACGTTGCGTTCGACCGTCATCAAGACGATGACTTCGGCCCTTGGGCTTTCAAGACTACGGACTTCGGCCAGACGTGGACCTCGGTCAAAGGCGATCTCCCATCGAAGGGGTATGTACATATTGTCCGTGAGGATCCGAAAGTGAAGACTCTGCTGTACTGCGGAACCGAGCTCGGGGTTTTTGCGTCGTGGGATGGAGGCAATCACTGGGTTTCGATTCGAAACAATATCCCACCGGTTGCCGTGCGCGATATCGTCGTTCATCCGCGTGACAACGATTTGATCATCGCGACGCACGGCCGCGGTGTGTTCATACTCGATAGCGCGGCGGCGCTTCAGGAACTCGCAACCGCAAAGACGAACGATGTGTTTCTGTTCGACGTTCGTCCAACGACTCGATATCAAATGTGGGGAAAGGATTCAAACCTCGGGCAGAAGACTTTTGCGGCCCAGAATCCGCCCGCCGGCGCGCTGGTTGATTATTACCTGAAGGCTGATGTGAGCGGGCCGATCGTAATAACCGTAGCCGACAAGAGCGGCAAGACGATTCGCACGATTCGCAGCAATGCCAACAAAGCAGGCGTCAATCGAGTTGTGTGGGATCTCAGATATGATCCTCCCACTCCGGCGCCTGGCGCCGGTCCGGGCGACGGAGTTGCAAGAGGCGCAGCCGCGAGCCCAGGCGGCCGAGCACAAGGTCCGGGAGGGTTCGGGGGCCGGCTTAGGGGCGACGTAGGTCTTGCGCCGGGAAGAGAGGGTCCCAGAGCGGCCGAACCGACCGGCGCAGCACCCGCTGAGCAGGCTGGTACGGGAGCGGTCGGGCCACCCGCCGCGGAGGGATTTGGAGGCGGGCGCTTCGGATTCGGCGGCGGTCCCGCAGTCGTGCCCGGTGAGTACACGATCACGCTCAGAGCCGGCGGCAAACAACTGAGTAAGACCGTTCGCGTTGGACTCGATCCGCGTGTGAAGATCTCCGACGCAGACCTTGCCGCACAACTGGACGCCGCCTTGAAGCTCCGCGATCTCAGCTCGACTCTAAACAGCGTCGTGGCGCGCATTGACGATCTCACCAGGCAACTGACGACGCTGTCCGAGACGATGCGTAAGGTTCCGGAACCTGCGGCCACAGCCGGACGACAAGTCGGAGGGGCTGGCGACGGCGATGGAAGCGGCGGAACGGCGGCCAGGACTTCGACTCAGTCCGACAACCTGAGCGCCGACTTCGCGACAGCGCTCGACGAACTGAAAAAGCTGAGAGCAACGCTCGTTCGCGAAGCTTCGTTTAGCTATCGCTATCCGCCGAAGCTGCGTGAGGAGGTTAACTCCTTAATGGGATCGATCAACGCGGCGATCGCGCCTCCGACTGAACCGCAGATGCTTCGTTTGCGAGAAGTGACCGAAGAGACTCAAAAGGCCGTGTCTGATCTCAACGCACTCATCTCGGGTTCGATACGTAGGATTAACGAAAAGCTGAGCAGCCAGCCTCATGTCATTACCGGCCCCGCCGTCAGATAACGATCGACAGGACTCTGCGCATTGTTACCTATCTCGAGTTGCGGCGGTCGGAGCGCTGCCTGCCGGTCACTGCAAGGACGCGAAGGCGCCAGGCTCTATCGGAGACACTATGCGAATCGTATTGACGTCCATTGCATTCTTCCTTCTGTCCTCGACCTCACCCGCCGCCGAACCAACTTATTTGTATGACGCGCAATTCGTTCAAGCGGCGCCGGGAAAGCTTTTAGCGCTGATCGACCACTACAAGGCCCGGATGACAAGTTACGCCTCCGCCGGCGATGAGCCGCCGTTGTGGATTCGTCACAGCCAGGGCGACAAATGGGATTTGATGTTGTTATTCCCGATGGGAAGTTACGCCGAGTACTACCGGCCTGAGCGCGAAGCCAGAAGGGAGAGCGCGGAGAGAAGCTTCAAAGAGAAGTTGAAGGAGCTGGTTGCATGGCAGGAAGACCTGTTCGTGTACGGGCCGCCGGTGAGTGATTTGCGCGGCGCCTTTTCAAAGGGCGCATTCTTTCACCTCGAGATCTTTCATGCGTTGCCCGGAAAGAAAGCCGAGCTCCACACGGAAAGAGAGATGGAGAACGCATATCAGCGGGCGCTGGCCAGACCTGAGAATTTCATTTTCGTCAGAGACACTGGTGCGAGCTGGGACTTGTTCACCCTCGGGGTCTATCGCGATCTGAAGCACTACGCTGAAAGCGCCGACATTCCCGCGGCCCAGCAAGAGGCCGCCGCAAAGAAGGCCGGCTTCGAAGCTTCAAGTCGGATTGGTCCTTATTTGCGCGCGTTGATCGCTGATCATCACGATACGCTGGCGGTTGCGGTGAAGTGACCCGCGCATCGTTATGACCAAGCAAGAGATCAGAGAAGCCGTCTGGAGCTTGATGCAGGAGGAAGGGGTCGCTCGGTTCCCCGGCGCTCGCGGGCGTATCCCGAATTTCAAAGGCGCAGAACAATGCGCTCGCCTTGTCGTCAAGCTTGAAGTATGGAAGAAGGCCACGCGCATCAAGTCGAACCCTGATTCGCCTCAACGCGCGATTCGTCACCTCGCTTTGAAACAAGGCAAGACTATCTATATGGCTGTACCGCGTTTGCGCGAAGAGAAGTGCTTCGTAGAGCTTGATCCTGCGCGCCTGGGCAAGAACATTTACGCAGCCTCGAGCATCAAGGGGGCCTTCGAGTTCGGCCGTCAGGTTTCAGTCAAGCAAATGAAGCCGGTCGATTTGATACTGTGTGGCTCGGTAGCGGTTCGCCGCGACGGC
>DATIFP010000038.1:0-4024 GCA_035455165.1 Blastocatellia bacterium
AATCGGAAAGCTGGGCGATACGAAAGCCCTCGAAGCCTTTGGGGAGGCGCGCCAGCCGGATGCGCCGGTGAGTGGCTTCCACGTCGAGCCGTCCGTAGAGAAGCCCGTAGGCCGCGGCCACGAACGGTGTGGCGCATAGCGCGGTGGCCGTCTGCTCGAGGAAGCGGCGGCGGGTGGGCCAGTGCAGGCCGATGGCAGCAGGCTTGGGAGCGGCGGCGTGAGCTGCCCCAGCCTTGCTCGCGCGACGGTAAACCCAGGCTGCGGCACGCGCCGCGCGGTCTATGGTCCAGAAAACCATCACAAGGCCGAAGCCCACCCACGACCCAACCATCCACCACGAGAAGGCCCCTACAATCAGAACGCTGTGCAGCCTCGGGTCGGCCGGGCGGGGTATGTGACCGATTCCAAAGCTGCGGAAGCTGTAAGCGAAGAAGAAGAGATACACAACAAACGCGATGACCGCGAGCCAGGCGCGCCGAGGCTTCCCGGGGATGAATCGCTCCCCAAGGTCGAGGACACGGCGAATCCAGAAGAACTGGCTGGCAATAAGCATAACGAAGATGGCGAAGAAGAGCAGGGCGTAGAAGCGCCCCAACTCGCCGGGGTGTATGAGCAGGAAGGCACAAAAAGCAAAGGCCAACGAGAAAATGATGGGGCGTTTATAAGCTCTGAGGAAACTGATCATCCTTGCCATCTTCGTGGACGATAGGCCGAGAGAACGCAATGTGCAACCAGGTCATAGCAGTGCCTCCTCAATCATGGGGACTGCTCGTCGCGCACCAATCGTGCCTCTTGCTGAGGTAAGTGTGCAACCGAATCAGGCATTAAAGTCTTTCGTTCGCCTAGGCGGCCTCTTCTGCGACGTCGATGGCAAGTGGCAATAGTTCACAAAGGAGGCATTGTTTTCGGATGTTCTAGGTTCAATCGCCCGGACTTGTATAAATCGCAGTTCAGAAACATCTCACCCATTGCGCGAGACAAGTTGTTTTGCGATCAACCAGATGAATTTCAGATTGCCCACAAGATAACGCTTCCATAGCCTGCGGGGCTCGCGCAACAGGCGATGAAGCCACTCGAGTCCCAGGTGCTGCATCCATCGCGGCGCGCGCACCGCTAATCCGCTCACGTGATCGAAGCTCCCTCCGACTCCAAGCGCAAACCGGACGCCGGTGCGTGAGAGGTTCGAGGCAATCCAGAGTTCCTGCCCGGGGGATCCCATCGCGACGAACAGCAAATCGGCAGCGCTTCGTCTGATTTCGCCCGCGACTGATTCAGATTCGTTATCGTCGAAGTAACCGTTTCGATATCCGGCGACGCGTAGTTTTGCGTGGCGGGCCTTGAGACGCTCGACGGTTCCAAGAACGGATTCATCTCGGGCCCCGAGAAGATAAACCGATAGCCCTCGACTTGCAGCGCGTTCAACCAATTGTTGAAACAGATCGATGCCGGTCACTCGTTCCTTCAATCCTCCTCCGAGCAGCCGTGAAGCCCACACTACAGACATGCCGTCGGCGGTGACTAGATCTGCTTCGAGCAGCACTCTTTTGAGAGATTCGTTCTGATTTGCCGTCACGACCTTCGCCGCGTTGACCACCACGCCGTAGTGCGAGCCGCCTTCACGTATCAACCGGTCGATGGCATCGACGGTCTCGTCTTCGGTTAGATTCGCGACAGGTATGGCTGCAATCCACGACACTGAAACACGCGGGGACTCGGCGGCAGATCGCTCCAGGAGTTCCTCGCGCGGTTCGCTTCCACGCGTTACATTGCTGATCATACGTGGTCGTCTTCGATGTTGATAGTCTCGCGTATCAGATAGGTAGGTTTGTCCTGCGACTCGTGATAAGTGCGGACGATCATTTCCGCCAGGAGGCCCATAAAGATAAATTGGAATCCCATCGCGAACATGATCATCGACAGAGTCGCGGCCGGCATTCGATTGAGATGGACGCCCTGTACGATCCGGTAATAGAGAGCCAGCGCAAATGTCAGCATCGAGATTACGAGGCAGACCAGGCCGGCGGCCCCGAACAGATAGAGCGGCTTCGTGAGATAGCTCGACAGGAACTTTATCGTTATCAGATCGAAGATCACTTTGATGGTTCGCGAGAGCCCGTATTTGGATTTGCCCGCGTTTCGCGCGTGATGAGTGACCGGGATCTCGGTAACTTTGGCTCCGGCGAACCCCGCGAATATTGGAATGAATCGGTGCATCTCGCCGTAGAGCTTCACTCCGGTCAGCGAGTCGCGACGATAAGCCTTCAGGCTGCAGCCGTAATCGTGAAGATCAACGCCGCTCAGCTTCGATATCAGCCGGTTGGCAACTTTTGACGGAAGCTGCCGGGTGAGCCACCGGTCCTTTCGGTCCTGGCGCCAGCCGGATACAACGTCGTAGCCCTCGTCGAGCTTCTCGAGCAGCCGGCCTATGTCCGCGGGATCGTTCTGCAGGTCGGCGTCCATCGGAATCAGTATTTGCGCTCGCGCGTGATCGATCCCCGCGCTCATCGCGGCAGTCTGGCCATAGTTTCGTCTCAGCGAAATCACCCTGACGCGATGGTCGTTTGCGGCAATCTCTCGCAGCCGCGCGAGACTTCCATCGGTGGAGCCGTCGTCGACGTAGATGACTTCGTAACTGCGTCCGAGTTTTGTCAATTCCTCGGTCAGTCTACGGTTGAGCTGGTCGATGTTGTCTTCTTCGTTGTAGACGGGCAGAAAAACGGAGATACTGGGGGCTGCATGCTTCCTCTCGAGCTCCTCGACCGTTTGAAGAACGTATTCCTTCATGGCCTCATCGCAATCTCGAAGACTCCCTTCGAAGACTATTCGAAGAGATACTAGACCGCTGTAATTGTGCGAGCAAGCTGTCACGAGGGTGTACGGCGACGTCTGACAAGGTTCAGTAGGGAAGAGGAACTGTGCTCGCAGATTCCCGAGGGCAAGAAGTTATAATCAGCGGGGACAAGACCCGCTTCCCGACCCATACCCCTCCCCGGAAGGGGTTCAGTAGGGAAGAGGCACTTGTGCCCGCCGATTCCAATCTCAATCAATCATAATCAGCGGGGACAAGTCCCTCTTCCAGACCCTTACCCCTCCCGGAAGAGATGCTGCCGATCTTGAATCCTTGGCAAGGGGGACAAGCCCCTCTTCCCGACCCTCACCTCTCACTGCGCTCCTGTTGCTTGAACCACTCGACGAATCTCTCGATCCCGGTTTCGATCTGCGTCCGGGGCTCGTAGCCGAGCAGCCGGCGCGCTTTGCTGACATCCGCGAACGTGACGGGCACGTCTCCCGGCTGAGGGGGGTGATGCTCGATTATCGCCGGAATGCCCAGAGCTTGCGCGAGGAGCTCGACAAGCCTGCGCAGCTCGACGGTCCGCGATTCACCCAGGTTGATGATTTCGAACTGACTGCGATCGTAATTCATCGCGGCCACGATGCCGGAGATGATGTCGTCGATGTAAGTGTAATCGCGCCGTGTCTTGCCGTCGCCAAACATCGGAATTGGTTTTCCCTGCGAGATCAGCCTCGCGAACTTGTGAATCGCGAGGTCGGGTCTCTGACGCGCTCCGTATACGGTGAATAGGCGCAAACACACGACGCGCAATCCGTACAAGTAGCTGTAAACGTGACAGGCGGCCTCTCCTGCGATCTTGGTCGCCGCGTAAGGGGAAATCGGGCTCGCGATCGGATCGTCTTCAGAGAAGGGCACTTTGGAGTTCACGCCGTAGACCGAGCTTGACGAGCCGAAGATGAATTTGGGGACCGCGTTGCGGCGGGCGGCTTCAAGGAGAGTGAAAGTTCCGCGAACGTTTGTCTCCTCGTGGGCCATTGGGTCTGCCAGCGAGGGACGCACGCCGGCGCGGGCCGCCAGATGAACTATGCAATCGAACCTTGCCCGCGCAAACAACTCCTCCATCGCTCGCGAGTCGGTGATGTCAGCCTCAACCACTTGGAAGTCGTCGCGGTCTTGATGCGAAGCGACGTTTGCGCGTTTGATCGCAGGATCGTAGAAGTCGTTGAAGTT
>DATIFP010000039.1:0-8360 GCA_035455165.1 Blastocatellia bacterium
AGACGGACACGAGTTGTGGGCGGATCAACGATGCCGGCATAACCCAATTCACCGATTATCAATCGCGTGGAATCTCAATCTATCACGGAGTGAGCTTCTCGCTGACGAAGCGTTACAGCGATTACTTTTCGTTCCAGGCGAGCTACACCTTCAGCAAGTCGATCGACGATCAGACAGACTTCAACTCGGCGTTTGCGCCTCCGTTCCCCACGCGGCTGGACACTGAAAGGTCCCTCTCGACCTTCGACATTCGCAACAACTTCGTGTTCAGCGGCGTCTTCCAGAGCCCTTTCAAGAACTATGTGCTCCGTGACATTTCCCTCAGTCCGAGCATCTTCATCCGAAGCGGCATTCCGTTTACGATCAGGACGGGCACCGACATAAATGGTGATACTCGCGGCGGCACCGATCGACTTTTCAACATCGGACGCAACACCGGCATTGGGCCGACATACCGGAGCTTAAACATGCGCATCGGTAAGATGTTTCGATTGGGCTCTGACGGCAACAAGCGGATTGAATTCACCGCGGACGGCGCCAATCTTTTCAACCACACGAACTTCGCTTCAGTGAACGAAATAGTGCCGGTCACGGTTAACGCTGCCGGTCAAATCACCTCGCTTGGGCTCGATTATCTGTTCGGCACGAACCGGCTGAAGGGTCGAAGGGACCGTTCATTCGGGAAGGGCGAGCCGCTCAGCTTTACGTCGGCGTTCAATCCCCGGCAGATTCTACTGGGTCTGAAGTTCACGTTCTGATCGAGCCGCCCGGCGACCGGAGTTGTACACATTTTCGTTAATATCCAGGCGCGGGTTCAGCCTTCGCCGATCCGCGCCTCGCTCTGTTTTTGGATGCACTCTAGCAAAGCCAGAATAGCTGTTAGTGCAAAGCGCGCCGTAGAGAATGAATAATAGGGGGGAATCCAGATGAGAGAGTCGCTCAGATTGATCGCATTGATCGCAGCCGCCGCAGCAGTGGCGCTTACCGGATACGCCAGTGCTAATCCGCAGGAACAATTCTTCCGGTTCGCAAACACAACCTGCTCGGGGACCGCATACATGCACTGTCCCGACAGCGAGTGTTCCAGCGCCATGGTGATCAACCAGGGAAACGTGGTCGAGATGAAGACACGCCGCACTTACTTCCTCGATTATCCGTGCGACCTCAAGAAGGGCGAGAAAGTCACCTTCATCCTCAGCCTGCACGGCGCCGGTTCGTATGGGAACTGGCAACGCCACTATTTCCCGATCATGGATTACAAGGACAAATACCGCCTGGTGATTGCCACTCCGAACTCTCCCACCCGGGTGTGGAGTGAAGCCGACGACGAGTACCTGCACAACATCGTCGACTTCGTCGCCGATCAGATTGGGAGGGACAACATCAAGGCTTTCTGGCTGGTCGGGCACTCGCAGGGCGGAATGACGTCCAACCGAATCGTGCGCACGGATTTCTTCAAGGACAAGGTCGACGGCTGGCTCAGCCTGTCCGGGGGCCGGTTGGGTGGAAATCCGGGCCGCGGCTCGACGTTTGCTCCCGCCGGAGCTCCTCCCGGAGGTGCTCCGCGTGCGGCCGCGGCCCCAGCGCCTGGCTCGGGCGCCCCTCCCGGTATGGCTGCGGCGATGGCCGCGTTGCGCGAACCGCCGGCAACCGATTTCTCTTTCATCTACACGACGGGACAACGCGAGATGGATGACAAGGGTATTCCTGAGGCGTCGGAATGGGCAAAGAAGTACGAATGCGGCCCGCGAAGCAACCCGCAAGAAATCGTAGACACAAAGCCGGGCTACGTGTACGACGGCACGCGGCTGAATCAGCTGCGACCGGGCTGGGGACTTCTGCCGGCGCCGGGCAAGGCGTTAGCCTACGCCTACCCGGACTGCAAGAGCGGCAGAGTCGTTGCCGACGTCGTCCGCCTCGAGAAGGGACATACCGAGGGCCTCGAGCCAAAGGTCACAGAGGAGCTGGTGAAGCTGATGCTTTCGGCGAAAGGTGGTAAGATGCAAGCCGCCCATTAGGGCTCAGGGATGGAACAGCCAGATAGCCGCGATCGAAATCCGCAGGGAAGCTGGCGGATTTCCCCGACTTACACAGTTGCTGCGTTAACACCGACGAGTGCGGTCCAATGAGTATTCTCGCGGCGATGTTCTACGCGCGTGAAAAAGTCTTTGCCGGAGGAGCGGATGCGAAAACACAGAGCTCGGGCGGTATGTCTCGGTTGCGTGCTGCTTCTTGGAGTTGGCGCTATGGCGCCCGCTCAGAAGATTGGCCCGAGGAAGGGGGAGTGGCGCTTTTATGGCGGCGATCCCGGCAGCACGAAGTATTCGCCGCTCGATCAGATCAATCGCAACAATGTTCAAAAACTGAAGGTGGCGTGGAGTTGGGAATCGCCGGACCTCAAGATACTGGAACAGAGGCAGAGGCTCTTCACTCTCGGCAATGAAGCTACTCCGATCATGACAGGCGGAGTGCTTTACGTCAGCACGTCGTTGAGCCAGGTCGCGGCAATTGACGCCGCCACCGGTAAGACGATTTGGGTCTACGATCCCAGGAGCTACGAAACGGGTCAACCGACTAATCTTGGCTTCTTGCATCGTGGAGTGGCGTATTGGACTGATGGAAAGCTCGAGCGGATCTTCATCGGGACCAGCGACGCATACCTCATCGCTCTGGACGCAAAGACAGGCAACCCGGTTGAGAGCTTCGGCCAGAGCGGAAGAGTGAATCTCACCAAGGCCATTCCGCTCGCCGTCAACGCGCGCAACTACGCGGTCAGCTCTCCTCCTGTCGTATGCAGGGACGTGGTGATGGTCGGTTCGTCGATCAGCGACGGCCCAACGAAAAAAGAAGCGCCTCGAGGCGATATCCAGGCGTTCGACGTGCGCACTGGCAAGCCCGCATGGATTTTTCACACGGTTCCGCAAGCCGGCGAGTTCGGGAACGAAACGTGGGAGAACGAATCGTGGAAATACACCGGCAATACAAACTGCTGGACCTTGATGAGCGGCGATGACGACCTTGGGTATGTGTACATTCCAACCGGCACACCAACAAACGACTGGTACGGCGGTCACCGGCTCGGGAACAATCTATTCGCCGAAAGCCTGATTTGTCTTGAGGCAAAAACCGGCAAGCGAGTCTGGCACTATCAAACCGTTCATCACGGCCTTTGGGACTACGACCTGCCGTCTGCTCCTGTGCTTTGCAACATCAGAGTGAATGGAAGACAGATCAGAGCGGTCGCGCAAGTGACCAAAACCGGGTTCGTTTTTGTTTTCGACCGGGTAACCGGTAAGCCGGTTTGGCCGATCGAAGAAAGACCCGTCCCACAATCGAACATTCCGGGAGAGCGATCTTCACCTACTCAGCCCGTGCCGACCAAGCCCGCGCCATACGAGATTCAAGGTGCGACCGAGGATAATCTGATCGACTTCACACCTGAGCTTCGCAAGGAAGCGCTCGCAATTCTCAACCAATACGATCACGGTCCAATCTTTACGCCGCCCACCGAGAGGGGAACGATCAATTTGCCGGGCTGGGGAGGCGGCGCCAACTGGTGGGGCGCGGCGTTCGATCCGGAGACCGGGATGTTCTACATTCCATCAACCAGCGGCCCCATCGTAGTCAAGCTCAACAAGCCCGATCCCAACCGTTCGAATTTCCAATATTCTCGCGCGGCCGGCGGCAGCGCAGCGGGGCCGCGCGGGCTGCCCTTGTTCAAACCGCCTTACGGTCGAATCACCGCCATAGACCTGAACAAAGGTGAACACGTCTGGCAAATTCCTCACGGAGACGGCCCGAGACAGAGGGTCAACGAGATCATCGGCAACGGCAAAGACGTCGGTCCGCTCGGCGCAGGCGGCGGCGGCCCCCTGCTGACCAAGACGCTGCTCTTTGTCGGACAAGGCTCGGGAGGACGGGGCGGCGGCGGCGGCGGGGGAGTAAACGTCTTGCGCGCGTTCGATAAGGCGACCGGCAAAGTGATCGCCGAGATTGAGCTTGCAGCGATGCCTCATGGCACGCCGATGACTTACCTGGCCGGCGGCAAACAGTACATCGTGGTTGCGACGTATGACGGCCGGCTGGTCGCGCTTTCTTTGCCTGACGCATCGATGGCGAAAGGAGAACGATGATGAAGCAACGGACGCTCAGGGTCCCTTGCAATTGAATGCGTTGGAATCCGTCCAAATCCGTCAAATCAGCGTCATCCGTGGTCAATGGATCGACCACGGACGACACGGATTTGACGGGTTCACGCGGATTGCCGTTTGATCGCTAGCGAACTCTCGTTACAAGCGAAGAGAATCGGAAAAACTTGGGGAGAAATCACGATGATCAGATTGAAAGTAAACGGGGCGCCCCGTCAATACGACGGGGACCCCGATATGCCTCTGCTGTGGTATCTGCGCGATGAGATACAACTGACGGGGACGAAGTTTGGCTGCGGCGCGGGATTGTGCGGAGCTTGCACGGTTCACGTCAACGGCGAAGCGAAGCGCAGTTGCCAGACCACGATGAAGAGCGCCGCCGACAAGGATGTGCTCACCATCGAAGGCTTGAGCCCGAAGGCAGACCATCCCCTTCAGGTAGCCTGGCGGCAGTGCAACGTCCCGCAGTGCGGCTACTGTCAAAGCGGGCAGATCATGCAAGCGGCCGCGCTCTTGAAGCAGAAGGCCAAACCCTCTGACGCCGACATCGACTCGGCGATGCGCGGCAATATCTGCCGTTGCGGAACCTATCAACGAATTCGCCAGGCAATCAAACAGGCGGCGGAGGTGAAGAAATGAACCGAATCGAAGTAGTCAGCCGCCGCACCTTTTTGGGAAGCGTGTTCTCGGCGGGCGCGTTCGTGCTCGCGGCTCGCGTATTGCCCGTTAGAGCCCTAACCGCCGATGTCGATAAGGCCGCCTGGCGTCCCAGCGTTTATCTGGGAATCGACACGGACGGCACGGTGACGATTGTCGCGCACCGTTCAGAGATGGGGACCGGTATTCGCAGCGTGTTGCCGATGGTGGCCGCCGAGGAGCTGGATGCCGACCTCAAGATGATCAAGATCGAGCAAGCCATCGGCGACGTAAAGTATGGCTCGCAGAACACCGACGGTTCGTGTTCGATACGCGACTTCTACGACGCGATGCGCGATGCCGGCGCGACTGCGCGCTTGATGCTGGAACGCGCCGCGGCGGCAAAGTGGGGAGTGCCCGCCGCCGAATGCAAGGCACAGAGCCATCAGGTCGCGCACACCAGTGGCAAGAAGCTCGGCTACGGCGAACTGGCGAGCCTTGCTGCTCAACAGCCTGCGCCAAAGAAAGAGGAGCTGAAGTACAAGTCGCCCGCGGAGTATCGATACGTCGGAAAGGAACTGCCGACTGTCGATCGGGATGATCTGACGACCGGGAAGGGAATTTTCGGCATCGACGCGCGAATGCCGGGAATGCTGTATGCCTCAATCGAGCGATCGCCGGTCCTTGGCGGTAAGCTCAAGAGCTACGACGATCAAGAGACAAAGAAGGTCGCGGGCGTCAAGGAGGTCGTCGTGCTGCCGGGCGTTACGCCGCCGCACGGATTCAAACCGCTTGGCGGCATTGCTGTGATCGCCGACAACACATGGGCCGCGATGAAAGGCCGCGAGAAGCTGACCGTGCAGTGGGAACCGGGCGACAATGCGAGCTATGACTCGCCGGCCTACAAACAGTCGCTGCTCGAAACTGTCCGCAAGCCGCAGAAGGCCGTGCGCAACATCGGCGACGTCGATGCCGAGTTTGCAAAAGGCGGCAAAACCGTCGAGGCCGAATACTACGCCCCTCATCTGTCGCACGCGCCGATGGAACCGCCGGCGGCCGTCGCTGAGTTCAAGGACGGCAAGGTGATGGTTTATGCCGCGACCCAGAACCCGCAGGCAGTGCAGGACACAGTTGCGGCGGCGCTCGGAATCGACAAGAAGAACGTTGAGTGTCACGTCACCCTGCTCGGCGGAGGCTTCGGGCGGAAGTCGAAGCCCGACTATGTCGCGGAAGCGGCATTGCTCTCGAAGGCTGTCGGCAAGCCGGTCAACGTTACGTGGAGTCGCGAAGATGACATTCGCTTCGACTACTACCACACGGTCTCGGCGATGTATATGAAGGCGGCGGTCGATGAAAAGGGCCGGCCGACGGCGTGGCTGCAACGATGCGCTTTTCCGTCGATGATGACGACATTCAATGCGACGACGACGTCTGCAAGCGGCGGAGAGTTGGGGATGGGATGGATAAATGTTCCGTTCGATATCCCGAATCACCGGGCCGAAAACGGACCGGCTCAGCATCATGTTCGGCTCGGCTGGCTTCGATCAGTCGCAAACATCCAGCACGCATTCGCGGTTCAGTCGTTTGCGGACGAGTTGGCGCATAACGCAAAACGCGATTCGGTCGAGTATCTGCTCGACCTGATCGGGCCCGCTCGCAGGATTGAACCGGCTCAACCGACTCGCCTATCGGCTAAGTATCCGCTGGACACCGGGCGTCTGCGTAAGGTGATCGAGCTTGCGGCGGAGCAGTCGGGGTGGGCAAAGAAGAATCCGGCAAAGGGACGAGCGCTTGGCATTGCCGCTCACTACAGCTTTCTCACCTATGTTGCCGCGGTCGTCGAGGTGGAAGTTGACAGCACCGGGAAGATTCGCATATCGCGAGTCGACTACGCGGTGGATGCCGGGAAGGTGATCAATCCCGATCGCGTCAAAGCGCAGTTCGAAGGTGCGGCTGTTTTCGGAACCAGCATCGCGCTGATGGGGGAGATCACGGCAGCGAAGGGCGAGATTCAGCAATCTAACTTTCACGACTATCCGGTCGCCCGGATGAACGAAGCGCCGCTGGAGACTCGCGTGCATATCGTGACGAGCGATGCGCCACCGGCTGGAGTTGGTGAGCCCGGGGTGCCGCCCATACCACCTGCGATCTGCAACGCGATCTTTGCGGCGACGGGCAAACGCATTCGCGAGTTGCCGATTAAAAGGCAAAAACTAGCGTGAGTTCCACAAACTTCAGTTTGTCGTTTATTCAGAGGGCGTTCGCTTCGAGATCAGTCGACAAACTTCAATTTGTCGTTTGTTCACGAGCGCGTTCGCTTTGCGATCATTCGACAAACTGAAGTTTGTCGGACACCTGGAGGAATCAATGCTACGACGGATCGTTCTATCACTTGCGCTCGGCTTTTTGATCGCCCCAGCCGCGATCGCTCAGGACAAACCCACGGATGGATACTTCACGACAAAGGACAACGTGAAGATTCACTATGTCCTCTATGGCAAGGGAACGCCGGTTATCTTGATTCACGGTTACACCGGTAGCGCGGAGGGCAACTGGTTCGCCAACGGCGTTGCCGAAGCCCTCGCCCGGAATCACAAGGTTGTGGCAATTGATTGCCGCAACCACGGCAAAAGCGATAAGCCGCAGCCAAACGGGCCGGGAAAGGCCGAAGATGTGATCGAGATGATGGACCATCTCAAAATCCAGAGGGCCCACTTCCACGGCTATTCGATGGGCGGCGGAATAGTCGCGCGACTCCTGACGATGATACCGGAACGCATGATCACAGCGGCGTTCGGCGGCTCTGGCATTGGCGAAGTGGAGCCGGAATGGCAAGCCAAGGTCCCACCCGACAAACAGGGCCGCGATCCTGAAGAGGACGTAGTTTCGAAGCGCCTTCGAATCAGACACGCGATGGATAACGGGATGACTCGCGAAGAAGCGGAGAAACTGGCCGCTACTCCGCCGGCCGCACGCCCCGCCGCCGCGAGTCCGGCGCCGAGGCCCGCGGGTCCGCGGCTTGACCTCACCACGCTGAACATCCCGATGCTGGCAATCAACGGAGAATTCGACAGGCCGAACGCCAAGACAACCCGGATGGCTCGCGAGGTGAAAAACTTTACAAACGTCGTGTTGCCCGGCAAGTCGCACCTCACCGCCATTGCGGCCGGGTACATTCCCAAACAGTACATAGAGGGTCTCGTTAAATTCATCGACGCCAACGACTCAAGGAAGAACTACTGAAGGAGCGACTGGCTCAATTGACAAGCCTCCTTCACGCGGCGAAATCGCTTCCAGTGGAGGGCAGTAAAAGGTTTGAGGAGACCAAAATGACTACCAAGAATACTTGCGCAAGCGACGTCAGGGCAGCCGGACAACTCAGCCGGCGAGGGTTTCTCAAGGGAGTGTCAATAGCCGCCGCGGCGGGCGCCGGATCTGTGCTCGTCGGGAAGGCAGCGGCTCAGTCGCCGGCCCCGCCACCCGGCGCGCCGAACGGAGGCAGCAAGCTCTTCTACGTTGTGGAGACAACCGCGGGGAAAGTGCAGGGCATAGCGACCGCCGGCATAAAGCAGTTCA
>DATIFP010000040.1:0-22262 GCA_035455165.1 Blastocatellia bacterium
CTATTACTAGCCATTTATCTGCGGGTGAGTATGATCCAAACCGGACCATTCTTTTGTATTCCCCTGCCACTTTCGACATCCCTTGTCCTTTGATGGTAACCATATGCTGAATACTATTAGGATGATAATGGCACCCGGACGAGACATCCTTCTTTAGAACGAAAACCCAACATGACCGTATACCTTCAGGCAGTTCACACTCGATGGAACTCAGGTTGATTACGGACCAGACGAAGGATTCCTCGGAATGATTGATTCCCTCACGGAGTTGCTCAATCGTCTGCAGGAAAGTCTCTCGATTGACGAGGAATTCGACAGCCGTATTCAATTTTTCAAGATCATTTGTATTCATTACTCAATTTTCGGCAGGTACGTCATGCAAACGCAGAAAGCGCGCCGCGTTGTTATACAGAATGTCTCGCTTTTGGCTTTCGGTCAGGCCGGGTGCCGACTCAATCGTAGCGATGGCCCGGCCAATCATCTCAGGCCAAACCATCTGGTCGGAACCGAACATAAGCTGCTTGCCAAGCCCTCGGCGAATGAGTCTTTGCAAGTAATCGTAAAAAACTTCTGGCGGGTAAACCCAATCCAACACGCCGAGGTCCGCGTAAACCTGAGGATACGTAGTCATGATCGCCACCGTCCCCTCGAACCAAGGCTCGCCCGCGTGCATCAAGTACACTCGCAACTTGGGGTGGCGAACGATCACCTCCTCCAACAGCAGCGGGTTGCCAAGCGACACGCGAGAGTGTGGAGCGCCTTCGTAGGGAGCGCGCGGTGGCCCCGCCCCGGTATGGATAGCCACCGGGATGTCGAACTCTTCGGCCAGAGCAAAATACGGCTCCAGCTTTGGGTCGTTCGCGGTCAGACCCAAATATGGAAGCCCAAGCTCCCCCAGGACACCGACCCGTCCGCTCTCGAACTCGCGGCGCAGCGTCTCAATGTCGGGAAGCGGGACCTCGGGCACAAGAAATGTCCCTCCAATGACTCGATCGGGTGCGGCGGCCTGCCAGCGATGAACGTCATCGAGTGGCCCGCTCACCACCGCCTTGATGATGTTGAACTCGGTCAGGGCTCTCAAACTCGCCGCCATTATGGCCTCGTCGTTCGTGGCGGCGGACGGCTTGCCGGTGACGGGATTGGGGAAGGGCGGCTTACCCCATTCCGCCGGGTAGTCCTCCAGCGGCGTTGCGTGCATGTGCATGTCGATAATGGGCAAGCCACGGGGATTGGCGGTCTGGTTTCTTCGGGAGGATTTGATGTCGCTGCAGCCCAGCAAAAGTGTCAGTAAGGAGATTGAGGCGATAATCTTCTTCATGCTTGTTGCCGGTGCGACGCAGCCATACCGGGCAAAGATCAGCCCGCACTAGGCTTTTGCCGTCATCGCTTGTCACCTTGGCGGAGGCTAGCATAATGGAGTGATGCTATGCGGTGACGCGGGTCACAGCGCACCTGTGAACGGGTTTTCTCCTTTCTTCTTCGGCTTCAGTCAACTCGCCCTCTTGCACCAACGCAGGCAAGATCCCTGCGCTCCCAGGCGCCGCCGTTCAGCCAGCCGCCTCGGCCGGTTGGAGATCTTCGCCTTCATCGAGCGTCTTCTCCTCTTGACCGTCCCACTTGATCAACTTCAAGTCGAGAACAAAGATCGAGTAGATGACCGGAACAAGGAGAAGCGTAATAAATGTCGCCGCGGTCAGGCCCCCGATTTGGGCGTAGCACATCGGCTCCCACAGCGGACCTCCGTGCATCGCAAGCGGGAACAGAGCTATCACCGTAGCGCCGACCGTGATCAACACAGGCCTCAGCCGCATGATTCCCGCATCGAGGAGCGCTTCTTTCAGCGGCTCGCCTTCGGCGTGCTTCTCTTCGATGAAGTCAAACAAGACGATGATGTGACTGACGATTACTCCGACCAGGCTCACTATCCCCAAGAACGCCATGAAGCCGAACGGCGAACCCATCAGCCACAAGACGGCCAGCGCTCCCACGGCCCCATAGGGGACTGCGGCGAAAACAATCACCGGTTTGACGGCGCTCCGGAATTGAATAACCAGCGTAAGAAAAATCGCGGCTACCGAAATGCCGAGCACCACGGTTAGATCGGTGAACCCTTCGATTTGAGACTCCTCCTCGCCCCCAATTTCCATTTTGTAGCCCGGCGGCAAAGCCCTGGCAAACTCGTCGAGCTGAGGCCGAGCAGCGGCCATCACTTCGCTGGCCAGCGAGCCCGCCGCGGGCGTGCATGAAACGGTTATCGTGCGAAACTGATTTCGACGCCTCATCTTCTCAGTCTGCATTTGATAAGAAACGGTCGAGATCTGCTTCAGCGGCACGCGCTGTGTCCCGGTCGATGAATAGACGTACAGGTTGTTGATGTCGTCGAGCCGGGCCCGCTCTTCCATCCGCAACTGCGCGACGACCGGAATCTGCTTGTCGCCTTCGCGGAGATTGGTCAACGGGTAGCCGCTCAACGCGGTGGCCGATGCGGCGGCAACGTCGAGATTGGTGATGCCGGCGAGGTTTGCGCGATCGGTATCCGTCTGGAGCTTGACTGAAAAACTCTCATCGCCCCAGTCCTCACGCGGGCGCGCCGCCTTCGGGATCGAGGTGAAGATGCTCATGACCTGCTGGGCCTTTGCGCGCAGCGTTGCCGCGTCATCTCCCGAGATCCGGATTGCGACCGGCAAACCTACGGCCTTGCCGGATTCAAGCTGGCGGACGTCGATGCGCGCCTCGGGCACCTGGGCGGATAGGGCCTCCTGCAACGAGTCGATCAGGTGACCGGTTTCGTGCTTGTCGTTCACCTCGATGATGATCTGCGCGTAGTTCAGTTGTTGAAGTTCGGGCGACACCGAGAACCAGAAGCGAGGCCCGCCCCCGCCGACGAACGTCGTCAGCGATCGCAGCACCTCTCGCGATTTGCCCTCCTCACGATGATGCTCGCCGTAATCTCGCATCGTCTCGCGTATTACAGACTCCGCATGTTTCGCGGCGTTATTTGTTGCCTCGAGCGGCGCGTCCTCGGGCAGCCACACATCGACAAAAGAAAGATAGGAAAGGTCCTTGGGGAAGAACTGGGTCTTGAGCTGGCTCATGAAGAACCCGCCGAGCGCAAGGAAGGCGAGCGATCCGCCGAGGACTTTCCAGCGATGATTTATCGCGGCGGTCCCGACTCGGTAATACCATGCAGCGAAGCCCTTCTTTCTCCGCTCGTGGGCCGGAAGCTCCGGTTTGGGCTTGATCATGTAGTAGCCGAGCAACGGGAGGAAGGTCAT
This sequence comes from Blastocatellia bacterium, assembly GCA_035455165.1. Classification (GTDB taxonomy): domain Bacteria; phylum Acidobacteriota; class Blastocatellia; order UBA7656; family UBA7656; genus Onstottus_A. The sequence goes on from DATIFP010000040.1 coordinate 3,276, forward strand.
CGACGCCAGCCGCGACGCGACAAGCGAACACCCGATCACTACGGGCATGCTGTAGATAAACGCTCCGGTGTCACCGCCCAGGGTGAGAAACGGCAGGTACGCGACGATGTTGGTTATAGTCGCAAACATGATCGCGCTTGCAAGCTTCGTTGGCCCGAGCCACGACGCGATCAGCGGCGGATGTCCGCTTCCCAGCTCACGCTTGATCGCATCGCCTGCAACCACCGGGTCGTCCACCAGCAATCCCAGCGCGATTATCAGCGTTGCAATCGAGATTTGCTGGAGGTCGATCTTGAGCAGGTGCATCATACCGAAGGTCATCGCCAGCGTGATCGGTATCGCCAGCGCCATCAGCAGCGCCGATCGCCACTCCCAGAAGCCAACCAGCGAAACAAGCACCACAAGCATGATCGCCTCGTACAGACTGACCATGAACAAATCGACGCTCTCTTCGACTTGCCTGGGCTGATCGCTGGTGCGCGCCATCGTCAAGTCATCGGGCAACTGCGATTTCAATCCGGCGAGTGCGGCATCAACCGCTTTCCCGAATTCGCCGATGATCTCGCCCGATCGCATCTGGACCGACAGGGTGACGGCTCGCGTGCGTTGCCATTCGCCTTTGTCGTCGCGCCAATCATAGAAGTTCAGGTAGCGCGCGGGGCTGTCGTAGCCGCGTGAGATGTCGAACAGATCGCGGAGGTAGACCGGGGCGCCGGACTTTGAGAATGTGAGCACGACATCGCCGATCTCTTGCTCGCTTTTGAACTCGCCCGACGGGTCGATCGTCAGGTTCTTCCCTTGAACGTCGATTTGCCCGCCGGGAATCGTGATGTTGCGGGCCTTGAGAATGTTTGGCAGTTGAGCCGGAGTCAGGCCGTACGATGCCAGCCGCTCTTGCGAATAGATCAGATAGACCTTCTCATCGAGCAGGCCCTTGCGCTCAACCTTCGAAACTTGAGGGACGGTCTTGAGCGTCTTTGCGATGAGGTCAGTGAACTGGTCGAGATCGCTGTAGCTGTACCTGTCGCCGGCGACCAGAGCGATTCGCGACTGCGTGTCATTGGGATCGCGAATGATCGCCGGCTCCCACCTGTCCGGGTGCAGTGCAGATGATTGCATTCTGTCCGAGAGGAACTCATGCAGGTATCCGAGCAGCGTTGGGTCGTCATCGCTTGACGCGCCGTCGAGGCCCAGAAAGCCTGGGCCTTCGATCAGCCGGATGTCGCGCGCGAAGCCCTTTTCACGAGTGAAATCGGCGAATGCGTCCAGGCCCAGATGCGCGACCCGTTCGCCGACCGACTGAGGGAAGTTCACCACGATTGTAAACCGCGATCCTTTATCACTTGCCTGTGCGCGGCATTCCTGGATCGCGCGCTGAACGGCGCTTGCCCGGAGCGCGATGTCCGTCGAGCTGGCTTTCGGGCTCGCGACCGTGAGCATCAGCGCCGCAACATCGCCGAAGTCACGGATGAAGTTGATGGGGCCCGCGCCATCGGGCAAGTCCTGGATGCTGTCGAGCCTGAACGCAACGTCGTCCAGTTGTTTGCTTCTCTCGCTTTGATTCGAGTTCTCATCAAGCTCGAGGTAGACGACTGAGACGTTGGTGCGCGAGATGGACTCGATCTTGGTGACCACGGCGTTGGCGGCCATCGCCTCTTCGACCTTCTTGGTGACGAGTTGCTCGATTTTCTCAGCGCTGGCACCGGGCCAGGAGGTTATCGCTACGGCCTGTCGCACTGCGATCTCCGGGTCCTTGCGCTGCGGCATGCTGAAGTATGCGAAGACTCCCCAAAGCAAAACGCCAATCAGCAGCACCCACGAGATGTGTCGGACTTCGACGAAGAATCTCGCCGTGTTATGGACCTTGTTGATGATCTCCTGGTCTGTTTTTCCGTGTGCCATAACGGTTTTCCTCACTATCTTGAGTCACGGAATCACTTGCACCACTTCGTCATCGACAAGGCGTGCGCCGCCCGAGGTGACCACGCGATCTCCGGGCTTTACTCCGGAGTTGACCGCGACCCCGTTACCGTAAGCTTCGCCGAGGGTCACGCTTCGCAACCGCGCAAATAGTTTTCCCGCTCGGTCTTCGACAACGAACACTGAGTATTGATCGGGTTGGTCCTTGGATCTGACGATTGAGTTCAATGGAATAATCGCGGCCGGGGCCGTCGGAGTCGATACAAGCCTCAGTGATGCAATCATTCCGACCTTGAGCAGGCGAGCGGGGTTTGCGATCGACACTTCGACTTCGAAGAGCCTGGTCTTCTGATCGGCCGAAGGTGCTATCGCGGTGATCTGACCGGTGAAGTTTCTGCCCGGGAGGGCTTCGAGCTCTACGGTCAGCGTTGTGCCGGGCTTGAGGTTTTGCACCTCGAGATCGGGCACGCCGAGGACAGCCTTCACTGTCGACGTATCCGCCACGACGAACGCAGTTTTACCCGGGGATACCAGGTCACCGACTTCGATCGCTCGCTGCAACAGGATGCCGCCGGTTGGCGCTCGCAGAACGGTGTCTTCCTTCGAGATTGACGCCTCTTGTTGAACGGCCTCGGCCGCTTTTATTTGAGCGTCAATGACTGCGAGTTGCGACCTGGCGGTCGCTACCTTAGCCTGGAGGAGATCGTATTGCGATTTCGCCGCGTCGTAATCCGATTTGGTCATGCTCTGGGTGGCGAACAAAGCCGCCGCGCGCTCGAAGTCAAGCCGGGCCTTATCGGCCGACACTTTTACTTCTTCTATCTGTTTGCGAGTGGCCGCGTGACTCGCGCGAGCCTGAGCGAGCTGGCTGCTCGACTGGTCAACCTTTACCGTGTAATCCTTTTGGCGGACTCTGGCCAGCACGCTGCCGCCCGCGACCGTGTCGCCCTGTTGCGCGTTGCGCAAGCGGCCATCGGCGCCTTTCACCTGGAGGATCTGTTCGACGTAGCCGCCCACCTTGAACGCCACTTCTACCTGAGCGCTCGGAACAATGCTCGCCGAATAGCGCGAGCCGCTCGATGTCGAACGCGACTGGACGACTACGACCTTCACCGGGGTAGGCGGCCTCTCGGCAGTCTTTGCGGTCCTCGCACAACCCGATAGAACGGCACACAAAAGAATAAAAGTGGTGAGTGAAATCTGCTCTCTTTTCATTTTTCTTCCCCCGTCGCGTTCTCAAATTCGGCCCTCGCGGTCCAGAACGACAGCAGCGCCTGTCGCCACTGGTGGTTCGCTTGTTCGAGCTGTGTCTGCGCCTGGAGAACGTCCTTGAGCAGTGACATCTGGACCTTGTAACGATTCGTCGTCACGCGGACGCCTTCCATCGATGCCTCCTGCGCGAGCTGTGAAACCTTCAACAACTGCCGCGCCTGTCGCAGTTTGTTGAACTTGTCGTTCACGTCGATCACAACCGCGCGCTCGGCATCGCGAACGCCGTTCTGCGCCTGTTCGGTGGTCAAGCCTTTCTCGGCCAGTTCGTGCTTCTTTCGCCCCCAATCGAAGAATTCCCATGTGAAGGTCACGCCGACGTTCATGTAGCTCCCGGGAATGAAGCTGTTGAAGTTGCGCAACGCGATGTATTGAAATCCGATGCTGACTTCGGGGATGTACTCCGCCTTCTTTATGCGCCGGTCGCCCTCGGATTGCTTTACCTTCAGCTGCGCTTCTCTGACCTCGGAGCGTTGCTGCAACGCTCGAGTCCGAGCTGCCACCACATCCAATTCGAGATCGTCGGCTTCAGGTACTTCAGTAACAGCAAACTCAGTCAGCACGTCGCGGCCCAGCAGCATGTTGAGCTGTTGCTTCTGGACGTCGAGTTGGTCGGTAAGGGTCAGCGTGTCGTACTCGGACTTTGCGAGACGGGACTTCACGTCGAGGCTTTCGGTTCTGAGCACAACCCGCTGGGCGAGATAATCGCCAGTCAGCCTATCGAGCTCCTTGTACAACCTGACGGTCTCCGCCGCGCTTTCGAGAGCGCTCTGCGTTTGCAGCACGGCAAAGTATGCGCGCTTTACGTCGCGTACAACTTGTTGTCGTTTCGATCGCGACTCTTCCTGTGCGATTTCTGCTTTGAGCTTCAACTGGTTGAGATTCAGATTCACTCGATAGAGCTGCGAGAGCGGCTGGCTCACTCGTGTTATGAATATCGCGGTCGGTTTCAGCGGGGTGCTGAGCCTCGTGTCCTCGGATGGGATGGGTCCGATGCCGGGAAAAGTCCCGAACACTCCGCGTTCGAACGTAAAGTCGATCGGCTTTAACTGTTGCGAGCCGATAATATCGAAGCTGAAGGAGGGAAGCCGCCGGGTTCGAGTCGCCGCGAGTTCTTCGCCAGCCTTGCTTACGTCGAGCTCAGTGTTTTTGATCTGTGAATTGTCCCGCAGCGCCAAGGCTACTGCTTGTTCCAGCGTCAGCGTTTCTGCGGGCACGCGTGATTGTCCTCGAGCCGCCGCAGAAAGCCCGATCAAACATCCGATCGCGAACAGGAAGCGCAGGCGATAGGCAAGGGTCATCATGGTCTCGTCTCCGCGGCCCGGAGCGTCGGGTGTCCGTGGCCAGAGTTATTTGATCGATTCGCTTGTTCCATGGAGGAACAGCTCTCACAGTTTGTTGAGTCCGTTCAACGCGGCAACCTTGTATGCCTCGGCGAACGTTGGATAGTTGAAAACGGTGTCTCTGAAGAACTCAATCGTGCCGCCGAAAGCGAGCACGGTTTGACCGATGTGAATGATCTCTGTGGCGCTCTCACCGATTGCGTGAACGCCGAGTACTTTGAGCGAGTCGCGATCGAACAATATCTTCAACATCCCCGTGTCGTCGCCGGCCATCTGGCCCTTTGCGATATCTTCATATCTTGCTACGCCGACTTCGTAGGGAACTCTCGCCTCCGTCAACTCGCGTTCGGTTTTTCCAACCATCGATATCTCCGGAATCGTGTAGATGCCGTAAGGGAAAAGCGAAGATCTTGGGTTCTCAGCGGATTGAAACATGTGGCGGGCGGCCAGGCGTCCCTGCTCCATCGAGGTAGATGCAAGCGAAGGGAAGCCTATGCAGTCGCCGGCCGCGTAAATGTGGGGCACGCTGGTTTGGTAGTGCTCGTTTACCTGCAAGCGTCCCCGCGAATCGACTCCGAGGCCCGCTGCGGCGACGTTGAGCAGGTCGGTGTTCACCTGCCTGCCGACCGCGTACAGAAGACCGTCGGCGTGCACACGTTTGCCGCTCTCCATCGTCGCTTGAACAAGCCCCTGTCCGTCGAGTTCAACCGCGGTGACTTTCTCGCCCAGTCGCAACACGACGTCTTGCCGCCGCAGGTAGAAGCACAGCGCTTCGATTATTTCCTGGTCTGCGAAATCAAGAAGCGTGGCGCGCTGCTCGATCACCGTGACCTTGACGCCAAGCGCGGCGAACATCGAAGCGTATTCGATTCCGATCACGCCGCCTCCGACCACGATCAGGTCTTTTGGAATCCTGTTGGCGCCACCCAGCTGATCGGCGTCGATGATTTTCTTGCCCTCGAACGGAATCTCGGAATTTCGCGCGGGCCGTGTTCCACACGCAATCAAAACAATGTCGGCGGTCACCGCGGTGAGCTCGTCTTCGCGCTCGACCTGCAGGCGATGAGGATCGACGAAACGGGCGGCGCCGTTCAATATTGCGATGCCGTTGCGCCGAAGTTGCTGGTGTATGACTTCCTTTTCGCGAGCGCGCACAGCATCGACTCGCGAGCTTAGATCCGATACTGAGATTTCCTGTTTGAGAGTGTAGTCTTTTCCGTAGAAAGCGCGCTGGCGGATCCCAGTCAAATATAGGATGGCTTCGCGCAACGTCTTGCTGGGGATCGTCCCCGTGTGTAGGCAAACCCCGCCGATCATCGCCTCCCGATCCACGATCGCGACGTGCTTGCCGAGCTTCGCCGCGGCTATCGCCCCCTTTTGACCAGCAGGTCCGCTCCCGATAACGACCAGGTCATAGCGATGTGTACTCATGTCTGTGTCTCCAGATTCATCGATCGGCCACGCTACTATCTGCGCTCCCGAATTCTCTCGAGAGGGTCGGCTACAATCTGCGCGCCTCGCACGGTGGCGCCCGTCGCTATCGGCGCCGATCAAAGCCTGGTTCTGTTCGGATTGATTTCCGCGGCGAGTTCCTCGACTATTGCTCGAGTCATCACACCCGCCGCACGCAGCTCGGCTCCGTCTGCGAGCATTCGCTTGAGCAGCTCGCGGCCGCGGTCGTCGATGAACGTTACGCTCGACAGGTCGACCTTGACCGTGAGGGCCGGGTCAGCGTCCGCCTTCGAATCGAGCCAGCATCGCTCCAGCTCGCTGGCGCGGGACCCGGATAAACTGCCTTCAACGTGAAGATTCAGTGTCGAACCCGCGCGATGTTGGCCAATTCGAATCATGGTTCCTCCCACTGCTTTCCCTGGTTTTGTGAAACTCAACTGACGAGCGATTCTAGGTGGGGGCAAGCGTCTTGCCACGCCGCGAGCTGCGGAGAAGTCGCTCTCTAATTAGTTGAACCGGCGTGATTAGACGGGAAAATCCAGGGAGATTGAGGCCAGATGGTTTTCTGGCCGTGCCGTTATTCGGGCGGGACAGACCGGCACTTGCCGAAATATGGGCGTCACATCCGAGTGATGCCGAGCTTGCGCATTCTACCTTGAAGCGTCGTGCGCTTCATCCCCAGCCGGCTTGCGGCGCCGGTCGGGCCTCCGACGACCCAGTCGGTCTCTCGCAGGACGGACAAGATGTGCGCGCGTTCGGCTTCTTCGAGACTGAGGACTGCGCTCGAGATCGTTGGACCCGACCGAAAGTCGGGCCTCGGCCGGATCTCGGGAAGCGGGACGGCGAGATCCGGTCCGTGCGAAAGTATCACCGCTCGCTCCATGACGTTCTCAAGCTCGCGCACATTCCCCGGCCAGGAGTACTCAACGAGCGCGTTCATCGTCGCTGCGGGGATCGATTCAATCTGCTTGCTCATTCGCCCGGCAAACTTCTGAGCGAACCACCGCGCAAGAGCCGGAATGTCTTCGCGACGTTCACGCAACGGAGGAATCGTTATCGGAAATACATTCAGGCGATAGTAAAGATCATTGCGAAACCTTCTTTCCGTTACCATTCCCTCCAGGTCGCAATTCGTGGCGGCTATCAAACGCACGTCGACCTTTTGAGTCCGCGCGCTCCCCAGCCGCTCAAACTCCTGTTCCTGCAAAACCCGCAGGAGTTTTGGCTGGAGCTCGAGCGGGATTTCCCCTACTTCATCCAGGAACAAGGTGCCTTTGTTGGCGATCTCGAACCGCCCAACTCGCTGGCTGACCGCGCCGGTGAACGCGCCTTTCTCGTGACCAAACAACTCGCTTTCGAGAAGCCCGGTTGGAATCGCCGCGCAGTTCAGTTTAACCAGCGTTCGGTCGCAGCGCGGGCTCAGACTGTGAATTGCGCGCGCGATCAGCTCCTTGCCGGTGCCGGTCTCTCCGAGAATCAAAACAGTCGAATCGGTGCGCGCCACGGTCTCAACTTGCTTCAGGACTCTCTTGAGCGCCGGGCTTTTGCCGATTATCTGCTCGAAGTTCCACTCGGTCTGAATCTCTTCTTCGAGGTAGTTTATTTCGCTCGCGAGCCGCTTGCGCAGCGCTTCGAGTTCCTCGAACGCAAGCGCGTTGTCTACGGCGATCGCAATCTGGTTCGCCACCCGCCACCACAGCTCGATCTCATCATCGGAGTAAGCGTTCGGCTCCACATGACCCACGGACAGTATCCCGAGCTTCTTTCCCATCGACGTCAGCGGGAACTCGTAATATGAGCGCTCTCCCAACCTTCTGATCTCGTCCATGATGAGGGGGAATCTGGTTTCAGCGTTGACATCGTGAACCACGAAGGGACGCTGAGTCTCGATCGTGATCGACCCCGGAGTCTGGTCCACCGGAAACTCCCGGTCGTCGCGGACGGTTCCGCGGCGAGCGGACTCGAGCATCAAGATACGGCCAAACTTCCCGGTTCGGTCGAATAGAATTATGCAGAAGAAATCAAATCCGAAGAGTCGTCGGAGCTTCGCGCCAAGGTCGTGAGTGACCGAGGCGAGATCTCGCTGCGTTGCGATCGATTCAAGGACTCCGAGCAACGCCTCGTAACGTTGGGCGATGGAGGTTTTACCACGCGACTCTGCCATGTGGGGAAACTCCAGCTAATGGCAATACATCGCTTCAGCTTTTGAGATAAAACAGAACCTGGGCCTTAACTTCTAAAGGTAACGTGCTCGCAATATCTGGACGTGGTGAAGCTCGTGACCGGCGATGATGAACGCGAGGCCGCGGACCGAGACTTCGTTGTTATTGGCAGAGCCTCGCCTGTTGAACGCCCCGGGGTCCAGGTGCGCGAACAGAGAAATAGTCGCGCGGCGAACGTATTCGTACTCTTGTGCCAGATCGCTCAAGCTTTGTTTGTCGAATGAGCCGCCTCGAACAAAGTCGTCCTGTTCGAAACCTGAAAGCGGGGTTGAGTCGCCGCGGCCAAACCGCAGAGCGCGATAGGCGAATACGCGCTCGCTGTCGATCACGTGGCCGATCAGCTCCTTTATGCTCCACTTGCCTTCAGCATAACGGAAGTCGCCGCGAGCCTCGGGTATGCTGTTGAATAGCGCCAGCGTGTCGGCTAGTTGCTTGCCAAGAGTGTCGACTATGTCCCCGTCCGGCACGAGAGAAACGTAACCCTCGCAATAGCTCGGATACTCAGACCTGTCGGGTCGCGCGATAGCTGCTGCCGTCATTATCAGTCCCCTCCAGAGGTTCGCAGCTACGCTTTGCAGTTCTACCGCCCAAAGGCGGAACTACGAACCGTTGGTCAGTTGCTCGGCTGTGCCGAACGCTCACGCTTGTATGGCTGGCCCAGGTACTTTTCGACTGCTTGCTGGGCGCCGTTGTAGTTGTTGCCGCTCTCTTTTGCTTTGTTGTACTCGGCGACCGCGCGGTCGCGATTGTCTTCGGCGTCCCACGAATTGCCGCGTTTGATATACGACCAAACTTCGAGCCACGAAGGTTCGAGGTCGCCGTTCAGCGCTTCGGTGAATGAGTCGCGGGCCTTTTGCCAGTTGCGCTGTTCCATGTACAGCAGACCGATGTTGTACCACGCCCACGACGACCGAGAGTTGAGTTTGAGCGCGGCGCGGAATTGCTCTTCTGCTTCGGCGTACTCTTCGCGCTGGAAATGTTGCAGGCCGCGACGCACCACAACCGATACGCGCAACGAATCGCTGATGCGCAAGTATCGATTCTCGGGGTCGACGACGACATCGAGAGGTTTGCCCTCACTCGTCAGATCGAAGTCCACCGACGTGCCTCGCATATCCAGTGTGGTTTTGGACTCGCGGCCGCCTTCGGCTTCAAGCGCGACGCCGACCGGGCCCCGGAACGAATCCATATTCTGCCGAACGGTTCCGCGAACCTTGAACTTGCCTTCCTTTGTTCGAAGGACTGAATACTCAACCTTGAACTCGGGAACACCGGTCGAATCGATCCACATTCCAAAAAAGCCCCGCAGCTTCTGCCCCGACACTTTGTCGGCAAGCGTTTCAAAATCGTCGATGCTTACGTTTTGTCCCTTATTGGTCGAGTAATAGGTCTTCAACAGGTTGAAGAATTTGTCCTCGCCGATCGTCGTCCTGAGCATATGATAAACGTACGCGCCCTTGTAGACGACAACCGAGCGATAAGCGGGCGACTGATCGTTTAGCTGGGACGGCGCTCGCGATATCGATGATTCCTGTTCGAACGCGAGGGCCAGCTCGATTATCTCGGACAAAGTTTCGTGGAATTCCGCGGAGCTCTCTCGCGATTCTTGATACAGAATCGCCGAGTATTCAGCGAGTCCCTGCGACAGCCACGCATCGTCGAAGCTCTTCAGTCCGACTGCCTGGCCCCACCACTGGTACGCAACCTCCCGAGCGAGATCGCCGACCGGAAGAGGCTTATCCGAAACAAGCGTCCTGTGCGAGATGAATCCGATGCCGGCGCCGTTGTAGTATTCGAGGGTCTCGTCGTCGATCTCCGCGACGACGTATCGCGTGCCGAGCATGTATTGCCCGAACCGGCTGTTGTAGAACTGAAGCACCTGAGCGATCTCCGCTCCAAACTCCTGCAGACGCGCTTCGCTGCCCGGAAGCACGCTGATGTCCACCTGCATGCCGCCCGACGTGATTGTCTTGGTGATTAGCTGTCCGGCGGCGAACGAGCCGGGAAGCACGGGCTGAGTTTCCACGAAGGTGAACGTTTTTCGACCGTCTTTGCTTGTGACCGGGGTGACCGGATTCGCGCTGTGTCCGGCGACCGACCAGTTTCCGGGAACCGTCAGGCTTATGTCGGAGGTCGCGCGATCGGCGGCGTAACCGTGAAAGGGAAACCAGCGCGCGGCATAAAACAAGTACGACCCTTCCGGTCCGACGTACGCCAGCCGCGTGTCCGCTATTGGGCCGCCCTCCGGAGTGGCAAGCGGACCCGCATAGTCGAACGTCAACGTAATGTCAGACCCGGCCGCGTACAACTGGCCCAGGTTCACTTTTACGTTGAATTCGTTGACGCGATCCTGAATGAACTGCAGCGCGGTCTTGCCATCCGGGCCCTTCACGCTCGAGATCACCAGGGAGCCGTTCACCTCGAGAACCGCGGACTGCGTTTGCTTCAAGGCTTTGAAGGTTACCACCGCCTGCGCCTTCAGAGTATGAGAGTCGGGCAACAATTCGGCGTTGATCTTATAGTGGGTTATGTCAATTGGCGTGCCCTGCTCGGCTTGGGCGAACACGCGGGGGACCAGGACAAAGAACAAAGCGAGAAGCGCTGCTGACCACGCTAACTTGCAGGCTCGTGTTGCTACCATTCTGTTTTGTTTCCTTCTTTGAGCGACTGAGTAGTCTCAACGATGTGAAGTATAACATCGCGTTTGCTGGCAGTACCAGTTTCGAGGGAAAATCTGGGCCGTCCACTGGCGCTCACTAACAACGAATGATTTGGAGTCGCGGTCTTGCGTAGTTACTTTGCGTCTTTGCGGGCCTTGGCGCCTTTTCGCGAAACGGGTCCCTGCGAAGAGCGGGTTTCGCGCCAAGACGCCAAGGCTCGCAAAGACGCAAAGAGCCAGAATGTCGCCTTTTTGACGTTGAATCGCGGTGGTATCATAGCTCGCCTTTGAAGCTGATTCCCTCGGCGGAGAGTTGAATGAGTCAAAAGTACATCCTCGCACTGGATCAAGGCACAACAAGCTCGCGAGCGATTCTATTCGATCGCCAGGGCCGCGCGGCAGCAGTCGCCCAGCAGGAGTTCGAGCAGCTCTATCCGCAGCCCGGATGGGTCGAACATAGACCGGAAGATATCTGGTCGTCACAGCTCAATGCCGCGCATGTCGTATTGAGAGAATCCGATGTCAAACCCGATCAGATCGAAGCCATCGGCATAACCAACCAGCGCGAGACGACGATCGTCTGGAGTCGCGAGACAGGCGAACCGATTCACAACGCGATCGTCTGGCAATGCAGGCGAACCGCCGAGGACTGCGACCGGTTGCGTCGCGACGGGCACGCGGCAATGTTTCAGGAGCGAACCGGGCTCGTCCTTGACGCATATTTTTCAGGGACGAAGGTCCGGTGGCTGCTCGACAACGTCCCCGGAGCCAGAGGCCTCGCGGCGCGCGGGAGCCTCGCTTTCGGCACGGTGGATTCGTGGCTGATATGGAAGCTCACCGGGGGCCGCGTCCACGCGACCGATCCCTCCAACGCGAGCCGGACTCTGCTGTTCAACATCGAACGGGGGGAGTGGGACGATGAACTGCTTTCGGTACTCGAGGTGCCTCGTGAGATGCTTCCGCATGTCGCTCCGTCCAGCGCGTTGATTGGCGAAACTGATCCGTCGTTATTCGGCCGCTCGATTCCAATCGCGGGCGACGCGGGCGATCAACAAGCTGCATTGTTCGGACAAGTCTGCACGAGCGCCGGGATGTCGAAGAATACCTACGGCACGGGCTGCTTCATGCTGCTCAACACCGGCGAAGAGCTTGTCAGATCCAACAGCAATCTGCTGACGACAGTCGCCTGGCAGCTTGGCAACGGGCCGATGGACTACGCGCTTGAAGGCAGCGTGTTCATCGCCGGCGCAGCCATTCAATGGCTGCGAGACGGTTTAAAGATCGTCAACTCCGCAGCCGACTGCGAAGCCATCGCAGCCAGCATCGATGACAACGGCGGCGTGTACTTCGTTCCGGCCTTCGTCGGGCTCGGCGCGCCGCACTGGGACGCATACGCGCGGGGAACCATCGTGGGGCTGACTCGCGGGTCCGGACGGGAACATATCGTTCGCGCGGCGCTCGAATCGATCGCCTATCAGACAAGCGACGTGCTGCGATGTATGCGGGACGATTCGGGGATCGACCTCACCGAGCTCAGAGTAGACGGCGGCGCTGCTCGCAACGATTTTCTGATGCAGTTCCAGGCGGACATACTCGACATACCTGTTGTTCGTCCGATGAACACCGAAACGACGGCGGCCGGAGCGGCGTTTCTTGCGGGGCTCGCGGTCGGCTTCTGGTCGAGCACTGAAGAACTGAGTGAGTTGTGGGCGCGCGAAAAAGCGTTCGAGCCACGGATGACGGAATCGGAGCGCAACCGATTGCTTTCGGAGTGGACTCGCGCTGTAGGCCGCGCCAGCCATTGGATAAAGGATCGAGAGTCTGCGTAGACGGGCGGAAAGCGGGCCTTACCCAAGGTAGCCGAGTACGGCAACCTTGAGCTGTGTGTTGAACTACTGAGGGAATCGACAGGACGAACAAGCGACATCATCCACTGCTATAGTCATCACCCATCCAGCTTGATAGAATCGTGTAGTCTATGGACGGCTCGTCAATATTGACTGTCCTGCTAAAGCTGGCGGTTGTTTTCCTCCTGGTGCTCGCCAACGGTTTCTTCGTCGCCTCAGAGTTCGCGCTGGTGAGCGTGCGGCGCTCGCGAATCGCCGCCTTGATCGCGGAGGGCAACAAGCGCGCCCGGACGGTGATGCGGGTAATTGATCACCTCGACGCCTACATATCCGCGACACAACTTGGAATCACCCTGGCGAGTCTCGCGCTCGGTTGGATCGGCGAACAGACGCTTGCAGAAATGCTCACGCCGCTTTTTCATCTTGTTTTGCCGAGCCCGGCATCGGCAATCGCAGCGCATTCGATCGCCGTCGCAGTTGCCTTTGCGATGATCACCTTCCTTCACATCGTGCTCGGCGAGCTTGCGCCAAAGACCCTGGCGCTAGAGCGGGCCGAAGCAGCTGCGCTGGCGGTGGCGCGGCCGATGGAGATTTTTTATCGCGCCTTCAAGGCTCCAATCTGGCTGCTCAATCGCTCGGGTAATATGGTCCTCCGGTGGTTAGGTCTTCGCTCCACCGCTGAACATGCCGCCGCATATAGCGAGGAAGAGTTGCGCCACTTGATCGCCCTCAGTCACAAGAGCGGCCATCTTATCGAAGACGAGCGGCAGTTGATCAACAACGTCTTCGATTTCACCGAAGCGACCGCCGAGACGGTTATGGTGCCGCGAACCGAAATGGAAACGCTCGACGCCGAGCTCAGCCCGGCGGAGATGCTTGATGTGTTCGAGCAGACCGGTTACTCGCGCATGCCGGTCTATCGCGACTCTCTCGACAACATCATCGGCATCGTCCTCCAGAAGGACCTGAGCCGAGTCGTTCGTTCGGGCGGTTCAGCGACGCTCGAACAGATCGTAAGGCCCCCGGTGTTTGTTCCCACGAGTATGAAGCTCAACGACGCGTTGCGAATGTTACGCCGTTCCAGCGAGCACATGGCCATCGTCGTTGACGAGCACGGCGGAGTGGAAGGGCTGGTGACGCTCGAGGACCTTTTGGAGGAGATCGTAGGCGACATTCGCGACGAGCACGATGAAGAAGCCGCGCGCCAGATCGTCGAACTGCCCGACGGGGCCTACAACGTGCGCGGAAATCTCTCGATCAGAGACGCAAACAAGCTCCTCGCGCTCGATCTGCCTGAATCCGACAACTACCACACGATTGCCGGGTTCATGATGGACCGCGCGGGCAAACTGTTGAAGCGCGGCGACAGCGTCGATTACAACGGCATGAAGCTCACTGTGCAAGCATCGGCTCGCAATCGCATTGTCGAAACGAAGATCGAGAGAGTGAAAGAAGAAACGCCGGCGATCTCGAGCAGCTGACGTTCGCAGTTCGTATTCCCAGTAATCCGCGCATTTCGGCTTCAGGTGACCATCTCAACCTGACTTGAAAGACATCCTCTTCATCATCAATCCGGCTTCCGCCCGAGGCGCGACGCTTCGGGGGTGGGGCGACGCGCGAAGGAAGATAGTCGCACTCGGCATCGACTTTGACGAACGCTTCACGTCGCGACCGGCTCAGGCTACGGAGATCACTCGAGACGCGGTGAATAAGGGCGTCAAACGCGTGATTGCGGTTGGCGGCGACGGCACTCTGAGCGAAGTAGTCAACGGCTATATGGACGAAAACGGGCAGGCGATTAACAAAGCTGCGGCACTTGGGCTCATCCCGAGTGGAACCGGATCGGACTTCGGCCGATCTCTGAGTTTGTCGCGACAGGACGACTGGATTCGTGCTTTGACTGAATCCGAGACTCGATTGATCGACGCGGGCCGCGCGGAGTTTCGCGATCTGGAAGGTAAGCCGACGGCCCGCACGTTTATCAACGTCGCATCCTTCGGATTGGGAGGCGATGTTTCGGAGCTGGTGAATCGTTGGAGAGGCTCGCTGCCTCGATTGGTAGGAGGACGGGCGAGATTCGCTGCCGCTGCGCTGGCGGCCCTCGGTCGCTACCGGAATATTCCGGTGTCGCTTCGAATCGACGGCCGAGAGATAAGCATCCGGAGCAACTTGATCATAGTGGCGAACGGCCGGTTCGCAGGCGGAGGGATGATGCTTGCCCCGCACGCAGAACTCGAGGACGGCTTGCTTGATGTGATCGTGACGGATCAGGCCACGCGTTGGGACGTCATAAAGGAACTGCCGCGGATTCAGCGCGGCGCGTATCTGAACCATCCGAAGGTGACCGAACAACGCGCGGCGGAAGTGTCGATTGTTACCGAAGAAAAGATGTCGGTAGATCTGGATGGCGAGATGGTTGGCTTCGCACCGGCTCGCATCCGCGTGCTCCCCCAGGCTATACGAATGTGCATGCCCGGGAGCGCGGGTGTCTCGCCCGCATGATTTGCAACGGCCTCAATTCAGAACATGCGGGCGGGACGCCCGCGCTCCCAGGAGATCACTTTTCAGCCATTGCGTCCGTTACTTTGATCCGCCCGGCGATGATTTCCTTTTTCGCTCGCTCGACTTCATCGAGCACCGGCTGAGGAATCAGCTCCCGATTGTATTGATCAAGCGCGTAGCCTATCCCATCATTCTCGAGACCGAACTCGTGAATGCCGCCCTTGAACTGCCCGTTGACGATGTCCTTCACTGTGTTAAACACGGCGACGTCCACCCGCTTTATCATGCTGGTCAGTATGAATCCCGGCTTCACCCAGTTCTGATTCGAATCCACCCCGATCGCCAGCTTGCGCATATCTTCGGCGGCGTCGAAAACACCTAGCCCCGAATTGCCCGCTGCTTGAAAGACGACGTCAGCGCCGCGATCGATCTGCGCCTTCGCGAGCTCCTTGCCTTTTCCGGGGTTATTCCAGGCGGCATCAGTCACTCCGACGTAGTTCTCAAACACCTGGATCTTTGGGTTGGCGTAGCGCGCGCCTTCTTCGTAACCGGTCTCGAATTTGTGAATGAGCGGAATGTCCATCCCGCCGACGAAACCGACCTTGCCGGTCTTAGAAGCGCGGGCGGCAATCATCCCGACCAGGAAGGAACCTTCGTGTTCTTTGAAGATCAGCGACGCGACGTTCGGCAGGTCAATGACGCCGTCGATGATAGCGAACTTCAAGTTGGGATAGTCGTGGGCGACGTCGTTCATGATCGGGGCCTGAGCGAAGCCGACTCCGACGATCAGATCGTAGCTGCGTTCGGCGAATGCTCGCATCGAAGGTTCGATGGATGTAGGGTCGCCAGGCTCGACGTCGCGCAGAAAAATGCCAAGCTCGTCCTTGGCGCGTTTGACCCCCTCCCACGCGGCTGCGTTGAAAGACTTGTCGTCCTTGCCACCGATGTCAAAGACTATGCCGACGCGAAGCTTGCCGCCCGACTCGTCGCGCTGCCCGATGACGCTTGTGCACGCGGGCGCCAGTAACGCGCTGGCCAATAAGATTACGATGGTGGTTCGATTCATCTCGTCCGCACGTTCCCTTTCGAGGCCGTTCGATTTAAACTGTGGGCTCAACTCAGGCTTAAGCTGGATGCTGTAATAGCTCCATCAAGTCGCTTTCGATTCGATTGACTAGGTGCTCAGTCTGTTCCACTTTTGAGATCACCTCATCGCTCTCTTGCTTCAGAATTTTCATCCCTTCGACATAATTTTCATAGAGCCGTTTCGTCGCATCCTTGGCTCGTTCCGACGGTGGGACCACCTGATCCATTACGACGATTAGATGTGCATGAAAGTTAGTTTCGCGAATCTTTTTCGCGGCACTGAGGACGTGCTCCAATTCAAGCTGCGTTAATCTAATCTTACCTAGCCATTGAACCGGCTCGATGAGTACCAACTCGTCTGAGCCGTGGTTCTTGTTGTACTGCCAATGAAAGAGCTCAGCCTCTCCACTTGGGAGAGCCACGTACTCGTCGCGGCGAAGGAGAGGATTCTTGTGCAGCTTTCTTGCTTCCAGTCGTTCTCTGAACCTTCGAACTGGCTGTTCGGCGGGTTCGGGTTCCTCCTCTGGTGACCTAACGATCGTCTCGTAAAGGTGTTGCGTAACCTCCTCAATATTATCCGTCCGCATTGCAACGTGTAAGGGACGGGTGACAATGTAATTCCCTCGGCATCGAGATTGTAGGTACTCCAGGAACTCGGGACTGTGACGGGGCGGTTGGAACAGCGCGATCTGAGGCCCATTCACTTCTTCCTCGAAGAATTCGCGCCACTTACGAAAGTTCGCATAGTCGAAGTCCGGCTTATCGTCGCCAGGGCGAAAGTGAGCCCATAGGCGGAGTTTCAAGGCAGACTGGCCCTGAACAATCACGCCAATGTTCTTCGGCTCCATGCGTCGTAGGTCTGGTACGTAACGGATGATCTGGTACAAGAATGGCCGCTCATTCATCTTCATTTCCTCCGCGGTCTCTTTAATCCGGGGAAGAGTGAACGATTCTCCTCGATCAGAGATCGCATTGAAAGCTTTCTTTCCTCTAAAAACGGATAGAGGAATTCGCGTTCCTCGCTATTCAAGACTTCTGGTGGAAGATTGTCGATCACAGCTTGGATGAAATAAGTTGGAATCTGGGAGATCCGGTCACACCACATATCAATATCTTCCCACGAGTTCAGAGCTTCAATAAAGGCATGCGGTTTATCGAACATGACGCTCAGATCATCTTTGATGGCGATAAGCCTTGGTATGCCATATTGGTTGGCGACGGTTGGCCGATAGAACAGCGCATTGGCATGATCAATCAGCCAGACTTTTTGGTCCTCGCTTACTATGAAGTTATCTGTCTTTCGATCGTTGTTACGGATGAACAGATCAAAGCAGATCATGCCTTGTAACTCAGTAGGATTTGCATCATAGAATGCGTCGATTTCTCGCGCTGTCCCGGTAGGTACAGTCTCACCTGACTCTGTTCGTCGTATGAAATGTGAGAAACAGTACCAATGTCCCGCGACCGAATAGAGAAGCACTTCTGGAATACGTAACCCTATTGCGCGACCGAACTCACTCGCTATCTTCTCGTTAGCGACAGTATAAGGATATTCGGAGGTGTCCCGCTTACCAATGGTAAGAACATGAAAATAGCTCGCTCCCGACGCTCCACCCAGCTCGTCGGAGGGAAGCTCCAAAGTTAGTGGATGAATGTCGTCCATCTTCGGCATCCCCTAATTCGGCTTGCCTTCGATTATCCGATTGTATTTTCTCATCACCTGCTTCAATCGGTCATGCGGGAGCGCGATCACCTTGTGACCATCCACCCCGGTCATAGTTTCCGCAGCAACCAGTGCGTTGACGATGGCTTCCTCAGTCGCTTGAACCGTCGCTTCAAACAGCTGGTTCATTCGATCATTCGGGAGCATCGTCAATTGAATCGTACCTGTGGCCTTTGAGGCGCCGGGATTCGCCGTCGAGAAGGCGATGAAAATATCTCCTGATCCGTTTCCCGAGCTGCTCCCGGTGCGAGCGACACCAAGCGCCGCGCGGCGAGCCAGACGTTTCAGTTGATGCGCGAGCAGCGGAGCATCCGTGGCCACGACGATGATAATCGAACCGACATCATCGCGAGGCCCGCCGTCGTTGGTCGAGAGAGTGCCTTCGGTGATCTCCGTGCCGACTGGGACGCCCGCGATTCGAAGCTGATTGCGCCGCCCGAAGTTCGCCTGCACCAGCACCCCGACGGTGTAGCCCGCGGCGTTGCCCTCGATCTTTCTCGAAGCGCTCCCGATCCCGCCCTTGAAGCCGTAACAGACCATCCCGGTCCCTCCTCCCACGTTGCCTTCCGGGACAGATCCGGGCCGCGCGCCGTCGAGCGCCTCGAACACATGATTCGCTTTAACGTGAAATCCGTTTACGTCATTCAGGAAGCCGTCATACGTTTCCGCAACCACCGGAAGGGACCACCAGTAACCCGAAGCGTCCGAAGGGCCTCGTTTAACGCGCCATGCGATAACTGCATCGCGAACGACCCCGACGCTGTGAGTATTGGTGATCATGATCGGGCCTTCGAGAAAGCCCGACTCCTCGACCCACGTCGTGCCGGTCATCTCGCCGTTGCCGTTGAGCGAGAACCATCCTGCGAACACGGGATCGTTGGTTGATTGCTTGCCGCGCGGAAGAATCGCGGTGACTCCGGTTCGAACCGGACCAATACCAACCTGTAACTTTCCTTCGCCCGAG
>DATIFP010000041.1:0-9585 GCA_035455165.1 Blastocatellia bacterium
CCTCCCAACGACCTTTTCCGGAATTGGAAGGTGTCGAGCGGATCGAAGACGGAAATCTATACGCTTGTAGGCGGATTCGTGGACGGAAAGTGGGTAGTCTACTCGAACCTGGTGGCGCGAAGATGACATCACTCAGTTGCCGCGCAAGCTGAGCGTCGAGACTCGCACCCGGGAGGGGCTGCTCGAATCAGTCCACGCGAAGATCACATCGTCGCCAGCCCGCGTCATCCTCGGGAATCCCGTTGCTCGAGCGACATCCGCGACCGCGATACCCCGCGACTGATCTCGCGAGCCATCGGCCCGAACGCGGCGGGCCTTGATCTCTCCCCCCTTTGACGTTCGCTCGAGCCAGCACACCAGCGCTGACCCATCGCCAAGCATCCGCACGTCAACGCGCCCGACCGGGCTCCCCTCATCCACCTTCACCGGTTGAGCGAAGCTTGCGCCCGCATCGGTTGAAAAGGCGATGTTGACACGTTGCGAATCTCTTGCCGCCGTGAACCAGGAAACCGCGACGCGTCTTCCATCGGCGGCAATCGACGGTCCGTTAACCGGACATCCCTGAATGTGCCACCCGTCCGCGTGAACCGTTCGCGGCTCGGTCCAGCGACCCTTCACAAGACGAATGATTGAAATATCACGCACTTCTTCCGGCGACCGATCCCGATAGACTACTACCGGTCCTTCGGAGGTAAGAGCCGCCGACGTTTGGCAGCAATCACAGACGCGCGCGTCGAGCAGCGCTTCCTCGGCGAGCTCGCCGTTCTTGCCAATCACCGCCCAACGCAGGGTCATCTCGTTGCTGGAGGGCGGGTGTGCAGAGTGCTCATTGGCCTTCGATGCCTTGCCGAATTGGCGACCGTCCAGCCACAGCGCGCCGACTTCCGCTCGGCCGAGTGGCAGCATCGAAACGAAACCGTGCTCGGTTGTAGTATTGTCGCGGTGAGGCATGAACGGTTTACCCCAGGTCTTGCCCTGGTCCGTTGATCTCGCGATGTTGATGTAGGAGGCGTGGCTGTCGGAGCCGGCTTTCACCAGCCAGTGGGCGACAAGCGAACCATCCGCCGCCACTATGAGCGACGGGAAGTTTGCCCAGTTGACGGACCAGTCGCTGCCCTCGGAAATAGTGCGAGGTTCCGACCATCTTTGCCCGTCCCGGATCGAGAAACGCAGTGAGTGTCGTCCATTGGCCACCGCTTCGATCCAACTCAGAAACACCCTTCCGTCGGGAGCAGTGAACAGATTCGGCTCCCCGCTCGAAGGTCCCGCCGGAGAGTCAATCTCGCGCACCGTCGATTGAGCAACGGTTTTGCCTTGATCGAAGGCCATCATCGCAACGAGCGAGAGTGCACCTAATGTCGTCGAGAGTTTTCGCATAGGCTGGCCGTCGGATCCCCGTCGGTCCGTACATTGTCAGGCTTTCATCAAGCCTTTGGCGCCTCGGTCACCACCTTCTCCTTGCGTTCGTCGAAATACAACACGCGGCCTTCGCGATAAGATTGGACGCTCATGCCGATGGTGGTCATCGCCTTGTAAGCCGTCAAAGCATCCAGCACCGGTTTTTCTCTGGTGCGGACGCATCGCAGGAAGTTCTCCATGTGCGACTCTCGCGGCTCGCACTCGATCATCATTTCGAGCGTTCCGTACTTATCCTTGAACTTCTGCCTGGCAATTCGCTGAGGCGTGACCGTGATGTAGTCTACGCGCCCTTCGAACTGTCCGCCGGGCACCATCATTATCGTCCCTTCGTGTCCCCGTATCAGCCCGGGGATATGCGTCTCGTTTGCCATCGACGAGCTCAACACCAGCGAGTGTCCCTGTGCATAGTCAGCCGTCAGATTGAAGGTGTCCGGGACTTCCCGCTCGTCCTTGAAAATGTACGTCCCGCCGCCTGCCATCACACGATACGGGAACTGGGGCTCGCCCCAGCAAATGTTGAGCGGCGCCATCACGTGATAGAAGAGGTCGGTGGCTATGCCGCCCGAGTAGTCCCAATACTTGCGAAACCGGAAGAATCGATCGCCGTCATACTTGCGGCTTGGCGCGTCGCCGAGCCACATCTTCCAGTCGATATAGTCCTCGCCCTTGCCTTCGGGGCCGGCCGCCTCGTCGATCCTCCAGTTCCATTCGCCCCCGGTCGAGTTGCGATGATAAGAGCCCTGACTCATGATCAGCTTGCCTATCATCCCGTCCTGAATCGCTTTCCGCGCTTTCCACCATTGATCTGAGCTGGTCGTTTGCGATCCGACCTGGAGGACGCGGCCGCTCGACTTCACCTTCTCGTAGACTCGCTTCGCTTCTTCAACGGTGTGGGTCATCGGCTTTTCGAGATACACGTCTTTCCCTTTGTCCATCGCCTCAATCGCAATTCGAGCGTGCCAGTGGTCGGGAGTGGCGATGATGACTGCATCCACGTCCTTTCGAGCGAGTATCTCGCGGTAGTCGAGGTAGCCCTCGCACTTCGCGATCTCCTTGGCCTTATTGAGCCGTTTGACGTAGACGTCCGAGACCGCGACGACCTTGGCGGGAGTTGCCGGCTGGTCGCCTGTTTTCATCACCCAGTCGAGCAAGTCGCGCCCGCGGCCTCCCACGCCGATCAGGGCGACGTTGATGTGGTCGTTCGCCCCGCGCACGTCGCCCATCACGACCGGCGCCCGTCCGAGCACTTTTGTTGCCGCGCTGACGCCGATCGCGGATCTAACGAAATCTCTCCGATTAAGTTTGTTCCACATAATTGTCTCCCGATTGAGGATATGGAATTCGACCCCAGCTGGCTCAGCGCGCAATATATGACACACCACGCTCGCCGTTAGCAAGCGCACTTGATTGAGCGGACTCGGATGGTAGAATCTAACCCGGAACTCACGGGAGGAGACCCGATATGAAAAACCTCAGCGATCGCGTCGCGATCATAGGGATGGGTTGCACAAAGTTTGGAGAGCACTGGGACAAGAGCGAGGAAGACCTGATCGTCGAAGCTGCTTACGAAGCCTTCCAGGACGCAGGTGTTGAGCCTGCGCAAGTCGAGGCAGCGTGGGTGGGCACGCTCGTGTCCGGGATTTCGGGACAGTCGCTGTCCCGGCCCTTGAAGCTCCAGTACATCCCGATCACTCGAGTCGAGAACATGTGCGCAACGGGTCAAGACGCGCTTCGCAATGCCGCGTATTCGGTAATGGCTGGGGCTTATGATCTGGTGCTGGTCGTGGGGTTCGAGAAGCTGAAGGACTCGGGCTACTCGGGACTGCCGGGCGCCGCTTCAAGTGTCATCGGGGCCGGAAACACGGCGCCGGGAGCTTTCGCGCTCGCGGCGAATCGTTACTTCCACAAATACGGCACGGGGAAGGAAGAGCTTGCGAAGATCTCGGTCAAAAATCACTACAACGGGGCGCGCAACAAGAAAGCTCATTTCCAAAAGGAGATCACCGTCGAGCAAGCGATGAAGGCTCCGATGATCGCCTCGCCGCTCGGGCTATTGGATTGCTGCCCAACCACCGATGGAGCGGCCGCGGCGATCATCACCCGCACTGAGCTTGCGCCGAAGTTCAACAAGGACTTCGTGACCATCAAAGCAATGGGACTCTCGGTCGGGCCGGGCACCGGCCGAATGGACCCGGACTTTGACTTCACCAGTTTTCGCGAAACGAAGATGGCCGCGAAACAGGTCTACGATCAACTCGGAATCAAGGATCCACGCAGGGAAGTCAGCATGGCTGAGGTGCACGACTGCTTCTCGATCACCGAGATGATCATCTATGAAGACCTCGGGTTTTCAGAACCGGGCAAAGCCAAGATCGACATCGACTCCGGAGCGTTCACTTTGAAGGGAGACCTTCCCGTCAACACCGACGGCGGCTTGAAGTCGTTCGGCCATCCGATCGGAGCAAGTGGGCTGCGCATGCTCTACGAGATTTACACTCAGCTCCAGGGGCGCGCGGGCGAGCGGCAGGTGAAGGATATGAAGCTTGGCCTTGCGCACAATCTGGGCGGGAATCCGGGCTCGTTCACTTGTTCGATCATCGCGCTCGGGCACGCATAGCCGTCTGAAGGCACCACCGAGCTGATGAACTCTGAAGAAACGCCAATCCCAGTTAAACCATCCAGGACCACCGATTCGATATAGAGCTCACATGTAGGGGCGGCCCACCGTGGCCGCCCCAGACCGAGTGATTTGTGACGATTCGATTCGCTTAACTCTGGGGCGGCCACGGAGGGCCGCCCCTACGAGTGGTGTCCGAGCTTCTGAGAACTTCCAACCGCGTGCTATCATTCCCCGCTCGCGGAGGCCCAAATGTCTTACATACTCAACGAAGAAGAACAGCTCGTACTGGCAACCGTCAAAAAGTTTCTCGACAAGGAAGTCGCGCCGGTTGCGTCGGAACTCGAGCACCGGAACGAATACCCTACGGGAATAGTCGAGCGTATGAAAGAGATCGGGCTGTTTGGCTCCAACGTGCCCGAAGAGTACGGCGGTCAGGATCTCAGCTATACGGTGTTTGCGATGATCTTTGAAGAGATCTCTCGCGTCTGGATGGGACTAGCGGGAATACTGGGCACTCATACGGTCTGCTGCGACGTGCTCGCGAGATTCGGAACCGAAGACCAGAAGCGCAGATTCCTACCGATCATGGCTACCGGCGAAAAGCGCGGCGCCATCTGCCTGTCGGAGCCTCACGCGGGAACTGATCTGCAGGCAATCAAAACGACGGCCGAACGGCGTGGCGAATACTATTACATCAACGGCTCGAAGATGTGGATCACCAACGGCCGCCGCGCTGAGGTAATGGTGATCCTGACAAAGACCGACAAGGATGTGGTGCCTGCTTATGCCGGAATGAGCGCTTTCGTCGCCGAGAAGGGTGAGCCGGGCCTGACCGTCAGCCGCGATATCGACAAGCTCGGCTACAAGAGCCTCGAAACCTGTGAGCTGTTGTTCGAGGATTTCCGCGTGCCTGCCGGAAACCTGATCGGCGAACGTGAGGGGGAAGGCTTCAAACACGTCATGACCGGGCTGGAGAGCGAGCGCATCAACGTCGCCGCTCGAGGGCTCGGCGTTGCGCGAGCTTCGTTCGAGGAAGCAATCAAGTACTCGCAGCAGCGCAGGACCTTTGGAAAACCCATCTGCGAGCATCAGGCGATTCAGCTGAAGCTTGCGGATATGGCTACAAAGATCGAGGCCTCACGGCTGCTTGTATATGCGGCAGCCGAGAAGAAGGACCGCGGTGAGCGCTGCGATCTCGAAGCCGGGATGGCGAAACTGTTTGCGACCGAAACGGCGCAGGAATGTTCGCTTGAAGCGATGCGAATCTTTGGCGGCAACGGATACGCGAAAGATTTTCCGGTTGAACGTTACTACCGCGACGCGCCCTTGCTGATCATCGGCGGCGGAACAAACGAGCTTCAACGGTTGGTCATCGCGAAAGGGTTGTTGAAGAAGTATTCGATTTGATGATCCTGGGAGCGCACGCGGCCCGCGTGCTTGATTGCAATCGCGTTAGGTTCAGCAGGCGGGCGGCGTGCGCTCCCAGGATCGTTGCTCGCCCGATAACTGCTTTTGTTGGCGACCCCGAGGTACGCAAGCTGGCGCCTGGGCCGAAGATAGAAGCTGTATGTCAGTCGATTCGCATGGCGCGCTTGATCCACTCCCCATTAAGCGGTATAAGCCTTAGCCATAATCAGCTCTTACAGCTTCGATCTCAATCGGAGGATTTATGATCCCTCGCAAACGACTCTGGTTCGCGTTCGTTTCTCTGGCGCTTGCTATCGCTGCAACTCAGCTCGCATTCGCCAATGGATTCACCCTTGAGCAAGTTCTGAGCTCGCCCTTCCCTTCCGACCTGATCGCGTCAAAGAGCGGCGACAAGATCGCCTGGGTCTTTGATGCGGAAGGCAAACGAAACATCTGGGTCGCTGAAACTCCTTCGTTCAGAGGAAGACAACTGACTCGCTACGATAAAGACGACGGGCAGGAAATCACTGAGCCCATCTTTTCGCCTGATGGAAACTGGATCGCCTATGTGCACGGGGGACCTCCAAACAGCGAGAAGGAGATTCCCAATCCGACAAGCGACACCGCCGGCGCAAAACGGGAAGTGTGGCTTGTCAGTACGCGCACCAGTGCAACGGTCAGAGTCGCAGAAGGCAGCTCCCCGATGTTTTCGCCTCGCGGCGACCGCGTGATCTTCGAACGCGACAATCACCTCTGGTCGGCGAACGTTCCCGCGGGCGTGGCAAGGACGACGGGCGCGGCAAAGAAGATGTTCGAGATTCGCGGCGGGGTGGATGCGCCCGCCTGGTCGCCCGATGGCTCGAGGCTCGCGTTTGTTTCGTCGCGCGGCGACCACAGTTTCATCGCGACCTTTGAGCCGGCGTCGTCCCGAATCAGGTTCCTGGAGCCGGGCGTGGACCGCGACATCGAGCCCCGCTGGTCGCCCGATGGAAAGCGAATCGCGTACGTTCGCCTGTTCAACGTAGTCGACACACTGTCGGCTGATAAAGAACGGCTCCTGCCGTGGTCGATTCGCGTGGTCGATGCCGCCACCGGCGTTGGAAGAGAAATCTGGAAGTCAGGCAACGGCGAGATGGATTCGTACTCGCGTTTGCCGATGGGAGAAAACCAGTTGCAGTGGGCGGCCGGCGATCGAATTGTGTTCGCATCGGAGAGAGATGGCTGGGCGCACCTGTATTCGATTCCTTCGAATGGCGGCGCAGTGAGCCTGCTGACGCCCGGCAACTACGAAGTGGAGAACGTGACGTGGTCGCCCGATCGCCAATATATGATCGTCGCGTCGAACGCGCGGGACATCAATCATCGTCACCTCTGGAAGGTCAACGTGGCGGGAAGCGAACCTCAACAGATGACCAGCGGGGACAGCATAGAGATGTACCCGGTTATGGTGAGCGGCGGAAAGGCTATGGCATTCTTGCAGGCGACCGCGACTTTGCCGCTTCTCCCAAAGAGGGGATCGCTGGACGGGAGAGTGATCAAGCAGCTCGCTCCTGAAGCGGCGGCGATGCATTTTCCTTCCGACCAGTTGGTAGAGCCTGAACAAGTTACCTTCAAGGCTTCTGACGGTGTGGAGATCCACGGCCAATTGTTCAAGCCGAAGAACTCGACGGGACGCGCGCCGGGAATTGTCTTCATGCACGGCGGCCCGATTCGCCAGATGCTTCCGACCTGGCATTACAGCTACTACTATCACAATTCGTATGCGATGAATCAGTATCTTGCGAGCCGCGGATACTCGGTGTTGTCGGTGAACTATCGAAGCGGGATTGGCTACGGCCGCGCTTTTCGCGAGGCAAAACATCGCGGGCCCCGCGGAGCGTCCGAGTATCAAGACATCGTAGCGGCCGGGAAATACCTCCGGTCGCGAACCGACGTCGAAGGCAAACGAATCGGGTTGTGGGGCGGGTCGTACGGCGGCTATCTGACTGCGATGGGGCTCGCGCACGATTCGGATTTGTTCGCCGCGGGAGTTGACCTTCACGGCGTTCACGATTGGAGCAGACGCGTGGGACCGTCTCCGTGGGCCACGGGCGATCTGGCAAAACTCGGACGCGAGTCTTCGCCGATCAGCTCGGTCGACAAATGGAAGTCGCCGGTATTGCTGATTCACGGCGACGATGATCGCAATGTGCAGTTCAGTCAAACGGTGGAGCTGGTGCGCAAGCTTCGCGAGCGCGGCGTAGATTTTGAAGAACTGATATTCCCCGACGAAGTGCACGACTTCCTTCGTCACGAGAGCTGGCTGCGCGCTTATCACGCGGCGTCGGATTTCTTTGATAGGAAGTTGAGGTCGGGTCTGGCTCAAAACTAGTCGAATGCCGTTCTGATTAGCACCCAACTTCAGTTGGGTGTTGTGATGCGCCGGTATTCCAGAAACCGTTTCAACGGTTTACCCGCCGCATTTCGAAAACTGTTGAAACAGTTTGCAGTCCTGTGGTGGGCCGCCACACCTCGATGAATCGAGGTGTTAATAATACCCGACTTACTTGTTCAATCAGTCACTGCGGGGGCGCCCACTGGGACGCCCCTGCAGTGATATTTGTCAGTTAACGACTCGCTGTTGTTGCGCCTTGAGCGCTTCGTCGATTCGCGCGAGCGACTCTTGCAGGTGTGCGCGAGTTGCCACGCTCATCTTCGCGCCCGCGACCAGAGATTGCTGAATCCGCCCGCGAAGCTGAGTCAACGTATAACGAGCCAGCGTCGCTGCGTCTTCCGGCGCTCCCGGAGTCGGTCTCAACACGAGGCCGGTCATGCGCCTCAAGTGCTCCCGCTGCAGCGGTCGCCGGAAGCTGTTTATCTCCGCGCCCGTCTTCACCTCCGACCAGATCGCTTCCTGCAGCCCTTGAAACAGGTCGGCCATCGTGAAGGTGTCCTTGGGATCCGGATACTTCACTTCCAGGTCCTGCAGCCGGGCTAGCATCACCGGGTTGAACATCCGGTCTAGCAGCGCCCTCTGCAGTCCGAATACCTGAGCGTGAATCGGATAGTCGAGCCGCGTTGTGTTGAAAGGCGCGCCCTCGAATGTCCAGAAGCGATCAAGCGCAAGCTTATTGAGCAATCGGGGCGGGAAGTCGAACGCTTTGCTTCCGAAAGGCATTGTTCTTTATCAACTCGAGCGCCTGGCGTTGCTTCGCGCCTGACACCGGCTCATATGGAAGCCGTCCGTTCGGGTCGCCGACGTGATCTCGGTTGTGATACACCGCGCCGATGTACTTGTTCGCGTTCAATAGCGAAATCGCAAGCTCGCCGAACGCGCGATTGAAGACACGCCTCAGCGGTTGATAGTTTTCGCCCTGCCTGGCCGCCTTGGTCTCAATGGTCGCCCAAAGCTCGTGCACCAGCTTGATGCGATCGGCGTAGTATTGAAGCGGATCGGTACCAAAGTCCCACTGGTTCGTGCGTGGATCGAGTCCAATCGCCGACGTGCCGTAAGAGTCTTCATCGGTTCCGTACGCCAGCTTCGGGTCCGCAACGCGCGACGCAATGCGCCGAAGTTCCGCAAGTTCCCCTTCCGGACTGGACGCGGCCATAGGCTTGTAGGCGTACTCGATCGCCCAGTAGTCATACGGGCCGAGACTGGTCTGCCAATACTGACCCTGCTTCGCTCCATTCGCACCGATGTTCACCGGCATGTAGTCCATCACCGAGCCGGTGAGCCCTTCATCCAGCGTCAGCTTTGCATCCTGGAGTTTATTCACTTCGTGGAGCGTGCTGGCCCGGAAGTTATGCCGAAGCCCGAGGGTGTGTCCGACTTCATGGACGGCAATGCTGGTCAGGAAGTCCTTTATGTATTGGTCCTGCGCCGCCGGATCGTCCATCAAGCCGCGAGCCGCCAGGAGTCCATAGCCAAACGCAGCTTCGTGGGTGGCCCCGAGCGCGTAATTGCACCGGTGGCGCGGGTCGGCGACTAGCTTCATCTGCTCTTCGACTGAGTTCAGCGATTCGGCCAGAGGCGCCACCAGATCGGTGAACTCGCTTCGCGTGAAGCGCGTCATGTTCTCGGTGAAGCTAATGTCGGCATCGTAGACCTGCCCGGTGTACGGATTGGCGCGCGACGGTCCGATCGCAAACCCGGCATC
>DATIFP010000042.1:0-7372 GCA_035455165.1 Blastocatellia bacterium
GCCCCGGCAAGCTTACAGCGATTCGAGTCAAGACGATGATGATCAACCGGCAAGCCCAAAAGAGACAGAGCGCGACCGACTGGGACAGTCGCCTCTTCTCGTTTAGCTTCTTTAGCTTTAGCACCGCGCCAAAAGCGGGGGATGCCGGCATCTAGACCGAGAACAGAGTTCAAAGTTTTTGAGGCCCGCTCCTTCCGAAGAAGGGAGCGGGCCTCAAGCTTTTTGGAGCATCGACGATGTCAAAACCGATAGAAGGAACCCGAGTGACGGCGGCCTTTCAAGGCGAGCGCGGAGCGTTCAGCGAAGATGCCGCGCGACAGCTTCTCGGCCCAGGTGTCGATACGATTCCCTGCCGGACCTTCGATGAAATGTTCGATGCCGTTGCAACGCGCGTCGCGGACTGCGCAGCCGTGCCGATCGAGAACAGTCTCGCGGGTTCGGTGCACAAGAACTACGATCTGCTGGTCGAACACGACCTGACGATCATCGGTGAGACTAACGTCAGAATCGTGCATCATCTGATCGCGCCTCGCGGCGTCTCACTATCCGAGATCCGCCGGGTTCATTCTCATCCCGTCGCGCTCGCTCAATGCGAGAGGTTCCTGCGCGCAAATCCTCGGATCGAAGTCGCTCCCGCCTACGACACCGCAGGCAGCGTCAAGATGATCGTCGAGAGCGGTTCAAAACAAGACGCCGCAATTGCGGGAGCGACGGCAGCCACGGTCTACGGCGCCGACATAATCGCCGAGGGAATCGAAGACAACGCGCAGAACTTCACACGGTTCCTCTTGCTGACGCGATCTGAACGGGCCGATTCAATCGAGACCGTTTCGAATCAATGCCAGCGCAAGACATCAATCGTCTTCCGAGTGGCGAACAAGCCCGGCGGTCTGTTCCGCTCGCTCGCGGCGTTCGCGCTCCGGGACATCGATCTTACGAAGATCGAATCGCGGCCGATAGAGGGCCGCCCCTGGGAATATTCGTTTTATCTCGACTTCATCGGCGATCGAACCGAGCAGCACGTCGAGCGCGCGCTTGCAAATCTGTCGGAGCTCGCCGAGAGCGTTCGAGTGTTGGGGAGTTATTGGAGGAGTGATGAGTGATCTTTCTTAAGGAGAGCAGCAATGATCATCGCAATGAAATCAGACGCAACCGAAGAGCAGATCCAGGAGGTCTGTGAGAGCATCCGACGCTACGGCTACAAGCCGCATTTGATACGCGGCGAAGAGCGAGTAGTGATCGGGGCGGTCGGCCACGGGGACAACAAGGACCACCTCCAGAACCTGCGGTCTGTGGCGGGCGTCGCCGACGTGGTTCCGATCCTTCAGCCCTACAAGATCGTCAGCCGCGAGCTCAAGCAACAGAAAACCGTCGTGCGCGTGGGCGATCTCGAGATCGGCGGGGACCGCTTCATCGTTATGGCCGGGCCTTGCTCGGTCGAGACTCGCGAGCAGTTGATGGAAACCGCGGACGCCGTAAAGAAGGCCGGCGCCCACGTCCTTCGAGGAGGCGCGTACAAGCCGCGAACCTCGCCCTATGACTTTCAAGGTCTCGAAGTCGAAGGACTGAAGCTCCTTGCCGAAGCGCGAGAAAAAACCGGTTTGAAGATAGTGACCGAAGTTGTGACCACCGAAGACACCGAAATCGTCGCCGAGTACGCCGACATTCTCCAAGTCGGCGCTCGCAACATGCAGAACTTCGCGTTGCTAAAACGGCTCGGCAGCGTCAAAAGGCCGGTGCTCTTGAAACGCGGGATGAGCTCGACCATCAAGGAACTCCTGCTGTCGGCCGAGTACATCGTAACGCACGGCAACGATCAGGTGATGCTGTGCGAACGCGGGATTCGAACGTTCGAGACGGCCACGCGGAACACGCTCGATCTGGCGGCAGTCCCCTTGCTCAACGAGCTAAGCCACCTACCCGTCATCGTGGACCCCTCGCACGCCACCGGCCGCCGCACCCTCGTTCGTCCCGCAGCGAAGGCGGCTGTCGCCATCGGAGCTGACGGGTTGTTAATCGAGGTGCACCCCCGCCCGCAAGAGGCCTGGTCGGACGGCCCACAATCGCTGACGCCTTCGATGTTCGAGCAGATAATGACCGAGCTGCGTGAGTACGTTCGGCTGGAGTCTCGATACATGAATTGATGTAGCATAGACTTTAGTCTGTGCCAGCTTGCTATAATATCTTCGTGGCACTGGAACGGCTAAAACATTCCGCAAACGTCGTAGGCGACTTCTTCGTCGACACCACCTGCATCGACTGCGATCTCTGCAGGCAGATCGCGCCGGACACTTTTTCTGATGTCGGCGAGCAGTCGATCGTTCATCACCAACCCGAGACCGCTCAACAGGAGTTCGCCGCGCTCAAAGCGCTGGTGACCTGCCCGACGGCTTCAATCGGCACCGTCAGCAACCGCTCCGCGAAAGCGGCTGTGGAAGCCTATCCTGAGGTGGTTGATGACGGCGTCTACTTTTGCGGATTCGCATCCGAGTCTTCTTACGGAGCTTCAAGCTATTTGATTGTTCGCCCCGAAGGAAACGTCTTGATAGACTCACCTCGATTCGCGAGCCCGCTGGTTAAGAACATTGAGAAGCTCGGCGGAGTCCGATTGATGTTCCTGACCCATCGCGACGATGTAGCCGATCACGAAAAGTGGGCCGCTCATTTCAACGCCGATCGAGTCCTTCATCGCGACGATGTAACTCGTTCAACCTCCGGCGTCGAACGCATACTCGGCGGTCACGATGCCATCGAACTGGCTGAGGATCTGCTGGCCATTCCGACGCCCGGTCACACTCGCGGCCACATTGTGCTGGTTTATCGCGGGCGATATCTCTTCTCGGGAGATCACCTCTGGTGGTCGCCGGCCTTTCAGTCGCTGCATGCTTCGCACAATGTCTGCTGGTACTCGTGGACGGAGCAAACTCGCTCGATGAAACGCTTGCTGGAATACGAGTTCGAGTGGGTGCTGCCTGGACATGGCCGCCGCGTTCATCTAAGCTCCTCGCTCATGCGCGAGCAGCTCGTGCGGTGCATAGCTCGAATGAAACAGCGCGAGCGCGCAGCCAGTTAGTTTCGCTTACAACCACGAAAGGCAATCCAGCGTTGGGCCCCAGAACTCGTTCGAATATTCCATCCAGGCTGGCGGTCATCGCGATCGTTGTCGTCGCCGGCGTCGTCGCGCTTGGCCAGGGCAAGTCGCGGAGCGAGGGCTCAGCCCGGGTCGATCTTGGATTGAGACTGTTCAAAGACGCGCGGTTCTCATCGCCGCAAGGTGATCTTCAAAACAGTTGCAGTTCATGCCATCTGCAAGACGAAGACCCGCAGGGAATGCGCGCCCAGACGGATTTCTTTGCGAGAAGCTGGGTGCCTTTTCGATCGGGCGATCCGCGACGAGACGAACTGCGCAACTCGCCGACCATCCTCGATGCGGCGCTTATGCCGCGTCTGCACTTCGACGGCGAGTTTGACTCACTGGAAAGCCTTGTCAAGGGAACGCTGGCCGGACGCCCGATGGGCTGGCTGCCGGCGGAAAAGGACCAGGCCTTCGATCACATTCGCAGGGTCATCCTGAAGGACTCCGGTGAAGGCGCCCGGTCCAGTTATCGCGCGCAATTCACCGCCGCGTTCCAAACGGATCCTGAAAAGCTCAGCTCGAGTCAGCTGATCGACCAGGCCGCGCAAGCGATTTCAGACTATATGCGAACGCTCAGGACCCGGCGCACAACTGCTTATGATCGATTCGTTTCGGCGAACGGACTCGAGGCGGCGCCCGCGCCCGGTGAGGACGCGAAGGTTTTTGCCGATCGCCAACTAAACAGGCTCGAAACGCTCGAGAGCAAACGCGCGCTCAAGCTGCCGGCGGGGTTCGACGCCACCGCGCTTCGTGGAATGCGAATCTTCTTGGAAACCAGGGGGAGCAGCTCGGTCGGAAACTGTGTCGCGTGTCACGCTCCGCCTCTGTTTACCGATCTCTCGTTTCACAATATGGGAATAAGCCAGGTTGAATACGATCAGCTGAACGGCGATGGAAGCTTCGCGGCGCTTGATATTCCCGGGCCCGCTGAGGCTCGCCGGCCGTCATTACAGTTTCGAGAGACGCCGACGAGGAAGAAGCCTGGATTTGTTGATCTGGGCCACTGGAACTTTGTCGACCTGAAAACTTCGGGGCTGCGGCGGGCCGGCGAGAGCGACGATCGATTCCTGGGCCGAATGATCGCGACCTTCAAGACACCGACGCTGCGCAACCTTGCGTTCTCGCAACCTTACATGCATACGGGCGGGTTTACGACCCTTGAAAGCGCGCTCGGCGAGTTGATGCGGCTCAGCGAAATGGCCCGCGCAAAGAAAGTCCGAGAGGGCGACGAAGAACTTGCCCGAATCAGAATCACCGAATCTGATATCGATTCGCTGGTGGCGTTCCTCAACACGTTGAACGAGAATTTTACGGGCCGGAAGGATTAGGCGCCTCGGAGCGCGCGCGGCCCGCGCGCTTTGAGTGCGCGGGATCGAAATCAAGCACGCGAGCCGCGTGCGCTCCCAGGAGAGGGACTGTCCACTCACATGATGGCACGACTGCGAGGGTTCTTTCTCTTAGCATTTTGGTTTGTTTCGATCGCGCTTGTTGCGCCCTTCCTGATTGGGCTCGTTCTCATCACCAAGAACGAGAACCTGATCTATTCGCCGGTCAGGGTCTTTGTTCGCGCAGGACTCGCGATGGTTGGAGTGCAAGTCGCGGTGAATGGACTCGAACGCCTCGATCCGAATCAAACCTACATCTTCACCCCCAATCATCAGAGCCTCATTGAAGTCCCGCTCTGGGTCGCCTATCTCGGACGCAACATCGCTTACCTGGGGAAGAAGGAAGTTTTCAAGTATCCGATTTTCGGCTACGGAATACGTCTTGTGGGCGTGGTGCCTGTCGATCGCAGCAACAGCGCGGCTGCGGTCGAGAGCGCAAAACTCGCCACTGAGAATCTGAAGCGGGGAAAGTCCTACGTTGTTTATCCCGAAGGCACGCGTTCAAAAGACGGGGGGTTGCTTCCATTCAAAAAGGGCGCGTTCATGATGGCCATCGACGCCGGCGTGCCCGTTGTTCCGATAACCATCTCCGGCGCAACGAAGATCATGCCAAAGGGTCAGATCAAAATCTTTCCGTCTACGGTGCGCGTCACGATTCACGAGCCAATCAGCACGGTTGGTTATTCCAAGGACAACATCGGCGAGTTGATGGAGAAGACGAGAGAGAAGGTCTTTTCCGCGCTTGGCGAAGATGAAGCCGAGTTGACGGGACTTGCCGGACAGCGGGCGCGCCGGGTGTAGGGGTGGCCCTCGGTGGCCACCCCAGACTTGGCTAATGATTTCATCGGTCAGTGGTCACGCCGGGGGGGCCGACGTGCCTATCGTGCGAGCCACATCCTGATAGAGCGTGTGACCAGATCGGATGCGTCTTGCTGGACGAAATGGCCGGCGCCCGGAATCGTCACCAGCGTCAGGTCTTTCTCCAGCCACTCCCAGGTGTTGTTCAACCCGCGGGCGTTTAACGCCGTGTCGTTCAAACCGTGGATCATCAACACTGGCATCTTGACCTTTACGACCGGAGACGTGTCTTCAGCGTAAGGCTCTCGCGGATAGTTGCGCTTGTAGTAGTTGAGCATGGCCTCGAAATCCGAGCGTTTGAACGCTTCGACGTACTTCTCGCGAGCCTTCGCATCCTTGACCCAAAACGCCAACTGTTCGGCCTTCAACTTCGAAGCCGCGTCCGGCTGTTGAAAGTTGCGAGCGTACTGGCTGTTCTTCTGCTGCTCGGGATTCGTGGCAAGCTCGCGAGCGATTCCGCGAGGATGTGGGAGATTCAAGATGATCAGCTTGTCGACCAGGTCGGGCATTGCCATCGCAGTCGACCACGCGACCAGTCCGCCCCAGTCATGTCCGACAACGATTGCTTTGTCGCGTCCCAGATGTTTGATGACTGCAACAACGTCGCCGACCAGGAATCTCACGTCGTAGTTCTCGACGCCCTTCGGTTTGTCGCTCAGGTTGTAGCCTCGCTGGTCAATCGCCACCACTTGATAGTCTTTCGAAAGCGCCTCCATCTGATCGCGCCACGAGTACCAGAAATCCGGAAACCCATGGATCATCACGATGAGCGGTTTGCTCTTGGGGCCAAGGCTCGCGTAATGGATTTTGACTCCGTTCGAATCGGCGTAGCCGTGTTCTACTCGCTTTTCGAGATCTCCCTCCGCGCCTAGCGTTTGAATTGAACCTGTCAGGACGATGACAGCAACGATCAAGATACGTTTCATGGCTTCCTCTTTCACTGTTGAAATATCCTTCAGACTTCAGGGCGCATTATAGAAGCTGGCCAGCAGTTTGGAAATCGCGCCGGCCTACCAGGCATGGTCGCGAGGGCCTTCGATCCATCGGTAACGGTTAGGTTCCATCTGGTAAGGGTAAAGGTTGGGAAGAGCGACTTGTCCCCGCGATTCCCGATGGCGAAACAATTACATCGGCGGAGACAAGTCCCCCTCCCCAACCCTAACCCCTTCCGGTTGGAATGCTACTCATCCTGAGGTTCTACTGGCAATTCCATTCAGTGGTTGTGTGCATCCCTGTCCTCTGCTTCCAAGGAAGTCAGCCGATACACGCCAGTAGCGACGCGCTCGGCGAAACCCTCATCAACCAGCGCGTGATTGCCCAACCCGGCATCCCGCCGCGAAAGGCCCGTCACTCGAGCCAACTCCCCGAGCAAAGTCATCCCTGCGGCATTCAAATAAGCTCGCCCAATCTCCCGAAGCGCGCCCGCCCGACTCACTCGCATGGACAGCTCTTCGGCAAATCGCGCTTCGGCGAGCGACCAGATGTAAGTAAACGTCGGCTCGTAGAGCACCTCCGACGGTATGACTTTCATCGCGCGTTGAAGCTCGTCAATCGCTCGCGTGAACCGCGCCCTATCGGTCACTCCGGACTCGGCGCGCAAGTCCCGAGTACCCATCTCCCACTCGGCGCGCAACGCCTTCAACACCGCTCGCGCATTGGGCGACAGCATTTCGCGTTCTTTCCTGCGCGGCACTCCCCATATCGCATTGAAGTGTGGAACGAGCCGCCGCGCAATGAAGGTCGATTTTCCTTTCACCAGCTTGGCGTAGTAAACACCTCCGCGCCGCATCACTTCGTCCTTGAGGTGCCAGGCGAGATTCGACTCGGGATCTTTTTGAACTTGCCGCGGCATATGCGCATCGCGTCTGCCGCAAACAGCTATGTAGAGCGAGGGTCCGGGCCGCCGCACATCCGTGAGCGTCGAGCAGAATCCAACACCCTCAATGAATCGTTCGGCTTCGGCGGCGTTCTCGACGCGCAGCTCGGGCGTGCG
>DATIFP010000043.1:0-33949 GCA_035455165.1 Blastocatellia bacterium
TCTTGCGAATACCCGCAGTCATTAATCGACCCTCGACCCTCCCGTGTTCGGTGTTCAATCAGCGTTGTGATTTCGATGCCCTTGTGTGCATCCCAAACCTTGAGGGTTCCATCGGCACACCCCGATACGATCCGCCTGCCATCGGGCGAATAAGCACAGCTCCAAACCAATGTCACGTGCCCGACGAGAGTCGAAACACACGAGTCTATTCGTTGCGGCTTGTTCATCCACCGCAGCCAACCCCGCGTTTCACGTCCCTCGTTGAACTGGCATTTTGCCCTGAAGGCTGGTGCAGTCGAATCAGGCTGGTTTGCCGCTTGTTGGAAGAGCAAGCGAGGATACTCGCGCAGCACATGACTCTCAGCCCCGATGAACCTAAGCCAGTCTTTCAGTTCCTCGCGCCTCGCTTCACTCATTTCACTTGTAGCATCCGTGCTCGAGGAGAATCCCACGTCAGCTCCGCGCTATTAGCTGAACCTCCCAACCGAAATCGTGTCTAGGACCAGGGCCAGGATCGCCGGCTCCAAAGTGCGGGATGCCTGATCGTGAACGGATTCAACTTCAATGGAAGTCCGCAATCACGTTGCGAACAACAAAGAAGAGTGCCGAAATCCGCCTTGCAGATTGATTGCTCGCAACCACAAGCCGGGCAGCGGATCTTTAGCTTCCCGGCCTGACGAAAGGCGGTCACGATTCTCGGCCCGTAGAACAGGCCTTCGAGGTCCACGACATGTAGATTGTACGATCCGTCGACGCAGGCGATTCTGGGCTTCCTCAGGCTGATCGCCAGTTTTGACGAAGGCATTGCCGCGCCTTCGACGCCCGAAAAGCGAGCCGGTACGGGGAGGCTAGCGACTTCCAATCCGTCTTCGACCTGCCAGACTCGCATCCAGCCATCGCCGCCTACGGATACGAGAAACTGTCCATCCGGAGTGAACACGCAGGCTGCGACAGATGCCTCGTGCCCCCGGCAAGCCCCCTTCTGTTCTCCGGTGGATGGATCCCAGAATTGCACGGCTCCTCCGGGCCCGCCCGCAGCGATGAGGTTGCTAGCCGGGTTGATCGCGCACGCGAAGATCCCATGCTTGTCTTCGGCCAGGCACAAGCGCTCCCGCAGCGACCTGGCGTCCCACACCTTGATATCGCGAGCGGTGGTCACGAGAAAGGCGGTGTCCGGGCTCACGGCGCAGGTAGTAACCCCGGAGCTGTGTGCATCTCGCACGTATTGCACTTTCCCCGTTCTTGACCTCCAGATCCACAGCGCCTTGTGATCTGATGCAACGATGAACGCTCCATCTGGACTAAGGGCCAGAGTGCTGCCGGCTCCACCGGTATGACCTTCCAACTCACGAAGCATCGCTCCCGTCTCCGTGTTCCACATCTTCAGTCTCAGTTTCTTGCCGTGGCTGGCCGAGACGGCGTACGAGCCATCGGGACTGACTGCCAGGGCATGGCCGCTGTAGTCCGACAGATCCACGCGCTTCTTACCGGTCGCCGCGTCGAAGACCGAGCCGTGGGCTACGAAGAATCGGCCATTGGGGCTGAATGAGCAAGCGGTCGGGGCAGCGCGGCTTCGGGCGCTTAGCCGTTCTTGCTCTCCGGTATCCGGCCTCAGGATCTGAACACCCTGCTCTTCGCAGGCACCCACCACGATTCTGGCGTCGGGGCTGATCGCGCAAGCCTTGGCGCCAGTAGGTTCGATTCGCTCGCCTGGAACCAACCTCACCTTCTCAAGGTCCCAAATCTTGAGCGTCTGGTCTTGGCCGCTCACGGAGTATAGCGACGATCCGTCTGGCGAAATCGAGCAATCGGTGACCCACCCCCCGTGCCCTCGCAACGTCCTTGATTCCCGGCCGGTCAAGGCGTCCCAGATCTTGAGCGTCTCATCGATGGCTCCCGAAACGATGAGTGCGTCGTCCGGACTTATGGCACAAGTGTACACGAAGCCAGTGTGTCCCTTCAGGGTGAAGAGTTCACAACCGCTGGGGGCATCCCATACCTTCAGTGTGTTGTCCACGCTGGCAGTGACGATCCGCTTGCCGTCGGCGCTGATCGCGCAGTCGGTGACCTCGCCCTCGTGGCCGGAAAGGGTGACTCTCGGACTCATGTCGGAAAGATTCCAGATCGTTGCGGTGTTACCCGACGCGGTCACCAGAGCCAATCCGTCGGGGCTGATCGAGCAGGCGAAGACCGGCTTTCTACTTCCGGTAAGGGTTGCGATCGGATCGCCGGTCTCGGCATTCCAGATCATGGCCGCAGTTGCCAGCAGCGCGTCCTGCTCAAGCGCGTCCCTCCTGGTCTCAAGCCACCGCCGGCGGTCCTGCGAGAGACCCGTACTGCTGGCCCGCATCGCGAAATCGTGAAACTCGTCCCAGTCCTTGAGGCTACCTCCAGCGGAGACAACAAATGACCCGTCGGGGCTGAACGCGCAGCAACGCACCGTCGATGGATGTCGTCGAAGCCTCGCCGGTTCTTTGCCGCTCTCCGCAATCCACAACTTGAGCTCGCCGTCTTTGCTGCCCGAAACGATCCTGTCTCCCATAGGGCTAAGGTCAAACGCCGTGATGGTGTCGGCATGCCCCGTCAACCTGGAGCGCGCGTCTCCGGTCTCAATGTCGAGGATCACGAGATCATTGCCGGCGGCGACAACGGCGAATGAGCCATCCGGACTGACGGCAAAGGTATTGCTGGGGCTGGGCAAGCTAATCGTCCGCGTCAGAGGTTCAGACTCTACGAATCTGGTCCTCGTTCGGAGCCAGGGCCGCGCGCCTTCTCCTGTACGAGCCGCGAAAGCGCGGTGCAGAATCTGGGCAGTCTCACCGCCAGCCCACTGCAGGCGGTTGTGCAGTTGCTGCCAGAGGAGCTCCGGTCGTTTGAGCAGGTGGTGCGACTCCCTTCGCAACGCGGCAGCGAACCGCGTCAAATCGTCTGAGAGGGCCCGGGCATGACCGACGGATGCGCCCTCGCTCGGCTGGGCTGGGCCTTCGCGACTGGTCATCTAGCCCCTCCCTTGTCGAGGCTCTCGCTGGTCCAGATGATCGTAGCTCTGCGAAGATCCTTCCACTCCTGCTCTTCAAGCACCAGGAAGAGATCACCGGCCTCCCAGATTCGTTGACCACGAGATCCCAAGATCGATTCGCCGAGCATCTCCGAGGCAAGCATGGCGAAGCCCCGCGTAATGGTGCCGAGCATCCGATCGCCGCCAGCAACCACGACCGCGATCCTCTCGAGACGCAGGGGTTCGAGAGGGTTTCTTTTGCCATAGTAGAGGAATGCGGTCGAAACGATCATCACGGAAGGTGGGGTATTCTCTTTCATCAGAGTTGCGACCGTGAACTCACCGCCAAATGATTTCGCCACACAGCGGCTGGTGATCAGGGCTATTTGATTTGGCGCCGCTCTGGCTCGTACCAGGGCTACGCTTTTGCATTCGACAAAATTGGCCAGCGCCAGCCTGCCCGCCTCAAACCCATCGCCGAGAGAGAAGGTCTGCCTGTTTATATCAACCACCAGATTGTCCCGCGTTTGTTGCGGCATAGAACCCGCGAGACCCGAAAGTTGCGCGCCAGCTCGGTCGGGATGCTTCAGCTCAAGAGGCGGTAAATTGCCAAACAACCACGTCGGATCGTTGAGAACCGATGCGCCTGCCGTCCTGAGTAACGCCTCGACCACTACGACTACCACAAGCACAACCAGCGCAACAACGATCGACCATAGCCAGGAGAATTCCAAATAGAACTTCAGCGAGAACTGGACGAGGATCGCCGCCAGATATGCGACGCTCACTAGCCTTTGATCCCGGAGCGGCGGGGTCTCACCGTCGGACGCCTTTTGCTCGATCCAGCTTCTAGAAACACCCAGCATGGCGGTCAACACAAGTAGTGCGTAGATTGCCGCAAGAGACCAGGAGTGCGTCCTCAGGGTCCAGACCATCGCGAAGATTGCCACGAGGGAGCCGCCGACGGTCACCGGCCGGAGCAAACCCGAGTGGCCTTCAGGGTGCGGTCTCTTTGATGCGCGCATGGTCTCAGCCCCCTTTATTGCTCTTCGCCCACTCTGCCTTTCGGAGACTGATGGATTCACTTTCCACTGCGCTCCGTTGCCATCCTCGGGCTCCTGTCTCGCTTCTACTCTGCCGGTAACTTCTCCAGCGCTCTTCGATAGTCCTCTTGCAGCTCGTACACTCCGCCGTAGAGTGGCTTCGCGTTGTCGCCCCTCCCCGAGGTGATCACCGCTACGTGCGTCAGCTTCGCCTCCAGAAAATCGAAGTCCGTCAACGTTGCGTGAAGGTCATCCCATCGCTCGCCATATGTCTGTTGATAGGGCAACTCGGACAGCTTGCGAACGTTTGGGGTCTTCTTCCGCGGTTCGAATAACTCCTGCCCGGCGAAGTAACCCGCAAGGTGTGCGTGTCTCTCGCGTTTTGCGTCATCCGAGAAGTAAACGGCTTCCACAGCCTCGCGAAGCTGGCGGTGATAGAAGCTCATTAACGAGGCACCATCGGCGCTTCGTTCGGTCAGGTAAGGCTCGAGATCGAAATACAACCGCGACCATAGGACCACCGGTAGCTGAAGCCCAGGCGTGCGGCCAAGCAGCAGCGTGACGTGATCGATCAAGTCCTTTTCGATTTGTTCGGGCTCCTTTCCCGCGCAAATCGACTCGAGCCAACCTTCGGGGCTGCCTGTCTTGCCCGACTCCTCAAGATAAGCTGTCAACGGGGGCGCCAGGTCCGATGGGATATGCTTCGCCACAGCGAGGAAACTTGTGTAGACATCCGGGTCGCGCGCCAACACAGCGAGCAGCTCGTCTTCACTGAGTCCGCTCTTCGCCGCCGCCAGATACGCCAGGCTGCGATCGACAATCGTAGCGCCGTGATTTGTTTTCAGGGACAGCCTCCCGAACAACTGGCGAATGATTCCCGGAATGTCAGGCTCGAGTTCGATCTGCGGCGTGTAAGATTTCCAGCGCCGGGCCTCTTCGAAGGCCAGCTTCAAATACAGCGGCATCCCGTGTTCCTTGCGGTCATCAGCGCTCTCGCTCTCTATCTTTGCGGACATCGCAAATTTGTCCAGCACTTCCTCCCGCTGCGCATCTTGCAAGGTCCGCCCAGCCTCCGTCAGCCAGGCTTTCAATAGGTCTTCGGCTTCACCTTTCGGCATCGGCTCAAGCTTCACCATACTCGACGAAACCTTCCTCTCGAGCGCGGTCTTGCTTTCGTACGCAGGTGTGCCAGGATTTCCATTGGACGTGGACACCACGAGACGCACATTCTCGGGAAGCTCCGCCGGGAGCCAGATCAAATTGCGAGCGTGATCAGCATCCGAGAGCTGGTCTACCGCGTCAACGAATACAATGAGCGGCTTCTGAGCGGTCGCGAGCTTCAGGCGCTCGCCGAACTCCTTGACCAGTTCCCGGTAATCAATCGCTATCGTCGTTTCATCTGCCCCGTAGACCCTGGTGATCTCGCGACACAGGCTCTCGAGCAGTGAGCGGCCATCAGAAGAAGCCGGCGTAGCGCCGATGAACCGATACGCGATCGCGGAATTCGAATTCGCCGATTTGCAATTCGCAATCGCTTTAGCCATCAATGCGGATTTGCCCGAGCCCGACTCGCCCCAGACAGCGAGCGGATGACGATCCCAGCCGCTGAGATAATTGCGAATCGTGTCCAGGATTGGCGCGCGTCCGATGAACACGCGTGCCCGGTCTTCTGCGAACAGGCGATGATCAGTCACCTCTTTTTCGAGCAGCTCGATCTTCTCGAGCCGGTCGATTTCATCCAGAATCACTCGCGCGAGGCTCCGCCAAACGTCCACGCACATCCCGCCGGTCGTACTCTGTTCATTGAGAAGCCCCAAACACTCTTCGAGAGTCTCTGGCAACGAGCCGACGTGAGCCGTG
Source organism: Blastocatellia bacterium (assembly GCA_035455165.1). Taxonomy (GTDB): domain Bacteria; phylum Acidobacteriota; class Blastocatellia; order UBA7656; family UBA7656; genus Onstottus_A. The sequence continues at coordinate 5,902 of DATIFP010000043.1, forward strand.
GCCGCGCGACCCCCAATCCAATCCGCGCTGTAGTGAGCGACATTATCGGGAAGCAGCTTTCTTAAGTCTCCCTTCAACTTCGTCAGGCGGTTTTTGGCATCGGTGTCCAACGAACCTTCTGCATTGAGATCTATGAAGTCCTGCGCGCTTCGATCATGCGGCATTCCTTTGATCTCTCTGAAGAAACAAAAGACGTGGTCGGCGGCATCGGGGACCTTCAGCGCGCCGGCAGCGATCTCCTGCTCGGTAGCCGAACCCTCGTACTTTCGGAGCTCGTCTTCGGAAAGGTCCAACCCTACAATCCCCTGAAGCAGAATTGCGCGAAGAGGCCGCTCGACCTCGCCTTCCCACACTTGAAAAGCAGCGAAGCGACTTCCCTGCTCGCGCGGTTGAAGACAGTAGACCGGCTCGGCCGACTCGGGTGAGTCAGTTTCAAGCCGCCTGTAGCGAGCGTTGTCATCGCGCCTGTACCAGTTGTCGAGCAGTTGTCTCTCGCTCGTGCCGCTGGTTCGGCTATAGATGTGCTCAAACTCGCGGGCGGAAATCTCAGCGGGCAGAGGTCTCCAGCCATATCGATTCCCGAGAAGCACGATGAAGTTGGGCCTTGGTGACGTTCGCTGCGAGCGGCTTACCTCGTCGAGGCAGATTTTCATGGTCTGCTGGTCGAGCCCGGCTTCATCTCGAACGCCCCAACGAAGGTCGATCGCCTGAAACCGACAGCCGTGCTGAGTGCAAAGCTCGCGCAGCCGAGGAAAGACGTATTTCTGAAGCGCGTTTCGCTCTTCCTTCAGGTCGCTGAAGGTGGAGCTGACAAAGATTCTGAAGGTTCTGGTGGTTTGGGCCATTAGTTTCTCCAGGTCTTGACTGCGTAATCACCCTCACCTGCTGACACAACCTGACTCCCGTCTGGTGTTGCCACCCCGAGGATCACAACCAGGGGTAGGTAGGTTGAGAACACGCAGCTATCCTTAGTTAACTCTTGCGAGTCGGCAAAGCGCAACTTGTCGGTGCGAATTGGAGGAACCCAAAAAACGGCCCGATTATACCACAGCAATATGCCGCTATCGTGATGCGTTTTGATCTCCCTTGAACGCCAGGTGTACCGCGGATTATGACCTCTAGAAGCGAAAACCGGAATCCACATTAACGCTTCACTGCTTACCCACTCAGTTCATAGTGCAATTCAGCATCATCGTGCCGAATCGTGAAAATCTCCGCTGAGCGAAGACCGAGACTCCAAAGCGAACGGTTTCGTACCGCGGTCTTCAGCGTCGACCCGTCAAGTTCCTCAAGCAAATCAAACCCGTTCGCAACCGTTCGCGATCCACAACGTCCGCACCGTCGCTTCGATCTTCCGAGCGAGCACTCGAGCGCAAAGATCCTTCGGCCCTCGCCGCAACTGGGGCACGTTAGCCGCGTCGCAAAAGGCTTTCCTTCAATGCGAAGCACGCCGCTTCCATTCCTACGCCCCAGAGTTAGCGCGTCGGCGACTGTCATTTCGCGAGGCGAGTGATCTAACTTCTCAATCCTCCAAACTTCGTGTCCTGCGAAGCGACAATTCGAGTTGCGCCGAAACGCTGTCACGAAGTGTCTGTGATGCGAAGCATCGACAAGCACTTGCCTGCTGACCGCAACGAGACCGTGATGACCGCTCAAGATTTTTTGACACTCGATCGCCTGAAGCGAGGCCGCCAATGCTCCAAGACTCGACGGCGCGTTAGTGGGGGGCGCGCTCGTCGTCGCACCCCGACACGCGTACGTCTGTTCCAGTGCCTGGTAATCGCGATCATCCCAGGCACATTCGAGGCACGGGTGTTCAGGTCCAGGAACGTACACATTGATCCTCGCCAGTAAGCTGCCCGGTTCAACTCCGGCATCAATCAGCGGCACACCGAGCCGCCACGCAAACTGGTTCACGTGTTGACGCGCGATGCGCGAGTCGAGGCAGGCCAGGATTGCGGCCGCGCGAAGTCTTCCGAGCGGCACCCGCTCCACTGCCTCGGCGACCGCATTGACTTGTATCGCCCGGTTGATTCGCCTTAGCTTGAGAGCCTGAACGTGCGCCTTGAACTTTCCGACATCGCCCGGGGTGATGTCTTGCGACCTCAGATTCGCGAGCTCGTAAACGTCGCGATCGATCAAGGTGATGCAGTCTAGACCCGACATCCTCGCAAGGTGGGAGACAAGGTGCGAGCCGATGTTCCCGCCCGCCCCAACGACGACTACTCTTTTCGGCGATGTCAGACTTTCAGACCTGGTCTGCATTCACAACTCCTCGTCTTCGGGCGTCCACCTGAAGCCATTGCTCAAATCGGTGAGTTGAGTGCACAACGCGCACATGTCGGCGTAGGTCCAGCAGTTCAACTCTTCTGTCTGATGATGCCAGACTCCACAGGACGGACAACGGACAGCGCTCGCCGACTTCTCGATCTCCTGTTTGCAGCGAGGACAGAACGAGATCTGATCGAGGCCGGGGAACCCCGAGACTCGCGCGAGGCTTTCACTCGAAAAGTAGACATCGTCTATGTTCGGAACCCGAATCTTGTCCTGGTCCGAGACCACACGGATGCCCGTCGCCAACGGGATGCCGTTGACCGTCACTTTAGGGCCCGCACTCGCGATCAACACCCACGAGTCGCCTCCCGAGACGTGGGTGCGCACGAGGAGAACGTCGACGAGCGCGTCCCCGTCACCGAGCTGGCGGAGAACCGGTCTCGGCGGTCTGGCGTTCAACGAATAGGCATCGTGATCGAGCGGAAGGACCGCCCATCGATCGGATTCATTTCTAACCCACAAGTGAGCCATGTTCTAACTCCAATCACGAGACTTTATCCTTCGGAGGGCGAATCGGATTCCCCGTCGTCTGTTGCTTTGAACCAGGTATGGGTTGACGCCCCCACGATCAAACAGCTCCTTGCGAAGCCGATAGAGATTCTGGGTGATCGCCCGTTTGGTCACCGGCTTGCCCGATTGCTTTGTCAGGTAGTCGGCGACTTCCTTGACACTCTTCCAGCCTACAAACGCGTCGTCCCCCGGGCCGTTGTCGATCGAAAGCGCAGTTATGAGGTCGGCCAGCGTCGGCGGAAGAGTGAACTGCTTACCACCATCGATTCGCACCGTGGCCGTGCCGTCCGGACGCGTTCTGATCTCGAGAGACGATGCACCCGACTCGGCTAGATGCCGCAAAGGCTCGTTGGCGCTGGGGTGCGTCTCGATAATTGAACCTTCCACGCCCTGGATCTCGTCGGCTTCGCGGGCACACTCTTCCATCATTTTCAGAAGTTGAAAGATCTCGTACTCGATGAAGCTCGCGTTCAGCTCGGCTCTGCCGATCTTGCTGACGAGATTCTTGAAGCGTCGCGAGATGCCGCGCATGAGCACGAGCATCTCCGCGCGTCGGCGAGTCCTGGTAGCCCGCACCTCTTCGGCTCTTGCCTTGATCCTCTGGTTTGCATCGCCTGGTTGCATACGCTCTCAACAAGTTCTCAACAAAGTCCTACACAGCTGCGAGCAATGTGCCAGACCACAAACCGTCGAAGACCCAAAAAAGGCGCCGTTCAACACTTGGCGGGGCGCGGGGTTGAGTAGCCGATGTTGAGATTGAGATGCGGAATTGAGATTGAAGCCGAGTAAGAGAGTAGTGAGGACCGACTCAACCAGCTTAGGTCGTAGCGTCGCCGACCGGCCGGGTTTCAACCACGCGAGCGTCCGGCTGCCGGTTCCCGCTGTTTCAGGGATCACTTTGCAATCTCGAAATCGATCCACTGGCTTGCGACTCGGGGCCGGTCGCTCGGATGTTTGTCGGTGACTATGAGTTGTAGCGCATATTCGCCCGGTTCAAGATCCTTGCCGAGCAGGAGGCTGCCGCCGGCAACGAGTCGTGTGAAGTCTCTTTGCTGGCCGGGATCAAACGGCTTCGCCTTTCCAAGAAACACTCGCTGGCCATCACGAAACAGCCGTAGTTGTGTTTCAAGCTGCGGGCGATTCGTCGCCTTGTCGACCCGGGCGTTGTAGACCAGACACGCGTACTCCATCGCCATGCCGCGTTTGAACTTACGAACGGCTGGATTGGACTGTGGGTCTTCTTCTTCGACCTTTCCTTCCGTCGTGCTGGTCATCGCTGCGGCGGAACGCGAGTTCCTGGCAGATTCCACCGTCGTCCCGCGAACAACCAGTCCTGAAAGAGCGAGATTGCCTTTCTTGATATCCGTAATTTCGATGAACTGATTCGCCGAGCCGAGCTTTTTCGAAAGGTGATCGCGCACGGCGGTCCGCAGTTGATACGCGCCCGGCTTCTTGATTGGGAGTGCGATCCTATAGAAGATGCCCTTCTCCAGCGTGCGCTGATAGTCCTTGTCGGACATGCTGACAGTGTAAGCGCGATCGCTCCGATCAATGACGCGGCCGTTGTCGCCGAAAGTGAAAGCGGCTATTTCAAATGTGGCTTTGCGCCACCCGTTGACCGTTTCTTCAAAGGCCAGGTCTCGCGCGTCGATGTGCAGCAGCGCGTTCACGAATGCGCCGTCCTTCGCGTCGTGCCAAAACTGAGAGGTCATTCGCACGCGGATATCGCCGGAGGTGAATGGCGAGGCAAGCGCAGTCAGCAACTCTCTAGCGGCGGTTGTTCGCACCGGCCGCGATTCTTCATCCGTCACCCCGTAAAACCCGGTGCGAGTATGAACCCTGAGCCCGGGGCGGTTAACTTTCACCGCGATACTCTGAAACTCGCGGCTGCCGTTCTTTGATTTGAAAGTCGACTCGGCGGGAACAAACCCGAGCAAGTAATATCCCTCCTGGTCCGCAAGCGCGCGCCGCACGCCCTTTCCCAGGTCGTTGTTGTTCTTGAAGAACATGCCGCCGGTGCGATCAGCGAGGTAAGCGAGACCTTCCTGCGATTCAATGAAGTCCCTGTGTCGGGTTGTCATTTCGGTATAAGTCTTCACAAGAAACTTCGAATAATCCAAATCCTCGGCCCCAGATAACATGACCTCACCTCCGAGATCATCCGCAGCAGTTGGGGCGAGGGCTACGAGGCCGCGCGCGTCTATTGTATAGAAACTCACCGAGGCTCGATTGGCGAGGTCGGTAAGGTTATCCAGGGCTTGGCGGACGCGAGTGACGTTCTGCTCTCGATCGTAGATCCTCAAGGCGTCAGAGAACAGAACAACCGATTTGCGGCCGGGCAACTGATGAAGCCCCTGCACTACGAAACCCAACGCGCCCAGTGTGCCTATGGCGAAGATCTCCTGACGAAATTTGTCGTCAGTGTCGGTCGTCGGCCCGCCGATTCCAAACGTACCGCTCGTGTCGAAGGACTTCCTGTCCGTGTCCGCCGAAGGCCTTGCGTCGCCCGCAACCGATTGGAGGTTGACGCTCGGATCCGTAACCACGGGCGAGAACGTGTTTATCGAGCCATAGCCTGGTTTCCACCTCACCAGATCAATCGCCGCGTTGAGTTGTCTCTTGTCGTTGGTGAATTGCTGCAGCGCTCCCATACCGGCGCCGGTTCTGATGATTGCAACCAGATCGCCGGGCTGCATTTGCTCATCCACGAACTTCTTCAGCGCTTGCTTGACGGACACGGTGCTCTCAAATGACAAGGTCAGATCGTCGACCACCAGGGCGATAGCTCGTCGCACCTGCTCGGGCTTGAGCCCCGGGGGAGGCGGGGGTGCTTCTCCTTTTGCGGTTGGAGTCGTCGGCCCGGCCTCGGCTGTCTTTGGAGGCGGCCCGGCGGTTATGTAGGAGAAATCAGTTATATGCTGCGGCTTGTTGTTCTGAAGCAACTGAAAATCTTCAGCCTTCAAATCGGTAACAGGTCTCCCTTTGGAGTCGGTTACATTAACATCGATCTGCATCAGCGTGACCGAGAGCCGCACCACCCGTTTGTTGTCCTGGCCCTGCGATTTGTCCTGAGCCGCCGGGCTTCCTGCGGGTGGTGTTTGCTGCCGGCCATTCGCCGACGGAAGGGACGATAGCGTGAGAGCTGCGGCAAGAAGGAAGCGCAATCTCATAGAGCCTCCGAAGGGTCGCCGGCAAGTTAGCTTAGCTGTGTTCGAGCGACCCCAACGAGAGTGTTCGTGCCCCATCTGCCAAACGAACCGGGCATCATTCCCGCGACCGAAAGTGCGAGATTGATTGCTGACCGATTCTACCACCAACTCTCTGTTAACTGAACCTGACCATTCATATTTCAGCCAGAAGGCTGATAACCGACGACGTGTCGCTGAGATCCGGAAGAAGGGCATCGGGCGAGAACGCTTTCAACTGATCGACTGTATGCTGGCCCGAGGCCACAGCCAACACTCGAGCGCCAAAGTGCCGTGCGCACGAGATGTCGCGAGGCGTGTCCCCGACTATCACGAAGCGGTCCGGCGCCAGGGGATAACCTATTTCAAGATTGATGCGCTCCGCGGCAATTGCGGGAAGATGGTCTCGGTTTTCGTCGTCGCTACCGAACGCTCCGCGGCTCTTGAAGTAATGCCAGATGCCCGCCACTCGCAGCTTGGCTTCGGCGAGCCTTTCGACGTTGCCGGTCAGCAGACTGGGCATGAAGGTGGAATCGGCTCCCAGAGCTTCGAGGAGATCACGAACCCCCGGACACAGTTCGAACACATCTCCGGTCGCTCGGAGGTGGTTCAGTATGCCAACGGTCGCCTCCTCGATCATCGGCAGCCGCTCGCGAATCCCGGCTGGTGTTATGCCTTCACTCTCGAGGGCTTCGCGATAAATCGCGAGATCGGTCTTGCCCGCGAAATCCACCTCGTTGATTCGCCCGCAGGTTCCGAAGATGTCGAGGAGCATTGCATGAATCAGCCCTCGATACTCGCGCCGTCGAACGGTCTTGATGAGGGTGCCGTCGACGTCGAAGAGAACTACTCGCAAATTATTAGTCATGACCAATCAGACATTGAATCGGAAATGGACGACGTCGCCGTCCTGGACGATGTAGTCTTTGCCTTCCAACCTGAGTTTACCTTGCTCGCGGCAACGGGCCTCGCTGCCAAGCTGGGAGAGGTCCTCGAATCGAATAACCTCGGCTCTTATGAATCCGCGCTCGATGTCCGAGTGAATCACGCCGGCGGCTTTGTGAGCGTTTGTGCCTCGCTTTATGGACCACGCGCGGCATTCGTCTTCGCCCGACGTCAGAAAGCTTATCAAGTCCAGAAGCGAATACGCTGCTCGAATGAACCGATCTCGAGCCGGCTCAGTGATGCCCAGATCCTGAAGGAACTCGCGTTGCTCGTCGGGCGCAAGCTGCGCGATTTCCATCTCCACCTTACCGGACATCGCAATCACTCTGAGTTGTTTCGAACCTGCGAGCTCTTCGACTTCCCTGGCAGCGCTCTGACCGGCTGCATCCTCCGGCTGATTGATCAACACCAGCAGCGGCTTGAGGCTCAAGAACCGAAATCCTGCGATCATCGCGAGGTCTTCGTGCGGAAGATCGAGATCGCGAAGCGGGTGTTCCTCCTCTAGCGCTGTCTTCAGGCGCGTCATCATCTCGCTCTCTCGCGCCGAATCTTTCTCTTTCTTTAGGCGAGCGATCCGGTTCTCGATCTGCACGAGATCGGTGAGCATGAGCTCGTCGTCGAACGCGCGAATATCGCGTACGGGATCCGGCGCCTGGAGGAGCATCGGATTGTCGAACGCGCGCACGACGTGAACAAGCGCATCCACCTCGCGCATATGCTGAACAAGCTTTGGATCGAGGCCCGACTGATCGCGCTCAGCATCGTCAGCTTGAGGACCCGCGACGTCGACGAAGCTGATCTCGGCGTAAGTCTTCTTTTTCGGATTGAAGAGCTCCGCGAGCCTGTCGACGCGTTCGTCCGGGACCTTTATCACGCCAACGTTTGCTTTTTCACGCGCGCCGTAGCCGCCAACTTCGGCCGCCAGCCCGGTAAGCGTGTTGAAGATCGTCGTTTTGCCCGAGCCCGCGAATCCTACTAATCCCACCTTCATTGCGCTCTCCGTCTTCTGGCGTTCAGATTGTTCGGGTGTTCAGAGCACCGGGTGTTCAGAGTACCGACTTTAGTCGGCCAAACTGCGTTTCAACATAAATTAGTCAGGCCGGCTAAACTCGGTACTCTGAACGCTCGGATATCCTCAAATCCTCTCCGGTCATCTGTTCGGGTTTTGCGAGCCCGAGCATCCCAAGCATTGTTGGGGCGATGTCTCTCAAAGAGCCGCCTTCGCGCAGGGAATATCGATCCTGGCCGATCAGAATAACAGGCACCGGGTTGGTCGTGTGTGCGGTGAATATCTGCCCGGTGATCGGATCGATCATTTGCTCGGCGTTCCCGTGATCCGCGGTTATGATCACCGTCCCGCCTTTGGCTTGCGTCGCTTCGACCACTCTGCCGAGGCATTCGTCGATAACTTCAATCGCTTTGATGGTTGCTTCAAGGTTCCCCGTGTGCCCAACCATATCTGCGTTTGCGTAGTTCATCACCACGACGTCGAAGCGACCGCTAGCGATCTGTTTCACCACTTCATCCGTGATCTCACGGGCGCTCATCTCGGGCTTCAAGTCATAGGTAGCGACCTTGGGTGACGGGATCAGGATTCTCTCCTCGCCGGGAAAGGGAGGCTCGACTCCACCGTTGAAAAAGAAGGTGACGTGCGCGTATTTTTCCGTTTCGGCAATGCGAAGATTCTTCAAGCCTGCCTCGGCGAAAATATCCGCGAGGATCTGGTCGTGATGCTCGGGGCCGAATGCAACGGGCAAAGCGAACAAGCGGTCGTAATATGTCATGCACGTGAAGCGAATATCAGGCTTGGCGCCTCTATCAAAGAATTCGAATCCGTCCTCAGCGAATGCACGAGTAATTTGCCTGGCCCGGTCCGCGCGAAAGTTGAAGAAGATCACGCTGTCGCCGTTTCGAATCGGCGCCAGGGGCGCATCGTCGTCGCGGACGATGGCGATCGGTTTGACGAACTCGTCGGTGACGCCTTCCGAATACGATTCGCGAATCGCTTGAACCGGATCGCGATGCTTGCGACCTTCGCCGTAGCGCAAGAGTCGATACGCCTGCTCTGTGCGTTCCCATCGCTTGTCGCGATCCATTGCGTAATACCGTCCGACGACCGACGCCACCGTGCCGATTTGGTATTCATCCATCCGATCCATAAGCTCGGCTACGTAACCGGCTCCGGAATCCGGGGCCGTATCCCGGCCGTCCAGGAACGCGTGAACAAAGACTCGCCCGACGTTTAGCTGCTTCGCCATCCGAAGCAGCGCATACAGGTGCTCCTGCGAGGAGTGCACGCCTCCGTGAGACACCAGCCCCATCAAATGCAACGTCGATTCACGACTGTTGGCGTGTTCCATCGCTTGCCCCAAAGCGGGGTTGTGGAAGAACTCGCCCGTCTCGATGGCGTGATCGATGCGCGAGGTATCCATTCGCACGATGCGTCCCGCGCCGATGTTGAGGTGGCCGACCTCGCTGTTGCCCATCTGTCCGGGACGCAGACCCACGTACTGCCCGGAAGCCTCAACCAGTGTGTTTGGATAGTCCTTATACCACTGATCAAAATGGGGAGTGCTGGCTAAGACGATAGCATTACCCTCGCGGACCGGCGAGTACCCAAAGCCATCAAGAACGATCAGAACGAGCGGAGTGTGTTCAACCTTAGCCAAGTTGTTTCGTCCTCAGATCAGAAGCCACAGATTAAATGCTAACTGCATGGTCGGACAAGCTGGCTCTGTTTCGAGTCGTAGTTTGAAATGAAATGGGCGGAGGTCCCGCTTGAATTAACCGCTGATGTCGCTGCCTTTGGCGCGCTGATCAGCGCAGATCAGCGAATCAGAGGCAGCGTCACCTGCGGTTAATGCGTGTAAGGTTACGGCATTATGTAAACTCGCGTGATCTACTGAAGTACTTTCTCGACAGCCTGAACCACCTGCTCGCTCTCGGGTTTCACCGCCGGCTCGAATCGGGCGACGATCTTCCCGTTCTTGTCGACCAGGAACTTGTTGAAGTTCCACTTGATGTCGCCGCCAAAATCCGGATTGGTGTCCTTGCTCGTGAGAAACTTGTATAGGGGATGAATGTCGTCGCCCTTCACCGAGATCTTGGAGAACATTGGGAAGGTAACGTTGTACTTCGTCGAACAGAAGGTTTTGATTTCTTCTTCCGTGCCTGGTTCTTGTCCAAGGAAGTTGTTCGCGGGAAAGCCAAGGATCACAAACCCTCGATCCTTGTACTTCAGATAGATTCTCTGAAGCCCTTCATACTGCGGCGTGAAACCGCACCTGCTTGCGACGTTGACCAGCAGCAGTACCTTGCCACGGTATTGGCCAAGATTGACTTCCTTGCGATCGATGTCTTTGAGAGTGAAGTCATAAACAGAGGTGATCTTCTCATTGACTGGCTCGGCGCGGCTTGCAAGGCCGATCGACACAACCGCGCCAAAGATCGCCATCATTGAAACGACACGGATAGAGCGAATCTTCATGCATACCCTCCAGGTTACATTCGAAAACACAAACGGGAGATTTGTGCTCCGCTTTGAGCAGGTTTCCGCAGGTTTACTTGTCGCCGGGCGCGACAACTTCAATCCCAGCCGCGCGCGCGGCGTCCAACCCGCCGCTGAGCGAATAGGCATTCTTGAAGCCCATCTCGCGCAGCTTGTGCATTTCGCTGTCGGCTGCCTCGTCGTGCGGGCAAGTGCAGTAGGTTACGATGACAGTGTTCTTATCGACGCCTTTCGCCCAGTCCTCGAGCTTGTCCGAAGGCAGGTGGACAGCGCCTTTTAGGATTTGGCCGGCGAGATCGTGTCGAGCGTCGATGATGACGACTTTCTCGCCCTTATCGAGGCGAGCTTTCAAGTCCTTCGCGCTGATGTGGTCCTCCGCGTTGCCGGATTCCTTCGACTCAGCCGTATTGTGAGAGCCGTGATTGTGTTTATCGGTCTGAGCGAACGCTCCCGACGCGAGTGCTGCGCCCGCCAGAATTGCGAGCAGCGTTTTGCGAAATTGCATGCTAACCCTCCTTTGATTTCGAGTAGGACACAGCGATTCTAGCATTCGACGGTTGCTTGAGTCACGCTGGGCCCTCCCAATCGTTTTGTGAACCTTTGTGACCTGGTGACCTTGTGGCCAGATTTCGAGCAACACAATCCCTGCTAGCCCCTGCCGGATAGACAACACACTTGACTTCCCGAACTTCGAGTGTACTATTGCCGTAGTACAATAGAACAATGAGTCTGGCTTTCAATATCGACAGCGGGCATCCGACGCCGCTTCATCATCAGCTGGAGCGATCGATACGGTTCGCAATCGCAACCGGCAAAATAGTCGTTGGCGACCAGTTGCCGACGGTGCGCCAGCTTGCCGTCGAATTGCGAATAAACGCGAATACCGTGGCCAAAGTTTACGCAGTGCTCGAACGCGCCGGCATACTCGAAACTCGACGCGGCGTGGGCACCTTCGTCAAGGCCCGGCACTTCGAAGCCGCGCGCGATAAGGACCGCGAGCGGGAGTTACGCGACCTCGAGGACCATTTTCTGGCAAAGGCGGCACATCTCGGGTTCGATGCCAAAGATGTCCTGGATCACCTGCGAAAACGATTGAAGAGATAGGGTGGGGCTCTGTCAGAAACTGTGACCATCGACGGTCTGAATACTCTGAATGGAAGAGCTGGTTGGGCGAGAGTCGAGTGTCGGCTCGAAAGGGAGAATAAAGATCATGCTAGTACCCGCAGGTTCAAAAGACGTTCAAGCGGCACAATCCAAGCAGGCGCTGACCATTCAGAATGCGCCGCGATTGAATATTGTCGCCGCGTCGCTTTTTGTGTTTCCGATTCTGCTTGGCCTTGTGCCCGCGTTACTGTTCAACAACCCGTTCGGATTGATTGCCGGGTTCCTCCTCGGATTGCTTCTGGCGCAAGCTCCGAAGGTCGCAAAGCAATGGGAAAAGGCTGTCGTGCTCAGGCTTGGCCGCTACGTCGGCATTCGAGGGCCCGGGCTCTTTTGGATTGTGCCGCTGATTGAGTCCGTGTCGAGCTGGATCGATCAACGCGTGATCACAACCAGCTTCGCAGCCGAGCAGACGCTCACGTCGGACACCGTCCCGGTAAACGTCGACGCAGTGCTTTTTTGGATGGTCTACGATCCCGAAAAAGCAGCGCTCGAGGTCCAGGACTACCAGCAAGCTGTGAGCTGGGCCGCGCAAACCGCCCTGCGCGACATCATCGGCCGGACCGCGTTGACCGAACTGCTTCGCGGCCGCGAGCGGATCGAAGAAGAGCTGCAGAAACTCATCGATGAGCGTTCGACCCCCTGGGGCGTTACCGTACAGTCGGTCGAGATGCGTGACGTTGTGATTCCCGACGCGCTTCAGGACGCGATGTCGCGCGAGGCTCAAGCGTCTCGCGAAAAGCAGGCGCGCATTATCCTCGGCCAGGCTGAGGTGGAGATCGCACATCTGTTCGACAAGGCGGCCGAGTCTTACAGAGAGAATCCGACCGCCCTTCACCTGCGTGCGATGAACATGCTTTACGAGGGGTTAAAGGAAAAGGGCGCATTGATGCTCGTGCCGAGCACCGCAGTTGAATCGATGGAGATGGGGGGACTGCTCGGCGCCGCCGCGTTCAGACAGCAGGCTCTAACGGAATCGAGGGACGAGCCGGACACAAAGTGAGCAGAATTGCAGGATGCATGACCGCTATCAAGACTTTGATCTTCACAATACTGGTTCCGGGCACCGTGGGAGTCTGGGTTCCGATCAGCATCCTTGGCGGCTCCGGCGCGCGCGGATCGTTGCCGATTGACGGCCTCCGCTATGTCGGGCTTTCAGCGATGTTGGTCGGGGCTTCGATTTACCTTTGGTGCGCGTGGGACTTTACGTTCGCCGGAAATGGCACTCCAGCGCCCATTGATCCGCCGAAGAAGCTTGTCGTAGGTGGCCTGTACCGTTACGTAAGGAACCCGATGTACGTCGGCGTTTTGTCTCTGGTGCTCGGCGAAGCCGCGTGGTACGAGTCGCGACAATTATTCGCGTACGCCGCGCTGGTCTTCGTTTCCTTCTTTGCGATTGTCGTCTTCTACGAAGAGCCGGCGCTGAAGCGGAAATTTGGCGACTCGTATGTGCGCTACCGCGCTGTTGTGCCCCGTTGGATTCCCCGGCCGCGTGCGCGACCAACCAAACCGCGCGTTTGAAGGCGAGCGAATAACCATCGCCGACAGTTTCGATCCGCACTCACACCGAACCGTCAGCGAAGCCTGCGCGGCAGAGGCCTGGGGTGTTCGCGCTCTCGGTGCTTCCAAAATAAGACAGCAACGCGCTTTACAAATTGGTTGGAACGCGATATGTTCGCGCCTCAACGAAGCGCGGTTCCGCATTTCTCGGTCCTTCGCTAACGCCTCACCCATAGCGAACATTGTGGGAGATCGACGAGCGCGGGCTTGTTGACGAGCCAGGCGCTCATGACTTTCCAAACCTCACCGTAACTTAGTATCTCAAAGCTCAGCCTCACGCCTTGTTTGGCGGCGTTTCTACTTTCTAGTGCGCCCTTGACATTAGTAGTCCGGAAGAAACCCTCAGCGAGCCGGGCGGATCGGTGTTCGGTATGCTATGGGAGGCCATATGCCTCTGAAAAACAATAGAAGGAGGTATCTGGTTCTGCTACCCGCCCAAAGAAGGCTCTCACCCTCACGCTGCAGCGCAAGCTGCGTTAGTCCCGCCGTTTCAGCGGGATTTCCTTGGCCGGTCTCAAAGACAGGTCCGAAGTTCTTTTCCGAGGAACACCCTTGAGGTGCATAGGAGCATTCACTATGGCTAAAGCTAGACAACCAGCAGACGTGAAGAAAGGCGAAGTCGTCATAGAGGAGGAGCGCAGCCGGTTCAAGGCCTTACTCGCTCAGAATCCGAATTACTTTGGCAACGTCGCCGCGAGTTCCTTCAAAGCCGTGAAGAAGCTCGTCGCGAACACCAAGTATGAGGAATTGACGTGCGTTGGCTATAACCCGGTTACGAGCTTTCTGGAGGCGACCGTGGCGGTCAAACTGCCCGCCGGTTACGGCAGTGACCTCTGCCACGCGGGTACGACCGAGTATGTACGCTTCTTCGTGAATTATGGCTCGGGCTGGGAAGATGCGGGCCTGGCGGCCATCAACGTCCACGACATTCCCAACGAAAGGGATTGCGCCGGCCTGCCAAACAAGCCCTTGACCTACGTTGCCAGTCTCAAGTACGAACCGAAGGCCGAGTGTTGCAATCACCCGGTCCTGCCCAAGGTGCACGCGATTCTGTCATGGCAACTGGTCCCCCCGGCCGGACCAGCCAACGTGGGTTGGTTGCCGCCCTGGGGCAATACGCACGAATGCCACGTTCAGATCAAACCTCACCCGTGGAATATCTTCTGCCTATTCGATCTGATCGGCACGACCATTGACAAGAAGATCAAAGTGCCGAAGTTGTTCGAGCAGGTGCAGTATCAGCCGATTCCTCTGCCGGACCCGCCGCCGCCTACGATCGCCGAGTTGGCGGAGATGTATGCGCCCGGGACTACGAAGTCCGCGGCAACCGTGGAGTCGCACCGCTTTGGAATCAGCGAGCTTCATGCCACGCTCTCCGCGGCTGGCGTCGATCAGGAGACCACCGCCGCCAAGTCGGTCCAGTGGAAATCGCTGGGACTGGACTGGGCGGGCGCAATTGCGGCCCTGGACAAGACCAAAGCCAACGTCACGTATGAAGAACTCGAGTGCCTGGGAATAGATGACGCGTTCCCCGAACGGCTCGTCGCCACGTTCCGTATCAAGCGCCCTCAGGGTTACAGCGGTGACCTGTGCCACAAGGGTAGCATAGAGTACGTCTCCTTCTGGGCCGATTGGGACAACACCTGCGAGTGGACTTACGTCGGCACACAGAAAGTGAACGTTCATGACATCTCGACCATCCCCAAGGAAGGGTTGTGTTATTCAGCAATCCAGCCTGTGGATCTGACCTACCACCGGAGGAGCTGCCGGAAGCCGAAAATTGCCCGCGTGCGTGCCGTACTTTCCTGGGCTGTTCCTCCTTCGCCTTCTGATCCGGATGATCTGCAGTACTGGGGCAACCGGATTGATACGCACGTCCAGATCGTCCCAGGTGATCAAATCGATCCGAATAACCCGCTGGCAAAGATCAGGAATCTGGGAGGAATTGCCATCGAAGACATCGACACTGGCGGCAACGGCATGACCAAAGTGGTGGCCTTCGGTGGCGGGCCGGTTAAGTTTGCCGGGATATATCACGCGTATACCGCGGATGGTTGGGGACAGAACCGGCAATGCCCGTTTGGCGGAACGATAGCCGTCGAGGGGAACTACTACCTCGGCTACTACTATCGCGTGCGGGTACACAAGATCGGCGATCCCGGCCTCCCGACTGCGCTGACAACTGATTTTTATGTGGAGCGGTCGGATATTGGCTACGACCACCAGGTCCCCATTGGCGAGTGGTTCAAGTACCTGGATCCTATACAGGAGTTTGGCCGCGGGCTCGCGTACTGGAGCTCGTCGGGCGACGCACCGTGGGAGGTGCAGTTGGATGTCGCCACGGCTCCTAACGAAGCCAGCATCGTTTCCAGCAGCCCGTGGTACCGCATCCAGCTCGACAACACCGGACCGGTTGGGCCGCCGGCGATCTTCCCCACAATGGACATTCACATTTCGGCGGGCGGGGACTGCAAGGATTTCGACGAAGGCTCAACCATCACCGGTACGTTCATAGCGAACGACCTGCACTTCGGCGGGTGGAGCCTGTCGACCGAGCCTAACACGTTCACCACTCCGTCGAACCCGCCGGAAGTCGTGGGGTTGTCGCCCTGGGATCCTGCCCCGGGTCCAGGCGGGCATGCGTGGACGCTGCACACGAGCCCTCCCCCTGCTTCATTGAAGACGATGAAACCTTGCGGGTATGTCGTGAGGCTCGACGTGTCGGATCGGACCATCGTTCACAGCTCGCCGTTCGTGCACAACTGGAACCATATCGAGGTCGGCTTCTGCCTGCGAGAGAAAGCTTGACCCGACTTAGCTGATCGGAAAGGGCGGGCGCTGGCCGAGGGCAGCGCCCGCCCAGAATTGATGGTTGAACGCCCTCCAGCACAAATGACGAATTCACCCGATGATTGCGGTCAATTAGACAAGGTGATCATCTCGAATTACCGGTAACCGATTTTGCGTCTACTTTGTTGGGGATGAAACGTCATCTCCTCAATTCGTCGGCCAGAGCTGTTTGAAACGGGCGACTATCTTGAACTAACGCACTAACATGCTTAAAGCAACATCCAAGATCAGAGGCAGCCGGTTACAGGGAGCACAATCAATGAATACCAATTTGGCATCGCTTGATCGACTTCGGACGTTGAAAGGTCGCGAATTCGGATTTCTTTCGCTTCGCTCGTTCCCGGCGACTCGGCATCTTTGTGTTTTGGTCCTCATGCTGACGTTATGCCCGGTTGCCTTTGCGCAGACCCAATCGTCATTTGTGGACCTGGTTCGGCGCTCAGGTTTCATTTTCCAAGGAACGGTGAAAGCAATTGGCGAATCTACTCCCACCGTTGTTCGTGAACGCAATACGGCAATTGTCACCGTAGATCGCGTGGTGGAATCACTGCCGCCCGCGGGCAACCCAACCGGGCGAGACGTCACCGTCCGACTGCGGACGCCCGGTGAGATTCGACCCGGACAAAAGGCAACGTTTTTTACTTACGTGTACTCAGCAGGCAAGTCACTCGGATTGGACGAGGTCGGGATCTTGCCGATAGAGGATTCAAAGACCCTCGAAGATCGCGTCCGCGCGGCGCGGCAAACTCTGGCGGACGAAGCGCTCACAGCGCGGCTCCGGAGGGCGGAGATGGTAGTAGTCGGCGTAGTCGGCGAAGCCAGGCCAACCGAGGAGGCGCGCAACCCCGGAAGCGAGCACGATCCGCTCTGGTGGCGCGCGCCGATCACGGTGAGGTCTTTCGAAAAAGGACAACGTCCGAGAGGGCCGATCATCGTAAACATTGCAATGAACTTCGATTATCTTTGGGCGCTGGCGCCCAAGCCTAAAGCCGGAGAGGAAGGAATCTTCCTTCTGCAAGCCGACCGCGAAAAGCAATTTCGCGTCTCGGGGTTCTTCCTCATCGACGCACTGGATGCGCTTCCCATCAGTGAACTGGAGCGCGTGCGCCGGCTCATCAAATAGCGATCCTTGACGCCGCTAGCAAGGAGAACACCATGTTACATAAGAGATTCTTCACAATTCCGCTCCACGTGTTTCTAATTTTGACGATCGCCAGTTTAGAGGTTCGCGCGCAGGTGCGGGTAGTCAACATGATCCCTAATGACATGAGTGACGAGACCCGCCACAACAGCGAGCCTTACGTTGCCGTCAATCCGGCCAATCCTCTCATTATTGCGGCCAGTGTGTTCATGGCGACTCCTCCCGGGTCGCCCAATGGCCCGATGCTGGTCTCTTTCGATGGTGGGGCTACATGGGTTGCGAGGAATATCATTCCGTCCAGTCCGGGTGCATTCTTCAATACCGGCGACATTACTCTCCGATTCAACAGCTCCGGTACAGCGCTGTACGCGGGTATCCTCAGGGCAGGACCTCCGGGAGGTCTCCAAATAATTACGACAACGGACATGATGTTCAACACGCCGATGACGGTGCTCAATACTCCGCGACCGACTGACCAACCCTATATTTCCGCGCGAACCGTCGTGGGCGGGCCGGACTCGGGAAGAGATCGACTGTGGGTCGGGAACAATGAAGCCGCAGCCAATCCTGCCAGCGCTACTGTGGATCAAACTCTTGACGCGGCAATCGCGACCCCAGTATTCACACAAATCCGAATCGATGCCGGAACACCCGTCGGGCGCGACAACTATCAGGTGCGACCGGTATCGTCAGCCGATGGGCACATCTACACGGCATTCTACCGGCGCAGGGGAAATATCGCCGGCGGCTACAACGCCGACGTTGTCGTAGTCCGCGACAACAATTGGGGGAGCACGATGCCGCCATTCCAGAGCCTCGTCGATTCTGTCACGATGGTGTCCGGCCAAAATGTAGTCGCGTCGACACCGGTCTCAGACACCGCCGGCAGCAGCGCCGCCCTCGGCAACGACTGGTGGGGTGGGGACCTCTATCTCACTGTTGATCCAGGCGATTCTTCGCGGGTGTACATCTCGTATTCCGACAGCCTGCCGGGCAGTGCCAGAACCATCCACCTGCGTCGTTCGACGAATTCCGGTCAAACCTGGAGCCCTGATCTGTTGACAGTTCACAGCGCCAAGAACGCGGCAATCGCAATCAACAACGACGGAAAGATTGGGTACCTCTACCAGCAACTGACCGGCACCTCTCCGAACACGCGTTGGCAAACACATCTTCGCCGCTCTACAACCGGGGCGACCTGGGATGATGTGACACTCGCTGACTTCCCCGCTGACGGCCCATCCGCTCCCACCGGTATGCGAATCATCGGCGACTACCTCAACATGGTTGCGGTAGGGAAGGATTTCTTTGGAGTCTTCACTTCGTACAATGATTTGGTCAACGCGAATTTCCCGGCCGGCGTTACGTGGCTGCGCAACAAAACGCCCGATGGGGCGGCGTCGCCCCACTTCATCGGCACGGACGGAGTGAGTACCGTGGCCCCGTCGATAGATCCATTCTTCTTTCATGTTGCAGAAAGCGGACACATTCAGGTGCCCTCCGGCGTGGCTTTTGGGAGCGTCTGCGCTGGGGCTATCGGTCGCGCGACGCTGAATGTCTGCAATACCGGGAGCGGCAATCTGACCATGACCGCTACTTCGTCATCGAATCCCCAGTTTGCTGTGACCACGCCTTCCGGCGGGTTTCCGATAGTCATCAGCCCCGGCTCCTGCTTCCCCTTCGAGGTGACTTTCACCCCGAGCGGCATCGGAGCACAAACAGCAACACTGACAATCTCGAGCGATGATCTGTTTGTCCCCTCAGTTGCCGTACAAGCGACGGCGGAAGCCGCAGCGGGTTCCCTCGGTCTGTCGTCGAATCAAAGATTTGTGCCTACAGTCATTCAAAGCGTGGGACCGTGTCAGTCATCCAGACCCTTTGTGGTATCTAACACTGGCACGTGTAATCTGACGATCACTAATATCGTGATCGGGGGCGCTAACGCGGGCGACTACTCATTGTCCGGACTTCCGGCCTTCCCCATAACGCTCCAGCCTGGGCATCAAGTGGGGTCAGGCGACCTGAATGTGGTCTTTGCGCCGGCCGCCCTGGCGCGGGAGCGCATCGCAGAGATCGCCGTCACCTTCGTCTCCGACCCGGCGAGCGGCGCGACCAGCGTGCAGGCTCGTCAGCTTTGCGGTGAAGGTGTACGCACGGGAGCGCGAGTCCTGGTGACTCAAGGAGGGGTGCCGGTGCCACAGGCGCACGAGATAAGCCTCAGACGCTACTGGGGCGGCTGGTTCGGATTCTCCAAGAAGGTCGATGAGGTTGAGAACGTTGCGCTGCAGACCGCACCAGCGACTCCGGGCACGGCTTGCGGGCCGATCCAGTTCCATCGTGAGTATGGCGCGACATCAAACCCGACACAGTTGGTGCCCGGCGTTTATAAGCTCAAGGTGGAGGTTAAGATCGCCGGTAAAGAGGTGAGCAAGACGGTGTGGTTCAACGTGGACACTTGTGGCTTCAACGGCACCATCGTGGTCGATTTTTAGCGATTGCCGAACTCGCACAAACTGCGTTGCGCAAATTTATCAACGGGTGCACTTGGAATGCTTCGTCGTGTTACTGCGTGATTGTCGCCGCGATCCGGCGTGGATCCAGCCGCCACACCGTGCCGGCGCGAATATTTGAGAGCCACACAGAACCGAGGCCGACCCTGATCGCATCGCCCCCCTCACCGGCGAATTGCTGCACCACTTTTCCCCGAGCAGGATCGATCCGCGAGATCGGAAACTCAAACGACGTTACCCAGACCGAACCTTCACCAAAGGAGATCTCGCCGCCCGGCCCGGGGACACCGACCTCGATGGTTTCCACGACCTTGTTTGTCTTTGGATCCACTTTCGACACATCCCCGTTGGTCTGATTCAGCGTCCAAATGAACCCGCCCCCGATGGTCAGGAAACGCGGGCCTTTCCCGACCGGAATTGTTTCGACCACCAGATTTGTATCCGGGTTGATGCGCGTCAACACGTTAGACTCGGTCCCGGTAACCCAAACCGCACCTTCTCCAAAAGCCACGGTGAATGAGCCCGCCGGAACCTGGATCTCTGCCACGACTCTGTTGGTCTCCGGATCAATTCGCGCCAAGGTTCCTTTCTTGTCGGTGATCAGCCAAATGCTGTCGGCGCCCGCGGCTAATCCGCCTTCGGAGTCGCCGATTCCGATCGGAATGGTAGCGGTCACCTTCCCCTCCTTGAGATCAACACGAGCCAGCGCCTGATCGCCGCAAAGAGGCACCCATAAGCTGCCGAACCCGGTCGCCAACCCCGAGCAAGGTTTGTTGCCGACGGCGACCATTGAGATCACTTTGTTGGATTTCGGATCGAGCCTTGCCACCGTGTTCTTAGGGAAATTCGAAACCCAGACGGATTCGTCAATGGCGATCCAGTCGGGCGCTCCGGGCACCTCGAACACAGCCTCCGGCCTTAGCGCCGTGATCGCGACGCGGACACCAGGGGTTTTCACCCCAGGCCTGGGTGGCCGCTTGGGGGCCTGTGGAATTGAAGAGAGAAGAATCGGAATTACGATGAGGATTCTTATCATGGACGCATCTTAGCAAAAATCTCGGCGAGCGCTAGGTGAAGCATTATTGCTCATATGCCGCCGCTGCGCTAAAGTCTTTCGGCCTTCCCTTTGAGGAAGAGAATCCGGCGTGGCGCGTCGCCTGAACACAGAAAGGCGTGCCGAAGGTTCTGATATCGACCTTGTATGAAGTATAAGCGTTTTATTGTCAGTCTCGCCTTCCTGGGTTTGGCCTCCTGGCCAGTATGGTCGCAAAATAAGGAAGATTATTTCGAGGCTAAGGTGCGGCCTATTCTCGCCACTGAATGCTTTTCCTGTCATACCGATTCACAGTTAGGCGGGCTTCGTCTGGATTCCCGCGAGGCCATGTTGAGAGGCGGCAAATCGGGTCCGGCGATCGTCCCTGGCGATCCGGAGAAGAGTCTCCTTGTAACCGCAATTCGGCAGACGGGAACCTTGAAGATGCCGAAGGGCGGAAAACTCGCTCCGGATCAAATCGAAGCGATTGCACAGTGGATTCGAACAGGCGCTGTCTGGCCGGATACCGTCAAGACCCGGGTCGCGCCGAAAGGGGAAATGATCATTGATCCGGCGCGGCGCGGTTTTTGGTCTTTCCAGCCCTTACACCCGAGTGCGGCGCCTACCGTCAAAAACACTCATTGGCCCAAGACTGACATCGACCGCTTCATTCTTTCTCGACTCGAGGAAGAAGGACTCGCGCCGGTTGGGCCTGCGGATCGGCGCACTCTGCTGCGTCGTGCGACGCTCGATCTGATCGGCATCCCACCGACCGCAGCAGAGATCGAAGCATTCGAGAATGACAAGTCTCCAAATGCTTTCGCCAAGGTGATAGATCGCCTGCTCGCCTGCCCTCAATACGGAGAACGCTGGGGACGGCTCTGGCTCGACGTCGCGCGCTATGGCGAGGACGACTATCGCAGCCTTGATCCGATGGGCCGCGGGTTCGCGCCCTATCCGCACGCTTACTTGTATCGTGACTGGGTCGTAAAAGCCTTCAATGATGATCTGCCCTATGACCAGTTTGTGCGCGCTCAGTTGGCCGGGGATCAACTTGATGAGAAGACGCGGGTGAAGACGCTGCCCGCGCTGGGGTTTCTAGGACAGGGGCCATGGTTTTACGACAACGGCGCGGTAGAGGTGACGCGCGCGGACGAGCGGCACGACAGAATTGATGTCGTCAGTCGCGGGTTTCTGGGTCTGACCGTGGGTTGTGCCCGCTGCCACGATCACAAATACGATCCGATCCCGACAAAAGACTACTATGCCATGGCTGGAGTCTTCGCCAGCACGACTTATCGGGAATACCCGCAAGTCCCGAAGAGCATTGTCGATCGATACACCGACCTGGAAAAGAAGTTGAAGAACAAGGAGAAACTGCTTGGTGAGTTTCTCCAGAACGAAGCGAGGCTGCTGTCGGAGGGCCTCACGCTGCAAGCCTCGAAATACATGCAAGCAGTTTGGCGCGTCGGAGGCGAACCCAAAGAAGATCTCAACGATGTCATTGAAAAGAACAAACTCGATTACGAGCTGATGCAGCGCTGGATTAAGTTTCTGGCTAGACCTCCACGCTACTACCCTTATCTGAAAGATTGGCAGGCGATGATGCAGAAGGGTGGCACCGCGCCCGAAGCCAAGAAACTATCCGACGATTTCCAGGCACTGCTGCTTGATGTCCTGTTCGAGCGCAAGGACCTGAAAGAACAAAACGATATCATCATCGCCAAATCGCTTACGGGCACGAAGCCGAAAGAGCCCTTGTTCAAGCCCAACGAGTTCGTGACCAATGACGACTTCTGCCCGAGTTGCAGCGTCGAGACCAAAGCCATGCCCCTTGAGCGAACCAATCTATGGATGGACGTTTATGTGCGCGATCTCGACGACCCGATGCTTCCGGGAATAAATCAGAAATTCAAACCCGGACTTCTCGCGTTTCGAGGATGGGGGCTGGAACGCCAGATGAGCGCCGAGGGACGCGCATATCTGTCATCGCTGCGAGAGGAAATCGAGAGTTTCAGGAAGAAGATGCCTGCTCAGTATCCTTACGTGCATGGCGTTGCGGACCAGGAGAAGCCGGTGGATTTGCCCGTCAGCTTACGGGGCAATCCAAATAATCTGGGCGAGGTGATCCCTCGAGGTTTCCTCTCAGTGCTGTCACAGGAGGGCAGCAGGCTGGGCTTCAGCAAGGGAAGCGGGCGGCTGGAACTGGCGGACGCGATATTGCGGCAGCCCCTGGCGATGCGGGTCATCGTAAATCGAATCTGGAAATGGCATTTCGGATCGGGAATCGTGGACACTCCCAGCAATTTTGGATTTAACGGCGAACGTCCCGTTCATCCCGGGTTGCTGGAATACCTGGCCGATTTCTTTGTGCGGAACGGGTTGTCAATCAAGAAGCTCCACCGCGAGATCATGCTCAGTTCGGTGTACCAGCTCAGCAACGAATCGATCAAGGCCAACTACGATAAAGACTCGTCGAATCGGCTTTACTGGCGAGCCAATCGGCGCCGGATGGACGTCGAGCAGATTCGCGACTCGCTGCTGGCTACTTCGGGCGCGCTCGACAATAAAATGGGCGGTCCCTCGGAGGCATTAACTTCGCAGTCGACTAGACGAACTCTGTATGGAAAAGTGAGTCGCTACAAGCTTGATGATTTTCTCCAGCTATTTGATTTCCCCAGTCCGAACATTTCCGCCGAGCAGCGCTACGCCACGATCGTGCCGTTGCAGCGTCTGTTTTTCATGAACAGCGATTTTGTACAGCAACAGGCCGAGCTGCTCGTCCGGAAGATCGAATCCGAACCGACCGCGGAGGCGCGTATACAAAAGGCCTACCGTCTTGTGTTCGGGCGCGTGGCAACGCCCGAAGAAGTAAGGCTCGGTCTCGACTATCTCCGAAATGAGCCGCTGAAAGAATACGAGGAGCGGAAGAAAGCAGAGGAGGAAAAGGAAAAGAAGAGAGCCGAAAAGAAAGAAATGCCTGACAACCAGGGAGCGGCCTCCGATGCCCCGAGTGCAAAGTCGGATCAACCAGAGGCTCCGGCGATGGATCCAAATGGGATGATGGCCGGCGTTGTGCAGGGCGCGGCGAAAGGCGATGAAAAGAAACCGCTGCTGCCCGTGACTCATTGGGGACGGTATCTCAAGGTCCTGCTCAGCTCGACCGAGTTCATGTTCATCAACTAGACCACTTCAAAGGAAACTAGATGACACACAAGGAACCCACACCGATCACGCGTCGCGAAGCGCTCTGCCGAATGGGCAGCGGATTCGGAATGATGGCATTCGCAGGCCTCGTGGGAGAATCACTCGCGCGTGCTCAAACACAAGCTTCCGCGGAATCCGCGAAATGGCCCAAGGGAGGAGTTCATCACGCCGCGCGCGCGAAGCACGTCATCTTCCTCTACATGAACGGCGGCCTTTCACAGGTGGACAGCTTTGATCCGAAGCCGATGCTTGACAAGTATCACGGCAAGCCGCTGCCCGGCGGGACTATTGCCACCGAGCGTAAGACCGGTGCGCTGCTGCGTTCGCCATACGCCTTCAAGAAATATGGCCATTGCGGCATGGATGTCAGCGAGTTGTTCCCGAACGTCGGCGAATGTGCGGATAGCATCTGTTGGATTCGCTCCGTCAACACAGACATTCCTAATCACGAACCCTCGATGCTGATGATGAACACGGGTTTCAGTCAGGCGGGACGCCCCTCGCTCGGTTCGTGGCTGACCTATGGTCTCGGCGTCGAGAATAAGAACCTGCCGGGGTTTGTCGTGCTGTGTCCCGATGTTCCGACCACTGTCGGCCCGCCGCTGTGGAACAGTTCCTTCCTGCCTGCGATCCACCAGGGGACATACATTTCCGACAAACCGGGAGAAAAACAGACCGCCGAGCTATTGGTGGAGCCGGGCTTTGATCCAAAGAAACTGATTTCCTACATTAACAACCAGAGATTCGAGCTGCCGGAACAGCGCCGCGAGCTCGATTTGCTGACACGGCTGAATCGAATGCAGATGGAGCGGGAAAAATCTTCGGATCCGCAGCTGGAAGCGACGATCCAGTCGATGGAGACTGCCTACCGTATGCAGACCGAAGCGCCGGAGGTCTTCGACATACGAAAGGAAACGCCCGCGACGCTGAAACTCTACGGCCCAGGGAGCACGGCGCGGGGTTGCTTGCTCGCGGTTCGGCTGGTTCAACGAGGAGTGAGGATGGTTCAGGTCTACTACGCGAAGGGCGATCCGTGGGACGCTCACATTGATATCCAGGCGCACCGAAAGTGCGCGATGGATTCGGACCAACCCTTCGCTGCGGTGATCAAAGACCTCAAGTCGCGTGGTCTGTTTGACGACACGCTGGTCGTCTGTGGTTCGGAGTTCGGCCGCACGCCCGTAGTCGAAATGGGTGGAAACGGTATTCAAAACGGCCGCGATCACAACCCGTTTGCTTTTACGATGTGGATGGCCGGCGGTGGCGTCAAAGGCGGGACGATTTACGGGGCCACGGATGATTTCGGCTTCAAGGTGATTGATAAACCTGTTCACGTACACGATCTGCACGCGACCATCTTACACCTGCTGGGGATTGACCATACGAAACTGACCTACCATTACAGCGGCCGAGATTTCCGCCTGACCGATGTCGCCGGCAACGTAATCCACGATCTAATTGCTTAAGGTTCTGCCCGACAGGCGCCATTCCAGTCAGCGAGAGAAACGGAGCCCTGAGCGCGATGGCACACCCGCTGAGGCTTCCAACCCGGTGAGCGTAATGAGTGAGGCGCTGAGTCGGCCTTTGAATTACACGCCCGGTCAAATGGGCCAACCTGGACCTGAGAAGGCTAAAATCGGAGTAGCATTCCTGTCAGCCTCGCCGCAGCGAACTTCTCGGCTAAATCCGGGTCCTCCCGTTATCGACGTCAGCGCTTGACCACTTCGAGCTCGAAGTGAATCTCTTTTCCTCGCGCGATCGCATTCAGATACTGCTCCCAAAACTTGCGGATGAACCGCAGCGATGGAAAACGATGATCAAGGTTGATCAGGAACTCCAGACCCGTCAGTTTCCACAGGTTCAACACCGTCACTCGAGCCCTACGCTGCTTGAATCGCACATCGGTGTAAAACGGAAAAACCGCGCGCTCGTCGGTCAGGTTTCGAAACGAATAGCTGTTCAAATGATTCCGATGAGTTAGATCGGTGGCAAAATCCGGGTTAGTCCAGTGAGGTACGACAAGCCTGACGATACCGCCATCTCGCGTGATGCGATGAAGTTCGCACATGACCGCCATGGGATCGCGAACGTGCTCGATCACGTGGCGCCCGATCACTTCGTCGAACTGGTCATCGGAAAACGGATAGGGCAGATCGTCCAGATCGTGTATGACATCAGCCGCAGTCCGAGGGTTGACGTCCATTCCGATCGCGCCTTGAACTTTGTTCGCGCCGCAGCCGATGTCCAGCACCCGTTTCGGTGCTTCAACTGGATCCTCGGTGCGCAGACCTGCCGGGTTCATTGACGATCCCTCAAGCTCGCTTGTTCTTTATACTTCTGATCGCGCGATGAATCTTCTTCTCGCGGCTCTTTCGTTTCAGATGGAGTTTCGTGTCCATTCTTGAATCCAGGTACTCGATCTCTTTTTCCATCTTCGCATAGCTTTCGTATCTGCCCCTGTCGAGCGATCCATCCTCGAGCGCCTCCCTCACGGCGCAGCCCGGTTCGTTCTGGTGGCCGCAGTCACTAAAGTAGCACGCGGCGGCAATCGATTGAACGTCCGAGAATGCCTCGCCCAACGAGCCGCTCGCGTCCCACAATTGAAGCTCGCGCATGCCCGGCGTGTCGATCAACAAGCCGCCTGTCTCGAGAACAATCAACTCGCGATGCGTAGTCGTGTGGCGGCCGCGGCTATCGTGTTCGCGCACCGCGGCGGTCTTCTGAATCTCTTCTCCAACGATTCGATTGATCAAGGTAGATTTTCCTGCGCCGGACGAACCCAGGAACGCGACGGTCGTTCCCGGCAGAACGTATTGATCCAGTTCGTCCAACCCCTGACCTGAGATTGAGCTGATGGCGTGGACGGGAGTGCCCGGAGCAACCGATTCGGCTTCGGACCTCTTGTTCTCCACGTCTTCGCAGAGGTCAGCCTTGCTTAGAATGACGACCGGGGCGGCACCGCTTTCGAAAGCAGCTACCAGATAGCGTTCGAGGCGGCGAAGATTGAAGTCGTGGTCGAGACCCTGGACTATGAACACCGTGTCGACGTTCGCCGCGACAACTTGTTCGTCGCTGCTTCCGCCCGCGGCCTTGCGTGAGAATTTGCTTCGGCGCGGCAGGACGGCGTGAATCTGAGCAAGGCCGTCTCGCTCACGCCTGGCGACAGAAACCCAATCACCAACTGCGGGGAAATCAGCCGCGCTCTCGCTGTCGAACCTCAGCTTTCCGCGCACGCGAGCACTGAGTTCGCCTTCTCCGGTGAGGAGCCGATACGCGCCCCGCTCTTCGAGCGCCACTCTTCCCGCAAAGTGGCCGAGCTCGCGATAAGGCTTGAACATACTGTCGAAGAACTCGCTCCAACCGAGTGACTTAAGGTCGTACATAGGTCACTTCTTAGAAGCTGTCGTTGCTGCAGGCTTCTGGCGGGACTCGGCGCCGCGTAATCCGGCGAACGCTTTGAAGCCCGGGAACCGCGCAGCTCCGCCAAGCTCTTCTTCAATTCGAAGCAACTGATTGTATTTTGCGACGCGATCGGTCCGGCTTGCTGAGCCCGTCTTGATTTGACCCGCGTTGGTGGCGACGGCGAGATCCGCGATAAACGTGTCCTCGGTTTCACCGGAGCGATGCGAGATCACGCTGGTGTAGGCGTGAGTCTTGGCCATTTCAATCGCCTCGAGAGTTTCGGTGAGCGAGCCGATTTGATTGACCTTGATCAGAATCGAATTGGCTACCTTCTCGCGGATGCCGCGCGCGAGATACTCGGTGTTGGTAACGAACAGATCGTCCCCGACGAGCTGAATCCTTTCGCCGAGCTCTCGAGTGAGCGTCGCCCAACCTTCCCAGTCCGACTCGGCCAGACCGTCTTCAATCGAGACGATCGGAAACTGATCGACCCAGCTCTTGTAAAGCGAGACCATCTCATCGGAACTCTTGCGCGAGCCGCCGGACTTCTTGAACACGTACGTGCCCTTCTCGTAGAACTCGCTCGATGCCGGATCCAAGGCGAGAGCGATCTGCTCACCCGGTTTGAAGCCGCTCTGGTTGATTGCTTCGAGTATCGCGTCGATTGCTTCTTCGTTTGATTTCAGGTTCGGCGCGAATCCG